>NZ_JBEAJG010000041.1:0-844290 GCF_040065235.1 Klebsiella sp. GB_Kp047 | reverse complement strand
CAAGCGCAGCGCCGCCGGGCGGTGAACAGCAGAGCGGGCACCTGTCTTCATGCCGGATGGCGGCTAACGCCTTATCCGGCCTACGGTCCAGCCGATGACCGCAGAACCCGTAGGCCCGGCAAGCGCAGCGCCGCCGGGCAAAAGCAATAAGGCTAATACTGAGGAGGGAACCTCACATGTCTGATTATCGTCGCAGTTATATCCCCGGCGGCTGCTGGTTCTTCACCGTTAACCTGCAAAATCGGCGCAGCGATCTCCTGACGCGGCATATTGCTCATCTGCGTGCCGCTACAGCGTTTGTTAAAAGCAAAAAACCGTTTCTGATTAACGCCTGGGTCGTTTTACCAGAGCATATGCACTGCATATGGACCCTGCCTGAGGGGGATACCGATTATTCCGGTCGCTGGCGGGACATTAAAAAAATGTTTACCCGAGCGCTGGCGCAGCACCATATCTGGCAGCCGCGATTCTGGGAACATACCATCCGTAATGAAGAAGATTACCGGCGGCATATGGATTACGTTTATATCAATCCTGTTAAGCACGGTCATGTCCGTAGGGTGCAGGATTGGCCGTATTCGACCTTTCATCGCGATGTGCGTCAGGGAGGGTATCCGCCGGATTGGGCGGGTGAGGTAAGCGAATTTGATGCAGGCGAGAGGCGATAATGCTCGGGTAAGACATTGTCGCCATCGAAACCACAAAGTGCCGGATGGCGGCTTCGCCTTATCCGGCCTACGGTCCAGCCGGTGACTTCAGAACCCGTAGGCCCGGCAAGCGCAGCGCCGCCGGGCGGTGAACAGCAGAGCGGGCACCTGTCTTCATGCCGGATGGCGGCTTCGCCTTATCCGGCCTACGGTCCAGCCGATGACCGCAGAACCCGTAGGCCCGGCAAGCGCAGCGCCGCCGGGCAGGATGGAGACTCAGTCGCCAAAGAACCAGTAGCCGCTGTTGACCAGCGCCGCCAGCATGGCGAGGAAGGAAGGATCTTCCAGCGCATCGCCAAAATGGTCGGCGCGCAGCGTCAGGTGGGTAGCTAAGGCGTCCAGCGCCGGACGGTGCGGGGAGTTGATCTTCTCGCCATTGACGAACACCTCGCCGTCAATGCGCAGCACCCGCAGGCCGCCAAGGCGTTCCAGGGTATCGCCCTGCTGCAGGGCATCATAAATCTCGTCAGGCTGATAAGGCGGCTCCGGCGGCGCGACGTCAAGTTCATGACGCGACTGGGTGATAAACTCGCCGAACCACTGCTTAAAGTGCTCCGGTTGGTTAATCAGCCCCAGCATCATCTCGCGCAGGCGGTCGAGTTCGGCCGGTAAAATATCCGCCGGATGGTCGCGCGACGGCACGTCCGGATCGGCGTAGCGCTGGCTGCCCAGTTCGCGCTGGAGAACGTAGTCGGCAAATCCGCTGAACAACTCGCGGGCATTCGGCGCGCGATAGCCGACCGAATAGTTGAGCGAGTTTTCCAGCGAATACCCCTCATGCGGGAATCCTGGCGGAATATAGAGAATATCCCCCGGCTCCATCTCTTCATCGATGATCGCCTCGAAGGGGTCAACCTGCAGCAGGTCCGGATGCGGGCAGTGCTGTTTCATCGGCACTTTTTCCCCGACGCGCCAGCGTCGACGGCCGGTGCCCTGAATGATAAACACATCATACTGATCCAGATGCGGGCCGACGCCGCCGCCCGGTACTGAGAAGGAGATCATCAGGTCGTCGATACGCCAGTCCGGCAGGGCGCGGAACGGGTGCATCAGCGCCGCAGACGGCTCATGCCAGTGGTTAACCGCCTGTACCAGCAGGGACCAGTTGTTTTCGCTCAGGTGATCGTAGCTTTCGAAGGGACCGTGACTGACCTGCCATTTTCCATCCTGATGGCTGACAAGGCGGCTATCGACCTCGCTCTCCATGGCCAGTCCAGCCAGTTCGTCCGGGCTCAGCGGGTCGATAAAATTGGCGAAGCCGCGCTTCAATATCACCGGCCGTTTTTGCCAGTAGCGTTCGATAAAGTCGGGCCAGTTAAGCGTTAATTGATAATCCATATTGATATTCCACTGCAGGTGTCTGACAGGGATTATAACGGATGCGGCGCCCCGGCGATGCAGGCGCCGTGAAAAAACTCAACGATTAACTCTCTTTATCTTCCATCAGCTGGCGGCCAAACACCACCTCCATGCAGGCGCCGCCGAGCAGGCTCTCGCCGGCGATGATCTCCCCGTCATATTGTTCGACGATTTCCCGGGCGACGGAGAGCCCCACCCCCTGGCCGGGACGCAGAGTATCCGCCCGCTGGCCGCGGTCGAAGACGGCGCGGCGCTGGCTCGGCGGGATCCCCGGCCCATCGTCTTCCACCAGGATGTGCAGATGACTGTCGGTGGTCTGGCGCACGGAAACCTCCACGAACTCCAGACAGTACTTACAGGCGTTATCGAGAACGTTGCCCATCACTTCCATAAAATCGTTCTGCTCGCCGACAAAACTGATCTCCGGCGAGATGTCGAGCGAGATATTGACCCCCTTGCGCTGATAGACCTTATTGAGGGCGGAGGTCAGGCTGTCGAGCAGCGGGGCGATCGGGTGTAGTTCCCGGCTCAGCAGGGTACCGCCGCTGCGCATGCTGGCGCGATGCAAATAGTAACCAATCTGCTGCGAAATGCGGCTGATCTGCTCCAGCATCACCGGCTCCGCCTCGTCGACGCTGATCTTCTCGCCGCGCAGCGAGCGCAACGTGCTCTGCATCACCGCCAGCGGCGTTTTCAGGCTGTGGGTGAGATCGGTGAGGGTGGTGCGGTATTTGTCATAGCGTTCACGCTCGCTGCGAACCAGCCGGTTAAGGTTGCTCACCAGTCGGGTCAGCTCGCGGGTGGTGTTGGGATTGAGCTTCTCGCGGTGATGTTCCTCCAGCTCGCGCACCTCTTTGGCCAGCGACTCGATGGGGCGCAGGCTCCACCAGGCGGCGACCCACAGCAGGGGGATCACCAGCAACAGGTTGGCGGCCAGCACGTAGATAAACCAGCTCCACACCATATAGCTGCGCTTGAGCTCCACCGGGATGGTGTCGACCACCACGATACTGAGCTGGGGCATTTTGCTGGTGGCTGGGTAGAAGTTGATCGCCACCGAGTGGGTCATCTCCGAATCGTCGCCCTGTTCGCGGATGGCGTCCAGCTGTTCCTGAACCTCATGGTTATTGCGCAACAGCATACTGCTGCTGTCGACATCGGCTTCAATTTCATGGAAGCCATTGCGTTTCAACCAATCCGGTTGAATGCGCTTCGTCAGCCAGGGGACATCGCGCTGCGCCCACAGTAGTTTGCCCTTCTCATCGTAAATAAGGGTCACCGTCGGGCTTTCCATATTCAGATTTTCCGGGATATCGACATCAATGGCGCCGTTCTCCCATTTGGCCAGCATATAAAAGAGATTGCTCTCGCCGCGCAGCAGACGGAAGGTGGTTTTATCGAAGCTGACGCTGTAGCCCACCAGCGCCACCATGCCATAGGCCAGGGAGAGCACCAGCACCACCCCGGCGGTCGCCAGCAGGAAGCGAACCCGTAATGACAGCGGGAAAATATGCCGCAACAGTCCCTTCATCAGCGCAGTTCGAACAGATAGCCCTGGCCGCGCACCGTGGTGATGACGTCCTGCGGGTATTCAGCCTGAATTTTCTTACGCAGCCGGCCCATCAGCACGTCGATGGTATGGCTTTCACGCAGTTCGGCATCCGGGTAAAGCTGGAGCATCAGGGAATCTTTACTGACCACTTTGCCGCGGTTGCGGATCAGGGTTTCCATAATCGTGTACTCAAAGGCCGTCAGCTTGATCGGCTGATCGTTCACCGACAGCTCGCGGCGGGAGAGGTCGACCTGAAACGGCGGCAGAGAGATCACCTGCGAGGCCAGGCCGCTGTTGCGGCGCAGCAGCGCCTGCATGCGGGCGGCAACCTCTTCAATATGGAAAGGCTTGGTGACGTAATCATCCGCCCCGGCGCTGAGCACTTCGACTTTATCCTGCCATCCTTCGCGGGCGGTCAGCACCAGCACCGGCAGCGACACGTCATGGCTGCGCCAGCGACGGATCAACGATAATCCATCTTCGTCCGGCAGGCCGAGATCGACGATGGCGATATCCGGGAGATGTTCGCCCAGATAGTAATCCGCTTCCTTGGCATCCTCTGCGGCATCGACCTGATGGCCCAGCTCCTGGAGCTGAACTTTGAGGTGGTGACGCAGCAGGGCATTATCCTCAACCACGAGTACGCGCATGGCTGTTCTCCCTTGCAATTTCGAAAGTAGTCTGACGCTTATTATATACGCAAAATATAAACAGCTGTTAAATAAAGATTTTTATACAAACGGCGTGGAGCATCGCCGGGCAGGCCGGCGTTGAGCGGCGCCTTTTGCGCAGCGGGTATGGAACTCCTTCATTCTATGCGTAATTTCAGCAAACGCCCAGCGGCTGGGCGCGGCAGTGAGCGGGTTGGTGATGTTAATTTTTTGTGTAATAGTGCTGGAATCATCCCTCAAGAACGCCGCAGGTTATCCATTATGTCTCAGCAGCAGAGCGCGGATTGGGTCAGGCTGGCGCAATCGCCCAGCCGCACGGAGCGCATCGAAGCCTTCTTCGGCGGCCACGGCTACGAGCCGCACCGGCATGATACCTACGCCATCGGCCAGACGATCGCCGGCGTGCAGAGCTTTCACTATCGCGGCGGGCTACAGCACAGTCTGCCCGGCGGGACGATGGTCCTTCACCCGGACGAAATACACGATGGCGAGGCGGGCACCGAGGCGGGGTTTCACTACCGCATGGTCTACATTGAGCCAGCGCTGATCCAGAAGATACTCGGCGGCAGGCCATTGCCGTTTATCCCCGGCGGCCTGTCGGCGGATCCACGGCTAGGTCGCGCCGTGCAGCCGCTGTTGAAAGCGGTCACGGATACCTTCGAGCCGCTGGAGGAAGAAGACGCCCTGTACGACCTGGCGCAGACCCTGGCCGTGGTCGGCGGGCAGCGTTCCCGTCGCCAGGCGTTTGATTATCAGGCGGCGGAGAGGGCTCGGGAGTATATCCATACCTGTTTTATGCAGGATATGACCCTCGACACCCTGTCGCAGGTCAGCGGCCGGGACCGCTGGAGCCTGAGCCGTGATTTCAGAACGCTGTACGGCACCAGCCCGTGGCGCTACGTCATGATGCGCCGGCTCGATTTTTGTCGCCAGCGGATGCGCGCCGGGGAGCGTCTGGTGGATATTGCCGCTGACGCGGGGTTTGCCGACCAGAGCCACATGACGCGCCAGTTTATCAGCCGCTTTGGCCTCTCTCCGGGGCGCTGGCTGCGGGCGATCCGCGGCTAAGGCGGCGCAGGTTGCACAATCGTTCAAGCGTGAACGCGGCGAGGCGAACTATGCTGACTGCCTTTATCACAAGGAGACAGCCTATGTATCTACTCGTTAATCTTGCCCAGAAATTTTCCCTGTTCAGCGAACAATGGCAGCCCAAAGTGGTGGCCGAAATGAATGACTATCAGTTCAAGATCGTGCGCATCGCCGGCGACTTTATCTGGCACAGCCACCCGGAAACCGATGAGACGCTGATGGTGGTGGAGGGGGTATTGCGCGTGGACTTCCGCGACGGACATGTGCTGGTGAAGGCCGGGGAGATGATCGTCGTGCCGCGCGGGCTGGAACATAAGACCTCGGCGGAGACGGAAGCGAAGCTGATGCTGATTGAACCGCGCGGGGTGTTGAATACCGGCCACGAGGGCGGCGAGCGGACGGCGGTGAACGACGTTTGGATCTGATCGCTTTCCGGCGATAAAACGCCCCTCTTTCCGGCGGAAAGAGGGGCAGGGCGATTACTTCAGCTCGTCAACCATGGTGGTTGCCCGACCGATATAGTTGGCCGGGGTCATCGCTTTGAGACGCACTTTTTCCTCTTCCGGCAGGGCGAGGCTGTCAATAAACTGCTTCATCCCTTCCGCATCAACGCGTTTGCCGCGGGTCAGCTCTTTCAGCTTCTCGTACGGTTTTTCGATACCGTAACGACGCATCACGGTCTGGATCGGCTCAGCCAGTACTTCCCAGTTGTGATCCAGTTCGTCCAGCAGGCGATCCTGGTTCAGCTCCAGCTTGCTGATCCCTTTGAGGGTGGACTGATAGGCGATCAGCGCATAGCCGATGCCCACGCCGAGGTTACGCAGGACGGTGGAGTCGGTCAGGTCGCGCTGCCAGCGGGAAACCGGCAGTTTGCTGGCCAGGTGCTGCATGACCGCATTGGCCAGGCCGAGGTTGCCTTCGGAGTTTTCGAAGTCAATCGGGTTCACCTTGTGCGGCATGGTGGAGGAGCCGATTTCCCCGGCGATGGTCTTCTGTTTGAAGTGGTTGAGCGCGATGTAGCCCCACACGTCGCGATCGAAGTCGATCAGAATGGTGTTAAAGCGCGCGATGCAGTCAAACAGCTCAGCGATATAGTCATGCGGCTCGATCTGCGTGGTGTACGGGTTCCACTGAATGCCCAGCGAGGTAACGAACTCTTCGCTGAACTGATGCCAGTCGACTTCCGGGTAGGCGGCGATGTGGGCGTTGTAGTTACCCACCGCGCCGTTGATTTTACCAAGGATTTCCACCTGGTTCAGCTGACGGTACTGGCGCTCCATACGGTAGGCGACGTTCGCCATCTCTTTACCCATGGTGGACGGCGTCGCTGGCTGGCCGTGGGTACGGGAGAGCAGCGGCACATCGCGGTACTGGGTCGCCAGATCTTTTACCGCGTCAATCAGTTTGCGCCAGTAAGGCAGAACCACTTCGTCGCGGGCGGTTTTCAGCATCAGCGCGTGGGAGAGGTTATTGATGTCTTCGGACGTACAGGCGAAGTGAATAAACTCCGACACGGCGTGCAGTTCGGCGATGTCAGCGACTTTCTCTTTCAGAAAGTACTCTACCGCTTTCACATCGTGATTAGTGGTGCGCTCGATGGTTTTGATGCGCTCGGCGTCTTCGACGCTGAAATCGGCAACGATTTTGTCAAGGAAACCGTTTGCGTCGGCAGCAAAAGCAGGAACTTCCTTGATCGCTGCGTGGGCGGCCAGTTTTTGCAGCCAACGTACTTCCACCTGAACGCGGAATTTCAGCAAACCGAATTCGCTGAAGATACCGCGCAGCGCGCTGACTTTATCGCCGTAGCGGCCGTCTACAGGGGAAACGGCGGTCAGTGAGGATAATTCCATAGATCACAACTCCGGGGTTAAATGAGCAAGAATTTGCTTTGCCTGGTTAACCAGACGATTACGGGAAAACATAAGCTGGAGACGTCCGCCGCCCACCTGATGCCAGAGCACCGCGGCGCGAATACCCGCAAGCAGCGTTGAGCGAACTTTCGCCTGCACCTGCGGGCTTTGCAGCACGGCAGGGGAGCCGGTCACCTGAATACGCGGGCCCAGCGGGCTTATCACATCGACATAGATGCCCGCCATGGCGCTGAGCAGCGTTTCGGACTGCAGGTCAAAGTGCTCCAGCTGACGGTGCAGGCCGGCGATGCGGTTGCCGAGCGTGTCCATCGCCCCTTTACTGGCGGCGAGCTTGCGCTCCAGCACCATCAGGCTCAGGGTATAGCGGGTGAGTTCCGCATTGAGGCCCTGACGGCTGCTGGTATTGAGCACCCCGAGCAGCGTTTCAAGGCCGAGGCGAAGATTGGCTTCACTGCCACCGAACACCGCCAGCGTCGACTCGGGATCGAGGTCGATGATGCTGTTCAGCGACACATGCAGGGCATCGCTGTCGCAATGTCCCTGATGCGCCAGTTGCTGAACCAGTCGCGCCGCCTGGCAAACGCCAGCCAGCGCCAGGGTGATGTCATAGTAATTCTTCGCCACACATACTCCTTGTCAGCCGCCGGGGCGGTTCGTCCCGGCGGAAATAACGCGCGTTCAGGACTGCAGAGGCAGTCGTTGTTCAATAATTCCGCCGCCGAGACACACTTCACCCAAATAGAATACCGCGGACTGGCCCGGTGTCACCGCCGCGACCGGCTCATCGAAGCGGACTTCGATACGGTCTTCATCCAGCGCGGTAACGGTGCAGGGGATATCGGTCTGGCGATAGCGGGTTTTCACCGTGCAGCGCAGGGTGCCCTGCAGCGGTTCACGGTTTACCCAGTGCAGCTGTTGGGCAATCAGACCGACGGACATCAGGCGCGGATGGCCATGGCCCTGGGCGACGATAAGAATATTATTCTCAACGTCTTTATCGACCACGTACCATGGATCTTCGCTACCCTCTTTGGTGCCGCCGATACCCAGCCCTTTACGCTGGCCCAGGGTGTGGTACATCAACCCCTGATGGGTACCGATCTCCTCGCCGTCGACGGTGAGGATTTTGCCCGGCTGCGCCGGCAGGTAACGGCCAAGGAAATCGCGGAATTTACGCTCGCCGATAAAGCAGATGCCGGTGGAATCTTTTTTCTTCGCGGTGATCAGATCCAGCTCTTCGGCGATCTTACGCACCTGCGGTTTTTCCAGTTCACCCACCGGGAACAGGCTCTGGGCAATCTGCTCGTGGCTAAGGGTATAAAGGAAGTAGCTCTGATCTTTATTGCCGTCGAGTCCGCGCAGCAGCTGGCTTTTACCGTCGACATCGGCGCGGCGCACATAGTGCCCGGTGGCGATGTAGTCGGCGCCGAGGTCTTCGGCAGCAAACTCGAGAAAGGCTTTAAATTTGATCTCTTTATTGCACAGAATATCCGGGTTCGGCGTGCGGCCGGCTTTGTACTCTTCCAGGAAGAGCTCAAAGACGTTATCCCAATATTCGGCGGCAAAGTTAACGGTGTGCAGTTCAATGCCCAGCTTATCGCAGACCGCTTGCGCATCGGCAAGGTCGGCGGCGGCGGTGCAGTATTCCTCGCCGTCGTCTTCCTCCCAGTTCTTCATGAACAGGCCTTCCACCTTATACCCTTGCTGCAACAACAGGTACGCGGAGACCGAGGAGTCGACGCCGCCGGACATGCCGACGATCACTTTTTTCTGGCTTTCTGACATGGAAATACTCGCTACATTGAACTTCGAGGCGGCGTATTCTAGCACGCGCTCACCGTTCATTCACCCCCTGTGAACGGCCAGTTAAATGCGCCAATCAGCGACAGCGGCTGGCGCGGGTCCTGCAGGTAGCAGCGAATGCTTTCGGCAACCAGCGGCGAGCGCAGGTTTGGCGCGTTAAGAATTTCCTCAGCACTGAGCCACAGGCAGCGATCGATATCGCTGTCGTGCGGTTCAGTGGCGCACAGATCGCTAAGTTCGATGGCGAACAGGAAGCGCAGAAACGGGGTGTTATCGGGGGCCAGCCACTGATGCATGCGGATGAAGTGCTGCGGCGTGGCGCGAATGCCTGTCTCTTCCCACAGTTCACGTTCGGCGGCCTGCAGCAGCGTTTCATTGGCCTCGAGATGGCCCGCCGGCTGGTTCCACAATGCTTTGCCGTTAATGGTCTCTTCGACGATGAGAAATTTATCCTGGGCGTGAACCACGCAGGCAACAGTGACATGAGGTTTAAACATCGCTTTTCCTTTTCGGTTATTCGGCTTTGCGCCAGTCGCCGTTGGCCAGCCCGTCGAGGGTGTAGCCGCCCATGGCGTAGCGGATCAGCCGCAGGGTAGGGAAGCCGACGTGGGCGGTCATCCGGCGCACCTGACGGTTGCGTCCCTCGTAGAGCGTGATCTTCAGCCAGCGGGTGGGGATCGATTTGCGCTCACGAATCGGCGGGTTGCGCGGCCACAGCCAGGCGGGCTCCTCCACAAGTTCTACGCCGGCAGGCAGGGTGGGGCCGTCGTTGAGGGTGACGCCGTCGCGCAAAGCGGCCAGCGCCTCGGGCGTGGGTTCGCCTTCCACCTGGACGTAGTAGATCTTGCCGGTGCGTTTACCCGGCTGGGTCAGCTTCGCCTGCAGCGCGCCGTCGTTGGTCAGCACCAGCAGGCCTTCGCTGTCGCGATCGAGTCGACCTGCGGCGTAGACGCCCGCCACGGGAATAAAATCTTTCAGCGTGCTGCGCCCGGCCTCGTCGGTAAATTGCGGCAACACATCATAGGGTTTATTGAACAAGATCACAGTTTTTGGCTGGCGTTCTTTACGTTGTCTGGTGACTTGTTGTGTGCTGAATCGCTCAACGCGATGTTTTCTAAATGAAGTTTTCTGCATGGTATTTTCAGGCTCTATCAATTGCCGCATTATAGCCTAATTACGAATGCCTTTCATGGACGCAAACATTCAGGTAGTATTGACATGCTCATTACAAATTATTAACAAAAAATTGCTCAAACCGATTCGCAACACAGGCAGGAAGGCGACACGGACGCGATAGCTCCGGTTAGCGGGATGACCCGGTACTCCGA
Source organism: Klebsiella sp. GB_Kp047 (assembly GCF_040065235.1). NCBI lineage: Bacteria > Pseudomonadati > Pseudomonadota > Gammaproteobacteria > Enterobacterales > Enterobacteriaceae > Klebsiella > Klebsiella sp. GB_Kp047. Next base: position 833,910 of record NZ_JBEAJG010000041.1, on the reverse strand, counting down.
AGCTGGCCGACTCAGCCAACACCAGGCTCGCGTGAAGAGGGAAGAGCAGAACCAGAAGCGCTCGAAGGAGAGGTTAATGGAAAGCAAAGTAGTAGTTCCGGCGGAAGGTCAAAAAATCACCCTGCAAAACGGCAAACTGAACGTCCCTCACAATCCGATTATCCCGTTCATTGAAGGTGACGGTATCGGCGTTGACGTTACCCCAGCGATGCTGAAAGTGGTTGATGCCGCCGTTGAGAAAGCCTATAAGGGCGAGCGTAAAATTTCCTGGATGGAAGTTTACACCGGTGAGAAATCGACCCACGTCTATGGCCAGGATGTCTGGCTGCCAGCTGAAACCCTCGATCTGATTCGTGACTACCGCGTTGCTATCAAAGGTCCTCTGACTACCCCAGTCGGCGGCGGCATTCGTTCCCTGAACGTGGCGCTGCGCCAGGAGCTGGATCTCTACGTCTGCCTGCGTCCGGTACGTTACTACCAGGGCACCCCGAGCCCGGTTAAGCACCCGGAACTGACCGACATGGTTATCTTCCGTGAAAACTCCGAAGATATCTATGCAGGCATCGAGTGGAAAGCCGACTCTGCTGAAGCAGACAAAGTGATCAAATTCCTGCGCGATGAGATGGGCGTGAAGAAAATTCGCTTCCCGGAACATTGCGGCATCGGCATCAAGCCGTGCTCTGAAGAAGGCACCAAACGTCTGGTTCGTGCAGCCATTGAGTATGCGATCACCAACGATCGTGATTCCGTCACTCTGGTGCACAAAGGCAACATTATGAAGTTCACCGAAGGCGCGTTCAAAGACTGGGGCTACCAGCTGGCTCGCGAAGAGTTCGGCGGCGAGCTGATCGACGGCGGCCCGTGGGTGAAAATCAAGAACCCGAACACCGGTAAAGAGATCGTGGTAAAAGACGTGATCGCCGACGCCTTCCTGCAGCAGATCCTGCTGCGTCCTGCGGAATACGACGTTATCGCCTGTATGAACCTCAACGGCGACTACATCTCTGACGCGCTGGCGGCACAGGTTGGCGGTATCGGTATCGCCCCGGGCGCCAATATCGGCGACGAGTGCGCGCTGTTCGAAGCGACTCACGGTACTGCGCCGAAGTATGCTGGCCAGGACAAAGTGAACCCGGGCTCCATCATCCTGTCCGCAGAGATGATGCTGCGCCACATGCAGTGGTTCGAAGCCGCAGATCTGATCGTCAAAGGCATGGAAGGCGCTATCGCCGCTAAGACCGTGACCTATGACTTCGAACGTCTGATGGAAGGCGCTAAACTGCTGAAATGTTCAGAGTTTGGCGACGCGATTATCGCGAACATGTAATCCCGTTGGTGGATTAAGTAAAAGCGGGAGCCGATGGGCTCCCGTTTTTTTATCGCATTCAGGCCGTTATTTTGCCGGACGCTCGCTGCGCGGTACCATGGTCGATTTCCCGCAACACAATGTCCATCAAAGCCATGCGCTTACAACAGGGCTAGCTCAGTTTACCGCGAGATCGCAAGTGGGTATGGATTGAACGCCAGGGGTCTTACTGATGGCCCGACCGGCATAAACCGGTGCCGTTCGGCGAAAATGTGATGTAGCCTAAACTCAGGCTATCCACCCACCTTCAGATTAAACAGCCGGGACAGCGCCGCTCTGCCGCTATCCGTCACTTGCACTTCCCGATATCCCGGCGCGCGGGTTATCCATCCTTTCTGCTCAAACAGCGCCATCAGCGCCGAACCGGCGTCGCCTCCCAGATGAAAACGTCTTTCGCTCCAGTCAAGACAGGGGCAACAAGGCTTACGTCGCGGGCGAGCGTTAAGTACCGCGCCCAGACTTTCAAGCTGGGTTTTACCGGCTGACGTCAGGGCCAGGCCATCGGCCGTCAGCCATTTTTCCCGCAGCATACACTCATAAATCTTCACCGCCAGCTCGCCCGCCAGATGGTCGTAGCAGGTGCGAGCGTAGCGAAGCGTCACCGGCGTGCTGGTGGCCAGCGCCTTATGCGACTGCATTGAGACGCCCATCAGGTTTTCCAGCAGCCCGGCGATATGCGCGCCTGCCAGGCGGTAATAGCGGTGGCGCCCCTGCGCGAGACACACCACCAGCCCGTTGCTGAGCAGCCGGGCAAGATGTCCGCTGGTGGTGGAGGCGGAGACCTCGGCGACCGTGCTGAGCTCGGTCGCCGTCCATGCGCGCCCGTCCATCAGCGCGCAGAGAATACTGACCCTTGACGGGTCAGAGAGGGCAGAGGCCACCATCGCCATCGCGGTTTCCAGTGCCGCCTCTGGCTCACTGTCTTGCTGCGTTTTCAGGAGATTCATTCAGAAAGTATGGCCCATTTTTTGGTCACTTCCGCTGCCCGGGTGTCATCATCGGTAAGAAGAATGAGCCGGTTACGGTGGTCGCTGTACTGTACCAGAATATTAATACCGTTGCGGGCAAGGGTGTCGGCAATGTCTCCCAGTTCCCCGGGGCGTTCCTGGGGTAACTTACGTATCAGAGGACGGCATACATCGCTGACCGTAAAGCCGGCCTCGGTCAGCACCCTGCGGGCTGTCTCACCGTCCTCCACCAGAAAATGCGCATGTCCGGCATCAGGCGTGGTGAATACCCCACCACCTTCGAGGCCCACACCGTTGTTGCCCAGCGCTATACCCATTGCGCCAAGCGAGCCCGGCGTGTTGCTGAGAATGATGTGAATATCATACATCTGGCTGTGCTCCCCGATCCGATGAGTAATCCCGGAACACGCGGGCAACGCGTATTCTGTAGTATGAAAAAATCGATGCTTTGCCTTCGCGCTGGGCAGCCAGATGCCGCTCATTTTGCTGCCAGTTGGCCACCGATGCTTCATCTTCCCACCAGGATAGCGAAAGGATTTTGCCGGGCGAATTCAGGCTCTGAAAACGCTCGATGGCAATAAACCCCGGCGTGTCTGAAAGCAAAGGCGTCAGCCCGGCCGCCAGCTGAAGATATCTTTCCTGTGCTTCCGGTAAGGCGTCGGCCTCAAAAAGTACTGCAATCATAAGTCTGCTCCGTGGTGAATGTCCGTGCAGTCTAATGACGACCAGAGCAGGATGCTTCGGCGTGCAGCGAAGTGTGGCTGAGGTTGGATACCCCAGCCACATTTCCTGCGCACCGGATGATCGCGCCAGAAACGAGTTACTCTGCGTTAAAGATAATAAATTCAGGCTGGTAGCTGACCGGGAAATTGACCGATCGGGCGATAAAACAGACGTGATGGATCTGCTGATGAAGGGCCGCGGCGGCGTCGAGATCGGTACCTGGTAATACGGTGATTTTCGGCCGGAGGGTAGCAGAAATAAAGCGACCCGCGCCCCCTTTTAATACTTCACCCGTTGCCACCGGCGAGTCCTGATATTCCATGACCGTAATGCCGGCATCTGAGGCCAGATGTAAGTACCACAGCATGTGACAGGCAGAGAGAGAAGAGAGCAGGAGATCTTCCGGGTTCATTTTGCCGGGATCGCCGCCCAGTAATGGATCATTTGAACAATGAATGGGTTCTTTTCCCTTTACCGCGATATCCCAGGTCCGGGCATAAGCCTTGTAACCCGAGGTACCCGTGCCCTGATTGCCGGTCCATGTGATATGACTGGTATAAGCATGTTCCATTGGTTTGCCTTTCTCTATAGAGGGATGAATTTCTTCACTGCGGTATCGCCCAGTTGCATTGCCTGAACGAAGCCGCAGGTAGAATCGCAAGGTTGTCATGACGTTGGCTCGAATGGTATAATGGTATACCATTTATGAATGATGTAAAGAGAGCCAAATGAACGCTGCTACCCGTTCGACCGCCGATATCCTTGCCAGTGAGTTAAAAATCTTAATCAACAAGGGGGCATTGCGAGATGGCGACCGGCTTGTGGAGCGCGACCTGGCCTGCCAGTTTTCTGTCAGCCGTATCCCAATGAGAGAAGCGATACAGCAGCTTGAGCGCGAAGGTCTGGTTGAGATTTTCAGAAATCGTGGCGCGGTGGTGAAAACGCTGACGGCCGCAGATGTCGATGAAATTTATCAGCTGCGGGCACTCCTGGAAGGTGAAGCCATTTTTCATAGCCTGGAGAATATGGACCCGGAAACGCTTGCCCGGGCAGAGCTGGTGCATCAGCTGCTGAGTAGCGCTTCTGAACCCGAGCAGCAGGGGAGGTATAACCGGGAGTTTCATGAACTGCTGTATCGGAAGTGTAACAATCAGCGCCTGTTGAAGATGATCGGTGAATTGCGCGAGCAGATTGAAAGATATGAGCTTTTTCAGAACAGACTGCTGTCGGATACGCTGAAATTCCAGGATGAGCATCAGCAGATCCTGATGGCCTGCCAGCAAAATAATCCACAGGAGGCTCGGGCATATACTGTGAAACATATTCTTTCAGCAGGTGAAATCCTTCGCGCCTATATTGTAAGCCGTTAATGGTTGCGTAAAGCGGCTGCGTTGTTCACGCATAAATTGCCATCCGTCTCAGCTCAATGCTATAAGAAAAGAGCCGTTTTAATGGCGCTTATGTTTTATCTGTAAGGAATAAGTGAAGGTCAGATAATGATTACGTCAGTGCAGCCAACCACCACCGTCACCACCACGACCGTAACCTGCGGTGGTGTGGGCGTATCTGTGACCGGCTCCTGACAAACAGATCCTCACTCCCCGCCAATGTGGACGGGGAGCGTCCTCTCCGTTCGTGACAGACTGAATGGAGACCCATCATGATTTCATCTGAGCATGCCCTGTTAATTATCGATATGCAGCAGGGGCTTTTCCGTGGCCCGGTTTCCCCGTATCAGGCCGATGCGCTTCTGGCGAACGTTTGCCTGCTGATTGAAAAAGCGAGACAGGCTGAGGTGCCCGTCTTCTTTGCCCGCCATACCGGAGCTGACGACTCTCCGTTCTCCGCGCAAAGTCCATTAACTCAACTGCTGCCTGAGATGGGTGTTAACGGCGAGCGGGATATCGTCTTTATTAAAAAGTACCCTTCCTGTTTTCAGCAAACTGACCTTGCGCATCAGCTCGCTCAGGCCGGCGTAAAACAGCTGGTTATTGCCGGGATGAAAACCGAATTCTGCGTGGACACGACCTGCCGAGCGGCATCGGCGCTGGGATTACGGACGGTGCTGATCTCAGATGCGCACTCAACCATGGATAACGAACGTTTATCAGCGCCTGACATCATTGGCCATCACAATGTCACCCTTGCCGGGCCATTTGTGACGCTGTCGACCGCCGCAGAGTGGCGCTTTTCGGCAGCGAAATAAGGATGAAGAAAGGGAGCCCGAGGGCTCCTTTTCGCTACGCCTGCTCATCCGGTTTTACTGCCCATGGCGGCGCAGGGTGGAGGCGGGGTGGCGCCGGAGCGCCTCTTCGGGACGCACCGGACGCCGCACTAGTTCGCCGCCGCAGTTCGGGCAATGGCCGTTAAGCCGCGCCGTCATGCAGTCCTGGCAAAAGGTGCACTCGAACGAACAGATAAACGCTTCGCGTGAGTCTGGCGGCAGATCTTTATCACAGCATTCGCAATTCGGGCGTAACTCGAGCATTTCCTTCCCCTGTGGTTAACGGCTGTATCAGCGACGGCCGGCCAGCGCATGCTGTTTTTATAGCACGGCGCAGACTGGCCTCCGAGGGATTTCGCTGCGTTAATCTCCGCCTCAAAGCGTTGCCTTTCCGGGCTGCATCCCCGGCACGAGGATCACTTTGCGGCATGCCTCTTCACGTTTCTCAAAGATCTGATAGCCGCGCGCGGCCTCCTCCAGAGGCATATGGTGAGTGACAATCTCCTCCGGGGTGAGCAACCCTTGCTCAATAAGCGCCAGTAGATCCGGCAACCAGGCATGGACGTGGGTTTGCCCCATTCTGAAGGTCAGCCCCTTATCAAAGGCATCGCCAAACATAAATCCGTGAATGAAACCGGCGTAAACCCCGGGCACGCTGACGATGCCGCCGCGGCGCACGGCAGCGATGCACTGGCGCAGCGCTTTCCCGCTGCTGCCCTCGATTTTCAGGGTGCTGAGGACGGTTTCCGTAAGGCTGCCTTTCGCCTCGAAGCCGACGGCGTCAATCACCGCATCGACGCCGCGATGGCCGGCGGTGTTGTCGATAATCCACTGCGCCGGATCGTCATGGTGGTCGAAGTTTATCGGGATCGTGCCATAGCGCCGCTGCGCGAAGTCGAGTCGGTAATCGTTATGATCGATGATAAATATCTGCTCTGCGCCATTGAGCCTGGCGCAGGAGGCACACAGCAGGCCAACCGGGCCGGCGCCAAAAATAGCCACGCTGCTGCCGGGTTTGACCTCGGCGTTTTTTACCGCCTGCCAGGCGGTAGGCAGAATATCTGACAGAAACAGCACCTTTTCATCGGGTAAGGTGTCCGGCACTTTAAACGGTCCGGTATTGGCTTTGGGAACCCGCACATATTCCGCCTGGCCGCCGGGGATCCCGCCGTACAAATCGCTGTAGCCGAACAGGGCCGCCGGTGGCGAAATGCCTTTTCGGTTGAGCGTCGCCCCCTGGCCGCTATTGGTGCTTTCGCAGGCGGCATATTGCTGCAGGCGACAAAAGAAGCAGTCTCCGCAGGCGATGACAAACGGGATAACCACCCGATCGCCTTTACGAACCGCGGTGACCTCGGAACCGGCTTCCACCACTTCCCCCATAAATTCATGGCCGAAAATATCACCATGGTGCGTGCCGGGGATCTTACCGCGGTAAAGGTGCAGATCGGAACCGCAGATCGCCGTCGCCGTGACGCGCAGAATAATATCGTCCGGCGCCTCAAGGGCCGGGTCGGGCATGGTGTCGACGCTGACATGATGGGGGCCATGATAAGTGAGTGCTTTCATAAAGTCTTCTCCTGGAGAGAATGGCTGATAGCAGCAGGCGAAAAGGCATTGTGACCTAACGTTATTGCCGCCGATAAACCACAGTAAAAATAAAGCGTAGAGTACTTATAATGGAACTGCGTGATATTCCACTCAGTGAATGTATTCCACGCTTCGCTTATTTAGCGGCTGGTTTGTTGAGGTTATTTGAGGTTATTTGCCTATTCCCCTTATGTATGCCAGGCTTAATCGGGCATGATATTCGCTCCGTTTTATTTTCCAGCCGCTTCCCCAGCGGCTTTTTTTTGCCTTAAAAAAAGAAAAAATCTGAATTTCAACCAGACTAAGGGCGTTACTGCCGCTTCGTTATATAACCCAACAGGAGTACTCCGCCGGTATAAATAATTCTTTGCCACAGTGGTGCTCTGTGTGCATTATTTCCCTGAACACAGTAAGTTAGCGGGAATGTACCGTCTGGTTATTTTTGATGTGTTTTGTAGAATTATTCCGAATTACTCCTAAAAGGCATCAAAAACACGGGATAATAATTTGACTAACCAGCATTACCCGCTAGATTTAAATATCGAACGACGAGTGATACGGAATATTTTCGTATCGTACTGACATAACCGATATACATGAGGTGAAATATGGCAGAGCATCGTGGTGGTTCCGGAAATTTTGCTGAAGACCGTGAAAAAGCTTCTGAAGCAGGTCGTAAAGGTGGTCAGCACAGCGGCGGGAACTTTAAAAATGATCCGCAGCGTGCGTCTGAAGCGGGTAAAAAAGGCGGACAAAACAGCCACGGCGGTGGCCGCAAGTCCGATAATTCCTGATTATCCTTTTCCTTGCACCCTGAAGTGAAAGTATCTCCTGCGAGTCTGTCACAGACTCGCAGTTATTTTCTGACTCCAGAAGGTATTTCTATGAATATGAAAAGCATTGAAGATGTATTTATTCACCTGCTCTCAGATACCTACAGCGCAGAGAAACAATTAACCCGCGGGCTGGCAAAACTCGCCAGAGCGGCGTCCAGTGAAAAACTCAGCGCGGCGTTCAATGCTCATCTTGAAGAAACCCAGGGCCAGATTGAACGTATAGACCAGATTATTGAGCAGGAATCTGGTCTGAAAATCAAACGCATGAAATGCGTGGCCATGGAAGGATTGATCGAAGAGGCCAATGAAGTCGTTGAGAGCACGGAAAAAAATGAGGTACGCGATGCCGCGTTAATTGCCGCTGCGCAAAAGGTCGAGCATTACGAAATTGCCAGTTACGGTACCCTGGTTACCCTGGCGGAACAGTTGGGTTATAAAAAAGCGGTCAAACTGCTGGCCGAAACCCTGGAAGAAGAAAAGCAAACCGATGTTAAATTAACCGACCTGGCGGTAGGTAATATTAATAAAAAAGCGGAAAAATAAACGCTCCCTGACACGAGGAAATCACGATGAATCACATTGAACATTATCATGACTGGCTACGAGATGCGCATGCCATGGAAAAACAGGCAGAATCCATGCTGGAATCAATGGCTGGCCGTATCGATAATTATCCGGATCTCCGTGCCAGAATCGAACAGCATATTAATGAGACCAAACGGCAAATTACCGTGCTGGAAGAGATCCTCGACCGCAACGACATTTCGCGCTCGGTGATTAAAGATTCGATGAGTAAAATGGCGGCTCTTGGCCAGTCCATTGGCGGAATGTTTCCTTCCGATGAAATCGTCAAAGGCTCGATCAGCGGGTACGTTTTCGAGCAGTTTGAGATCGCCTGCTATACCTCTCTGCTGGCGGCCGCTGAAAAAGCGGGCGATACCGCCTCCATCCCAGCCATTGAGGCCATCCTGGCGGAAGAGCGGGAAATGGCCGACTGGCTGATCAAACATATTCCTCAGACCACGGAGCAGTTTCTCCTGCGTTCAGATGCTGACGGCGTAGAAGCGAAAAAATAACCCAGGAGGCAGGCCTATGTTTCGTCATGTGAAACAACTGCAGTATACCGTGCGCGTTGCTGAACCCAACCCGGGGCTCGCGAATTTACTGCTCGAACAGTTTGGCGGCCCTCAGGGCGAGCTGGCCGCCGCGTGTCGTTATTTCACTCAGGGATTAAGCGATGACGATCCCGGCCGTAAAGACATGCTGATGGATATCGCGACAGAGGAGCTAAGCCATCTGGAGATCATTGGCACCCTGGTCGGCATGCTAAATAAAGGCGCCAAAGGGGCGCTGGCGGAGGGCACCGAGAGCGAGGCGGAACTCTATCGTTCGCTCACCGCCAACGGCAACGACAGCCATATTACGTCGCTGCTCTATGGCGGCGGTACTCCGCTGACCAACTCGGCGGGCGTGCCGTGGACAGCGGCCTACATTGATACTATCGGCGAACCCACCGCAGACCTGCGATCGAACGTCGCGGCGGAGGCGAGGGCGAAGATCGTCTATGAACGGCTGATCAACGTGACCGACGATCCCGGCGTGAAGGACGCGCTGGCGTTCCTGATGACTCGCGAAGCGGCGCATCAGCTCTCTTTTGAGAAAGCGCTGCAGTCGATTCGTAATAACTATCCGCCGGGCAAACTGCCGCCCATTAGCGAGTACGCGAACACCTACTACAATATGTCTGAGGGTGGAGAAGTACGCGGCAGCTGGAACAGTGACAAACACTTCGATTATGTCAAGGATCCGCAGCCGGCCGTGGATGGCGGAGATGGCAGCGCCTCTGTCGGCCTGACGCCGGAGCAGGAAGCGCTGTGCAAAGCGATGCTGAAGCGAACACAGTCTGACCCGCAGGGTGATCCTTTGACCGGCGCCGAACTCGGCGCCGGTAAGCAAAACACGTCATCATCGGCTAAGTGATGTTCGCATAAGCCCCGGCTGCGGCCGGGGCGTTTCACAATGATGGTGCGGATTATGTTTGAATTTGACGCGTTTCATCTGGCCCGACTGCAATTTGCCTTTACCGTTTCCTTCCATATTCTGTTTCCGGCCATCACCATCGGCCTTGCCAGCTACCTTGTGGTGCTGGAGGGGATGTGGCTGAGAACCCGGGATAACGTCTGGCGCTCGCTCTACAACTTCTGGCTGAAAATTTTCGCCGTCAATTTTGGTATGGGCGTGGTTTCCGGATTAGTCATGTCCTATCAGTTCGGCACCAACTGGAGCGGATTCTCTCAATTTGCCGGCAGTATTACCGGCCCGCTGCTGCTGTATGAAGTGCTGACCGCCTTCTTCCTCGAAGCGGGATTCCTCGGCGTGATGCTGTTCGGCTGGAGCAAGGTGCCGCCAGCGCTGCATTTTTTTACCACCTGCATGGTAGCCCTTGGCACCCTGGTCTCCACCTTCTGGATCCTCGCCTCCAATAGCTGGATGCAGACGCCGCAGGGTTTTACCCTCGAAAATGGCCACCTCATCCCGCAGGACTGGCTGGCGATTATCTTTAATCCCTCGTTCCCGTATCGCTTATTCCATATGGCGATCGCCGCGTTTCTCAGTAGCGCCATGTTCGTCGGGGCCTCCGCCGCCTGGCATCTGCTGCGCGGCAACGACTCGCCGGCCATCCGCAAAATGCTGTCGATGGCGATGTGGATGGCGCTGCTGGTGGCGCCGATCCAGGCGGTGGTGGGTGATATGCACGGTCTTAATACCCTCGAACATCAGCCGGCGAAGATTGCGGCGATTGAGGGGCACTGGGAAAACCGGCCCGGCGAGGCCACCCCGTTGCTGCTGTTTGGTCTGCCGGATATGGAGCAGGAGCGCACCCGCTATGGCCTGGAGATCCCGGCGCTGGGCAGCCTGATCCTCACCCATAGCCTGCATAAGCAGGTGCCGGCCCTGAAAGATTTCCCGAAAGAGGACCGGCCCTATTCGCCCGCCGTGTTCTGGTCGTTTCGCATTATGGTGGGGATGGGGGTGTTGATGATCGCCTTAGGGATCTGCAGCGCCTGGCTTCGCTATCGGCGGCGGCTGTACCATTCGCGTCCCTTCCAGTGGTTTGCGCTCTGTATGGGTCCCGCCGGTCTGATTGCGCTGGTCGCCGGGTGGGTGACCACCGAGATGGGCCGTCAGCCGTGGGTGATCTACGGTTTGCTGCGCACCCGGGACGCGGTGTCGTTGCACAGTACGCTGCAGATGGCTATTAGCCTGCTGGTGTTTATCGTGGTCTACTGCGCGGTGTTTGGCGTGGGGTATTACTATATCTTCCGGCTTATCAAAAAAGGGCCGCAGCCGGTGACGGAGCTGACCTCGCAAACCGCAGGCACCCCGGCGCGTCCGCTCTCGGCGGCAGAGCCGGTGCGGGATGAGGAGAACGCATCATGAGCATCGATATCTCGGTGATTTGGTTTGTCATCATTGTCTTCGCCACGTTGATGTATATCGTGATGGATGGTTTCGATTTAGGCATCGGAATGCTGTTCAGCGTGGTGCATGACGCCGAAGAGCGCGACGTGATGGTTAACAGCGTGGCGCCCGTCTGGGATGGTAACGAAACCTGGCTGGTGCTCGGCGGGGCAGGGCTGTTCGGCGCCTTTCCGTTGGCTTACGCGGTGATCACCGATGCGCTGGTTATCCCGCTGACGGCGATGCTCATCGGCCTGATTTTCCGCGGCGTGGCGTTTGAGTTTCGTTTTAAAGCGGTTCCCTCGCATCGCACCTTCTGGGACTATGCCTTCGCTGGCGGCTCGCTGCTGGCGACCTTCAGCCAGGGGATTGTCGTCGGCGCGTTTATCAACGGCTTTGCGGTAGCCGACCGCCGCTTCGCCGGCTCGACGCTGGACTGGCTTACCCCCTTCAATCTGTTCTGCGGTCTGGGGCTGGTAGTAGCCTATCTGCTGTTGGGCACCACGTGGCTGATCATGAAAAGCGAAGGCGCGTTGCAGCAACGGATGCGCGAGCTGACCCGCAAGGCGCTGCTGGCGTTGATGGCGGTGATCGCGGTGGTCAGCGTCTGGACGCCGTTGGGCTGGCGCTATGTGGCGGAACGCTGGTTTACGCTGCCCAATTTCTTCTGGTTCGTGCCGGTGCCGATCCTGGTGCTGACCCTGAGCTTGTGGATCTGGCGCCTGAGCGCGCGCCCCGCAAGCCATGCTCGTCCCTTTATCCTGACGCTGGGCCTGATATTCCTCGGCTTCAGCGGGCTGGGAATCAGCGTCTGGCCGAACATTATTCCGCCGCACATCTCCCTGTGGGATGCCGCCGCGCCGCCCTCCAGCCAGGTATTTATGCTGCCGGGGGCGCTGCTGATCATCCCGGTGATCCTGATGTATACCGCCTGGAGCTATTACGTCTTTCGCGGCAAAGTGTCCGGCAGTGAAGGCTATCACTGAGCGAGATACGCGCCGGCGGCCCGGGAATGAACCAGATAGTCGCGGGCAGACCGGCCCCGTTCCCTTCTTGCTTGGGCAGGGTGTCAATATGGGGGCGCACCGGCAGCCCGAAGCCGTCGGTCAGGTCGGCGCTTAAGATACCGATCGTTATCTTCTCCACCCGGATCACCGCAGGGTCAAAAAGGGTTCCGGGCCTGGAGACGGCGGCAAAGCCCAACAGGCGCAAGGTGTCACCCGCCAACAGGAAAGCGTACCCACGCGATGTGCGTTCAATCAGGGGCAGGCTGTGACTCCCTGCGAGCCACAGAGCCCGCCAGGAAGGGTGGGCTGGAGCTTACGCTTTCGGCGACTTGATCTTAATAATAAATCGCTCATTCACCCGGGTGATCCTCGCGCCAATGTCGCCAAACTCGGTGGCGATTTTAAAAAAATCGTCTGCGGCGACGTCAAAATCGAGTTCGATTTTCTGATGTTGTCCTGTCGCCAGTAATTCATAGAAATGGTCAAGGCTGCGGGCTTTTTCGCTGGGCATCGTATTTCTCCATGGTCAACCAATCAGCAGGGCGTTTATGACTTATAGCGCATTCCGGATTATTCAGCAGAATGGTAATGGCGCCTGATATAAGATTATGCAATGACAGTAAGAGTGAGGTAGGGCGATATTATTCCGTGTTGTTAAACCGTGCGGTCGCGCGTTTGCCGGCGATACCATGACGGCAGGAACCATCCTGCGGCGTCGGCTGATGATAGACATTGTTTGATGACAATTTGATGTCAGTAAAATGAACCTGCAAGGGCTCGGGATTTCATATCGCTAAATAATTTTTAATCTGTGGCTGTTAAGGTAGTTCTTAACTACCTTATGGTGATGGGGCTTTATTTTTATGGCCAACGGCGAGGGAACAACGATGCAATTACTTGATTTATTCGCAGGCTTATTGTGGTTAAGCAGCGTTATTTTCCTGCTGTTTGTTCTTGATGTGGTCATCACCCGTTATCTTTATCGTAAATAACCGACAGAGGCGACGGCGATGGGCATAGGGTACCGCGCCGGAGGATGATAGTATAACGCCGGGACTGATTCAGGAAGGAATGTGCGGTGCTCGGGAGAATTGATTACGATATTGAAAAATACCAGTTTACCGAAGCCGGTGAAACGTCGCGGCTGCGGGAGCAGTGGCGAGAAGTCTATCAGGAGTGCCGTCAGCTGCAGGCCGGGGCAGAGGAGCGTCTGCGCATTGCGTTGCTGAACGTCGACTATGTCACCAGCTTCGAGCTGCCTTTTCGCCTGCTGCTGGTGCGCGCGCCGCAGTTGATCGCCGACGTCCGCGAGACGCTGCAGCTCAGTCGTAAAGCCGCCGTTTTCAACGGCAAACGTTACGGCTGCGTCTACAGTTTGAAGCAGGATTTACAGGCTGTACCGGAGAGCTTCCATTACCACCTGACAAACCGTATTCGTCGCGTCGAGGCGACGGGCCAGACAGCGGCGCCGTACCAGCAGATCGCCCGGGAGATTAAACCAGCCCGGGATCGACTCCGGCAGGCATTAATCGCGGGCCTGCCGGTTACCGCGCTGGATGCCCTGTTCTGGTTCGGCAGTCAGCGGGTAGCGGCGGACATTGCCCAGCTGCGCCGGTCCGGTATGGCCATTATCACTGAGGAGGTGGAGGTCTGCGACACTCTGTTCAATACCACCCTGCGGGTACCGGTTTATCGTCTGGCCAGCGCGTGAGCGGGCCTCCCTTCGCCCAGCCGCTGCCTCTGCAGGCAGTCGACCATTGCTCCATCAAACCAGACGCACAGGCCTCTGGCGGCATGCCGCGGAGCCGGTTCCAGCCACGCGCTGGCGCTGAGCATGACTAGCATCAGCGCCAGCGGAACCCCGTATATTCTTCTCACTACCCTTTTCCCACTTCGCCTCTTTTGCCAGTAAGATAGCGGGAAAATATGACGTTTCGTTGACCCGTCTGCCTGATTTATCGCCTGCAGACGGCGTGGCAGGCGTGGCAGGCGTGGCAGGCGGGCCGTGCCGGGTGATGCGTTATTGATCTTCGGCATAAAAATGCCAAAAACTGGCGGCTTGTTTTTTTCGGTTTTATTACTCCATGCTTTTTTCCCCGTAGGGAAAAAGCATGAAGCCGCAATGCCTGGTGATGGATTATTTTGTAACTGGCTGTTTTGAAACGATATTTTAATTTTGACTTAGGTGGGTATGACAGCGGTGGCAAATTTATATTAATTCACTTTACCGATCAATAAATTATATCTTGATAGCTTTTGGCTATCGAATGTTTCTTATCGATCATTTTAAACTATTTTTGTTGGCGGGAAATATATGACATGCTTTAACCCTTTCTTATTTCTGGTATTTTTTAAATGGTTAAAGAAAACGTGAAAAATACCTCTTATCGCTTCGTTCTGGAGCCCGCTATTAGCGATGATGGTGCCTACCACTCGTGGGAATTGCTCACTAAAGACATTATAGCACCCGCACAAAATAACACCTCCGCGCCCACGTTTTCTTTCTCCACGCTCACCGAACGCGACAAGCTTGCACTATTTACCCGGCAAATCGAATTGCTTTCCGTCTTTGATTTTTCCCAGGTCGATAATAAGCCGATCTCACTGAATATTGATGATTTATTAAGCCATTTTATTCTGACCGACCGCTATCTGTGTGATTTTCTGCGCGCCAGTAAATACATCGCCCTGGAAATAAATGAGAATTTTCATGAGTTTATCGCCGGTCGCGAACTGACGGCGCTGAGCACGCTGGCGGCGCTTTGCCCGGTCTGGCTGGATGACTTTGGTCGCGGACGCACGACTTTCCGGCTGCTGGAGCGATTTCGCTTCGATTGCGTCAAAGTGGATAAAGATTATTTCTGGGACAAAGAAAACGATCCCGCTTTGCCTGGGCTGTTACAGGCTATTCATACCCTGACCGGGCATGTGATTGTGGAGGGGATCGAAACCGAAAAGCAAAAACGGTTAATCACTGCGGCCGGGGATATCATTGGTCAGGGCCGTTACTGGAAGGATGAATATATCTTTCTCTGCTGCTGAGCCCCCACCGGGGCGAGGTTTCGGTGACCTGCCATTCTTTTCTTATCCAGTTTTAAACGAATGCTTTGTTACAGATAGGCTTTATTCCCGCGATGATAATCCCGTCTCTTTTACTTGCCTGAAGGATAACTCATTGTGAATACACGCTTGCGTAACACCCTGATCGCCATTGCGCTGACCACCTGCTTCACTGCCGCCAGCCAGGCGTCGACCTCGGCTGACGTGCCGTCTGTCTCGCAGGACCCGGTCGTCCAGCATCTGAAGCTGAGTGAGGAGCAGGTCGCCAAAATCCAGGCGCTGCGTCAGGGATTCGAAAACAATGTGAGCCAGATTAAAATCAGCGGCTATCAGGACGGCGCCCTGGCCGACGTTATTCACTCCGGGAAATGGGATGAAGCTAAAGTCAAACAGCAGCTGGCTGCTTTTGGCCAGCTGGATCAGCAGGTGCGCTACTATCGTGTGAAATACTACTTTGACGTCAGCCAGGTGCTGACTGCCGAGCAGCGTGAGCAGGTGAAAAAAGACCTCGCCGCGGCGATTAATTAACCCGGCCTTCGCCATCCGCTCCGGATGGCGCTGAATCGGGCGACAGACGCCGCGTGTCCGGCGCCAGTCGCCCAGCTTGACTGACTTACTGACCGTGGCCGTTTTCCAGACGGGCGAAATACTCCGGAGCAAACGGACGCGGGTCGACATCGGCAAACGGCGCACGCTCAAAGTGTGGCTTCAGCGCCCAGGGGACCGTGCAGTCAAAAATCGTCTTGCAGCTGATACCTTCCCCGCGGATCGACGGACTGTATTCCGGCGTCTGGGAAGGATCGAGCTGGTGACCGCGGATACCGGGGAGGGTGGTGATGCTGACATCCCCCTGCATGCGGGTGGTCATCGCCCACAGGATATCGTCGCTGTCAAAGATATCGACATCCTCATCAACCAGAATGATGTTTTTCAGTTCGGAATAGGTCGCCAGTGCCAGCAGCGCAGCCTGTCCCTGACGACCTTCGTCGGCGGGCTGACGTTTTTTCACCTGCAGGATCCCCAGAAATTTACCGCCGCCCGCGGTGTGGGCGTAGACATTTTGTAAGAAGCCCGGGATGGCAGCCTCGACGGCATTCCAGATACTGGCTTCCGTCGGCAGCCCAGCGAGGGTGGTATGCTCTTCCCCCGGTCCCACCAGCGTCTGCAGGATCGCATTGTGCCGCATGGTGACCGCTTTGACTTTGATCACCGGCAGCGACGGGTTGGCGCCGCCGCAGTAGCCGGGAAATTCCGGCATCGCGTGGCCGCTGTTGGTGTGCTGATCCTCTCTGACGCGCACGCCGGGCAGCAGTTCGCCTTCAATAACGATCTCGGCGCGGGCGATGGCTTTCTCCGGGACGCTGACGCCCTGCACCAGCTCCACCGGGCGCTGACGCAGCGCGCCGGCCACGCCCAGTTCGTTATAGCCAAACGGCGTGGTGGGGGCTTCGAAGCAGGCGCCAATATAGATGGCCGGGTCGAGACCCATATTGATGGTTATCGGCAGCGGTTTTCCGGCTGCCTCGGCTTTCTGGCGAAACACTTCGATATGGCGGCCGGCGGCAAGAAACATCGACAGCTCATCCCGGCCCTGCACGCACAAGCGGTGGATGGTGACGTCGGTGAGCGAGGCGTCGTCAGGATCGCTGGCCAGCGCCAGGCCCAGGCAGAAGAAGGGGCCGGCGTCGATCGGGGTGTTGGTGGGCGCCGGGAGCAGGGTGCGCAAATCAAAGTCCGGATCGTCGGCCAGAAAGATCTGCTCCTGACAGGGGGCGCTGTCGGCCGGGACCACTACCGGCGCGACCGGTGTTTTCACCGCTTTACCCACCTCCAGCGCCAGCTGCGAAGCTTCGCAGCCCAGCAGCAGCGCTGCCCGCTGGCGGCTGGCGTGCATGCCCACCAGAATGCGCGAATGCGGATAGCCCTTAATATTGTTAAACATCATCGCCGGGCCAATGCGGGTGGGGCGCTTCACGGTGCCGCCGGCGCCGATATGGCGATAGACGCCGGCCAGCTCGGCGTTAGGGTCCACCGGATGATTGGTTTCGAGGTACTGATTGTCATGCTGTTGCAGCAGCGCGATGGCGTCGCGCAGATCCTGAATCGGTGCGGTCATGATGTTCTCCTTAGCGTGTCGATGCGCACAGTATGCTTTGCAGGCTAATGGTTATCAATTGCATCATTCATGATTTATTGATAATATTTTTATTATCAATCAAGCCCACCGGAGTCCGGCCATGTCCTTGCGAGCGTTACGCCATTTTGTGGTCGTTGCCGAAGAGTTACATATGCACCGGGCGGCGGAGCGGTTGCATATCGCCCAGCCCGCCCTCAGCCAGCAGATCAAACAGCTCGAGCAGCGTCTGGGGGTGGTGCTCTTCTCCCGCGCTAACCGCCGTCTGACCCTGACCGCCGCGGGCGAGGCCTTTTGGCAGAAGACGCGGCTGGCGCTGGAGATGGTCGACCAGGCGGCACTTGACGCCCAGCGCACCGCGCGGGGCGAGCAGGGAAGACTGCATCTGGGGTATGTCTCCAGCGCGATGTACGACAGCAAACTGCCGGGGCTCCTGCGCGAGCTGCGCGCCGACTGGCCGGGGATTGAGCTGTCGCTGGTGCATGGCGATGTGCAAATGCTCTACGAAGCGCTGCTGGATCTGCGCCTGGATATCGCCATCATCCGCGCGCCGCTGGCCTCGCCGCCGGACGCGCTGGTGGTCAGGCCGTTTATGCGGGAAAAGCTCTGTCTGGCGCTCTATCAGCAGCATCCACTGGCAGGGGTAGGGGCGCTCAATCTGGCCTCATTGCGCGCGGATAACTGGATCTCTCTTAACGATCCGCAGGGCACCGGGCTGGAGCAGGTATTTATTGACGCCTGCCGCGTCGCGGGCTTTACGCCGCAGGTGGCGCAGCGGGTCAACGACGTCACCTCGATGATTAGCCTGGTCTCCGCCGGGGTCGGGGTGGCCCTGGTTCCGGTCTCGGCGCGGGCCTTACGCCTCGATAACGTGGTGTACATCGATCTTCAGGACCGGCTGGCGGAGAGTGAGCTGAGCATGGTTTACCACCGCCATATCCGTTCGGCGGTAGTACGGAAAGTCATCTCGCTGCTCAATGCGACTGAGCACTCACCCGGTTAACCGGTCTTCAGGCGGCCAAAGCTGACAATCCTTGAGCGGCCCAGCTCTTTCGCCCGGTACAGCGCGGCGTCCGCCGCGCGCAGCAGGCTGTCGCTTTGGGTATGCTGCGGATAGCTGGCGATACCAATCGACACATCCACCTGACCTATTTCGGTCAGACCATCGCGCAGCGTCATATTATGCACCTGGGTATAGATCTCGCTGGCGCACTGGTGCGCCTCGGCTTCGTCAATGCCGGGGAGCAGCACCAGAAACTCCTCGCCGCCGTAGCGGAAAGCCATGCCGATATCGCGCACCGCGCGCTGCACGATGGTGGCGACGCTCTTAATCACCAGATCCCCGGCCTCGTGGCCGTAGCGATCATTGATGGCTTTAAAATGATCGATGTCGATCATCAGACAGCTCAGCGGGGTGTGGGTATGGACCGCCAGCGCCATCTGTGAATGCAGCGCTTCGTCAAGATGATGGCGATTACGCAGGCCGGTCAGGGAATCGAACAGCGCTTTTTCCAGCAGGGCGCTGCGTAAACGCTGATTGGCCAGCGCCAGGCCCAGCGCTTCCGCCATCAGCTCAAGGTAGGCCCGGGAAGGAGCGTCACTGGCGGTAACGTTCTGAAAGGTCAGCAGCCCGATGGCTTCGCCCTGGGCGATAAGCGGTACGCAGAGCGACTGGCCGGCGTGCGCCTCCGGCAGATGATAGCAGGTGATATCGGGTTCGCCCTGCACCGGCGGATGGCTGAGTCCCCGACGTATCGCCCAGCAGTCGTCGGGTGAAAAGGGCGTCGTCTCCCCGGCGGGCGCCAGCCACTGCGCCACGCAGCGCATCTGCCAGGGATCGGTATCCAGAATATACAGTTTCCCGGGGATCGTCGGGGCGATATTCGGCGCAAACAGTTCCGCCACCTTAATCACATCCTCAATGGTTTCACAGCCCTGCAGCCGCTGGGTCATGCGCGCCAGCAGTTCGCGGATCGCCCAGTCGGCGTCGCGCTGCTGCTCCAGCTGCTGGCGGGCCAGGCCGTTCTCGCGAAAAATGCGGATGGCCTGGGCCATATCGCCAATCTCATCCACCTGAGTGAACTGCGGCGTCTCCACCGCATAGTCCTGGGAGGCGAGACGCTGCACCACGTCGCTCAGGCGAACCACCGGGTAGAGCACCCGGCGTTTGAGAATAAAGCCGAGGACGAACAAAAACATCAGGGCGGTCAGGCCGACCATGATTTCCGACAGGGTTCGCCAGATCCGCGAGCGGTCGGTAGCCTGGTCAATGGCAACGGCGGCGCGATTTTCGAGCATCTGGCGGAAGCGATCGATCTGCGTCTGCATACGTTCCAGCTCGGTCTCGTACGCTTTGCCATACAGTATCGCGATGGCCGCTGGCGCATCGCCGTTGGCGACATGCGCCAGGGCGGCCTGCTGTTCATCCTGAAGTTCAGCGGCAATCTGCAGGCCATCGTGCAGCAGCGCCAGCTCCTCGCGGTTGGCGCCGTTATCTTTCAATCTGGCCAGCCGCAGCTCAATGCTTTTGTCGCTCCGCTGCAGCTGCTGATACTGCTCCAGCGTCTCCGGCGAGGGCTTAACCACGTATAGCCGGGCGAGGTCAGACAACGCCCAGGCGTCGTTTTCCACCTCGTCGGAGAGGGTATCAAAGACCTGGCGCTGCTGTACCGCCTGGCGTTCGACGCGGTCAGCGCTGGAGGCCATGAGCATGGCGCTCCCGGATGCCAGCGTCAGGCCGACGGTGATCCCGTAGGCCCAGTTGGTGATGGTGGCGATTCTCACCCTGTGTTTCCTTGCATGCAGATGAAGCGGTTTTAATTATAGAACCCGCCCCCGGTTATGACGGCGGCCCGCTTCAGGGACGGTGCTCGCTGCGGGGGTGTTCAAGGGTCTGAAGAATGATGGCGTGTAGCGTTTCCGCATGGTGGCGTAAAACGAGAAAGACATCGCGATCCAGAGCGCCATTTATAACATCCGTTTCCATAATCTGTAAGGCCTCCTGCCAGGCCATCCCTTTACGATAAGGGCGATTTTCGGTCAGGGCGGTGAAAATATCGGCGATGGAGATAATCCGGTCGGCGAGGGTCAGGTGATCCTTTTCGAGATGCAGAGGGTAGCCGCTGCCGTCCAGTTTTTCATGATGATTCGAGGCCCAGTTGATAATGTCGCCAAGCTCGCTGTAGTCGCTCAGGAGATCTCCGGTCATGTAGCTGTGCTCGCGTACCTGACTCAGCTCGTCGTCATCCAGCTCCCCCTCTTTTTCCAGAATAGAAAGAGGGATATAAACCTTACCAATGTCATGCAGATAGCCGGCAACCTGTATTTGCTGGCAGGTGGGCTCTGGCAGCTGCATCCAATGGGCAAGCTGGCGGGCGATTTCCCCCACCATAATACTGTGGCTGGCGGTAAAGCTGCTGTAGGTGTCGACAATTTTGGCAATCAGCAGGCAGACATCTTTCAGACCGTCAATATCCAGATATAGCGTGTTGATGGGGGCAATAATTTCCAGCAGCCGTTGAATATGCCCGGGATGCAGGTGCTGCCAGAAGCTCGCATTTTCAGCGACCTCGCACAGGGTATCGCAGAGCAGCGGATCGATCTCCCGGTGCAGGGTGACGAACTGCTCCACCACTGCCCGCGTGGGCCACGCGGCCACGCGGCTATCCGCCGGCAGCAGCCGTTCAAAGGCATCGGCGAAATAGACAATATGCTGTTCGCGGCTGCCGCGGTGCTCCGGGCTAAAGTGGTGGTCGCGAATAAAGGGGACGATGGGCTGGAAGGTTGCTAACCCCTCAAGCATCGCCGCCCCCTGGCGCTGATGCGGATCGTGGATATTATCGATGGCATCCAGCGAATGGATGGTGCGTCTATCACCCAGTACGCCGATATCGTGCAGCAGCGCGGCGCAAAAAATGGTCTGCTGACGCTCGGCAGGCAGCCCCAGCCTTTGCGCCAGCGTCAGCGCGATTAAGGCCGTTCGTTGCATATGCCGGTGCAGTTCAGGGTTAATGATCTGAATGACGTTGGTGGTCAGCATCAGGGCCGACTTCAGGGCAATGCGCATTTCTGTTCTCCGTTCGCGTCACCTGGCGGGCATAAATGACCTCGAGGGTGACGGAAGTGTCGATAATCTGATCGCAATGCGTGTTGTGTGTTGCTGAACGGGTAAAAACTCATAATGTATGGGGTCATGGCGCCTGCCCGGTTCAGATCCAGTCATGCACCAGATTTGGGCGATGTTGAGGCGAGAACCTTATTATTGTCTGATAGTTAACCATTTACCCCCCGTAAAAGATATCAATTCTGGCAAGCCCTTTGCATTAAGCAAGCGTAAGTTTGATTAATGTCTATGAAGGGAGTGACCTGTATGAATTTTAGAGCATTACTTGCCATTGCGTTACTGACGATAAGCAGCCTGGCGTTTAGCGAGACGCGTTTACCGCATATTGTCATTTTAGCCACCGGCGGGACGATTGCCGGCTCGGCGGCCAGCAATACCCAGACGACGGGCTATAAAGCCGGGGCAATTGGCGTGCAGACGCTGATTAACGCCGTGCCGGAAATCAGTAAAATTGCCCACGTCGAAGGTGAGCAGGTGGCGAATATCGGCAGTGAGAATATGACCAGCGATATTATTCTGCAGCTCTCGAAGCGGGTGAATGCGTTATTAGCCCGGGATGATGTCGATGGCGTGGTGATCACGCATGGCACCGACACCCTCGATGAAACCCCTTATTTCCTCAATCTGACGGTGAAAAGCAATAAACCGGTGGTCTTTACCGCCGCGATGCGTCCGGCGACGGCGATCAGCGCCGACGGGCCGATGAATCTGCTGGAAGCCGTCACCGTCGCCGCC
Source organism: Klebsiella sp. GB_Kp047 (assembly GCF_040065235.1). Lineage (NCBI taxonomy): Bacteria > Pseudomonadati > Pseudomonadota > Gammaproteobacteria > Enterobacterales > Enterobacteriaceae > Klebsiella > Klebsiella sp. GB_Kp047. Next base: position 811,682 of record NZ_JBEAJG010000041.1, on the reverse strand, counting down.
GACCCGGATGCCCGCGGGCGCGGGGTAATGGTGGTGCTTAACGACCGCATCGGCGCGGCGCGCTTCGTCACCAAAACCAATGCCACCTCGCTGGATACTTTCCGGGCGCCGGAGGAGGGGTATCTTGGCGTCGTGGTGGGGGGAAAACCCCAGTTTGAAACGCGGGTGGATAAGATCCACACCCTGCGCTCGGTCTTCGATGTGCGTCAGCTGAAGGCCCTGCCGAAAGTGGTAATCATCTATGGTTACCAGGACGACCCGGAGTATATGTACGATGCGGCGATCGCCCATCATGCCGACGGTATTATTTACGCCGGCACGGGGGCAGGTTCGGTGTCGGTACGTAGCGCCGCCGGTATTAAAAAAGCGCAGCAGGCGGGCATCGTGGTGGTGCGCGCCTCCCGCACCGGCAGCGGCGTGGTGCCGCCGGACGACAGCCAGCCCGGGCTGGTGGCCGATTCCCTCAATCCAGCGAAAGCGCGTATTCTGCTGATGACGGCGCTGACGCAGACCAAAGATCCGCTGCTGATCCAGCAATATTTCCACACCTACTGATCCTCTGCCGCCGGGGCGTCCATCACGTCTTCGCTGCGGTTTGCCCTACAGTGACCCGATGTCGGGTCACTGTCCGCGCTAAACACGGTGCTTTATGCCGGTAAGGCGTAAAGAAATATTTTTTCAGCGGCGGGTAAGGGCGGTATTAACGCGCAAACAATTGCCAGGGCGCTTATTTTTAAAGCATCTTTAAATAAGTCTATTCTTAATTATTCCCTTAAGGCGATTTTAATATTCCTTATGCTGACGGATAAAAAATGAGTCACGCTGAAGGGGGAACCCTTTTATTTTTTCGCGGCACAGACGAAGAGCTTGGAGACGCGGGCAGGCTGCGGGCCGTGTGGCTGAGCGGGCATCAGACCCCGGCAGACAAGGCGTTCTCGCGTCGGGTTTCGATTATGTCCGGTAGTAACGCTGATGATTAGCGTGAAAATGATATGCACGATGAATATATTAAGAAGAGGATAAGATTTAAGTTTACATTTAGTAACATTTGTGCCGCAATTATGTTTTTTTGTCAGCACGCTGTTTTTTACTTGCCGGAGGGAATTTCAGCGGATTAGTATTGTCCTACTTGCTGTACGTACCGCCTAATGATGATAAATGGATTCTGTTTTCCTTAAGCGTTACCACATAATTAATGTTTACAGGAAAAATCATGGCCTGCGTATTTAATAAACAACTTTTACACCCGCGCAACTGGCTGACCTGGTTTGGGCTCGGCATCCTCTGGTTGATTGTACAACTGCCTTATCCGCTGCTGCATTTTATCGGCACCAGCGCGGGTCGTCTTTCCCGACGTTTTCTCAAACGCCGCGAACATATCGCCCGGCGCAATATTGAACTCTGCTTCCCGGAGATGTCGCCGGCGGCGCGCGAGACCCTGATCGATCAAAACTTTATGTCGCTGGGAATGGGGCTGATTGAAACCGGCATGGCCTGGTTCTGGAGCGACGAACGGGTCAAAAAATGGTTTGATGTCGAGGGCTTTGCCAACCTTAATCATGCGCTTAGCGGCGGGAAAGGGGTGATGGTCGTCGGCGTGCACTTTATGTCGCTGGAGCTGGGCGGGCGCGCCATGGGGCTGTGTCGTCCAATGATGGCCACCTATCGTCCGCATAACAGTCCGCTGATGGAGTGGGTGCAAACCCGCGGTCGCCTGCGCTCGAACAAAGCGATGATCGATCGCAACAACCTGACCGGCCTGGTACATGCCTTAAAATCAGGCGAGGCGGTATGGTTTGCTCCGGACCAGGATTACGGCCCCAAGGGCAGCGTGTTTGCGCCGTTTTTCTCCGTCCCGCAAGCGGCAACCACCAACGGCACCTATGTGCTTTCCCGCTTATCGGGGGCGAAAATGCTGAGCATTAGCATGGTGCGCAAGCTGGATCGCCAGGGCTACAGCTTGCACATTAGCGAAGTGATGAATGACTATCCCGGTGAGGATAAGCAGATCGCCGCCGGCTATATCAACAAGGTGATTGAGCGCGAGATCCTCCGCGCCCCTGAGCAGTATCTGTGGGTGCATCGCCGTTTTAAAACCCGCCCGCTGGGTGAACCTTCCGTCTATTAACCTTCCCGCACAGGCTGCGCTTTCAAAATCCCGACAGTTGGGGTAACGTGAGCCGGATCATGTTTTAGTCGTGCGCGAAGGAGTGCAGAGTGTTCGCTGAGTTTGGTGTTCTGAATTATTTGACTTACCTGGTCGGGGCGGTGTTTATCATCCTCGTCCCTGGCCCTAATACGTTTTTTGTGCTGAAGACGGGCATTGCCCACGGCGTGAAGAAAGGCTATCTGGCGGCGGCGGGCGTCTTTATTGGCGACGCGGTGCTGATGTTTCTGGCCTTTGCCGGCGTGGCGACGCTGATTAAGACCACGCCGGTGCTGTTTAACGTCGTCCGTTACCTCGGGGCGATTTACCTGCTGTGGCTGGGGGGCAAAATGCTCTATGCGGTGCTGACCCAGCGTGACGGCCAGGCCGACGCCAGCGCAGAGCCGGCGAGCGCGATCCTCAAGCGTTCCCTGACCCTGAGCCTTACCAACCCGAAAGCGATTCTGTTTTATGTGTCGTTTTTCGTGCAGTTTATCGATGTCAACGCCAAAGCCCCCGGGGTGGCGTTCTTTATTCTGGCGCTGACCCTTGAGGTGATTAGCTTCTGCTATATGAGCTTTTTGATCCTCTCCGGCTCGTTTGTCACCCGCTACGTCAAAACCCGCAAGAAGCTGGCTAAACTTGGCAACAGCCTGATTGGCCTGGTTTTCGTTGGGTTCGCCGCGCGCCTGGCTACCCTGCAGTCCTGATCCCCACGGGCCGGTTACCCACAGACCGGCCCGCCGCCTCTTATTCTGTCCTGTAACAAAAACCCTTCATTTTTTATTGCATTGGTGTTACATATACAGCCGTTTATCGCACAGCAAAAAGGAAGCCCGGATGATTCTGCAAAAACTCCTCAGCAATAAAAACTGCAAAAAATACTGTCTGTCGCTCGCGGCGGTGTTTGCTATCGCGCTGGCGGTGGTGGGACGGGCGACCTTTGGCGGCGTGGTGAGCGAGTACAATATGCCGTACTCGGAGTGGACGACGTCTATGTTCTTCCTGCAGGGGGCGATGGTGACAGTTTACAGCATCGTCTTTACCGCGCTCTTCGCTATTCCGCTCGGCTTTATTTTCCTCGGCGACGAGCGTCAGGATTAAGCGTCAACGGGCGAACCGCGGTTCGCCCTGTCTTATCGGCTCATCAACAGCGTGAAGCATTAATCATCGTCATGATAGTGGTGATGGTGGTGGTGGCGATGGTGGTGATACCCATCGTCAACAATGCATCCCGATAACAGCGTGCACAGCGCGATAATCAACGGTAACACGATCGGCTTTTTCATCCTTACTTCTCCCGCTATTTTTCTTTCCCCGTGGCCGAGAATGCCGCGGCGGATAACGTGAGTGTAAAGCGTTAACTTATTGATGGGATAGGACAACTCCGCAATATCGTCGCGGCGATCACCACCAGCCGAACTGGGCGCCGGCCACCGCCACGATGGCGACAACCAGCATAATAATGGTGCTTTTTTTCATTATGCCCCGCCCGGCGCCGCATAGCCGCCGACAAAAAACCAGCCGAGAAAGACGACGGCGATGATAAAGATCGCCACCGGGAAAAGAATACCCAATTTCATGATAGTGTCCCTGTACCCACGAATGATGCCCTGCATGATACTGGATATCGCGTGACTTTAGTCAATATGAATAAAATTCTCCTGCCGGCGAGACTTCTTATCCTGATACATCGCCTCATCGGCAGCGCGTAAGGCCGCTTCAACATCGATACTCTGCGGATCGCAGATGACCACCCCGAAGCTGGCGCCCTCATAGTTGATACGCTGTTCGCCGAGGAAGTAGACCCCGCACAGGGCCTGGCGCAGGGTGGTGACATACGCCTGCTGCGCTGCAGGCGGCTGGGCGCTACCGACGATCAAAAACTCATCGCCGCCAAGGCGGCCAACGATATCTTCACGGCGCGCGACGGCGGTGAGTCGTTCACCGACCTGCACCAGAAAGCTGTCACCGCACGGATGGCCGAACCGATCGTTAATGGCTTTGAAACCGTCGAGATCGATAAAAATGAGCGCGACCTGTTGCTGCTGAGCGCGGGCGGAGGCAAAGCGTAGCGCCAGTTGCTTAAACAGCGCGCGGCGGTTAGGGAGCTGGGTGAGCTCATCGGTCGACGAATGCAGCTCCAGCGCGACGTTTGCCGCCTGCAGTTGTTGCACCAGGGTGTCTTTTTCCACGTAGTGGGAAATGAGCTTCGCGAACAGGCCCATGACCTGTTCACCTTCAAGGTTATAAGGCTGTTGTTGCCGGCTGGTGGCGCAGAGGGTACCGAACAGAGAGCCGTCGGCCAGGCGCACAGGAATGCTTAAAAAGGTGGCGATCCCCAGCTCCTGGGCGGCGATGCAGGAGTGCCAGCGACGGGCGACGTCATTGCTAAACGTACACTGATCCTCAAGGGCGCGTTTGCACAGAGATTCATCCCAGGGGACGGAAAATCCTTCCGGGATCTGCATTTCGCTGCTGTTGTGGGCGAACATGATCTGCTGCCGCTGGGCGTTAATATCGATGCGGGTAAGGTAGGTGGACTCCATTCGCGTCACCGCCTCCAGCATCTCCAGCAGCTGGCGCACCAGGGTTTCCAGGGACTGTTCCGTAGCGAGGGTTTGCGACACCCGGGCAAGAATAAAATCTGACATGAATAATACAGCTCCAGCACGCCAAACGTCACCCCAGCATATTGGGCTGCAAACGGACATCAGCGTCGAATAAACAGTGATATTTTTAAATTTATCACATCTTTCTGGGGAATACTTGTCGGCTCGCCGGGAAAAAAGCCCCGTCGGGGGCGACGGGGAAAAACTCATTGATTATGGAATGATCTGTTCTCTGGTCAGTTCGAGAACAGGGGCTACTCTACGGGGGAAAAGTGCAGGCAAGATGGAGAAACCATGGAGATTCAGGCTAAAATCCCCGGGAATTGGAGAAAGGGAGAAAAGATGAAAAAGTTACTGGCTATTTTGCCCCTGGCGCTGGCCGGCTGTGCCCAGCCGCAGCCCACCGCGCCGACGAAAACCATCGGCATGCCCAATCCCGCGGCGGTCTACTGTCAGCAATCCGGCGGCATCCGGGTGCCGGTGCAAACGCCGCAGGGCGTCAGCACCCAGTGCAAGCTGCCCAGCGGCGAAACTCTCGATGAGTGGGCGCTATGGCGCCGGGACCATCCGGCTAAATCGTAACCGGCAGGGCCGCCAGCCAGGCGGCCAGCACCCGGGCATGATTCTGCTCGGTGTTCTTCGCGGCGTACAGCAGCGTCAGCGTCTGGCGCTGCGCCAGCGCCGCCAGCCGCAGGCCCGTGTCGCGATGGGCGTCGAGCTCCTGAAGATAGCGCTGGCTGAAGTGGTCGAAATCGATCGCCTCGCCGTGAAAGGCTTTCCGCAGCTCAGCGGACGGCGTTAACTCTTTACACCACTCATCACAGGCCAGCGCCTCTTTTTTAATCCCCCGCGGCCAGAGACGGTCGACCAGCACCCGGTAGCCGTCGCTGCTTTCCTGCGGATCGTACACCCGTTTACATTGAATCATCATCCTGCTCCCTCTGTGCCATCCAGGCGAGCAACTGCGGGATCTGCCCGTCGGAAAATACCGTGATGCCGTGGGCGCGCAGCAGCTCGGCGGCCACGCCGGCGCCCGCTTTGCGCCGCCCGCGAAAGGAACCGTCATAGATAAACTGGCTGCCGCAGGTGGGGCTGCCGTCGGTGAGTAACGCCGCCTGACAGCCCGCTTCCCGGGCGGCGCTGAGCGCCAGCCAGGCGGCCAGCTGATAATGTCCCGTGACGTCGCGGCCGTCGCTTTCCACGATCCGCGCCCGCCCGGCAAGCACATCGCCGCCGGCGCCGTCGACGATCTCCGCCGGCAGGCGGGGCGTCGGCAGACCGGCCGCCAGCTCCGGGCAGTGGATCACCAGACGATCCGCCTGCTGCCAGCGGGACAGGGTCGCCGCCAGCTGCGCTTTCTCGCTACCGTTATATCGCACCTGGAATCCCATCAGGCAGGCGCTGACCAAAAGCTTACTTTTCATCCTCTCTCCCTTTTGCGCTTGCTCCAGTATACCTCACCCGCCGGCCACGGCGGTGGGGTGAAAATAAGGATTGTGTTCCACAGAGGGGATCGCTATCCTGACGTGCCTTGTGCTGCTCGTCTCGTCCAGACATAAGGAACCTGCTATGAAAACCCCTTTACGCCTCGCCCTTGTCGGCGATTATCACCCCGATATTGTTGCCCATCAGGCCATTCCCCTAGCAATAGACGATGCTGCCGCCGTGCTGGAGCAGCCGGTGAAATATGACTGGCTCGCCACCCCGTCGATCGCCTCCGGCGACGCGCTGGCGGAGTACGATGCCGTCTGGGTCGTTCCCGGCAGCCCGTATCGTCACCCGGAAGGCGCGTTTACCGCTATCCGCTATGCCCGTGAAAACAGCATTCCTTTCCTCGGCACCTGCGGCGGCTTTCAGCACGCGGTGATTGAATACGCCCGTAACGTGCTCGGCTGGCAGGATGCCGGTCATGCGGAAACCGACAGCGAAGGGCGGATGGTGATCGCGCCCCTCAGCTGCTCGCTGGTGGAGGCTTCTGCCGTCGTCGAGCTGCGGGCGAATACGCTGATTGCCCGCGCGTATGGTCGGGAGAGCATTGAAGAGGGCTACCACTGCCGCTACGGTGTGGACAGCGCGTTTGCCGCGGAGCTGGAGCAGGGCGATCTGCGCGTCACCGGCTGGGATGAAGAGGGTGAGATCCGCGCCGTCGAGCTGGTGACGCACCCGTTTTTTGTCGCCACCTTGTTCCAGCATGAGCGCCACGCGCTGGACGGGCGTCCTGCGCCGCTGGTGCAGGCGTTGCTGCGCGCCGCGGCACAATAACCCTACCGGCAGCGCCCGCTGCCGGTCATCTTCAGGGATGAATCTCCCGGTCGCGCCCGGCGAGGGCGCCGCAGATCGCCATCACCAGCGAAATCAGCGCCACCGCCAGCAGCGGAATATGCCAGTCGCCATTGGCATCGTGGATCCTGCCCATCAGCGGCGGCCCGCAGGCAGCCAGCAGATAGCCGACGCTCTGCGCCATCCCCGACAGCGCCGCGGCCTGGTGCGCCGAGCTGGCGCGCAGGCCGATAAACGTCAGGCCGAGGATCATCGTGGCTCCGGAGCCAAAGCCGAACAGCAGCGTCCAGCCGATCGCCAGCCCTGGCAGTAGCCACAGTCCGGCGGCGCTGATGGCGCACATCAGGGCGACCAGCACCGCGATCCCGCGCTGGTCGCGCAGCCGATGCAGGATCAGCGGTATCGCCAGGCCGGGCGCAGCGGTCGCCAGCTGCAGCAGGCCATGCAGCGAGCCGGCCTGCGCTTCGCTATAGCCCATACTCTGCAGAATCGACGGCAGCCAGCCGATAATCACGTAATAGACCAGCGAGTTGATGCCGAGGAACAGCGTCACCTGCCAGGCCAGCGCCGACCGCCAGATCCCCCGGTTATGCATGGCGCCTGAGCCGGTCAGCGGGGCCTCCGCTTGACGCCGGGACTGCGGCAGCCAGCTGAGGAGCGCCAGCAGCGGAAAGATCATCAGCAGCAGCAGCGCCCCGCGCCAGCCGAATCCGGCCATCGCCACGGGGACCACCAGCGCCGAGCCTAGCGCCGCTGCGCCGCCCATCGTCAGGGAATAGGCGCCGGTCATCCGCGCGACATGCTGCGAGAAATCCCGTTTAATCAGCCCGGGCAGCAGCACGTTTCCCAGCGCAATGCCGCAACCGATCACCGCCGTGCCGATAAACAGCCATGCAGCGGAGGGCAGGGAGCGCAGGGCAATGCCGGCGCAGATCAGCAGCATCGCCAGCAACAGGCTGCGCTCCATGCCGAACCGGCGGGCAACCCCTGCCGCCAGCGGCGAGACAAGGCCAAAGGCCAGCAGCGGCAGGGTGGTGAGCAGCCCGGTCTGCGCGGTGGTCAGGCCATAGTCGCTACGAATCGCGTCCAGCAGCGGCGCCGCGCCGGTAAAGACCACGCGCAGGGTGGTGGCGATGAGCAGGATACCGGCAATCAGCAGCGCGGAGCGGCGGCCGGTGGAGGAGGTCACAGAAGACATATCATTCTCAAAGTAACTAAAGAGGGGGGTTACGATAGCGACTTTGTCCTCTGTTTAAATCAAGCTAAAATGACAGATTATCGCTAATATCGGACAACATGATGATCGGACTGGGTCTGGATGGTTATGAACCGGACAGTGGCCACGAATCGGCCATTGCCTTTCGTATTCGGGTGGTGGAGGCGGAGCAGTATATTCCGGCGCATTCCCACCGTAAGGGGCAGCTGATCCTCGCCCTGCACGGCGCCTTAACCTGCGAGGTGGAGAACGCGATGTGGATGGTGCCGCCGCAGTATGCGGTGTGGGTCCCGGGGCAGCTTTCCCACAGTAACCGCGCCACCCCCGGCGCCCAGGTGTGCTTCCTGTTCATCGAGCCGGGCGCCGCGCCGATGCCGGACCGCTGCTGTACGTTAAAGATTTCCCCGCTGGTGCGGGAGCTGATCCTCGCCCTGGCGGAACGCGGCGGGGAGTCGCTGGCCGCCCCCGCCACGGCCCGGCTGGTGCAGGTTCTGTTTGATGAGCTGCCCCGTCAGCCGCAGGAGCACCTGCAGCTGCCGGTATCGAACCACCCGAAAATTCGCCAGATGGTGACGATGATGGCTGAGGATCCGGCGCGCTGGCAGACCCTGAACCAGTGGGCGGCGGAGTTCGCGATGAGCGAGCGCAATCTGGCGCGGCTGGTGGTGCGTGAAACGGGGCTGAGCTTTCGCCGCTGGCGCCATCAGCTGCAGCTGATCCTTGCACTGCAGCAGCTGATCCGCGGGCAGACGGTACAGCAGACGGCCCAGGCGCTGGGCTACGATTCCACCACCGCCTTCATCACCATGTTTAAGAAAGGGCTTGGGCAGACGCCGGGCCGCTATCACGGCAGCCTGGCTACGACTTCCCAATAAACAGCGAGATGATCCCGGCGGCAATCAGCGGCCCGACCGGGACGCCGCGAAACAGGGCGACGCCGAGCACCGTACCGACCAACAGCCCGGCCACCAGATGCGGCTGGGAGCCCATCAGCGAGACGCCGCGTCCGCCAAGCCACGAGACAAACACCCCGACCGCAATCGCCAGCAGCGATTTCCAGTTCATAAAGGAGTGGATCAGCGTCGATGGCGGCAGCGTGCCGCTGGCGATGGGCGCCATCACGCCGATAGTCAGAATGATGATCCCGACGGTCAGGCCCTGCTTCTCAATCCAGGGAAAGAAGGCGTTCAGCGGCGTGACGCGCACGATAATCAGCACGAGGATGGAGATTGCTACGGTGGTGTTATGACTGATAAAGCCGAGCGCCGCCAGACCCAGCAGGATCAACAGGGTGGTATCAAACATGTACAGAGGTCCTTGCCAAAAAAAGAATGCCAAAAAATATCCTGCTGACTCTACGCATCGTGGCGTGAATAAACAGGATTTTTACGCCATGCGGCGGAAATCAGGGCCGATGCCCGGTTAGCTAAGACGGCGAAAGGTCGCGATCTCCGGTCGGGCGATATGTAAATAGTCTTCGGTATCGAGAATGATCGATCGGTCCAGGCGCCCGGCGTTAAAGGCGATTTGTGGGAAGCGCTCAAACAGCAGCGGGTCGGCCACCAGCCGCAGCGCCGGATGGAAACTGAAGGGGGGAATGGCGCCGAACGCGCAGGCGGTGAGCGCTTCCACTTCCGCCGGGCTGGCCAGCGAGGCTTTGCTGCCGCCGATATGCCGGGCCAGGCTGGTGAGGTCGGCCTGCCGATCGGCGGCGAGGATCGCCAGCACATGCTGGTTGACGCCGTTTCCTTTGACTTTACAGACTAACGCTTTCGCGCCCTGGCCAAGCGCGGTGCCGCGGATCGCCGAGACGGCTTCGCACTGGCCGACCGCCTCGTGCGCCATCACCCGATAGCGCGCCTGATGTTCGTCGAGCAGCGCGCACAGCCGCTGATGGATATTACCTTCTACTGCTTCAAGCATAGCGTCCTCCTGACTTCATAAAGCAGCCAGCTTAGCGCTGTTGCGCCGGCCTGCCAACGGTGGGCCGGCAAATTCACTATTCACTCATTATTGCTTCACAGTGCTGTGGTGCAATCCCGCAGGGCTGGATGAGTTTTGTAAATAAAAAAAAGAATGATTTTCATTTTCAATCGAACTTTTTTTATTTCGCTCAGTCTCTATCGGACGACACAGAATATTAATGATTGCCGTAATGAGGTTAGGATGATGCACGATGCAACCATGCAGGGCTCCCCACGCAAGAAGTTTAATAAAATAAGGGAGCTCAACAGACGGCGAAATTACTTTACTAAGAAAGTACGTAATGCCCTGCGGGTGGGCGTGGCGAAAGCGCTCTGGGATCGCCGACGCCGTCAGCCGGTGGATTTGTCGTCCGCGAAAACCGTCTTACTGATGCGCAATGAGGGGGCGGTCGGCGATGTGGTGGTGGATTCCGCGCTGGTGAAATGCCTGCATCAGTCAGGCTATATCGTTGATTTCCTGCTGACGACCTCTAATAGCCAGGTGATGCGTTATAACCCGCGGATCCGCTATATTTATGAAGCTGAACCGGTTACGTCCGCCGATTTTTTGCGAAAATTTAATCATAACGTTCCCCGCGATGTTATTAATGAACTGGCTAATAATAAGTACGATATTATTATTGACCCTTCGCTGTTCGATATTCCCGTGCATCGCCTGCGGCTTTTCCGACAAATAAAAGCGAAATCGGTGCTCGGGTTTAATAAATGGCCGTCGATTAAGCATTATTCCCACTCTTTTGATTTTGACTGCCAGCGCTGGCACGTGACGAAAACGTTCGAGCTGATCGCCGATTATCTCAAACTGGACACCCGCGGGCTGGACGCTTACGACCTGGCGGTGCCCGGGCCGATTATGCAGGAGGTGGCGCAGTATCTGGCGTCGCTGAGCAGAAAAGCGGTAGTGATTAATATTTTTGCCGGCCATGGCGACCGCAGTCTCTCGCAGACGCAGTTGGCCGAACTGCTCGACAAGCTGCTGGCTCGCCATCCGGGGATCGCGGTTATTCTGCTCGATCACCGGCGTGAGATCCGCATCCCGCTGCCGCCGGAGGTGGTGATTAACCCATTTAACACGTTACACCATGCGATGGCGCTGATCGCCCTGGCGGAGCTGATTATCTCCCCGGACACCTCGGTGGTGCACATGGCGGCGGCGTGGAACAAACCGCTGATCGCGGTCTACAAGGACGTTCTGCTTAATAATCGGCTGTGGGCCCCGGGCTATGACAACGCCAGACAGATTATTGTTAAATGCGGGAAGGTGCATGAGCATCGCGAACTGGCGGATAGAATTATAGCGGCGCTACCGGAGACGCTGTGAGGGCGATGAGGAAAGGCCGGCAGGCATGCCCGGGAAGCTCACCTGCTGGCCGTATGCAAGAGCCAGCAGGTGAGCGAAGGTTGCATTGCCAGTCTGCAACCGCCGCTATTGTACTGTTGCCCGTGGCTCTGCCACATCCGGGAAAGCTCTTAAAGAGGGGGGGGCGCCGCGACTAACGGGCGGCATTACTCTTCAGTGAGCCACATGTCCGCCTCTTCAAACATCTCCTGCACCGTGCGGCTGATCAGCTCTTTTTCATGCTTGCTGGCGTCGGTGTTGATCGCCGGCAGCGTCATCATCGGCTTCACGCGCACTTCCGCCTCCGGGAAAATGCGCTGCATGCGTTTGGTCAGCTCGTTAAGAATGGTCTCTCTGGCGCCCGGCAGCCCGGCAAAATTGCGCTTGTCATAAATCAGTTCCACAAACATCTTCTGTCCTCTGTATGCTGATCGCGGGCGTTAGTTTTACTGTATTAATGTACAGTGTCAAGCGAATGCCGCGGCGCGGCGCATCTACCCCCTCGCGCGGCGGGCGGGCTGCGCGCAAAAGCAGCAAACGGTTCGCGGGCGCTGAAGAGGACCCCCATTGACATCAAGGAGTTATTTCAGTGCTGGCGATTGATAGCTGGAGCCGATATTGACCGGCAAAACAGGCAAAACTACTGTATATATATTCAGTATTGTGTGATGGGTTAAAAAATGAACTTTTACACGCCGGTTGAGCTACGTCAGATTGTCTCCTTTCCCTTTTTTGCCGACCTGGTGCAGTGCGGCTTTCCCAGCCCGGCCCAGGACTATGTCGAGAAGCGAATCGACCTCAACGAGCTGCTGGTGCAGCATCCCAGCGCGACCTATTTTGTCAAAGCCGCAGGCGACAGCATGATCAATGCCGGCATTGACGAAGGCGATCTGCTGGTGGTGGACAGCGCGCGTAAAGCGGAGCATGGCGATATCGTCATTGCCGCCGTCGGCGGCGAATTTACGGTAAAAAAGCTGCAACTTCTGCCCCGGGTGCAGCTTAACCCGATGAACCCGGCCTATTCGCCCATCGTGGTCGGCCGCGAGGAGACGCTCGATATTTTCGGCGTGGTGACCTACATCATCAAGGCGGCGGGTTGATCATGTTCGCGCACTGTGATGTGAACGCCTTTTATGCGAGCTGCCAGACTGCCTTCCGGCCAGACCTGAAGGGGCGCCCGGTGGTGGTGCTGTCGAACAACGATGGCTGTGTGATCGCCCGCTCGGCGGAGGCGAAGCCGTTTGTGAAAATGGGCGAACCCTACTTTAAGCAGAAGGCGGCGTTTCTTCGCCACGGCGTCGTGGCGTTCAGCAGCAACTATGAGCTGTACGCCGACATGTCCAACCGGGTAATGACCACCCTGGAAGAGCTCGCCCCGCGCTGCGAAATTTACAGTATCGATGAAGCCTTTTGCGATGTCAGCGGCGTGCGCCACTGCAAAGATCTGACCGACTTTGGCCGGGAAATCCGCGCCACGGTGCAGCAGCGCACCCATCTGACGCTGGGCGTCGGGATCGCCCCGACCAAAACCCTGGCGAAGCTGGCCAACCACGCGGCGAAGCAGTGGCAGCGGCAGACGGGCGGGGTGGTGGATTTATCCTGCCCGCAGCGGCAGCGGAAGCTGATGGCGCTGTTGCCGGTGAGTGAGGTCTGGGGCATCGGGCGGCGGATCGGTAAAAAGCTTGAGGCAATGGGGATCGGCACGGTACTCCAGCTGGCGGAGAGCGATATCCGCTTTATCCGCAAGCACTTCACGGTGGTGCTTGAGCGAACGGTACGGGAGCTGCGCGGCGAGCCTTGCCTGGCGCTGGAGGAGTTTGCTCCCGCTAAGCAGGAAATTATCTGCAGCCGCTCGTTCGGGGATCGCATTACGGCCTATGAGGATATGCGCCAGGCGATCTGCAGCTATGCCGCGCGGGCAGCAGAAAAGCTGCGCGGTGAGCATCAGTACTGCCGGTTCGTCTCCGCCTTTGTCAAAACCAGCCCCTTCGCGCTGAATGAACCCTATTACGGCAACAGCGCCTCACTGAAGCTGCTGACGCCGACGCAGGATTCCCGGGATATTATCGCCGCGGCGACAAACTGCCTGGACGCCATCTGGAAAGCGGGGCATCGCTATCAGAAGGCCGGGGTGATGCTCGGCGATTTCTACAGCCAGGGCGTCGCCCAGCTGAACCTGTTCGACGAGCTTGCCCCGCGGCAGAACAGCGCCAGGCTGATGCAGGTGCTCGACCAGCTGAATGCGAAAAACGGCAGGGGGGCGCTCTATTTTGCCGGCCAGGGGGTCCAGCAGCAGTGGCAGATGAAGCGAGAGATGCTATCGCCGCGCTACACCACGCGATACGGCGACCTGCTCCGCGTCAGATAACGCGCGCTATCCCTGCACCGCAGACGGAAAAACCGCCGCCAGCCAGTCAATAAAGACGCGGAGCCGGGGCGGGACGTGCCGGTGCCGGGCATAGACAACGTGAAAAGGATAGGGGGCCGGGCGCCAGGCGCTGAGGATCTCCACCAGCTCGCCGCTCGCCAGCGCCGGTTTCAGCGAATAGGTAAAGGTCTGCACAATGCCTAAGCCCGCCTCGCCGGCGGCAATATGCGCGTTGCTCTCATTGATGCCGAGATGGTGCTCCGTCTTCAGCTCGGTGCTGACGCCGTGACGGGCAAAACGAAACGGAAACGCTCTGCCGCTGGCCGGCGACAGGTAGCTGATGAGCCGGTGGCCATGGTTCAGTTCATCCGGTGAGGCGGGCGTACCATAGCGCTGAAGATAGCCCGGGGTGGCGCAGGTAACCAGCGCCGCCTCGCCGATTTTACGGGCAATCAGCGTCGAGTCTTCCATCGGTCCGCCGTGGATGGCGCAGTCAATATTGCCGCCGATCAGGTCCGAGGGCTTATCGGCCACTTGCAAATCGATACGGATATCCGGCCAGGTGGTCATAAAGTCCGCCAGCAGCGGGATCAGCACATCGCGCGCGGTCGACCCGCCGATGGCGATCCGCAGATGGCCCTTTGGCTTATTGCGGGCGGTATTGAAGGCGGCGTCGATCTCTTCCAGGTCTTCCAGCAGGCGCCGGGCCTTTTCATAGTATTCCCGTCCTTCCGGCGTCACGGTGATACGCCGCGTAGTGCGCTGCAGGAGAGAAACCCCAAGATGCGCCTCCAGTTGCTGAATGGTTTTGCTGAGGGTGGCGTTGGGCATATTCAGCGAGTCCGCGGCGCGGGTAAAGCTGCCGGCTTCGACAACGCGGGTGAAGGCTTTAAGAGCTGAAAACCGGTCCATTATTCGCTTTATCCTGGTTACTGGAGGTGATTATCCACCGAGGGGAAGAGTGTTTTTCAGATTAGGCCATTTTTCCGCCTCGCCGGGACGATTACAGTGCTTTCCATACCCGGCGGGGCGCTTTCGCGAGCCTGGCCTGTTTATACTCTAACCAAGGAAATGCACCATGAGCAAAAAACTTGCGGATAAAGTGGCGTTAGTCACCGGCGGCAGCGCCGGGATTGGCCTGGCGTCGGCGAAAGCGCTGGCGGAGCAGGGCGCGAAGGTGTACATCACCGGCCGCCGTCAGGAGGAGCTGGATGCGGCGGTAAGATTCATCGGACCCGCCGCCCGCGGGATCCGCGCTGATGCCGGCGTGTTAAGCGACCTTGACGCGGTATTTGCGACCATTGCCGACGAGTCCGGCCGGCTGGATGTACTGTTCGCCAATGCCGGCGGCGGAGACATGCTGCCGCTCAGCGCCGTTACCGAAGCGCACGTTGACCGGATTTTTGCCACTAACGTGCGCGGGGTGGTGTTCACCGTGCAGAAAGCGCTGCCGCTGCTCACCGACGGCGCCTCGGTGATTTTGACCGGCTCTACGGCGGCGGTAAAAGGGACGGCTAACTTCAGCATCTATAGCGCCAGTAAGGCCGCAGTACGCAGCCTGGCGCGCTCCTGGGCGCTGGAGGTTAGCGACCGCGGGATCCGCATCAATGTGGTCAGCCCGGGGCCGGTACGTACCCCGGGTCTGGGAGGGCTGGTGGCGGAGGCGGATCGCCAGGGCTTGTTCGATGCTCTGGCCGCCGGCGTACCGCTCGGGCGGCTGGGCGAGCCGGAGGAGATTGGCCGGACGGTGGTGTTTTTAGCGTCGGATGAGTCGAGCTTTATTAACGCCGCAGAGATTTATGTCGACGGCGGGCTGGCGCAAATCTAAGCGCCGGCTGACGCCAGGCGAGTCGTCCCAGCGGAGACCGGGGCGGCTCGCCGTGTTGGCGATCGCTGACGCACCCTCCGGGGGCGGCTTATTGCGCGCCCAGCTGTTTCATCAGCGTCAGGTTATCTTCAATATGCCAGTTGGCGGTAATTTTACCGCCGCGGATCTGATAGATATCGGTGGCGATAAAATCGATATTTTGTCCCTTACCCTGCCGGGTGCCGAAGGTCCCGGTAAAGCGGCCATGAAAATGTAAGTGTGAGACCACCCGGTCACCGGCCACGATCATTTGTTCGACATCACAGCGTAAATCCGGCACCGCCTGGCGAAACGCTCTGGAGGCGAGGATCGCCCCTTCCGGCCCCTGTCGGCGACCTTCCGGGGGCGTTTTATCGATAAAATTCTCCGCCAGCGCCGCCCGGGCCAGCGCGGCATCACCGGTATTCCAGAACGTGGCATACTGCCTGGCGACATATTCATTGGCGGCGCGTGTGGCTGCGGGAAGGCTGCCGTCAGCGATGAGTTGCGCCGGCTTTAGCAGATCCTGTTGGGCTGCATACGCGGAGCCGGACATTGCGACAAGCAGCAGCGCGGTGGCGCAGCGACGGCGAATGAGGCCGCGTCTGGCCAGCGTGCGGGCAACCGCGACACCACGGCCGGCAGGTAACATTTTGCGGGTCATTTTCACTCTTTATGCTCCGTATAGAAGGGATAGTCGGTATAGCCCGCCGCCGTGCCGCCAAACAGCGTGCCGGGATCGCTGACGGTCGCCAGCGGCCAGCGGTGCAGAAGCCGCTGCGGCAGGTCGGGATTGGCAATAAACGGCCGGCCGAAAGCCACGAGGTCGGCGAGACCGGCGTCAAGAATGCGCTCCGCCTTCTGCTGATCGTAATTCCCGGCCACGATCAGCGTGCCGCTGAAGGTCGCGCGCAGCGTGTCGCGGAAGCGTCGGGGAACGGCTGGGGCATCGTCCCAGTCCGCCTCCGCCAGATGGATAAAGGCGATGCCCTGCTGTTCGCACCAGGCCGCCAGGGCAAGGATGGCATCGATCACCTGCGGGTCATTCATCCCGCGCTGGGTAATGAAGGGGGAAAGGCGGATGCCCGTCCGCTCGCGGCCGATTGCGTCGCCGATGGCGGTCAGCACCTCCTGGGCAAAACGGATCCGGTTGTTCAGGCTGCCGCCGTACTCATCGGTACGCTGGTTGGCGGTCCGCCGCAGGAACTGGTCGATCAGATAGCCATTGCCACCGTGTACTTCCACGCCGTCAAACCCCGCCGCGATCGCATTGCGCGCCGCCTGACGGTAATCGGCGACAATACGCTGGATATCCGACCGGGAGAGCGCCCGCGGCGGTGAACAGTCCACCATCTGGCCCCGGCCCTGCTCATCCACCACCCAGACCTGGGCGTCCGGCGCCAGCGCCGAGGGGGCCACGGGTTGACCATCCGCATGAAAACGGGCGTGCGACATGCGTCCCACGTGCCAGAGCTGAGAAAAAATAACGCCGCCGGCCTGATGTACGGCTCGGGTCGTCAACTGCCAGCCGGCAATCTGGTCTGCGGAATGCAGGCCGGGCGTCCAGGAATATCCCTGTCCCTCGGGAGAGATTTGCGTCGCTTCCGTAACGATCAATCCCGCGCTGGCGCGCTGGCGGTAATACTCCGCCATCAGCGCGGAGGGGATATTTCCCGGCTGCAGCGCGCGCGCCCGGGTCATGGGAGCCATGACGATACGGTTTTTCAGCGGCAGCGTACCGATGCGATGACGATCAAAAAGTGAGAGCGTGTTCATAGTGGTGTCCCTTGCGAAGTGGAATGGAAATCACTTTACAGTCGGGAGCTGATTTTGATAATTAGACGAAAAATAGATTCACTTTTCGGGAAATACGAAAAATGGGCAAGCTGGAAGATATGGCGCTGCTGGTGGCAGTCGCCGAAGCGGGGGGACTCTCCGCCGCCGGTAGACGGTTGTCACTTTCGCCGGCCACCATGACGGCCCGCCTGAAGGCGATGGAAGAGCGTTACCAGACCCGCCTGTTCCATCGCTCCACGCGCGCTATCACCCTGACCAACGCGGGGGAAGATTTTTATCATGCCGCGCGGCGCGTACTGGAGGAGGCGCGCCACGCCGAGTCGTTGCTGACGCAAAAAGAGGGCGTCCTGAGCGGCGATATTCGCCTTTCCGCCCCCTCCGACTTTGGCCGACAATACCTTAGCCCGGCCATCGTCGACTTTACCCGCCGTCACCCGGAAGTGACCTTTTCCGTCTACTTAGGCGAGCGCGTGGAGGATCTGGTCGCCAACCGGCTGGATATGAGCATTCGCGTCGGTAATCTGCCGGACAGCAGCCTGGCCATCCGCCACATCCGTCCTAACCACCGGGTGCTGGTGGCCTCGACGGCTTACCTTGCCGCCCGTGGAACGCCGGCTTCGCCCGAGGCGCTGCATCATCACCGCTGCCTGGCGCTGGAGCGGCATGGTGTGGTGATGAACGAGTGGCGCTTTGAGGAGGCGGGAAAAGAGCAGATCATCCGGGTGACGCCGGCGATGGTCTGCGACGATGGGGCGCTGCTGCGGCAGTGGGCGCTCAGCGGGTCGGGGATCGCCGGTAAATCATGGTGGGATGTGAAGAGGGATGTCGAGGAGGGGCGGCTTCAGGTGCTGTTTGCCGATCGCTTCACCGGATTTAGCCCTTTAGACCGCAAGGAGGTTGGGCTGCAGTTTGTCTTTCCCCAGCGAAAGCTGCAACCGCCGCAGGTGTCGGCGTTTATGGCGTTTTTTATCGACTGGCTGGAGAAGTGACGGGCAGGCGGTTCGCCATGCTCAGGAGCGCAAAGGATGGCCCCCGGGTGTTAGACCAGCCTATAGAGTCTTGATCTCAAATATGATTAGATAGCTTTCACTTAAAACCAGTCAGTGGCTGCCATGAATCTCAGGGAAAAAATCATTAATGAATTCGGCGGGTTGTCGCCCGAGCTGCAACGCGCCGCCGAGTTCTCACTGCAAAATGCCAGTCAGCTGGTGGTGTTATCAATGCGTGCCTTCGCGGCGGAAGCCGGGGTAAAACCGGCGACGCTGCTGCGTCTGGCGCAGCGACTGGGCTACCGCGGCTGGAGCGAGCTGAAAAGTGATTTCATTGACGATCTGGGGCTGCGCAATGATACATACGTATCAAAAGCGGAAAAAATGATGGCCCGCGGAACGCAAACGCAGCTGTATAAAGAGGTTTTTCAGGCGCATCAGGCGAATCTGACCTTTACGCAAAATGAAAATGCCCAGGAGATGGAGCAGGCGGTGACCTTGCTCGATAGCGCGGAGAATGTCTATATCTGCGGATTCCGCGCCAGCTTTCCGATCGCGTGGTCGCTGTTCTATGTCTATCGACTGTTTAACCGCCAGGTGTCATTGATCGATGGCCTGGCCAGCAATATCGAAGTCTTTACCCGCGAACTAACCGCCCGGGACTGCGTCTTACTCACCAGCTTTGCTCCCTATTCACGCGAATCACTGGATGTTTTACAGGCAGCCCGGCAGGCCGGGGCGAAGATCCTCGCCATTACCGACTCGCCGGTTTCCCCCTTAGCGCAGGCGGCAGACTGCACGCTGCTGTTCTCCATCGACAGTCCGTCATTTTTCCCTTCCGTGGTCTCCGGCATGGGCCTGGCGGAGTGCCTGCTGGCGATGCTGGTGGTGCGCCACGGCCGGGAGGCGGTGAGTAAAATTGAAAATGCCGAACGCTATCTTATTGAGTCTGGCGCCTACGTGATCCCCGGTAAGTCCTGATAAATGATTCAAATGTATCAATTATAAGAATAACGGATGCATTTATATCTTTAATTCGTTGACGTGATCCAAATGGATCCTGCAAGATACGCTCAATTCATGTAGCGGATTCAGGAGCAGAACCCAGTATGAGTCATGTCATTCACCGCAGCCTGCGTGGCACGCCGATGGTGGCTTCACGTGCGCAAGGGGCCTATATCTTTGATGCCCAGGGAAAACCGTATCTTGATGCCTGCGGCGGGGCGGCGGTTTCCTGCCTCGGACACGCGCATCCTGATGTGCTGGCGGCGATGCACCGCCAGATCGATCGGCTGGCCTATGCGCATACCAGCTTTTTCACCAGCGATGCCGTCGAGCAGCTTGCCGAACATCTCACCCGCACGGCGCCCGGCGAGCTTAACTACGCCTACTTTGTCTCGGGCGGTTCTGAGGCGGTTGAGACGGCGCTGAAGATGGCGCGGCAGTACTTTGTGGAGATCGGCCAGCCATCGCGCACCCGCTTTATCGCCCGTAAACAGAGCTATCACGGTAATACGCTGGGCGCGCTGGCGGTGGGGGGGAACGAATGGCGCCGTCGTCAGTTTGCTCCCTTATTAATGGATGTTATCCGCGTCTCCGCCTGCAATGAGTACCGCGATCGTCGGGCTGACGAGACCCAACAGCAATATACCGAGCGCCTGCTCAATGAGCTGGAGCAAGCCATCCTTGAGGCCGGCCCGGAAACGATCATCGGTTTCTGTGCCGAAACCGTGGTGGGGGCGACGACGGGAGCCACGCCGCCGACGCCGGGCTATCTGCAAGGGGTCCGCCGCCTGTGCGACAAATACGGCATCCTGTACATCGCGGATGAGGTGATGTGCGGTATGGGGCGGACCGGGACGCTGCATGCGTTTGAACAGGATGACGTGGTGCCCGATTTAGTGACCATCGCCAAAGGACTCGGCGGAGGCTATCAGCCGATTGGGGCGGTGCTGGCGAGTGAGACTATCGTCTCCGCGCTAAAGGCGGGCAGCGGGTTGTTCCAGCATGGTCACACTTACATTTGTCATGCCACCGCCGCGTCGGCAGCCCTGGCGGTGCAGCAAGTGATCGCGCGGGATAATTTGCTGGACGCCGTCAAACAGCAGGGCGCCTATCTGCACAAGGCGCTGCGCGAGGTGCTGGGGGAGTTACCGCATGTCGGTGATACGCGCGGACGCGGCCTGTTTGCGGGGGTCGAGCTGGTGCGTGATAAAGACGACAAAACGCCGTTCGATCCTTCCCTGAAGCTGCACGCTGCGATCAAAGCAAACTGCATGGCGCGTGGACTGATGGTCTATCCCATGGGCGGCACCATCGATGGCCAGTCTGGCGACCACATTCTGATTGCACCGCCGTTTATCATCACCCCGGCGCAGCTCGATTTTGTGGTCGATACCCTGAACTGCGTGATCCGTGAAGAGACGGGGAAATTATGAGCAATCGTTTACCGCCCCTGGCGGAACAGGAATGGGACGTTCAGCAGCGTCAGTTAGCGGAAGAGATTATCAACGGACCGCGCGGCGCCTTGCTGCCGCCCTTTGAACCGCTGCTGCGGAGCCCCGAGCTGATGGCCCATGCCCAGCGTATGGGGGAGTACCTGCGCTATCGCAGCGCGCTGGGCCAGCGTCTTTCTGAACTGGCGATTTTGCTGACCGCGCGGCACTGGTCGCAGCCGGTTGAGTGGGCGATCCATGCGCCGATAGCACGCGAGAAGGGGATTGCTGCCGCGGCGGTGCAGGCGATTAAGGAAAGGCGCCGGCCCGTGGATCTCCGGCCCGATGAGCAGACGGTCTATGACTTCTGTCAGCAGCTGCATCAACAGCAAAAGGTCAGCGATGAGACCTGGCAACAAGCCATTGAGTTATGGGGCGAGAAGGGCGTGGTGGATCTGATTGGAATAAACGGTTATTACAGTTTTCTCTCCATGGTGATGAACAGCGCCCAGACGCCAGCACCGGCTACCTCTGACTCTCTGTTTTCTGCATAAGTTATCGTTTTTATTCGGGCGCATAAAACTGCGCCCGGTATATCAGCTCTTGTTATTGATTCTTCCGGCGAGATATTTCGCAGGGTGACGTTCGTTGTAGGCTATTTCACTGACGCTGAGGGTAATTATGAGTGGATTATTTAAGAAATTAAAGCTGACGCTGGCATTAGTTATTTGTTCAGCCAGTTTTGTTACAGCAGCAGAAGATAAAATAACGGTGGGTGTCGATACTGCCTTTGTTCCATTTGAATTTAAACAAGGCGATAAATATGTCGGCTTTGATATCGATCTGTGGGACGCGATTGCGAAGAAAATGCATATCAGCTACGAATTAAGGCCGATGGATTTCGGCGGCCTGATCCCCGGTCTGCAGTCGCGTAATCTGGACGTGGCGATGGCGGGAATAACGATTACCGATGCGCGCAAGCAGGTCGTGGACTTCAGTGAAGGATATTATAATGCTGACCTGTTAATAGCCGTGAAAAGTACCGACAATTCCATTGTTAAATTCAGTGATTTGACCGGGAAAAAAGTCGGCCTTAAGCAGGGGACGGCGGCAGCCAGCTTTATGAAAAGCAAATATAAAGCGAATTACATCGAGTTCCCGAATATCGATAACGCTTACCTTGACCTGCAGGCCGGTAATCTCGATGCCGTCGTTCATGATTCGCCGAATGTCCTTTACTACGTGAAGACGGCGGGTAATGGCAAGGTCAAATCCACTGGTGAGACGGACAGCATTCTGCCACAGCAGTATGGCTTTGCGATGCAGAAAAACAGCAGCCTGACGCCAAAAGTCAACCAGGCCCTGCAGGCCCTGCGCGCCGATGGTACCTACGACAAGATTTACGTAAAGTGGTTTGCTAAACAGCCGAAATAACCCTGCCAGGTCGGAGCGATCCGACCTCATATTTTCTTTACGGGTAGAAGCATGAATTTTGACAGTCGCTATATTTGGGATGCATTGCCGCTGCTGATGCAAGGCTTGCAGCTGACGCTAATTATTTCGTTATCAGGTTTGTTAGGTGGATTAATCATTGGTTTGCTGGCCGGGACCTGCCGCGCATTAGGTGGGACAATATCCAAAACGGTATCGCTGGTGTTTGTGGAATTAATCCGCGGGACGCCAATTATGGTGCAGGTGATGTTTATTTACTTCGCCCTGCCGATGGTGTTGCCGGTGCGTATTGACCCGGTTCCTGCCGCCATTATCACCATTGTGATTAACTCCGGGGCTTATATAGCGGAGATCACCCGGGGCGCGATTCTGTCGATCAATAAAGGATTTAAAGAAGCCAGCCTGGCGATGGGATTATCGCCGCGCAGCACCCTGTGGCATGTCATTATGCCGCTGGCTTTTCGGCGGATGATCCCGGCATTAGGCAATCAATGGATTATCAGTATTAAAGATACGTCGCTGTTTATTGTGATTGGCGTGGCAGAATTAACCCGTCAGGGACAAGAGATTATTGCCGGCAACTTTCGGGCGCTGGAGGTGTGGACGGCGGTGGCGATGATTTATCTGTTTTTGACATTGTGCCTGAGCTTCCTGCTAAAACAAGTTGAGAAAAGGATCCATATTTTATGAGCATGGTTGAATTTAGCGCGGTGGCGAAAAACTTCGGCGCCACTCAGGTGCTGCACGATATCAATTTAAAGATTGAAGCGGGCGAGGTGGTGGTGATCATCGGTCCTTCCGGCTCGGGAAAATCGACCCTGCTGCGTTGTATTAACAAGCTGGAAGAGATCTCCTCGGGCACGCTGCTGGTGGCGGGCATGCATATTACGGATCCGCACGCGAATGAGTGTGATATTCGCCGCGAAGCCGGTATGGTGTTTCAACAGTTTCATTTGTTCCCGCATCTGACCGCCCTGGAGAATGTCATGTTCGGTCCGCTTCGCGTGCGCAAGCAGAGCAAGGCCACAGCGCGGGAGCAGGCGCTGGCGTTGCTGGATCGCGTGGGGCTGCGTGAACGCGCTAACCACTATCCTGCCGAGCTCTCGGGCGGTCAGCAGCAGCGTGTGGCGATAGCTCGCGCCCTGGCGGTGAAACCCAAAATGATGTTATTTGATGAGCCAACATCCGCCCTCGATCCTGAACTGCGGCATGAGGTGTTAAAGGTCATGCGCTCGCTGGCCGAAGAGGGCATGACGATGGTGATTGTGACCCATGAGATTGGCTTTGCCAGAGAGGTGGCTTCCCGTTTGATCTTTATTGATGGCGGCACTATTGCCGAAGATGGTTCACCTGAGGCGCTGCTCACGGCCAGCAGCAATCCGCGTCTGCAAGAGTTTTTGCAACACGTATCCTGAACATAAGTGAATAATGACAATATGAAAACAATCGCAATCCGTGGTTCCGCCTTTGCGGTCGGTCAGCAGCTTGGCGCGTTTGGTCGTGAGGCCTGGCAGACAAAAATCAGGCAAACGGCGCTGTGGCAAACGGTGGCCGCCCTGAAAACGACGGAACAGACCCAGCGCATGCGCGCAGCCGTGCAGGCTCAGTTCCCGCTGATCTGGCAGGAGCTGGAGGGCATGGCGGAGGGGCTGCAGGCGCCGGTGGATGAGGTGTTCGCCTGGAACTGTCGCGGCGATCTGGTACGTTCGACGTCGGATGGCTGCACCACTCTGGCGGGGAGAAGCGCAGAGGGCGAGTTGATCATTGCGCACAATGAAGACGGCTTCCCGCAGCTGCGTGAAGACTGCGCCATCGTCAGCATAACCCCGGACGTGGGCCTCGCCTTTACCAGCTTCGCCTATCCCGGCTCCCTGTGCGGACATACCTTCGCAGTGAATGAGAAGGGGATAGTCAATACGGTCAACAATATTCGCGCCGTGCATCGTCCGGACGGGATGCCGCGCCAGATTCTGGCCCGCGCCTCGCTGAACGCCACCACCTTAGAGGAAGCCGTCACTCTGCTGAGCGCCACGCCTCGCGCGGGCGCGTTTCACCACACCCTGGGCCAGATGGGCGATAGCCGTCTGTTTAGCGTGGAAGCCACCGGCTCCGGCAGCTCGGTGCTCGCGTTGTCCGCCACCAGCGGGCATGCCAACCATCTGATCCATCCCCAGCTTGCGGCTATTGAACAGATCGTGACCGGCAGCTCCGGCTCGCGCCAGCGGCGCCTGGACGCGTGGCTGGCGACGAACCCGCCGCTGGATGGCGTGACAGCGAAAGCGATGCTCTCCGACCAGCAGGATCCGTTGTTACCGATTTACCGGCTTTCTCCCGACGATCCTGATGAGGAAAATACGCTGGCGACGGCCATTTTTACCTTGAGCGCGACCCGCGTCGTGTGGCAGGTCTTCACGCTGGACCGTGAAAACGCGGTTTTACAGGGCAGCGTTTAGCGGCCCGAGGGCGCTTTCAGCAGAGCGATCAGCAGCGTACTGCCCACCATGATCCCCGCCGCCAGCCACACCATTCCCGACAGGCCAGCTGAGGCGATCAGCTGGCCGCCGACAAGCGCCCCGGTGCCGATGGCGGCATTAAAAATGGCCACGTAAATGGCTGACGCCGGCTGGGCGACCGCGCCCGCGCTGCGCAGTAGCCAGGTCTGTAAGCCGACGAACACAATCGCGATGCCGGCGCCCCACAGGGCTAACAGTAGCCCGCTAAAACAGAATGGCAGTGGCGCAAAACGGGCGGTGCCAAGGATCGCCAGCGCGCCCCCGCTCAGCAGCAGCGCAGCGAAAATCAGCCCCTTCAGATGACGATCGATGAGCTTCCCCGCGATAACGTTACCCAGCAGCCCGGAAACCCCTGACAGCAGCAGCAGGCCGGAGAGGGCGGTCGTCGGGACTCCCTGCAGATTTATCAGCAGCGGTTCAATGTAGGTGAAGGCGGCAAAGTGAGCGGTAATGATGCATGCCGTGGCGCCATACAGGCCACCGAGCAGCGGATTGCGGAAAATATCACGATAAACGCGCAGCCTGACGGGGGCTGGGGCGGCCAGCGCGGGCAGCGTCGAGCACAGCACCGCAGCGGCGGCCAGTGACAGCAAGGCCATCGCCATAAACGCGTATCGCCAGCCCGCCAGGGTGGCGATAAAGCTCGCCAGCGGCACCCCCACTACGCTTGCCGCCGACACGCCGCCAAAAATGATCGCCGTGGCCAGCCCCAGCCGGTGCGGCGGCACCATCTGCGCGGCGACGATGCCAATTAAGGCCCAGAAGGCGCCATGCGCCAGGGCGCCAATCATGCGGGCGCTCATCAGGGCGAACATCGAATAAGACCGGGTTGCGGCGAGGCAGGAAAGCGCGAGGATCAGCATCAGCCCGACCAGCAGCGCCTTGCGGGAAATACGCGCCGGCATTGCGCCGGAAAGCAGAGCCGCCAGGGCGCCCACCCAGCCATAGGCGGTGACGGCGAGACCCATGCCAGATTCAGTCTGGTGAAAATCCGCCGCCAGGGCGCTGAGCATGCCCACCGGCGCCAGTTCGCTGGTGACGATTGAAAAGGCGCAGATCCCGAGTGCAACGACGGCTATCCAGACGCGCGCCGGCGCCGGGTGGAGGGGTAAAGCAATCTCTTTCATATCAGGCGTATCCTTAGGAAAGGAGCGTTCCGCGCGGTACACGGACGTTCAGGTGAGGAGAGAGCAGGCGACCGGATGGCCTGGTTGTCTCCGCGAGTGGCGTGCAGTATCATCCCTGCGAAACTGATAAAAAATAGCGGAAAACGGAGAGTCGTTTTCCATAAATGGAAAACAGATGACCGCAGAATTTAACTGGGATGATGCGCGCATATTCCTCGCCATCGCCCGGGCGGGAACGCTGAGCGGCGCCGCCGACAAGATGAACATGGGGATAGCCACGGTCTCCCGCCGGCTGGATCGGCTGGAGCAGGCGTTGAACGTTCCGCTCTTCAGCCGCCATCAGAGCGGCTATCGCCTGACCGATGATGGCGAAGCCCTGCTCGCGCGGGCCGAGGCGCTGGAATACGCAGGCCTGGCGTTTGGCGAAGCGGCGCAACTGCAGGGGCATGTCGCCGGGGTTGTCCGCCTGGCCACCTCGGATAACCTGGCCACGCATTTTATTCTGCCCTCCCTGAAAGGGCTCCTGGACCATTATCCCGAGCTGCGGGTGGAGGTGCTGAGCGGTGTGCAGCCGGTGAACCTGCACCGTCGGGATGCCGATCTGGCGATCCGCATGGTCAAGCCTGAGGCCGGGCATTTGACGTTAAAGCGACTGGGGACGGTGGGGTTTGGCGTCTATGGCGCCGCCGGCTATCTGGCCGGTGCGGACGGCCTGTCGCTGAGCGAGGCGGACTTTGTGGGGTGGCCGGAAACTCACCAGCACCTGCCGGCCGCCCAATGGATCGCGCGCACCCTGAGAGGGCGGCCGTGTAAAGTCGAAGCCAATACGCTCGTGGCCCAGGTTTCCGCGGTATCCGCGGGCCTCGGACTGGGCGTTCTGCCGCACTTTATGGCGCGGGCCAGCGGCCTGCAGTGCCTGCAGCCGGAGATCGGCGCGGATCAGACTCTCTGGCTGGTGATGCATTCCGACCTGGCCGGGTCCAGACGCGTGCGGGTTATCGCCGACCATCTCATCACCCTCTTTGCGGCCCATCAAGATCGGCTGGCGATGCCCTGAAGGGGCGCGGCTTGGGCGTGTAGCGATACGACAGCCCGAGGCTGACGAGCCACGATTTTTTTCCGCGCCAGCTAACAGCGATACTCGCCGCGCAATATTCGGCCCAATGCTGCTCCGCAGTCAAAAATAGTGCAGAGTGAGAGGATATCCCCGTCCGGCAAAATAATTTTGTGTTGTGGCCAGCGCCGCATTGTTGCGCTCCCCCAGAAATGCCTGTCGATGTTAGGGTGAGATGTTTATCACCACAGGAGAATGCAAATGATTGTCAGGACCTGGCATGGCTGTGTGCCATTGCAGCATGCTGAGGGGTTTGCCCGCCACCTCGAGCGGACCGGCGTGGAACACGCTCAGAGCATCGCCGGCAACAGAGGCGCCCTGGTGCGCCGGGAAAACCAGGGCGAATGGGCGCATTTCTTTCTCGCCACCTACTGGCAGGATCTCGCGGCGGTCAAAGCCTTCGCAGGCGAAGACTATCACGTCGCGGTCACCTATCCGGACGATGAAGTATTCGAACTCCTCTCCGACCCCTACGTGTTTCAGCATGAAGTTGAGGCCGTGTCGCCGCTGTAGACTGATGACCGGGCAGGTGGAAGATCGGCCAGCAACAGACGGTTGCTGGCCGCGTGAGATCGACTGACGTCACCGGTTAATTAACCCTGGACCGCTCAACTGCGCCAGCGTTTAACAGGTCGGGCTATGTCGAAACCGCCGATGCTCAGACGGCAAACGGCGTCAGGCGCATCAGAGGAAATCGTTTATTGTTACGTTAAGAGGTATCCTGCCTGTTCTGGGAAACGGCAAAGAGGATGTCATAAGATGCTGGCTTATATCACGATAGGTACCAATGATTTTCAGCGCTCAGTAGATTTTTATGACGCTATTTTTAATGTTCTTGGCTACTCACGTCTGCCTGCCTGGACAGACAGCTGGGCAATGTGGGGAGATAAAAATAATCCGGATAAGGCGTTCAGCTTTTGTATTTGCCCTCCTTTTGACGGACATTCCGCAACGGCGGGAAACGGGACAATGTTTGCATTCCAGGCTGATAACGCAGAGATTGTCAGACAGTTCCATGCCGCAGGCCTTCTTGCAGGAGGGCAAAATGAAGGCGCACCGGGCACACGCCCCGCCTATGGCCCCGACTTTTATGTGGCCTACCTGCGCGATCCTGACGGGAATAAGCTGGCATGCGTTTGTCAGCATTATTCTCCCGCAACTGATAAGTTCGTCAACCAGAAACAGGCGCTTCGCATATAGCATCTTACGGTTTTGCGCGTTTACAGCCCCTGACGTGAAATAGGGCGTTCCGGCGACAGCTGGCGCGGTCGGCTACAGGCCAGGAACCAACATCTACCTTGTATGGGCAGCCAGCCACCGTTGGGTAAACGTGGAATGACTGCACACTCAGCGCTTGAGGGCGGCAACAATGGAAGCCTCCATTTTCTCCGGCGTCGTGAACGGCGCAAAACGCGTGAGGGGTGTGCCGTCGCGACCGATGAGGAACTTGGTGAAATTCCACTTGATCCGTCCGCCTAGCACGCCGGGCAACGCTTGTTTCAGATAACGAAACAGCGGGTGTGCAGCGGGGCCGTTGACGTCCACTTTCGCAAACATTGGGAAGCTCACGCCGTAGTTAACGTGACAGGTCTGCTCGATTTCATCCGCACCGCCGGGTTCCTGCTTGCCAAACTGGTTGCACGGAAAACCAAGCACCACCAGCCCCTGAGCCGCGTACTTTTTGTAGAGCGCTTCCAGGCCAGCATACTGTGACGTGAAGCCACAATGGCTGGCCGTATTCACCACCAGAACCACCTTGCCAGCATAGTCAGCCATGGAGAGAGGTTGGCCGCGCAGGCGGGTGGCGGTCAATTGATAAAAAGGGGTCATAGCAGGCTCCTGAGAGTGGAAACAGTGCAACGCTGACGATCGCGTGAATGTTTGAAGCAGATTAGGCAGTTATAATACACAGGGTTAGGGATTTGTACCTGGAATGTACAACATGGGGGAAAGAAGCATTTTGCGATGAGGCATTTGCATCTATTCTGCACAAAAAATGAGCGTATTGATTAATAGAGAAATAAAAGCATTTAAAAAATAAATCAGCCAGCAGGTGACGCTAACTGGCTGATTTTATTTAACTACGCTTCACTTTTAGAGGACTGCTTGTGAAACAGTTCGCGGAATACCGGGTAGATATCCTCCTGGTCGCGAATATGCTGCATGGCGAAATTATCAAAGGTCGCCTGCAGGTGTTCATACTCGCGCCACAGGGTCTGGTGCGCCCGGCGGGTAATTTCGATATAGCTGTAATAACGCACCACCGGCAGAATTTTCTTCGCCAGCAGTTCGTGGCACAGTGGGGAGTCATCGGCCCAGTTGTCGCCATCCGACGCCTGGGCGGCGTAGATGTTCCACTGCGCCGGGTCATAACGCGCCTGCACCACCTCATCCATCAGCTTGAGGGCGCTGGAAACGATGGTGCCGCCGGTTTCCTGAGAATAGAAGAATTCGTGTTCATCCACCTCTTTCGCCTGGGTATGGTGGCGGATATAGACCACATCGACGTTTTTATAGGTCCGGCTGAGGAACAGATACAGCAGGATATAAAAGCGCTTGGCCATGTCTTTGGTGGCCTGGTCCATCGAGCCTGAGACGTCCATCAGGCAGAACATTACCGCCTGGCTGGAGGGCTCCGGCCGTTTTTCGTAATTTTTGTAGCGTAAGTCAAAGGTGTCGATAAACGGCACCCGTTCAATTTTAGCCCGCAGCTCGGCAATCTCTTTGCGCAGGCGCTCCTCCTCCAGCAGCTGCACCGGCTCGCTGCGGCTGATGGTCTCCAGATCCTCCTCCAGAGCGCGCAGTTCACGGCGCTTGCCGGCGGTCATCGCCGTCCGACGGGCCAGCGAGTTCTGCAGCGAACGCACCACGCTGATGTTGGCCGGCACCCCGTTAGAGGTAAAACCCGCGCGATGGGTTTTAAACTCGTTTAGCTGCCGGTGCTGATTTTTCTTCAGGTTCGGCAGGGCGAGATCTTCAAACAGCAGATCCAGGTACTCATCTTTTGAAATCTGGAAGACAAACTCATCCTTCCCTTCGCCATCGGCGCTGGCTTGCCCCTGACCGCTGCCACCGCCGCCGCCGCCCCCTTGCGGGCGTTCGATCCGATCGTTTTGCACGAAATGGTCATTACCCGGGTGGACGCGGTTGCGTAGTCCGCCGCGACCCTGATGAAACATCGGCTCGTTGATATCGTCCGTCGGGATCGAGACGGATTCTCCGCTCTCAATATCGGTCACCGAGCGCTTGTTGATGGCCTCGGAGATTGATTGTTTAATCTGCGCCTTATAACGGCGCAAAAAGCGCTGACGATTGACGGCGCTTTTGTTTTTCCCGTTCAGGCGTCGGTCTATGAACCAGGTCATATGCCCTCCTGTACTGCATTAGCCAACTTTACTTATCATCATTCAGCTGCAGTTGACCCGGCGGCGCACCGCCGGGCTGGACGCATCAGGACGATTTACGAACCCGCAGGTACCACTCGCACAGCAGGCGAACCTGTTTGCGGGTGTAGCCTTTCTCCATCATGCGGTCGACAAAGTCGTCGTGTTTTTTCTGCTCATCGGTTGAGGTTTTGGCGTTAAACGAAATGACCGGCAACAGCTCTTCGGTATTGGAGAACATTTTCTTCTCAATAACCGTGCGCAGTTTCTCATAGCTGGTCCAGTTCGGATTACGTCCGCTGTTGTTGGCTCTGGCGCGCAGCACAAAGTTGACGATTTCATTACGGAAGTCTTTCGGGTTGCTGATCCCGGCCGGCTTCTCAATTTTCTCCAGCTCGGCATTCAATGATTCACGGTCAAACAGCTGGCCGGTGTCCGGATCGCGATATTCCTGATCCTGGATCCAGAAGTCAGCGTAGGTGACATAGCGATCGAAAATGTTCTGCCCATACTCGGAGTAGGATTCCAGATAGGCGGTCTGGATCTCTTTGCCGATAAACTCGGCGTATTTCGGGATCAGATAGCCTTTGAGGAACTCCAGATAGCGCTCGGCCTGCTCCTGCGGGAACTGTTCGCGCTCAATCTGCTGCTCCAGGACATAGAACAGATGCACCGGGTTGGCCGCCACTTCAACATGGTCGAAGTTAAACACCCTTGAGAGGATCTTAAAGGCAAAGCGGGTGGAGAGCCCGTTCATCCCTTCATCCACCCCGGCGTAGTCGCGATACTCCTGATAGGATTTCGCTTTCGGGTCGGTATCTTTCAGGCTCTCGCCGTCATAGACCCGCATTTTCGAGTAGATACTCGAGTTTTCCGGCTCTTTCAGGCGCGACAGAATCGAGAAGCGCGCCAGCGTTTCCAGAGTGCCCGGGGCGCATGGCGCATGAGTCAACTCGCTGCTGTTGAGCAGTTTTTCATAGATACGGATCTCTTCGGAGATCCGCAGGCAATAAGGCACTTTGACGATATAGACGCGGTCGAGGAAGGCCTCATTGTTTTTGTTATTACGGAAGGTCACCCATTCCGATTCGTTGGAGTGGGCAAGGATGATCCCGTTAAACGGCAGGGCGGAGATCCCTTCGGTCCCGTTGTAGTTACCTTCCTGAGTCGCGGTCAGCAGCGGATGCAGCACCTTGATCGGCGCTTTAAACATCTCGACGAACTCCATGATCCCCTGGTTGGCGCGGCACAGCGCACCGGAGTAGCCGTAGGCGTCCGGGTCGTTCTGCGCATAGTGTTCCAGCTTGCGGATATCCACTTTACCCACCAGCGCCGAAATATCCTGGTTGTTTTCATCGCCCGGTTCGGTTTTGGCGATGGCGACCTGTTCGAGAATCGATGGCCAGACTTTGACCACGCGGAATTTCGTGATATCGCCGCCAAACTCATGCAGGCGTTTGGCCGCCCATGGCGACATAATAGTGCCGAGATAGCGGGTAGGGACGCCATACTCTTTCTGAAGGATCTGCGCATCCTCCTGCGGATTGAACAGGCACAGCGGGTGATCGTTAACCGGGCTGCGCTCGCCGTTGGCGCTCAGCACATAGATAGGCACGCGCTGCATCAGGGCTTTCAGCCGTTCAGCCAGCGATGATTTACCCCCGCCCACCGGTCCCAGCAGATAGAGGATCTGTTTCTTCTCTTCCAGCCCCTGGGCGGCATGCTTGAGGTAGGAAACGATCTGCTCAATGGCGTCTTCCATACCGTAAAACTCTTCAAACGCCGGATAGCGTGCGATAACCCGGTTTGAAAAGAGACGGGATAGCCGCGGCTCGAGAGCCGTATCAACCATGACGGGTTCACCAATGGCCATCAACAGACGTTCTGCCGCATTGGCATAGGCACTGCGATCTTGCCGGCAGATGGTAAGAAACTCCTGCAGTGTGAACTCTTCGTCCTTGGCAGCTTCATAGCGCTGGCGATAGTGATCGAATATATTCATGGCATGCCGTCCTTTCGTTTTTTAGCACAGGTTGAGAGCCGTTCATATGAATAGTGGGGGCCCCCGGAAGACATAAGCTGAACATCGCTCTCCTGGTATCCAGCAACCCTTATGCCAGGTTGCGGGTGGGGTAGCGTGAATGTGCCCTGCAATTACACCTTCTAAATTTAAGCGTAGATGCATTTAGAAATCTTGCATGACGCAGAAAATCAATTTCAATGACATATCAATAACTCATCCTGAAAAAGACGCTTTTTGCTTCGCCGGGACGTGAAGCTGTCATCGGGCTGTCACCAGATGGTAAGAGAAGGGTGGGAAAGTGAACGATTTGTGTCATATCGGGTAAAGAATTTGAGGCATGAGACCTACGACGGTAAACTGCACGGGCTGATTATTTGACAACGGGAATATGGATTGTGACTAAAATCAAACTTCTGGCACTCGGCGTGCTGATTGCGACCTCCGCCAGCGCGGCGCATGCCGATGGGAAGTTCACGCTTGGCGCTGGCGTCGGCATCGTTGAGCATCCGTACAAGCAGTATGATGCGGATGTTTATCCGGTGCCGGTCATTAGTTATGAGAGCGATAACTTCTGGTTCCACGGTCTGGGTGGGGGTTACTACCTGTGGAATGACACCAATGATAAGCTGTCGATAACGGCTTACTGGTCGCCGATGTACTTCAAGCCGGGCGACAGCGATAGCGAACAAATGCGTCGCCTGGATAAACGTAAATCAACCGTGATGGCCGGTCTTTCGTATGTCCACAACACGCCCTATGGTTTCCTGCGCACGACGATTGCCGGCGATACGCTGGATAACAGCAACGGCATCAACTGGGATCTCGCCTGGCTGTACCGCTACACCAACGGGAACCTGACGCTGACGCCGGGCATCGGCGTGGAGTGGAACAGCGACAATCAGAACGAATACTATTATGGCGTCTCGCAGCATGAGTCCCGTCGCAGCGGCATGCGCAGCTACGATCCGGACAGCAGCTGGAACCCGTATCTGGAGCTGTCGGCCAACTATCGCTTCCTCGGCGACTGGAGCGTATACGGTATTGCGCGCTACACCCGTCTGTCGGATGAAATTACCGATAGCCCGATGGTGGACAAATCCTGGAGCGGTCTGATCTCAACCGGGATCACTTACACCTTCTGATTGTGCATTATTACAGTGCGCTTTATGCATCAAAACAGGGCTTCGTGCCCTGTTTTGCTTTATGGTGGTGCAGGGCGCTAAGTAGGAGACGATGGTGAAAAAAACAGTATGCTTTGGCGAGCAGGCGGCAGTTCCGGCCATCGGGCTGGGGACCTGGTATATGGGCGAGAACGCGGCGCAGCGTCAGCAGGAGGTGGCTGCACTGCGCGCGGGCATCGACCATGGCCTGACGGTAATCGATACCGCTGAGATGTATGCCGACGGCGGGGCGGAGGAGGTGGTGGGCCAGGCGGTCCGCGGCCTGCGCGACCGGGTGGTGCTGGTCTCCAAAGTCTATCCCTGGCACGCCGGCGGCGCGGCGATGCGCCGCGCCTGTGAAAACAGTCTACGCCGGCTGCAGACCGACTATCTGGATATGTATCTTCTGCACTGGCGGGGCGATATCCCGCTAGAGGAGACGGTCGAGGCGATGGAAAAGCTGGTGGCCGAGGGCAAAATCCGCCGCTGGGGCGTCTCCAATCTGGACACTGACGATATGCAGGCGCTGTGGCGCACGGCGGGTGGCGAACGCTGCGCCACCAATCAGGTGCTCTATCATCTCGCGTCGCGGGGCATTGAATACGATCTCCTGCCCTGGTGCCAGCAGCACACCCTGCCGGTGATGGCCTATTGTCCGCTGGCGCAGGCGGGGCGCTTACGCGATGGACTTTTTCAGCATACCGATATCATCAAAATGGCTAACGAGCGGGGCGTGACGGTGGCGCAGCTGCTGCTGGCCTGGGTGATTCGTCATCCGGGAATGCTGGCGATCCCGAAAGCGGCCAGTATTGAACATGTGGTGCAGAATGCCGCCGCGCTTGATCTCGTTCTCAGCCCGCAAGAGCTTGCGCAGCTGGACCGCCTCTATCCACCGCCGCCGCGGAAAACCCGGTTGGATATGGTTTAACCCACAGCGCATCCTGGTGGAGAAGAGAAAAAGCCCCGTGATAAACGGGGCTTTTTGCGCTTAGCGTTTTTTCACGCTGATGGTTTGCGCCAGGCGAGACGGGGTCTCTTCACTGGCTTTCTGCGGCTGGGTCACGCAGCAGGTTTCGACGCACACGAAGGTTTTGTAGCCATCGTCCGGCATGTCGCCCATGCTGACGGACAGCGCCGGGCCCGGGTTCCAGGCCACCACGTTGTGCTGATGATGATGCACCACGTCGATAGTGCGACTGAGCGCGTCGTCGTGGATCACGCTGCAGCCTTCGGCGTCGAGATAGACGCGGTCGGTACGATCCGGGAAGGTCTGCACGCCGTTGCTCAGAACGCCTTCTTCGGCATTTTTCACTTTATCGATATAGCGCTCGCCAAGACCGCTCACTTTCACCGCCGCGATATCGCCGACGTTGAAGTAGCTGTGCAGGGCAGAGGTGGTCTCAAATTCGCCGTGGGCTTCCAGTTCGATTTCGCAGGTCTTGCCCAGCTTGAAGCGGGCATAGAGGGTGAACTCATGCGGCCACAGCTTCATGGTTTCGGCGCTGTTCTGCAGCGCAAAGGTCAACATCACGCCGCCGTCGTCTTCATCATGGCCTTCCAGGGTCCACGGCAGGTTGCGGGCAAAGCCGTGCGACGGCAGGCCCTGCTGCGCCGATGGGCCAAACCAGGGCCAGCAAATCGGCACGCCGCCGCGCAGGGCGACGCCCTGTTTAAACGGGGTGTTGTTGCTCAGCCACAGGACTTCTTCTTCACCGGCGGGTTTCCAGGAGAGCAGATGCGCCCCCTGCAGCGCCACAGAGGCTTTCACCTGCGGATGGTCGATGACAATCAGCTCCAGGTCGTCCAGCTGGCGACGGGAGATAACGGGCGAAATGGTTTCATTCACCGGGAGAGCAAAAATTTTATTTATCATTGTGCAATCCTATCTCTGCAGACAAAAAAAAGAGCGACCGAAGTCGCTCTTACAGATTACTTTTTCATCTCAACTTATTTGGAGATGTGGGCAATCAGGTCCAGAACTTTGTTGGAGTAGCCAGTTTCGTTGTCGTACCAGGAAACCAGTTTAACGAAGTTGTCGTTCAGTGCGATACCCGCTTTAGCATCGAACACGGAAGTGCAAACTTCGCCGTTGAAGTCGGTAGAAACAACGTCGTCTTCGGTGTAACCCAGAACGCCTTTCATTGCGCCTTCAGAAGCGGCTTTGATAGCTTTCTTGATTTCTTCGTAGGACGCTGCTTTTTCCAGACGAACGGTCAGATCAACAACGGATACGTTCGGAGTCGGAACGCGGAACGCCATACCGGTCAGTTTGCCGTTCAGTTCTGGCAGTACTTTACCTACTGCTTTAGCAGCGCCGGTAGAGGACGGGATGATGTTCTGAGCTGCGCCGCGGCCGCCGCGCCAGTCTTTGTGAGACGGGCCATCAACGGTTTTCTGGGTAGCGGTGGTAGCGTGGACGGTGGTCATCAGGCCTTCAACGATACCGAAGTTGTCGTTGATGACTTTAGCCAGCGGCGCCAGGCAGTTGGTGGTGCAGGATGCGTTGGAAACGATGTCCTGGCCAGCGTAAGTGTCGAAGTTAGCGCCGCGAACGAACATCGGGGTGTTGTCTTTGGACGGGCCAGTCAGAACGACTTTTTTCGCGCCAGCGGTGATGTGTTTACGAGCGGTTTCGTCGGTCAGGAAGATACCGGTTGCTTCAGCAACAACGTCAACACCAACTTCGTCCCACTTCAGGTTAGCCGGGTCACGTTCAGCGGTAACACGGATTTTTTTACCGTTAACGACCAGATGACCGTCTTTCACTTCAACGGTGCCGTCGAAACGACCGTGAGTGGAGTCATACTTCAGCATGTAAGCCATGTACTCTGCGTCTAACAGGTCGTTGATTGCAACGATCTCGATGTCAGAACGTTTCTGAGCAGCACGGAAAACAATGCGACCGATACGGCCAAAACCGTTGATACCTACTTTGATAGTCATATATTCCACCAGCTATTTGTTAGTGAATAAAAGGTTGCCTGTAAAATTACAAAAACCTTACGCAGCGTCAAGCGGAATCGTGTCAATCATTGCGACAAATCAATCCTGAGCAGACCTTTGCGCGATTGATTTGCCTCACTCTCCCTTTGAGCCCAATTCCATATGGGGGCTGCGCGCGGAATTTTAAAGGGCATTTAAGATAAAAACGTGATTTAAGTCACAATTATCTGGCTGCCTGTGGGCACCGGATAAGTTTAGAACAAAAGTGTACGCTTCATTGTTAATGTTTTGTTAGAATTGGGGCGAAAGTTGTCCATTGCAAAGCGAGATGTAAGCCCATGGCAAATAAACCCTCCCCGGAAGAGCTGAAAAACGGCTTGAGCGAAATGCAGTTTTACGTGACCCAACATCATGGTACCGAACCGCCTTTCACCGGACGGCTGCTGCACAACAAGAAAAATGGCGTGTATCACTGCCTGGTGTGCGATGCGCCGCTGTTCAACTCCCAGACCAAGTACGACTCCGGCTGCGGCTGGCCGAGCTTCTACGAGCCGGTAAGCGAAGAGGCCATTCGCTATCTGGACGACAGCTCCCACGGCATGCAGCGCATAGAGATCCGCTGCGGAAATTGTGATGCCCACCTCGGTCACGTGTTTCCGGATGGCCCGCAGCCGACCGGCGAGCGCTATTGTGTGAATTCGGCGTCGCTCAGCTTCACCGATGAGCAGAACGGCGAGCAGATCAAGGGTTGAAGAAACGATTCAGCAAATTATTCCTGGTGGAGATGAGCGGAAGATGGATATTGAGCAAATTATCGACAGCATGACCCCGGAAGTGTATCAGCGTCTGGCGACGGCGGTGGAGCTGGGAAAATGGCCGGATGGCGTGGCGCTGACGCCGGAGCAGAAGGAAAATAGCCTGCAGCTGGTGATGCTGTGGCAGGCCCGGTATAACACCGACGCCCAGCATATGACCATCGATACTCGCGGGCAGATGGTGATGAAGAGCAAACAGCAGCTGAAGGAAGATTTCGGTATCGTGCCGAAGCCGATCGCCACCGTGAAGCTGCAATAAACCGCCGGCCGGCGGGGAGAGGTTCCGGCGTCGGGTGATCCGGCGCCGGAAGGGTCAGCGTCTACGACCGCGCTCGACGGTCAGCCGCTTTGCTTACTTTTTGTTCATCATCGCTTTCAGGTCGGCAAACGGATTGTAGGTGGCCTCGCCGACGCTCTTTTGCGCATCTTCGCCGGCCACCACCGTGGAGCCATACTGATCGGCTTCGGTGTACTTGGAGTGTTCGTGATCGTGACAGTAGAGGCACAACATCTCCCAGTTACTGCCATCTTCCGGGTTATTGGAGTGGTCGTGATCGATATGGTGCACCGTCAGCTCGCGCAGATTGGAGTAGACAAACTCCCGCGAGCAGCGTCCGCATACCCAGGGAAAGAGCTTGAGCGCCTTTTCGCGATAACCCACTTCCAGACGTGCGTAATTTTTGGGGATATAGGCCATGGCCCCCTGCCTCCTGTCAAACGGTTAAGCTGCGCCAGCCCCTGGCGCAGCGGATAACAGGCATCATAACCTATCCCGGGCGGCGCGATATACCTGCATTGCAGGCGATGCTGCCTGCGTCACGCCGCCCGGCGGCGGCGATGCGGCGAAACAGCCGCGATTAGTGTTTGATCCCCAGGGATTCCGCCAGCTGGCGGGCCAGCTGGTTCTGGTCATCGGCGCCATACTCCCAGAACATCGCCCCGGCGAGGCCCTTCGCCTTGATGTAGTCCGCCTTGATGGCTACCGAGCGCGGGTTCTCATAGGAGAGGGCGAACAGCGGCTTGCCCTCCGCGGACTGCACCGACAGCCACGGAACTTTCGCCTCATCGTCCCAGTGCTCGGTAAAGCGTTTCTGCGGATCGTTGAGCAATTTGCCCACGATATCATTGTATTTCACGTAGGTGTCTTTGCTCAGGTCATAGCCCAGCGAGGCAAACAGCGCGATCTGCTGTGGACCAAAATAGGGCTGGGTGACCGGGTTCTTTTGCGCATCCGCTTTACTCCAGTCGATCCCCGGCTCGACCGCCCGTTTTGGTACCCGGCCATAAAAACCAATCCCGAGGTTCATCTGGCTGGGTTTAAGCCCGGCGGCCAGGTAATTGTTGACCACAAAATCGGCGCTGTATTTATCCGCCGCGGCGACCGTCGGCCAGTGGCTGGAGTCATACAGGTTCGAGTTGAAGTACTGCGTGCCGTAGGCCATGTCGTAGGTCATCAGGTTGATGTAGTTCAGCACCGGGGCCACCGCTTTGACATCCACCCAGCTTTTCGGGCTCTCGGCGTTGGCGCCCACGGCAATAGTAACCAGTTTCTTCGTACCAAACGCTGCGCGCAGCTCTTTTAACAGCGCGGTGAAGTTATCGCGATCGGCCGGTTGACTGGCAACCAGCCCCCACGCGCCGTTGACCGGAAACTCCCAGTCGAGGTCAATCCCATCCAGACCATATTTTTCAACAATTTCCTGCGCAGACTGAATAAACACCTTACGGGTTTCTTTGCTTGCCGCCGCGCCGGAGAAACCGCGCGCCCCCCAGCCGCCGACCGACAGCAGGACCTTGAGGTCCGGGTTCTGTTTACGCAGGGCAGGGAGCTTTTGCAGATCCGCCTGCACCTTTGGCGACAGCCAGATCTCGTGCAGATGGTCAGGATCCTTCAGGGCCGCATTGGTCTCGTCTTTTTCATCGTTATAGATAAGGCCAAACGAGTAGTTGAGATGGGTGATCTGCCGGACGTCCAGCTTGTCGATATCCCCGCCCGGCCCGGCAGTGACGTCGCCGCCGCCGTTGAAATAGCCGACGGACATCAGCGGTTGGGCAGAGAGCGCGGAAGCGCAAAGCAGGGGCAAGGCTGCCAGCAAGGGCAAATGTTTCATAGTGGTTCCTCTTTGACATAAAAAAATAACCGCGCCACGGAAATGGCGTGGCGAAAAAACAGCCTTGCCAGACTACCAGCAATAACTTGTTGAAACTGCGAGAGAGTTCAATTTATGGACGATAACGAAGCGGCAGAAGAAGACCCGGCGCGGAAGCGCCGGGTGAAGGATCAGGCGTGGGTTTCCCGCCAGTCATCAAGGGTATAGAGCGTGGCGCCTGCGGCGGCCATCTCCATAAACGCCTGGCTGCTGTCCTGCGGCTGAAGGTTCACCCCGCGGCAGCCGTCGGTAATGACGTTGACCGCGTAGCCGAGCGCCAGAGCATCCAACACGGTAAACTTCACGCAATAATCAGTGGCGAGGCCGAGAACGGTCAGCTCCACGATCCCCTGACCACGCAGCCAGCCGTCCAGTTCGGTTTTCTGCCGGTGACCGTTGTCAAAAAAAGCGCTGTAGCTGTCGATGACCCGGTTTTGCCCTTTGTGGAACACGGCGGCGATCGCCTGCTGCTTGAGCAGGGGATGCAGCGCCGCGCCTTCGCTGTGCTGAACGCAGTGATCCGGCCAGAAAGTTTGCGCCAGGCCGTCCAGGTCGCCCACAGTGTAGGGCTCCACCTGGTGCTGGCTGGCGAAGCTGCCGTGATCCGCCGGATGCCAGTCCTGACTGGCGACGATGGGCTCGCCGCGCGCCAGGCTCCAGTCGATAAGCGCGTTGGCCACCTCGACGGTGCTGTCGCCTTCGGGAACCGCCAGCGCGCCGCCGGCGCAGAAGTCGTTCTGCAAATCAACCAGTAACAGCGCTCGATGTGCCATACGTCCTCCTTAAGCTTCGTCAGGGGTCAGTTCGCCACGCAGATTCTGCTGCATCGCCGCGCGAATGGCGTCAACGTCCAGCTGCTGGCTCAGCAGATAGTGTAGCTTGGTCAGCGTCGCTTCCACCGTCATATCGAAACCACTGATGACTCCCGCCTGGGCGAGGGCATTGCCGGTGGCATAGCCGCCCATGTTCACTTTGCCGGACATACACTGCGTCAGATTGACCACCACAATGCCGCGCTGGCTGGCTTCCGCCAGCACCTGAATAAACTCGCCATTCTGCGGGGCATTGCCGACGCCGTAGGAGCGGAGGATCAGCGCTTTCACCGGCTGGCGCAGGAAATTACGCACCACGTCGGCGGAGATGCCGGGGTAAATCGTCACCACGCCAATCGGCTGCGGGGTGATGGGGTGGACAATCAGCTCCCCACGGCCCTGCGGCGCCGGCGGGGTACCGAGACGGCGAATATGGATCCCGGCCTCCAGCAGCGGCGCGAGGTTGGGCGAGGCGAAGGCGTCAAAGCCGTCGGCATGGGCTTTAGTGGTACGGTTGCCGCGGAACAGTCGATTGTTGAAGAACAGCGCCACTTCGTTAATCGGATAGTTGGCGGCGACGTACAGGGCATTGAGCAGGTTGATCTGGCCGTCGGAACGCAGCTCGGCCAGCGGGATTTGTGACCCTGTCACAATCACCGGTTTGCCGAGATTTTCCAGCATGAACGACAGCGCTGAGGCGGTAAACGCCATGGTGTCGGTACCGTGGAGGATCACAAAGCCATCATACTCCGCGTAATGGCTGCGGATATCGTCGGCGATGTGCTGCCAGTCCTCAGGGGTCATATCGGATGAATCCATCAGCGGATGGTATTCATGGATCGTGAAGTCCGGCATCTCCGGACGATGGAACTCCGGCATCAGCGCCAGCTGACGCTGCAGA
The DNA here is from genome assembly GCF_040065235.1 of Klebsiella sp. GB_Kp047. NCBI lineage: Bacteria > Pseudomonadati > Pseudomonadota > Gammaproteobacteria > Enterobacterales > Enterobacteriaceae > Klebsiella > Klebsiella sp. GB_Kp047. Next base: position 770,276 of record NZ_JBEAJG010000041.1, on the reverse strand, counting down.
TGGCCGGAAACGGGTACATAGCCGTGTTCGGAGCGCTGCATACCGATGGTCCCACCGGTGTAGGCAACGTAAATCGATTTTTTTTGCATAGCATCGCTTAGGTTGGTCGTAGACAGGCGCAGTATAAAGAGACGGAGGAAAAAATACAGTGTTGGCCGCTCGCTTTGTGGCGGCGCTGGCAGGTGCGGAAAAAAGGCTGCCCCGCGAGACGGGGCAGCCGCTGCGTATTAACGAATGTTGGCGCAGGTCAGGCAGAAGGCATAGCGGTTCTGCGGGTCGTTGAACGCCGCCAGCTTGTCGCTTTCCGCTTTCACCGTCTCGGCCGCCGCGGCCACCGGCGCAGGCAGCCAGGCCTGAATGGCGGCCGGCAGCGAGGCGCGTACCGAGCCGGTCAGGCTGTCCAGCACCATCGAGAAGAAGGTTGGCTCTTCCTGATAGTAGTTAAGGTGCCAGGTTTTCAGCTTCGCCAGCTCGGCGGCCTTGGCCACCGCGTCGTCGAAATCGCCGAGGCTGTCGACAAGACCGTTGGCTTTGGCATCTTCCCCGGTCCAGACGTGGCCCTGGGCTATCTGGTCGATTTTCTCCGGCGTGCTCTTACGGGCGTTAGCCACCAGGGTGATAAAGCGCTGATAGCCGTTCTCAATGCTCAACTGCATCAGCTGCTGCACTTCCGGCGGCAGCGCTTTGGTGCTGGAGATATCCGCCAGCGGCGACGTGGCGACGCCGTCGGTGTGGACGCCAATCGACCCGAGGGTATTTTCCACGGTGTTGATCACCCCAAAGATACCAATGGAGCCGGTGAGGGTGCTTGGGTTCGCCACGATGTAATCCGCGGGGGTGGAGATCCAGTAGCCGCCGGACGCCGCCATGCCGCCCATTGAAACGACCACCGGTTTACCCGCGGCTTTGGCTGCCGCCAGCTCTTCACGAATGATTTCCGAGGCGGTCACGCTGCCGCCAGGGCTGTTCACGCGAAGAACGATGGCCTTAATTTTCGGATCGAGGCGCGCATCGCGAATTTGCGCTGCGGTGGTGTCGCCGCCGACGTTGCCCGGGGTCTCCTCGCCGTCCATGATGGCGCCGTTGGCGAAGATCACCGCGATAGCGGAACCCTGGTCAGACGGCGTCTTCACGTTGTAGTCGTAATAGCTAATCGCCCGATAATTGTTATCCGCTTTGCTCCAGCCAAACTGTTTGGTCAGCGCTTTTTCCACTTCCGTGGAGGTCGCCAGCTCATCCACCAGCTTATTGTCCAGCGCATATTTCGCCGTATCGCCGCCCACTTTACGCAGGCCATCGATAATGCCCTGGGCGCCCGGGAAGAGCTGCTGGGCGGTGATCTGCCGGTTGGCGGCAATGGTGTTGAGGTAGTTCAGCCACAGTTCGCCAATCCAGCGGCTGTCCGCTTCGCGGGCGGCAGGGGACATGTCATCGCGAATGAAAGGCTCGACGGCGGATTTATAGGTGCCGACGCGGAAGACATGGGTGGAGACTTTCAGCTTATCCAGCAGCGACTTGTAATACAGCCCGTTGGTGGCGAAGCCGTGGAGGTCTACCTCGCCCTGCGGCGAGAGCCAGATTTTGTTGGCAAAGCTCGCCAAGTAGTACTGGCCCTGGCTGTAGCTGCTGCCGACGGCATAGACCGGTTTGCCGCTGTCGCGGAATTCGCGCAGCGCTTTACCGATGTACTGCATGGACGGCTGATCGCCGCCGACGAAGTTTTTCAGATCCAGCACAATACCGGTGATATTACGATCATCCTTCGCCTGACGGATGGTCTGCACGATATCGAACAGAGAATTCTCCTGCAAACGGTCCGAGCTGGCACCAAACAGCTGGCGGCCTATCACGCCGAGTTTGCTGCTGGCGGAAGGTTTATCCACCACCACGCCGGTAATATCCAGGAGCAGCGCGCCGCGCGCGGCATGTTCGCTGGTGCTGCTGCTGAACTGGCTCCAGATGCCGATACACACCAGCACCAGTACCAGGAAGATCGCATTGAGGGCCAGTTTGCGAATAAAGTTGAGTATCCGCCACGTCCATTTAAAAAAGCTGGCAATCAGTCGCCAAAGGGTTCGCATGTCTTCTCCCTAACGTTATCTAAAAATGGGCAGGCCGCAGGGGCCGCCGCGTCTGGCTATCCTAAAGAGTGAGCCGTCGGTTGTCAGCAGGAATCACCGACCGCGCTGTAACAAAATCCTTGTGCATGTTAATTTTATGAAAAATGACATCACAGGAGTTATACAGATGGATGCTCTCGACCTACTGCTTAATCGCCGCAGCGCTTCCCGCCTGGCGGAACCGGCCCCGGCCGGCGAACAGCTGGAAAACATTCTGCGCGCCGGGCTGCGCGCCCCGGATCATGGCACCCTGCAGCCGTGGCGCTTTTTCATTATCGCCGATGACGGCCGCGAACGCTTCAGTCAGTTGCTGGAAAAGGGGGCCAGGGAGGCCGGTCAGGATGAGAAGGGCATAGAGAAAGCCCGAAATGCGCCGTTCCGCGCGCCGCTAATCATTACCGTCGTGGCGCGTTGTGAAGACCACCCGAAGGTGCCGCGCTGGGAGCAGGAGATGTCCGCTGGCTGCGCGGTGATGGCGATGCAGATGGCGGCTCTGGCTCAGGGATTCAACGGCATCTGGCGCAGCGGAGCATTGACCGAGAGCCCGGTGGTGCGCGCCGGTTTCGAGTGCCGCGAGCAGGATAAAATCGTCGGTTTCCTCTATCTGGGCACGCCGCAGCTGAAAGCCTCAACCACCATTGCCCTGCCGGATACCGCGCCGTTTGTGACGCGATTCTGAGTCAGCGGGTGTTATGCCGGGCTGCGGCTTGCGCCTTACCCGGCCAACGCATCCGGCTCTGACTGTCTGTAGGCCCGCGCAAGCGCAGCGCCGCCGGGCAAGGACAGCGGGCACGGAGCCGATTTTGTGCCGGGTGGCGGCTGTCGCCTTACCCGGCCTACGTTCGTACGACCTGTCGTTAATTTATTCACCATTGTTGCTGAAACTGCCGGTGCTGACGGCCTCAACATCGCTGAGACGTTCCCGGAAGGCCGGGGCAGCCCGCATGGATGCGGGCTGAGGGCCGTGTTTTGCACGGACGCTGCCTCGGCCCGACCCGAAGCCTGCAGGGATAAGTCGAAGGCACCACGCAGTGGCGATGTTGCTGGCCGGAGCCCGGGGGTACAGGGGGCGGCGGCGACTGGCCGCCCCCTGTGCGCTCCCGGCGCCATGAGTGACATAACGCAGACGATTAACCGGGAGCGCAAACTACGCTGAAGCCACAGATAACATAAACAACCACACTGCAGTGCTTCCCCTCACCCTGGCCCTCTCCCGGAGGGAGAGGGAACCGTCCGGCTGGCCGCGCAAGCGCAGCGCCGCCGGGCGACGGCAGCAAGCTCGGAGCCGCATCTATGCCGGGCGGCGGCTGGCGCCTGACCCGGCCTTCAAACCCTACCCTTCGAATCAATCGCGATTTGTCGCCCGGACAAGGCGCGCCAGGCGCCGTATCCGGGAGTTCAGCGGCGATGACGTTACTTCTGCGTTTTGGCGAATTCGTCTTTGGCTTTCTGCAACTGCTGCTGGAAGGCCGGGTTGGTGTGCAGCGTGGCGACCACCGCGGAGCCGACGATGCGCGCCGCATCGACATCGCTCTGCCAGTGATAGCCGCAGATCACCCGGCTCTCGCCAAGCTCATAGCCGCGCTTCAAAATTTCGTTCTGCCGCTGCGGGTTGATCTCCGCCAGCACCAGGGCGGTGGCCCAGCCGATGGAGGTATGCCCGGACGGGTAAGAGCCGTTTTTCGCCAGCTTGTCCTGCTCGGTGGTGTTGCAGGTGGAGACGCCGTAGAAGGCAAACGGGCGAATGCGCATATACTTCTCTTTCGCGCCGCGGGTCGCCAGATCGCCGGCGTCTTCAATCATATTGGTCAGCAGCTTATGGAGCTGCGGCGCGTCTTTTTCGGTGATCGGCGAACCAAAGGCGCTGGAGAAGGCGTTAGCCACGCCGCCCGCGCTGAGGTTGGCATCCTCTGCCGCCAGCTTCCCGCGCTCGGTGTTGCGCAGCAGGCGCCCCTGCTCATACATCGCCTGATCGTTTAAGAACGCGATACTGCCCACCGCCGGCGGCGGCGGCAACAGCGCCAGGCTGTCGATGGCCTGGGCATTGGTCAGATAGTAGAGATCGGGCTTGGTGGTGACATCGTTACCGGGGGGAACCAGTGCGAAGGCGTTAACGGAGAAGAAACTGGCCAGGCAAAGGGCAAGAACACGCTTTTTCATTAGAATTTCCTTACGTCATAATCATTCCAGAGAAGACAGTCCTGTGTTGTCACATTTCTGTCATCTTTAAGTAAAAGTGAAAATGGTCGGGAAAAAATTGCCGCGTCTCGCAAAAACGGCTTTTTGTCTGCTTAATGAGCAACCATACGCGATTTCAGACTGTCGTACTTACCACCCTGGCGTTTGGGCGCTAACATAGCGGGATTGCAATGACAGGAGATGTCCATGAGCGAGCAAGCCATTCGTTTAACGCAATACAGCCACGGAGCCGGTTGTGGTTGTAAAATTTCCCCGAAAGTGCTGGAAACCATCCTGCATAGCGAGCAGGCGAAGTTCGTCGACCCGAACCTGCTTGTCGGCAACGAAACCAGCGATGATGCCGCCGTTTACGATCTCGGTAATGGCACGTCAATCGTCAGCACCACCGACTTTTTTATGCCGATTGTCGATAATCCGTTCGACTTTGGCCGCATTGCCGCCACCAACGCCATCAGCGATATTTTCGCCATGGGCGGGAAACCGATTATGGCGATTGCCATTCTCGGCTGGCCGATCAACACCCTGGCGCCGGAAATCGCCCGCGAAGTGGTGGAGGGCGGGCGCTTTGCCTGTCAGCAGGCGGGGATCGCGCTGGCGGGCGGCCACTCCATTGACGCCCCGGAGCCGATCTTCGGTCTGGCGGTCACCGGCGTGGTGCCCACCGAGCGCATCAAGAAAAACAGCACCGCGCAGGCGGGCTGCAAACTGTATCTCACCAAACCGCTGGGGATCGGCGTGCTGACCACCGCAGAGAAAAAATCGCTGCTCAAGCCGGAGCATCACGGGCTGGCGACGGAGACCATGTGCCAGATGAACCTCGCCGGCGCCGCGTTTGCCGCTATCGACGGGGTGAAGGCGATGACCGACGTCACCGGCTTTGGCCTGCTCGGCCACCTCAGCGAAGTGTGCCGCGGAGCCGGCGTGCAGGCGCAACTGCGCTATGCCGATATCCCGAAACTGCCGGGGGTGGAGGAGTATATCGCCGCCGGCGCGGTGCCGGGCGGCACCGGGCGCAACTTTGCCAGCTATGGCCATCTGATGGGCGAGATGCCGACGGAGTGGCGCGATCTGCTCTGCGACCCGCAGACCTCCGGCGGTCTACTGCTGGCGGTGACCCCGGAGGCGGAGGCGGAAGTGCAGGCTGCCGCAGCGGAGTTCGGTATTAAGCTGGCCGCCATCGGCGAGCTGGTGACCGCCCGCGGCGGACGACCCATGATCGAGATCCGTTGATTCGATGCGGTTGTTTATTGCAGAAAAACCGAGTCTCGGTCGGGCTATCGCCGATGTGTTGCCTAAACCGCATCGCAAAGGCGATGGCTTTATTGAGTGCGGCAACGGGCAGGTGGTCACCTGGTGTATCGGTCACCTGCTGGAGCAGGCGCAGCCGGACGTCTATGACAGCCGCTATGCCCGCTGGAATCTCACCGATCTGCCGATTGTGCCGGAGAAATGGCAGCTGCAGCCAAAACCTTCGGTCACCAAACAGCTGAATGTCATCAAGCGCCTGCTCGGCGAGGCCGAGGAGGTTATCCACGCCGGCGACCCCGACCGTGAGGGGCAGCTGCTGGTGGATGAGGTGCTCGACTACCTGCAGCTGGCGCCGGAGAAGCGTCAGCAGGTGCAGCGCTGTCTGATAAACGATCTTAACCCGCAGGCGGTTGAGCGGGCGATCAACCGCCTGCGCGCTAACAGCGAGTTTGTGCCGCTTTGCGTGTCGGCGCTGGCGCGGGCGCGCGCCGACTGGTTGTACGGCATCAATATGACCCGGGCCTATACCCTGCTGGGGCGCAACGCCGGCTATCAGGGGGTGCTCTCCGTGGGGCGGGTGCAGACCCCGGTGCTCGGCCTGGTGGTGCGCCGCGATGAAGAGATTGAAAACTTCGTCGCCAAAGACTTCTTCGATGTCAAAGCGCATATCGTCACGCCGCAGGAGGAGCGCTTTGTCGCGACCTGGGTGCCGAGCGAAGCCTGCGAACCTTACCAGGATGAAGAAGGGCGCCTGCTGCATCGTCCGCTGGCCGAGCACGTGGTTAAGCGTATTGAAGGCCAGCCGGCGCTGGTGACAGGCTATAACGATAAGCGCGATTCCGAACCCGCGCCGCTGCCGTTTTCGCTGTCGGCGCTGCAGATTGAGGCGGCCAAACGTTTCGGCTTCAGCGCGCAAAACGTGCTGGATATCTGCCAGAAGCTGTATGAAACCCACAAGCTCATCACCTATCCGCGTTCGGACAGCCGCTACCTGCCGGAAGAACATTTCGCCGGCCGCCATGCGGTGCTGAATGCGATTGCCGTCCATGCGGCGGATCTGCTGCCGCAGCCGGTGGTGGATCCGGAGATCCGCAACCGCTGCTGGGATGATAAAAAGGTCGACGCGCACCATGCGATTATCCCGACCGCCCGCAGCAGCCAGGTCAAACTCACCGATAACGAAGCGAAGGTCTACACCCTGATCGCCCGCCAGTATCTGATGCAGTTCTGCCCGGACGCGGTGTTCCGTAAATGCCAGATTGACCTCGAGATCGCCAACGGTAAGTTTGTCGCCAAAGCGCGTTTTCTGGCCGAGGCGGGCTGGCGGACGCTGCTTGGCAGCAAAGAGCGCGATGAAGAGAACGACGGCACGCCGCTGCCGGTGGTGGCCAAAGGCGATGAACTGCTGTGCGAGAGGGGCGAAGTGGTGGAGCGCCAGACGCAGCCGCCGCGCCACTTTACCGACGCCACGCTGCTGTCGGCGATGACCGGGATTGCCCGCTTCGTGCAGGATAAAGATCTGAAGAAGATCCTCCGCGCTACTGACGGCCTCGGCACCGAAGCAACCCGCGCCGGGATTATCGAGCTGCTGTTTAAGCGCGGTTTCCTGACTAAAAAGGGGCGCTATATCCACTCCTCGGAGGCCGGAAGGGCGCTGATTCATTCCCTGCCGGAGATGGCCGGTCGACCGGACATGACCGCCCACTGGGAGTCGGTATTGACGCAAATCAGCGAGAAACAGTGCCGCTATCAGGACTTTATGCAGCCGCTGGTGGGCACGCTGTATCAGCTAATCGAGCAGGCGCGCAGCACGCCGGTGCGCCAGTTCCGCGGTCTGGTGGCGCCGGGCGGGGCGAAAAAATCGTTCAGTAAAGGCAAAGCGAAAGGCAAAAAAGCGGCAGAGGATGCCGCGCCGCCGCCGCAATAACCCGCCGGCGGCCGTGAGGAGGCCATTCCCCACGGCCGCCGTTTCTCCGCCAGACTGGTCAATGGTCTACACTAAACAGCCGGGAAGGGGGGGACGATCGCCCCGCAGAACGGGGGCGCCCATTGCCCTTCCCGATGCCTTGCTTAATTCTCTCACAGGCGATAAGGAGGACCCGTGAAATATATCGCTATCAGCCAACCGGGTGGCCCTGAGGTTTTACAGATCCGCGAAGGTGAGATCCCCACTATCGGGGAGCATGAGGTGCTCATCGAGGTGAAAGCGGCGGGCGTCAACCGGCCGGATATTCTGCAGCGCCAGGGTCTGTATCCCATGCCTGAGGGGGTTACCCCCGTGCCCGGCCTCGAGGTGGCGGGCGTGGTCGTGAAGGTTGGTGCGCAGGTTGCGGCCTTTGCCCCCGGGGATCGCGTCTGCGCGCTGACCAACGGCGGCGGGTATGCCGAATACTGCGCCGTCCCGGCAGGCCAGACGCTGCCGATCCCGGCGGGCCTCAGCTTTAGCGAAGCGGCCGCCATTCCGGAAACCTTCTTCACGGTGTGGGCGAACGTTTTCCAGCTCGGTAAGCTGCAGCCCGGCGAGAGCATTCTGATCCACGGCGGCGCCAGCGGGATTGGCACCACCGCGATCCTGTTGTGTCACGCGCTGGGGATGACCGTCTATGCCACCGTCGGCCAGGACGAAAAAATTGCCGCGCTGCGGCCCTACGCCACGGCGATCAACTACAAAACCGAAGATTTCGCTGAGAAAATTCATCAGCTGACCAACGATGAAGGGGTGGATGTCATTCTGGATATCGTGGGCGGCCCTTACTTTAACCGCAACCTGGGGCTGCTGAAAAAGGACGGGCGGCTGGTCATCATCGGCTTTATGGGCGGGCGAATGGCCCATGAGGTCGACATTCAGACCCTGATGCTCAAGCGGGCCACCGTCACCGGTTCCACCATGCGCGGCCGGACGGCGGCGGAGAAACAGGAGATTGCCGAGGCGCTGCGGCGCCACGTCTGGCCGCTGCTTGAGGCTGGGAAATGCAAGCCGATGATCTACGCCAGCTACCCGATGGCGGAAATTGCCGAGGCGCATGCCTGTCTGGACAGTGGTCAGCATCTGGGGAAAGTGGTGATCACGATGTCATCGTGAGAGACATCCCGGCGGGCAGCCGCCGGGATGGCGTGAGGGGAGGTTAAATCACGCCCTGGGCCAGCATGGCGTCCGCCACCTTGACGAAACCAGCGATATTGGCGCCGCGCACGTAGTTGGTCTGCTTCGCTTCACCGCCGTACTGCACGCAGGCGTGGTGGATATCCAGCATGATGTGATGCAGACGGGCATCCACTTTTTCCGCTTTCCAGCCCATGCGCGCGGCGTTCTGCGCCATCTCCAGACCGGACGTCGCCACGCCGCCGGCGTTGGCCGCTTTGCCCGGGGCAAACAGCACGCCAGCTTCAAGGAACAGATCGGTCGCGGCGATGGTGGTTGGCATGTTGGCGCCTTCCGCCACGGCCTTCACACCGTTGGCAATCAGCTGGCGAGCGGCGTCGGCATCCAGTTCGTTCTGGGTGGCGCAAGGCAGAGCGATATCCACCGGCACTGACCACGGCTGCTGGCCTTCGAGATAGGTGAGGCCAAATTCGCGGGCGTAGTCGGCCACCCGGCCGTGGGCACGCTCTTTGATGTCGATCAGGCGGGCCAGTTTTTCTTTGGTGAAGCCCGCTTCGTCAACGACGGTGCCGTTGGAGTCGGAGGCGGTGACCACCCGCGCGCCAAGCTCCATCGCTTTCTCAATGGCGTATTGCGCGACGTTGCCGGAGCCGGAAACCGCCACGCGAGCGCCTTCGAAGCCGAGGCCGTGACGTTTGAGCATCGCTTCGGTGAAGTAGATCAGGCCGTAACCGGTGGCTTCCGGACGGATCAGGCTGCCGCCGAATGAGAGGCCTTTACCGGTGAAGACGCAGGCGCTGTTGTTGGAGAGCTTACGCATCATTCCGGCCATAAAGCCGACCTCGCGGCCGCCGACGCCGATATCGCCCGCCGGTACGTCGGTATCCGGGCCCAGATGGCGATAAAGCTCGGTCATCAGCGCCTGGCAGAAGCGCATCACTTCGCCATCGCTCTTGCCTTTAGGATCGAAATCGCTGCCGCCTTTCCCGCCGCCCATCGGCAGCGTGGTCAGGGCGTTTTTGAAGGTCTGCTCGAAGCCAAGGAATTTGAGAATCGACAGGTTTACCGACGGGTGGAAGCGCATTCCGCCCTTATACGGGCCGATGGCCGAGTTGAACTGCACGCGCCACGCGCGGTTGACCTGGACCTGATTGCGGTCGTCCACCCACACCACGCGGAACTGGATCACGCGCTCCGGTTCCACCAGACGTTCCAGCAAAGCAAGCTGACGATAGCGCGGATTTTCCTCAAGGAAAGGCCACAGGGTGGTCATGACCTCCCGGACGGCTTGAGCAAATTCGGTTTGATGAGGATCGCGCTGTTGAACGCGGGTGAGAAAGCCTTCCAGAGTGCACGTCTGATCCATAGATATAAGTTCCCCTTATGGTTGTGGTTGCATGTATTTATTATGATTCGGTCCTTGAAAAAACCGATTTTCCGACTATAACACCGCTAATCCTTAGGCAAGCAAGGAAAAATTAAGCCGTCAGCAAAATTTATAATTGCCCGCCCGTCATAACTAAAAACGATGACGAGGCGGCGAGCGGATCAGCGGAGGGAAAGGGACGGGCGCTGGGCGATAAAGGCGTGCAGGAGGGGGATATCGGCCGGGGCGAGATCGAGGGTTAAGGCGTCGGCAGGAAGGCACCAGCGCAGCTGGCTGTGATAGTGGGCCAGCGGCACGCCCTGAAAATCCGGCACCCACCAGGCGTGCAGATGGATCTGACGACCGGAGACTTCCCGCTGATGGCTGGCGATATAGCATGCCGGGTGGGCGATGATGCCCATTTCCTCCTGCAGTTCCCGGGTCAGCGCCTGCGGTTGGCTTTCACCTGGCTCCACTTTGCCGCCGGCGAACTCCCACATTCCCGGCTGGTCGGCGTGGGGCGGGCGCTGCGCCAGCAGAATTTTGCCATCCTGTTCAATAATGGCGGCGACAACTTCAATCATTTTTAGCATAAGCATCAACGTTAATAAGGCCAAACTGGCCTATTATCACCGCCATAGACCTTCACTGACAACCGCCAACTCTGCTGGAGATCCTCGTGCTTGATAGCCACCTGCATCCTCGCCTCAAACCCCTCCTTAACGCTGTCGCCGGCGCGCTTGACCGCCCGGGTATTTCACCAGACAGGCTGACGCTGCTCGGTTTTGCCATCGGCGTGCTGGCTCTGCCATTTCTGGCATTAGGGTGGTATGGCGCGGCGCTGGCGGCCATTCTTCTCAACCGCCTGATGGACGGCCTGGACGGCGCCCTGGCGCGGCGGCGCGGGCTGAGCGACGCCGGCGGTTTTCTCGATATCTCACTGGATTTTCTCTTCTATGCCCTGGTGCCGTTCGGTTTTATCCTGGCGGATCCGCAGAATAACGCCCTGGCGGGCGGCTGGCTGCTGTTTGCCTTTATCGGCACCGGCAGCAGCTTTCTCGCCTTTGCCGCGCTGGCGGCAAAGCACCAGATCGCCAATCCCGGCTATGCCCATAAATCGCTGCACTACCTCGGGGGGCTGACGGAGGGGACGGAAACCATCCTGCTGTTTGTCCTCAGCTGCCTGTTTCCGGCACATTTTGCCTGGCTGGCGTGGCTGTTTGGCGCGCTATGCTGGCTGACGACGGCGACGCGTATCGCCAGCGGCTACCAGACCTTAAAGCGGGTGGCGTGAGCGGGAAAGCGCGCGTCGCCGGCTGGGGACGCGCGCTGGTGGGGTGTGTTACTGACTGCTTTCCGGGCCGCGCTCGCCGCGGGCGACCGGATTGTGCGGGTTGCTGCTCCATTCGTACCAGCCGCCGTCATAGACAGCGACGTGCGGCCAGCCCATGGCCCGGGCATACATGAAGGTTTCCGAGGCCCGCCAGCCGGTCCCGCAATAGAACGCCACCTGCTGGTTCGGCAGGATGTTCCACTGGCGCCACAGGGCAGCGATATCGTCGGCGCTGCGCATGGTGCCGTCCGGGTTATGGAAGTCTTCCATGTGCGTGGAGTCGCTTCCGGCATGGCCCCAGCGGGCGCCGGCGATGTCGCCCTTCGGTTTGATATAGCTGTAGCCGCTGGTGGTGCCGATAAACTCCGGCCACGAGCGGACGCTGACCAGCGAGGCGTCCTGACGGTGGAGCAGGCCGCGGGCCTGCTCGGTATCCAGCATCAGCTGCGGCTGGCCGGGGATCGGCGCGCCAAAATCTGGCGCCGGCTGCGGCGTCGGCGGCATGCCGCGCTCCACCGGCAGACCGGCGTCGGACCAGGTCTGCCAGCCGCCGTCCAGCAGGCGCACGTCTTTGACGCCGGCGTACAGCATGATCTGCGCCACACGCGCCGCGGCGTAAACGTCGCGACCGTAGAGGATCACCGTGGTGTCATGGCGGATGCCGTGCTTCGCCAGCATCGCCTTCAGCTGCGCATCGGACACTTTATTCCACAGCGGTTCGCTCTCCACCTCATTGGTATCGATATAGCCCGCGCCCGGGATATGGCTCAGCAGATAGAGCTTCGGCGCCCCCCAGGCGGCCTCAACTACTTTCCAGTCACCGGCCGGGGCGGCGGCCACGCTTTTCCCTTGCTGCAGGTCGTGCAGCCATTGCGGATAAACCAGCTGTTCAAAGTGCGGCAGCTTTTGCAGACGGTCTCCCTTGCTCAGGGCGTCGCTCAGGGTGTTGAGCCGGGTGAAGCCCGCTTGTTTCAGTCGCGCCGCGACGCTGGCGTTATCCTCAGGACTGCCGTACAGCGCGAGGGGGGTATCGGCCTGGAGCTGGTGCTGCTTAGCCCAGCCGCGGAGCTGCTCGTCGCTCATGGCGCCGAGCCAGCGGGCGGAAAGATTCAGCGCCTGCGGCTCATGCCCTTCCGGGCCGTTGGCGCGCTGCGGCCAGCCGTTGTAATAAGCGCTCAGGCGGGTGTCGATGGCCACGCCGTGCTGCTGTTGCAGGTGGGAAAGAGTGAGCGCTGGCATGGTTTCAGCGGCGAAGGTGGTGGAAGCAGCAAGCCCCATGAACAGGGCGAGTGCGGTCAATTGAGAAACACGTTTCATCGAAATGCCCGACGGTAAAAAGTGGAGGGCGTATTCTCCGCTTGCCAGGCGTTGATTTCTTTGCGGTAACGCAGGTTTGCACGCTATTGCTCTTCATTGCCAGCGCTCCATCGTCAGGCAGCGCCCCGTCGGCGGACAGTCCTCGCGATCGTGGGTCACCAGGATTGCCGGAATGGCCTGGCGGGCCAGTTCCTCAAATACCCAGCGGCGGAACGCGGCGCGCAGGGCGGCATCCAGGCGGCTGAAGGGTTCATCCAGCAGCAGCGCCTCGGGGCGCGCCAGCAGGGCGCGCAGCAGACTCACCCGCGCCCGCTGTCCGCCGGAGAGCGTGGCCGGGTCGCGCGCGGCGAAGCCATGCAGCCCGGCGCGACTGAGCGCCTGCTCCACCGCGGCTTTTCGCGCCTCGCCGCGCACGCTTTCCGGTAGCGCCAGCTGTAAATTTTGCCCGACGCTGAAATGGTCGAACAGCAACGGGTCCTGAAACAGGATGCCGATGCGCCGGCGCTCCGTGGGCAGCGTATCGCACCGCCGCCCGTTGAGCCACAGCTCGCCCTCGGCGCGGAAGTCGCCGGCCAGGGCGCCAATCATCCACGCAAACAGCGTCGATTTTCCGCTGCCGGAAGGGCCCATCAGCGTCAGCACTTCACCCGGGGCCACCGAAAAGTCGACCTCCCGCAGCAGCGGCTGACGGTTCACGCTCAGGGTCAGATGGTTTACGGTTAGCACTAGCGAAGTCCTCGTCGATAGCGGCCTGCCAGCCAGGCCAGCAGGGCCGTCAGGATAAAGCATACCGCCGGCAGCAGTAATTGCCACAGCGCCTGGGCGGCAAGCGTCTGCGCCTCGCCGCCGCTGCTGAGCGCCACCGCCTGGCTGGTGAGCGTCGGGATACGGCCTGCCCCCAGCCATAGCGTTGGCAGATACTGCGCGATGCTCACCGAGAAGCCCACCGCCAGGGCGGTCAGCAGCGGGCGGGTCAGCGAGGGCAGAGTCAACAGCCAGAAAATACGCGTGGGTCCCCAGCCGAGCGTGCGGGCGATCACCGTCATCCGCGGATCGTGCTGGCGCCAGGCCGGGCGCAAAATAAATAGCATCCACGGCACCACCCACAGCAGATGGCCCCACAGGACGGTCCACCATTCGCCGTCTAGCCAGGCGTACAGCGCCAGCCGGTACTGGCCATCGGCCAGCGGCAGGGCCGGCAGCACCAGCGGCAGCCAGACCCAGCCATCTCCCCGCTTCGGGCCGCAGGCCAGCCACAGCAGGCAGACGGCCGCGCCGAGGGCGCAAGCCATCAGCGCGAGGCCAAGGCTGTTGCCCAGGGCATCCATCTGCGGCGGCGCCGAGCGCGCCAGCCCCGCCAGCAATAGCGCGCACAGCAGGCCGCTCAGCGGCAGGGCACTCGCCAGCAGGCGGCCGGGCAGGGCGTGGGGATGGGGATGCCGAATGCCGCGCAGATCGGGCAGACGCCGACGCTGTAGCCGCCATCCGCCCCAGGCGACCAGCGCCAGCCCGCCGAGGATCGCCAGCAGCAGCAGGCTGGCCAGCGCCCCTTTCGCCTGCTGCATGTCATCGCCCTGGCTTAACCACTGCCACGCCAGAACGGCGAGGGTGGGTGGATTGCCGGGCCCCAGCACCAGGGCGACGTCTACCGTCGACAGGCTCCAGGCCGCGGCGGCCAGCAGCACCATGCCGAGGGCGGGCAGCAGCGCAGGCAGCACCAGCCAGCGCAGGCACTGCCAGCGGCCGTAACCGAGGCTCTTTAGCGCTGTCGCCTGGTCGGCGAGGCGCGCCTCGCCCAGCAGGCCGTAGATCACCCATAGCACAAAGGCGCTCTCTTTAAGGGCCATCGTCAGGCCAAGCCCGATGCCGTACCGGTCGACCGGCGGCGTCAAAAACGGCAGTCGCTGCCAGATCCAGCCGCCTTCGGCGAACAGCAGCAGCGCCGCCGTCGCCAGGGCAAGATGGGGCACCGCCAGCAGCAAAGGCAGGCGGGAAGCCAGCCGCCGCCAGCGGGCCGAAGGCCAGAAAGCGGCGACGATGGTCAGGGCGATCAGTAGCGCACCGCCGACGGACAGCAGCGTGGAAACAAGGGTGGCGGCCAGCGCCTGGCCCAGCTGCGGGTCGGCGAACAGCGCCCGCCAGTGGACCGGGGAGAGCGCCGGCCACATCAGCCCTGCAGCGGCGGGGAATAAGGGCAGATAGATGGCCGCCATCGTCCCCCAGGCCAGCAGGATCAGTGGGTACCGTAGCGGCGCAGCCATTCCTGCTCCAGCGCGTCAACCCACGCCGCATGTGGCTCGGCAAGCACCGGCGGCAGATCCTGCGGAAGGGTGGCCGCCAGCGCCTGACCCTGTTTGTCAGGCAGACGCTGCGGGTCCAGTACGCTTGGATCGCCCCAGACGGCGGCATCCGCCTTGCGCAATTGCGCCTCAGGGGAAAGCAGGAAATTGGCGACCACTTTGGCCGCGGCGACGGCGCGTGCGTTGGCCGGGATGGTAACGAAATGGACGTTGCCGAGGGTCCCTCCGGTAAAGCCGAAGCTGTAGCTGTCCGCCGGTAACTCCCCGCTGACGGCCTTCTGGCGGGCATGGAGCGGGTTAAACGTCAGCGACAGGCGGAGGGTGCCCTGGTTGAACATGGCGTCCATCCGCGCCGGCGACGCCGGGAAATCCTTACCCGCCCGCCACAGCGTCGGGTGCAGCGCATCGAGATAGCGCCACAGCGGGGCGGTGACCGCCGAGAAGGTCGCCGTCTCCGGCGGCTGGCGCAGGGCGGCAGGCTGGTCGGTGAGGGCGATCAGCAGCTGCTCCAGCAGGGCGGTACCCGTAAAGTCCGGCGGCCGCGGGTAGGTTACGCTGCCGGGATGGGCTCTGGCGAAGGCCAGCAGCGCCTGCGGGCTGGTGGGTGGCTGCGGCGTTTGCCCGCGGCGGGCGATAAACGTCAGCTGGGCGCTGCCCCACGGCGACTCCGCGCCCTCGGTGGCGACAGAAAAATCTTCCTGAACCGGTTTTTGCAGATCGACATAGCGCCAGTTGGGCAGCGATTCTGCCCAGCCGGTGAGCAGCAGGTTGGCCTGTTTTAGGGTTTGAAAGTTCTCGCCGTTGATCCACAGGAGATCCACCGACCCGCCGCGGCGACGGCCGGCCTGCGCCTCAGTCTGGATGCGTTTCACCGCGTCGGCGGCATCGGCGATAGGGACAATACGCAGGTCGATTGCGTAGTGGCGTTTGACCTCCTCGCTGACCCACGCCAGATAGTGGTTGACGGCCGGGTCTCCACCCCAGGCGTTAAACCAGACGGTCTGGCCGCGGGCTTCCGTCTGGGTCTGCCGCCAGCTGTCGTCGGCTTGAACCACCAGCGGCCAGAGAAGCAGCAGGCACAGACAGAGGCTGAAATCACGCAAACGGCGCATCGTTACTCCTTATGGTGCGGGGAAGAACCAGGTATCTTGCACAGCCCCTGGGCAGGGATCGCCATCGCGGCATTGAACCGCGCCGATAAATTTTGCAGGCCAATCAGGGCGGTCAACTCGGTGAGCGCCCGGGCGTCAAAATGCGCGGCCATCGCGCTACGCAGGGCATCATCCACCGCCGGCGGCGTCTGGGTGACGGCTTCGGCATAGGCCAGCGCCAGACGCTCTTTTTCGCTGAACAGCTTACTGCTGCGCCAGTCGGCGACCGCCAGCAGCTTGTCCTGGCTCCCGCTCCGCGCCGCGAGGGTCATGCTGGTGATATCGATGCAGAATTCGCAGTGGCACAGCTGGGCGATGCGGGCGCTGACCAGCGAGCGCAGCACTGGATCCAACGGCGAGCGGCGGCGTTCAATATAGCCCACGAACAGCGAAACCAGGTAAAACAGCCACGGGATCCGTCCCCACCAGCGAATGGGGCTCAGCACCTGGCCGTAATGCCGGCGGTGCAGCCAGGCCTGCGGACGAAGGATCAGGGGGACAGTATCCAGCGGGGGTAAGCTCATGGCGACGATCTCTTATGACGTTCACGGTAAATATTTTTGGCGATGGAGATGACCACCGCCAGGGCCAAAAGCAGCGAAAGGCCGGTGGCCAGCCAGAAGGCGCCTCCGGTCAGCAGGCTCCCGGCCCAGGAATAGACGATGGTCGCCGGCAGCTGGCCCACGCCGGTGGCCAGCATAAAGGGCCAGAAGCGCAGCGAGGTCAGTCCGGCGGCATAGCTGACCGGATCAAAAGGGACAAACGGCAGCAGGCGGCAGATCAGGATCGTCTGCGCGCCATAGCGGGCGAAATAGCCGTCGACGCTGCGCAGCACCGTGCGGCCGGTGAGCTTCTCCACCATCTCGCGCCCCAGCGCTCTGGCGATGCAAAAGCAGAGCCCGGCCCCGACCATGGCGCTGAACCACGACAGCATGCCTCCCCAGAAGGCGCCGAACAGCGCGGCGTTCGCCAGGGTGATCAGGAAGGCCGGCAGCGGGGCGACGATCGCCTGGAGGATCATTAGCGCAAAAGAGACCAGCGCCGCCTGCGTCCCCCAGGCGGCGATAAAGTTTTTGACATACTGGGGATCCAGCGACGCTAACGCCGTCAGGCTGTGTTGCAGAAAGGCTCGCCCGTCGGGGAACCACAGCCAGGCGGTCAGCCCGGCGACAGACACCACGGCAAGGGCCAGCCTGGCGCGGCGCAGGTGACGGCGATCAGGTCGGGTCATGGCGCACCTCCTCGCCGGGCGTTGCCACACGGCGGGCGCGGGCAAACCGTTTGCCCATCTGCACCAGGGCAAACAGCAGCCCGCCGGCGAGGCTCAACTTGAGCGCGAAAGCGAGGGTCGCTCCTTCGCGGGCCAGTTCGCTGGCCATCACCGAATAGATGACCAGGCCCGGCAGGGTGGTCACGGCGGAGATCAGAGTAAAAGGCCAGAAGGGGATCGCCGTCAGGCCGTAGGCGTAATTCTGAATGTTGTAGGGAAAGAGTGGCACCAGGCGGGTGAGGATCAGGAAATCGCTACCGCTGCGGGCGATACCGCGCTCAATGGCCTGGAAGACGGCGGTAAGGCCCACATAGCGCTGCAGCAGATCGCGCCCCAGCCAGCGGGCGATCAAAAACGACAACGAAGAGGCGACGGTGGCGGCGGCAAACGAGAGCAGAGAGCCGGTCAGCGGGCCGAAAAGCACCCCGCCGGCGATCACCAGCAGGCTGCCGGGGATCAGGCACAGGGTGGCAATGATAAATAGCGCAACATAGACCAGATAGCCCCAGGCGCCATGATGGCGGAGGGTCTCCTGCAACAGATGCAGGTGAGTCAGCAGATCGTGGAGACCAACGCGGTGGCTGATAACGGCCAGCGTGGTCGCCAGCGCGAGAAGTACCAGCCCTTTACCAATGGCCGGATGATGGCTTCTTTTTCATGAAGGGGTCTCCTGTACAGCCTGGACGCGGTGGACGTCAAAAAGTGCGCGCGACAGTATCCTGTTCCGACGACGGTCACAATGGTTTACCGTCGCTTTGTTGATTTTGCTCAGGAAATTCTGCCCCCCGCGCGGCGGGAGGCGAGAGAAGGACGTGACTTACGGCCGGAAGGTGGCCCACACCGGCGCGTGGTCGGATGGTTTTTCCATCCCGCGGATCTCATAATCGATCCCGGTCTCCACGCAGCGCTGGGCCAGAGGCTGACTGGCCAGCAGCAGGTCGATGCGCAGCCCACGGTTATCGTCAAAGCCTTTGGAGCGGTAATCAAACCACGAGAAGTGCTCATGATTGTCAGGGTTAGCCTGACGCCAGGTATCCACCAGGCCCCAGCCCAGCAAGCGATCCATCCATTCCCGTTCTTCCGGCAGGAAGGAACATTTGCCGGTGCGCAGCCAGCGTTTGCGGTTCTCTTCACCGATACCGATGTCGAGATCGGTAGGGCTGATGTTCATATCGCCCATGATCAGTACCGGATTCTCTTTGTTGAGCTCGCTCTCCAGGTAGTTCTGCAGATTCTGATAGAACGCCGCTTTGGCCGGGAATTTGGTCTCATGATCGCGGCTTTCACCCTGCGGGAAATAACCGTTAATCACCGTGACGTTACCGAAGGGCGACGGGATCTCCGCCATGATGATGCGGCGCTGAGCCTCTTCGCCATCGTTAGGGAAACCGCGGCGGACGGCAATCGGCGTCTCTTTGGTCAGCAGCGCGACGCCATAATGGCCTTTCTGGCCGTGATAAAAGACGTTATAGCCGAGTCTGGCGACCTCTTCGAGAGGGAACATGTCGTCGTGAACTTTGGTTTCCTGCAGGCCAATCACGTCCGGCTGGTGTTTTTCGACGATGGCGGCCAGTTGGTGTGGGCGGGCGCGCAGGCCGTTGATATTAAAAGAGACGAATTTCATAGTCGCTGCCACTGTGCAAGGTGAATAGTGCAGGGATGGTAGCAGAAATTCGCCAGGCTGGCTGCCATCCGATGCGTCATTCTGCCAATCGCTGCGCATGATCGTGCCGTGGGTGCCCCTTTTGCGGGCACGCCGCGCCAAAAAAGGGCAAATATCTACGATAAATTTCGCAGAAGATCACAATTACAGAATTATATCTTACCGTTGCATAACTTATCTTCTTTAATCACTGTTCATCCCCCTTTATCGGATAGTTATTCACTAAATATGCATTTTATATGAATAGCGTTAGGTTGTAACTCGTTGATATTGCGTTATCTCATCCGGTTTATGCATTTTTATCGCTGGCTGGCACGAACCGTGCAATCTACATTTACAGCGTAATAACTCATATTTATTAACATTATTGCTACTTTTAATTTACCGGAAGAGGTCGATATGTCTCAGTCAATTACGCGTAACCACTTTGATGAATGGATGATGCCGGTCTACGCGCCAGCGGCGTTTATTCCGGTGCGGGGCGCCGGGTCGCGGCTGTGGGATCAGCAGGGCAAAGAGTATATCGATTTTGCCGGCGGTATCGCCGTGAACGCGCTGGGGCATGCGCATCCGCGTCTGGTGCAGGCCCTCACCGAGCAGGCGGGCAAGTTCTGGCATACCGGCAACGGGTATACGAATGAGCCGATCCTGCGGCTGGCCAAAATGCTTATTGATGCCACTTTCGCCGACCGGGTCTTCTTCTGTAACTCCGGGGCCGAGGCCAATGAGGCGGCGCTCAAGCTGGCGCGTAAATATGCCCACGATCGCTTTGGCAGCGAGAAAAGCGGCATCGTCGCCTTTCAGAACGCTTTCCACGGGCGGACGCTGTTCACCGTTTCGGCGGGCGGTCAGCCGGCCTACTCCCGGGATTTTGCTCCGCTGCCGCCGCAGATCCAGCATGCGGTGTTTAACGATCTCGAGTCGGCAAAGGCCTTAATCAATGACCAAACCTGCGCGGTGATCGTCGAGCCGGTGCAGGGTGAAGGGGGCGTGGTGCCGGCCAGCGTCGAGTTTTTACGCGGCCTGCGTCAGCTTTGCGACCAGCACAACGCCCTGCTGATTTTCGATGAAGTGCAGACTGGGGTCGGACGCACCGGCGAGCTGTACGCCTATATGCACTACGGCGTGACGCCCGATGTGCTGACTACCGCCAAAGCGCTGGGCGGCGGCTTCCCCATCGGCGCGCTGCTGGCCACAGAGGCCTGCGCCAGCGTGATGACCGTCGGCACCCACGGCACCACCTACGGCGGCAACCCGCTGGCGGGGGCGGTGGCCGGCGAGCTGCTGTCGATCGTCAACACCCCGGAAGTGCTCTCCGGCGTCAGACAGCGCCATCAGTGGTTTTGCGAACGTCTGCAGGCGATCAACGCCCGCTATGGCCTGTTCAAGGAGATCCGCGGCCTGGGGCTGTTGCTCGGTTGCGTGCTGAACGACGCCTGGGCCGGGAAGGCGAAAGCCCTCAGCAACCTGGCGGCGGAAGAGGGGGTGATGATTCTGATCGCCGGCGCCAACGTGGTGCGTTTCGCTCCGGCGCTGAACGTCAGTGAAGAAGAGGTGAACAGCGGTCTGGATCGCGTCGAGCGGGCCTGCGCGCGTTTCCTGGCGGGAGTCTCATCATGATGGTTATTCGACCGGTGGAGCCGGGCGATCTGCTTGGGCTGCTGAAGCTGGCAGCGGAGACCGGCGGCGGGCTGACCTCGCTGCCGGTGGATGAAGCGACCCTGGCGGCGCGGATCGCCCGCTCGCAGCAAACCTGGCGCGGCGAGCTGCCGAAAAGCGAGCAGGGCTATGTCTTTGTGCTGGAGGAGAGCGAGAGCGGCACGGTGGTGGGCATCTGCGCGATCGAGGTGGCGGTGGGCCTCAACGATCCCTGGTACAACTACCGGGTCGGCACTCAGGTCCATGCCTCGAAGGAGCTTAACGTCTACCAGGCGCTGCCGACGCTGTTTCTCAGCAACGACCACACCGGCAGCAGTGAGCTGTGCACCCTGTTCCTCGACCCGCAGTGGCGCAAAGAGGGCAATGGCTATCTGCTGTCGAAATCGCGCTTCTTATTTATGGCCGCTTTTCGCGAGCGCTTCAATGAGAAGGTGGTCGCCGAGATGCGCGGGGTGATTGACGAGCACGGCTATTCCCCGTTCTGGGAGAGCCTGGGCAAACGCTTTTTCGCCATGGAGTTTTCCCGCGCCGACTACCTGTGCGGCACCGGACAAAAGGCTTTCATTGCCGCCCTGATGCCCAAGCATCCGCTGTATATCGATTTTCTCACCCCCGAGGCGCAGGCGGTGATCGGCAAGGTCCATCCGCAGACCGCCCCGGCCCGGACGGTGCTGGAGAAAGAGGGATTCCGCTACCTGAACTACATCGATATTTTCGACGGAGGCCCGACCCTGGAGTGCGATATCGACCGGGTGCGGGCGATCCGCAAAAGCCGTCTGGTGACCACCGAGGCCGGCGAAACGCCACCCGGCGACTGGCCGTTGTGCCTGGTGGCGAACGAACAGTATCACCAGTTCCGCGCCCTGCTGGTGCATGCCGACCCGGATGGCGACACCCTGACCCTCAGCGCCCGCGAGCTGGATATGCTGAAGTGTCATGCTGGCGACCAGGTGCGCATGGTGCGCTTGATCCCTGAGGAGAAAACCGCATGAGTCTGTGGATTAACGGTGAATGGCGGCCCGGCGATGGGCCGCGCTTCAGCAAACAGGATCCGGTCAACCTGAAGATTGTCTGGCAGGGCGAGGCGGCGGATGCCGGGCAGGTTGCCGAGGCGGTCGCGGCTGCCCGCCAGGCGTTCCCGGCCTGGGCGCGGCTGCCGTTTGCCGACCGCCAGGCCATCGTCGAAAAGTTTGCCAGCCTGCTGGAGGCCAGCAAGGCGGAGCTGACGGCGATTATCGGCGCCGAGACCGGAAAGCCGCGCTGGGAGGCGGCCGGGGAAGTGACGGCGATGATCAACAAGGTGGCGATCTCGGTGAAGGCGTATCACACCCGCACTGGTGAACAGCACAGCGATCTGCCCGATGGCGCCGCGACGCTGCGTCACCGGCCGCATGGCGTGCTGGCGGTCTTTGGTCCCTATAACTTTCCGGGCCATCTGCCGAACGGGCATATCGTGCCGGCGTTGCTGGCGGGCAATACCGTGGTCTTTAAACCCAGCGAATTAACCCCGCACAGCGGCGAAGCGGTGGTGAAGCTGTGGGAGCAAGCTGGCCTGCCCGCCGGCGTGCTCAACCTGCTGCAGGGCGGACGGGAAACCGGCGAGGCGCTCAGCGGCCAGGCGGACATCGACGGGCTGCTGTTTACCGGCAGCTCGACCACCGGTTTTCATCTGCATCGCCAGCTGGCCGGGCAGCCGCAAAAGATCCTCGCGCTGGAGATGGGCGGCAATAATCCGCTGATCGTTGACGACCCACGGGACGTCGATGCCGCGGTGCATCTGACCATCCAGTCCGCCTTTATTACCGCCGGCCAGCGCTGCACCTGCGCCCGACGTCTGCTGGTCCGGCGCGGAGAGGCGGGGGATGCCTTCCTCTCCAGGCTGGTGACGGTCAGCCAACGGCTGATCCCCGCGGCGTGGGACGCTGAGCCGCAGCCGTTTCTCGGCGGGCTTATCTCTGAACAGGCCGCGCAGAAAGTGCATCAGGCCTGGCTGCAGCGGGTCGCTGCTGGCGCGGTCACCCTGCTGGAGCCGCGGTTATTGCAGGCCGGGACGTCGCTGCTGACGCCGGGGATTGTCAACATGAGCGACATGGCCCAGGTCGAGGATGAAGAGGTGTTCGGCCCGCTGCTTGGGGTCTGGCGCTACGATACTTTCGAAGAGGCGATTGCCCTGGCCAACGCCACCCGCTTCGGCCTCTCCTGCGGGTTAATCTCCCCGGAACGAGAGAAGTTCGATCGGCTGCTGCTTGAGGCACGGGCCGGGATAGTCAACTGGAACAAACCCCTGACCGGGGCGGCGAGTACCGCGCCGTTCGGCGGCACCGGAGCCTCAGGCAATCATCGCCCCGGGGCCTGGTATGCCGCAGATTATTGCGCCTGGCCGATGGCCAGTCTCGAATCGCCGACCCTGACGCTGCCCGCCAGTCTCAATCCGGGGCTCGACTTCCGGGCCGGGGAGGCGTTATGACCGCCCGCGAAGTCAACTTTGACGGTCTGCCCGGACTGACCCATCACTACGCAGGGCTCTCCTTTGGCAATGAGGCCTCCACCCGGCACCGCTATCGGGTGTCGAATCCGCAGCTGGCGGCGAAGCAGGGGCTGAAAAAAATGAAAGCCCTTGCCGACGCCGGCTATCCGCAGGCGGTGATCCCCCCTCAGGAACGACCCAACGTGCCGCTCCTGCGTCAGCTGGGCTTTAGCGGCAGCGATGAGCAGGTGGTGGCCCGTGCGGCCCAGCAGGATCCGGATCTGTTGTCGGCGGTGAGTTCGGCCTCGGCGATGTGGGTGGCGAACGCCGCGACGGTTTGTCCCTCCGCCGATTCGCTGGATGGCCTGGTGCATCTGACGGTGGCGAATCTGCAGGATAAATTCCACCGCGCCAGTGAAGCCCCCACCACCGGAGCGCTGCTGCAGGCGATATTCCCGGACCGCACGCGATTTGCCATCCACCCGGCGCTGCCTGCCTCTGCCTGGTTTGGCGACGAAGGGGCGGCGAACCATAACCGTCTCGGCGGCGAATATGGCGCCCCCGGCGTCCAGCTATTTGTCTATGGCCGCCGTCGGGGAAGCGAGGAGGCGCCACGTCGCTATCCGGCGCGGCAAACCCTTGAGGCAAGCCAGGCGGTGGCGCGCCTCAATCAGGTCAATCCCCGCCAGCTGATCTTCGCCCGCCAGCATCCGGAGGCGATCGACAAGGGGGTTTTTCATAACGACGTCATCGCGGTGAGCAACCGTCAGGTCCTGTTCTGCCATGAGCAGGCCTTTGCCGACCAGGACGCGGTTTTGCAGCAGCTTGCGCAGCAGGTGCCGGGCTTTACCCCGTTGGTGGTTCCCGCCAGCCGGGTCACGGTGGAAGAGGCGGTTGCTACCTATCTGTTCAACAGTCAGCTGTTGAGCCGGGCGGACGGCAGCATGGCGCTGATCCTGCCCCAGGAAGCCCAGGCGCATCCGGGCGTGTGGAACTATCTTAATGAGCTGCTGGCCGCAGATAACCCCATCGCCGCGCTGCAGGTGTTTGATCTGCGCGAGAGTATGGCCAACGGCGGCGGTCCGGCGTGCCTGCGCCTGCGGGTGGTGTTGACGGCCGAGGAGTATCAGGCGGTCAATCCGCACGTCCTGATGAACGATACGCTGTTTGCCACCCTCAATGACTGGGTGGATCGCTACTATCGCGACCGCCTCACCCAGGCCGACCTCGCCGACCCACAGCTGCTGCGGGAAGGGCGCGATGCGCTGGATCGGTTGACCCAGATCCTGCAGCTCGGTTCGGTTTATCCATTTCAGCAATAAGGGGGCGCGGTGGAACACTTTCTGGCATTAACCCTGGCGGGGCGATTGCCCCATCACTTTCACGGCGAGACGGCCCATTTCCGCTGGCACTGGCTCGGCGAGGGGATCCTCGAGCTGACGCCGCATGCGCGCTGCGAGCGCGGGCTGGTGCTTTCCTGCGCCATCCATGGCAACGAAACGGCGCCGGTGGAGATTGTCGACCGGCTGGTGCAGCGGCTGGTCCGGGAGGCTCTCCCCCTGCGCTGGCGGCTGCTGGTGATCGTCGGTAACCCGCCGGCGCTGCGGGCGAATAAACGCTATCTGCACAGCGATATGAACCGGATGTTTGGCGAGCGCTGGCGGCAGTTCCCGGCCAGCGAGGAGACGCAGCGGGCGCAGCGGCTGGAGCAGGCGGTGCCCCGTTTCTATCGCGACCATGATGGTCCGCGCTGGCACCTCGATCTGCATACCGCGATCCGCGGGTCGCTGCATCCGCGCTTCGGCGTGCTCCCGGCCCGCGATACGCCCTGGGAGGAGGATTTTCTTCACTGGTTGGGCGGCGCCGGGCTGGAGGCGCTGGTGTTTCATCGCCAGCCGGGCGGGACCTTCACCCATTTCAGCTGCGAACGGTTCGCGGCGCTGGCCTGCACTCTTGAGCTGGGCAAAGCGCTGCCGTTGGGGGAAAACGATCTAACGCAGTTTGCCGCCGCCGAGGGGGCGATCTCCCGGTTGCTGGTGGGGGATCTGGCCATTGCCGACGCCCCGACGCCGCTGCGCTACCGGGTTGTGCAGCAGATCACCCGTCATAGCGATGATTTCCGCTTGCATATGGCGGATCGGACGCTGAACTTCACCCCCTTCGCACCTGGCACGCTGCTGGCGGAGGAGGGGGAGACGCGGTATGTGGTGGGGGCAGAGCCGGAGTATGTTCTGTTTCCCAATCCGGCGGTGGCCAGGGGGCTGCGCGCTGGCCTGATGCTGGAAAAATTATCCTGAGGGCAAGCCGTCCGCCGGGCGGCCTGCTTTATTTCGCGCGTCGTTGTTCATCTTCTTATTTTTTCGTGCGCCAGTGTAAATTTGCAGATTATTCCTGGTAAAATGCTTTGTTTTTAATCTCCTCTTATTTATACTCTCCATAATTGCTCTGCAAAACAGTATGTTATTTATTTTTTATTGCAATTCTTCCGTCAAATTCCTTATTTTCTCCATAATTGGTGAGAAACTGTTTTTTACACTTTCATTGTTTTACTCTTGCTCTGACTAATTGACGATTAACGTCGTAAAGTTAATCTCGTCAACACGGCAACGCGCCGTAAGAATAACGTAAAGTAAGGATTGAATGATGAAGAAACTCACTGCACTGTTTGTTGCCTCTACTCTGGCTCTGGGCGCGGCTAACCTGGCACACGCCGCCGATTCCACCACCGCGCCGAGCGACAGCAAGCCGATGATGATGCATCATAAAGGCGGCCCGGGTCAGCATGACATGATGTTTAAAGGGCTGAACCTGACCGATGCGCAGAAGCAGCAGATCCGCGAGATCATGAAGAGCCAGCGCGAAAACATGAAGCGTCCGTCCCTTGACGAACGCCGCGCGATGCACGAGCTGATCGCCAGCGATACCTTTGATAAGGCGAAAGCGGAAGCGCAGATCGATAAGATGGAAGCGCAGCATAAAGCGATGGCGCTGTCCCGCCTGGAAACGCAGAACAAGATCTACAACATTCTGACCCCAGAGCAGAAAAAACAGTTCAATGCCAATTTTGAGAAGCATCTGACAGAACGCAACGCACCGGCAGGTAAAATGCCTGCACCCGCTGAATAATGTAGCGCACTGAATCAAGACCGCCGGTCTTGCCCAATAATGCCATCAGGCGTTGGGCAGGGCCGGCGGTTTTTTCTTTCTGGTCTTTCAGCCAAGCGGATGCAACGGGTAGTTGCCGCTGAGCAGAGGCTTACAGAGGATTTTGTAACCATCCTGGTCGAATCCGGCGGGCAGGCGGGTCAGCGCAGCGGCCTCTTTGAGCGAGTCGACGGCTCCCAGCCACAGCCAGTTATGAATGACATGATACTGCGTCATATCCGGGCCGCGCTCCTCCAGCGCCACCGGTCCTGCCCACGGCCAGCACACCAGCTGCAGCTTGCTCATCTGCGCCAGCAGACGCTGACGGTGCGCCTCCACGCTCTCCTTTCCACAGCAGGCGCCGGCGCAGCGGCCGAGCGCGGATCGAAAACAGGCGCGGCCGCGGCTGAGCGGCTCCAGACCGAGCAGGCCGTAACAGAGGCGCTGTTCGTCAGCAAGGCTCTGCAGCATCTGCAGCGCCGCCCGCCGGTTGGCGAACAGACCATAGAGATGCTGTTGGTGCGAGAAATCAACCTCGCGGGCATAGACAATCTGCGGCCGGTCGTCCGCAAGCAGCCAGGCGCAGAGTTGCTTGTTACGCCGTAGCCGCTTGTTAAACAGCGGCTGCTGCTCTTTAATCAACCGCGCCTCCAGCAGCAGCGCTCCCAGCTCGCCAGCGGTGCGCTGCCAGGTGATACGCCGGGACTGACGCAGCATCGCCGCCTCTTCAGGGGTGCGCAGGTGGGAGAGCACCCGGCTGCGGAGGTTGACGCTCTTGCCGATATAGAGCGGCATCGTGTCGCTATCGCCGTGAAACTGATAGACGCCCGGCAGCTTCGGCAGCGCCTCCAGCCACGGGCGAAGGTGTTCGGGATATTCATAGATCGCCGCCGCCTCAAACTCCAGACGCGGGGCAGATTGCTTTCTGGCCACAATAACTCCTGATACTGTCTATCTATCCAGTATAGCAGGCGGTTTTTGCGGCGAAAAGCGCAAAAAATAACCCCGGCGCGGGCCGGGGCGGGGGAGGGACTATTTTTTCCAGAAATCGTCAAAGACAGTGATCGGTGGCCGACGCTTGTGTTCGGTTTTCAGATACCAGCCTTCGATCGTTTTGGCGATGCTGGGGTCCAGCGTTTTGCCTTCCAGATAGTCGTCGATATTCTCATAGGTCACCCCCAGCGCCACTTCATCCGGCAGGGAGGGGCGATCGTCTTCCAGATCGGCGGTCGGTAACTTCTTATACAGATGTTCCGGGCAGCCGAGATGGGCCAGCAGCTGTTTGCCCTGACGTTTGTTCAGCCGGAAGATCGGGTTGATGTCGGTGCCGCCGTCGCCATATTTGGTGAAGAAGCCGGTAATCGCCTCCGCTGCATGGTCGGTGCCGACTACCACCCCTTGGGTCATCCCGGCGATGCTGTACTGGGCTTTCATGCGCTCACGGGCTTTTTCGTTGCCGCGAACGAAGTCGCTCAGTTCGATCCCCGCTTCACGCAGCGCCTGTTCGCTTGCCAGTACCGAGGCTTTGATATTCACCGTCAACACCCGGTCAGGCTGAATAAAGGCGATGGCATCCTGGCAGTCCTGCTCATCCGCCTGCACGCCGTAGGGTAAACGGACGGCGATAAACTGCAGGCTGCTATCGCCCGTTTCGGCGCGCAGTTCATTGATCGCCATCTGGCACAGTTTCCCCGTCAGGGTCGAGTCCTGGCCGCCGCTGATACCCAGCACCAGCGATTTAATAAAAGGGTAAGTCTGCAGATAGGATTTCAGGAAATCGACGCTGCGACGGATCTCGTCTGCGGCATCAATCTGCGGCTTCGCGCCCAGCGCCTGAATAATCTCTTGTTGTAGCGTCATCGCGCCCTCCGAAAGTGAATCTGTTTGGCAACCTGTTGGCTTAAAGCTACCTCTTTGCCGCTGAAACGACAAGGACCGGGGTTTTGACTGCCGGAAAAGAAGGCAATCAATGACATAGGATTTCATTATAGATGCCACCGCGCAGGAGAAAGCGCCGGTCGGCAGCGGAGAGTCAATCCTGTTTACGTAATAACACACTCAGACATGATTTCGCTGTTCGGCTTGAAAAATAACACTATTTATTCCAGGCTTATCGTTACACAGTGGAAGAGAGGAACCAAAATGAAGAAAAGCTTAGCAGGAATACTGGGCGTCACCGTCGCGTTAACCTTACTCGCGGGCTGTACCGCTTACGATCGTACCAAAGACCAGTTTACCCAGCCGGTGGTGAAAGATGTGAAGAAAGGGATGTCGCGTCAGCAGGTGATGCAGATCGCAGGCAAACCTTCAACGGAAGTGACGATGGTCCATGCCCGCGGCACCTGCCAGACCTATATCCTCGGTCAACGAGATGGTAAAGTGGAGACCTACTTTGTGGCCCTCGACGAAACCGGGCACGTGATGAACTCCGGCTACCAGACCTGCGCCGAGTATGATACGGATCCGCGCAACGCTAAGTAAACGCCCTACTGTTGACTGAGTTGTACGTAAGCCCGACCACTGGTCGGGCTTTTTTGTGAGTCCTGATGCTTATTTAATTGCGCGAATTATTTGGGTGAAAATGTGAGGGTAGTCAAAACCGGAGGTCAATGAGAGACAATTCTGTTCAACAGGGAATTATCACGACGGCTCAGCTTGCCGTATACTCAACCCATAAACAGAATTAACCGGATGTTACCAGTCTTACCGGCTCTCAGCGGTTACTGAAGGCCCTGGTCTCACACATTGAGGAAGCGTTCATGGAAAAGAAACACATTTATCTGTTCTGCTCGGCAGGCATGTCCACGTCACTGCTGGTCTCCAAAATGCGGGCGCAGGCGGAAAAATACGAAGTCCCGGTCATTATTGAAGCCTATCCTGAAACTCTCGCGGGTGAAAAGGGACCGGAAGCCGACGTTGTATTATTAGGGCCACAAATTGCGTATATGTTACCGGAAATTCAGCGCCTGCTGCCAAATAAACCGGTAGAAGTCATCGATTCTCTTCTGTATGGCAAGGTGGATGGTTTAGGGGTATTGAAAGCCGCCGTCGCGGCCATTAAGAAAGCTGCAGCACAATAATTTTAAATTTTAAAACTCGATGTATTTTGACGCCTGGCGGCATTCTGTTGCCGGCCGTCAAAAAATAAAGAGTTTATTTTCCCGTCAAAGAGTAATTTCATACATCATCGCCGTAATAGTTTATTGCGGCTTTTAAGGGTATTGACTATGAGTAAAGTGATCGACTCGCTTGAAAAGGTACTCCTTCCTTTTGCAGTGAAAATAGGAAAGCAGCCGCATATTAATGCGATTAAAAATGGATTTATTAAACTCATGCCGTTGACCCTCGCCGGGGCCATGTTTGTATTAATTAACAACGTTTTTCTGAGCTTCGGCGAAGGCTCTTTCTTTTACTCCATGGGCATTCGCCTGGATGCCTCTACCATTGAAACCTTAAACGGTTTTAAGGCTATCGGCGGCAACGTCTATAACGGCACCCTCGGCATTATGTCGTTGATGGCGCCATTCTTTATCGGCTCCGCGCTGGCGGAAGAGCGCAAAGTCGACCCGATGGCCGCTGGCCTGCTGGCGGTAGCGGCCTTCATGACCGTGACCCCGTACAGCGTGGGCGAAGCCTATGCCGTCGGCGCCAACTGGCTGGGCGGGCAGAACATCATCTCCGGTATGATTATCGGTCTGGTCGTCGCGGAACTGTTCACCTTCGTGATCCGTCGCAACTGGGTGATCAGACTGCCGGACAGCGTGCCGGGATCGGTATCGCGCTCTTTCTCTGCGCTGATCCCTGGCTTCTTGATCCTCTCCATCTTCGGCATTATCTCGTGGGCCCTGTCGAGCTACGGCAGCAACTTCCACCAGATCATCATGGACTCCATCTCCACGCCGCTGGCGGCGATGGGCAGCGTGGTCGGCTGGGCATACGTCATCTTTAACTCCCTGCTGTGGTTCTTCGGGGTGCACGGTTCGCTGGCGCTGACCGCGCTGGATAACGGCATCATGACGCCGTGGGCGCTGGAAAACATCGCCCTGTACAACCAGTACGGATCGGTTGATGCGGCGATCGAAGCGGGTAAACAGTTCCACTTCTGGGCCAAGCCGATGCTCGACTCCTACATCCTGCTGGGTGGCTCCGGGGCGACGCTGGGTCTGATTATCGCCATCTTTATCGCTTCCCGCCGCGCTGACCATCGTCAGGTCGCGAAGCTGGCGCTGCCGTCAGGCATCTTCCAGATTAACGAACCGATTCTGTTTGGCCTGCCGATCATCATGAACCCGGTGATGTTCATCCCGTTCGTGCTGGTCCAGCCGATTCTGGCGGCCATTACTCTCGCGGCCTACAGCCTGGGGATTATCCCACCGGTGACCAACCTGGCGCCGTGGACCATGCCAACTGGCCTGGGGGCGTTCTTTAACAGTAACGGCAGTGTCGCCGCTCTGCTGGTCGCCCTGTTCAACCTTGGCGTCTCCACCCTGGTTTACCTGCCGTTTGTGGTGCTGTCGAATAAAGCGCAGACCGTTATCGAGCAGGAAGAGAGCGAAGAAGACATCGCCAACGCACTGAAATTCTGATACCGCGCGGTACGGGCAACGTCCTGTACCGCCTGAGAAATGAGGGAAATATTATGTTTGATCTGGACAACATCGAGGCGGTAGAGACCCCGGAAAACGACCTCGAAGAGGTGGTGATGGGGCTGATTATCAACTCCGGCCAAGCGCGTAGTCTGGCCTATGCCGCGCTGAAACAGGCCAAGCAGGGGGATTTTGCCGCGGCGAAAACGATGATGGAGCAGTCGCGTCAGGCGCTGAGCGAGGCGCATCGGGTGCAGACCCAGCTTATCGAAAGCGACGAGGGCGAGGGGAAAATGAAGGTCAGCCTGGTGCTGGTGCATGCTCAGGATCACCTGATGACCTCCATGCTGGCCCGCGAGCTGGTAGCGGAATTGATTGAGCTGCACGAGAAGGTACAATAGGCCATCGCGACGATGAGGCAGCCCAGGATGATGACCACCGAGATCAGTACCGCCAGAGAACAGCAGTTGTTCAACGGGAAGAACTTTCATGTGGTCATCTATAACAAAACGGAAAGCGTGAGCGGGCTCCACCAGCATGATTACTACGAATTTACCGTCGTATTAACCGGGCGTTATTACCAGGAGATCAATGGTAAACGGGTGCTGCTGGAGCGCGGGGATTTTGTCTTTATCCCGATGGGTTCGCACCACCAGAGCTTCTATGAATTTGGTGCGACGCGCATCCTTAACGTCGGCATCAGCAGGCGCTTCTTTGAGAAACATTATCTGCCGCTGCTGCCGTTTGGCCTGGTGGCGTCGCAGGTCTACGCCGTGCAGAGCGCTTTTCTCGGCTACATTGAGTCGGTCATCGCCTCACTCAATTTTCGCGAAACGGAATTTGACGAATTTATCGAGCTGGTCTCCTTTTATGTCATTAACCGTTTACGTCACTATCGCGAAGAGCCGGTTGCAGACGTCGTCCCGCAATGGTTAAAAAATACCGTTGAGGCTATGCACGATAAACTGGAGTTTGGCGAGAGCGCCCTCGAGAATATGGTTCGGCTATCGGGCAAAACGCAGGAATATTTAACCCGGGCGACCCAGCGCTATTATGGTAAAACGCCGATGCAGATAATTAACGATATCCGTATCAATTTTGCCAAAAAGCAGCTGGAAATTACCAACTATTCGGTAACGGATATTGCCTATGAATCAGGGTACAGCAGCCCGAGCCTGTTTATTAAAACCTTTAAAAAGCTGACCTCGTTTACACCGAGTAGTTATCGCAAACATTTGACCAGTATTAATTAAGCCCAGGCGGTATTAGCCGCCAGGCTTACACCATAACTAATTTAAGTTAACTGTCCGCATTTATGCGGAGAGCGGCCTGCGTCTACACGCAGCGTCTAAGGGAGAAAAAGATGAGCCAGAAATTAAAAGTCGTCACTATTGGCGGCGGTAGCAGCTATACCCCGGAATTACTGGAAGGTTTCCTGAAACGTTATCATGAACTGCCGGTGACAGAGCTGTGGCTGGTGGATGTGGAAGAGGGCCAGGAGAAGCTCGATATTATCCATGCGCTGTGCGAGCGGATGGTGGAAAAAGCCGGCGTGCCGATGAAGGTTTATAAAACGCTGGACCGCCGCGAGGCGCTGCAGGGCGCAGATTTCGTCACTACCCAGCTGCGCGTGGGCCAGCTGAAGGCGCGGGAAAAAGATGAGCGTATCCCGCTGAGCCACGGTTATCTTGGCCAGGAGACCAACGGGGCGGGCGGGCTGTTTAAGGGGCTGCGCACCATCCCGGTGATTTTCGACATCGTGAAAGATGTGCAGGAGATCTGCCCGGACGCGTGGATCATCAACTTCACCAACCCGGCGGGCATGGTCACCGAGGCGGTCTATCGTCACACCAGTTTCAAACGCTTTATCGGGGTGTGCAACATTCCCATCGGCATGAAGATGTTCATCACCGACGTGCTGCAGCTCAGCCCGAGCGATGAGCTGAACATCGATCTGTTCGGTCTGAACCACCTGGTGTTCGTCCGCGACGTGCTGGTTAACGGCGTCTCGCGCTTCGATGAACTGCTGGACGGCGTCGCCTCCGGCCGCCTGACCGCGAACTCGGTAAAAAATATCTTCGACCTGCCGTTTAGCGAAGGGCTGATCCGCTCCCTGCGCCTGATCCCATGCTCTTACCTGCTCTACTACTTTAAGCCAAAAGAGATGCTGGCGATTGAGATGGGCGAGTACTATAAGGGCGGCGCGCGCGCCCAGGTAGTGCAGAAAGTAGAGAAGCAGCTGTTTGAGCTGTATAAAAATCCGGATCTCAAGGTCAAGCCGAAGGAGCTGGAGCAGCGCGGGGGTGCCTATTACTCCGATGCCGCATGCGAAGTGATCAACGCTATCTATAACGATAAGCAGACTGAGCACTATGTGAATATCCCGCATCATGGCCATATCGATAATATCCCGGCGGACTGGGCGGTCGAGATGAGCTGCACCTTAGGTCGCGATGGCGCGAAGCCGACGCCGCGCATCACCCATTTCGACGAGAAGGTGCTGGGGCTTATCTATACCATCAAAGGGTTTGAAGTGGCGGCCAGCCAGGCGGCGATCAGCGGTGAGCTGAACGACGTGCTGCTGGCGCTGAACTTAAGCCCGCTGATCCATTCCGATCGTGACGCCGAGCAGCTGGCGCGGGAGATGATTTTGGCCCATGAAAAATGGCTGCCGAACTTTGCGGCGACGATCGAAAAACTGAAAGCGTAACGGGAGCGGGTAATGGAACGCGTATTGATCGTCAATGCTGACGACTTCGGCCTCAGTAAAGGGCAGAACTACGGCATTATCGAGGCCTGCCGCAACGGCGTGGTGACATCGACTACGGCGCTGGTCAACGGCGCGGCTATTGACCACGCCGCCCAGCTGAGCCGCAGTACGCCGGAGCTGGCGGTCGGGATGCACTTTGTGCTGACGCTGGGCGAACCGCTGTCGGCCATGCCGGGGTTAACCCGCGACGGCCGGCTGGGCAAATGGATCTGGCAGCAGGCGGAAGAAGATAACCTGCCGCTGGAGGAGATTGCCCATGAGCTGGCGTGTCAGTACCGTCGTTTTATCGAACTCTTCGGTCATGAGCCGACGCATCTCGACAGTCATCACCATGTGCATATGATCGCTCCGATCTACCCCATCGTCGCGGCTTTTGCCCGCGACAAGGGCATCGCGTTGCGCATTGATCGCCAGGTGGCGGCGCAGAGCGGTCTCGATCAGCAGGCGGCGCGCAGCAGCGCAGGCTTCAGCAGCGAGTTTTACGGGGAAGCCGTCTCTGAGGCGCTGTTCCTGCAGACGCTGGACGCCTCAATCGCCCGCGAGGAGCGCTCTCTGGAGGTGATGTGTCATCCGGCCTTTGTCGACCAGACCATCATGGGCAGCGCCTACTGCTATCCGCGGCTGGGCGAGCTTGATGTGCTGACGTCCGCCTCGCTGAAAGCGGCGGTGGCCGACCGGGGTTATCGCCTGGGAACCTACCGCGACGTGTAAACCCGACGGGGAAAGGAAAGTGAGTCAAGCCCGGCACACCGTGCCGGGCTTTTTGCTACGCCGGAATAGCGGCGATTTTCGGGCTTCTCGACCACACCCGGTGGGCCGTCATCAGGGCGAGCAGTTTATCTGCCGCCGGGGTGTCGAGAGCATCGGTGACGATGACGCCCTCTTCGCCCTGGGCCGGGACCTGCAGAACCGACGTTAACTGCCGCGCATCGCCTGCCAGCAGGATCGGCTTCAGATGCTTATAGGCCTCCAGCAGGTAGTAGCGCGCGTCGCCGCTCTGGCTCAGGGCGCTGAGATCGCCGCCGGGCACCACCACGGCATCCACCGTCAGCGACGGGGAGCCGGCGAAGGTGCCGGCGATCGGCACGGGAGATCCATCGTCGGCGACGACTTCCCCCATCCGCGAATAGAGCAGTTTACTGTGCACGCCCCGGGCCTGTAGCGCCTGCAGGAGATGGACCAGATCCTGCGCCGAGGTACGCTCATTGAGCAGCACCGCCACCACACGACCTTTCACATCCCCTTCGGCATCCGCGTAGAGGCTGAGGGTGGGATCTTTCTCCACGCCGTTGACCGGGGAGGGCAGAGTGAGGCTGCGCTGCTCATCGCTCAGTTCGATACCTAAATTCGCCCCGACCGTTTCCGCCAGCCGGGTATCAATATGGGCCAGGTGATCGACCACCCGCTCGCGGATCCAGGTGCGGACCACTTTGCTAAGCTCGAAGCTGAAGCCATCGATAATATGCTGCTGCTCAATCGGCGTCTGGCTCAGCCAGAACAGACGCGGCTGGGCGTAATATTCGCCGAATGACGGGCTGCGCTGACGGATCTTCTCGCCGTCGACGCGCTCGGCGAGGGACTCAAAACCGCCGCGTTTGGCGGCTGGCGGCGTCTCGCGCGGCCAGTTATCGTTGATCGAGTTGGGTTCGTAGTTGGCCGGGTTGGTGTCAATCTCCATCCGGTGCATACCGTCGCGCTGGAAGTTGTGGTACGGGCAGGTCGGCCGGTTGATCGGGATTTCATGGAAATTCGGTCCGCCGAGGCGGCTTATCTGGGTATCGGTGTAGGAGAAGAGGCGCCCCTGCAGCAGCGGATCGTTGCTGAAATCGATGCCCGGGACGATATGCCCGGGATGGAAGGCCGCCTGTTCGTTTTCGGCAAAGAAGTTGTCCGGGTTGCGGTTGAGGACCATTTTGCCGACCCGTTGCACCGGCACCAGCGCCTCGGGGATCAGCTTGGTGGGATCGAGCAGGTCGAAGTCAAAATCAAATTCATTCTCTTCGGGGATCAACTGCAGGCCGAGCTCAAATTCCGGGTAGTCCCCGGCTTCAATGGCCTCCCACAGGTCGCGGCGATGAAAATCGGGGTCACGGCCGGTCAGCTTCTGCGCTTCATCCCATACCAGCGATGCCTTGCCGGCGACCGGTTTCCAGTGGAAGCGAACAAAGGTGGCTTTGCCCTCGGCATTGATCAGGCGGAAGGTGTGGATGCCAAAGCCTTCCATGGTGCGATAGCTGCGCGGGATGCCGCGATCGGACATCGCCCACATCACGTTGTGCAGCGTTTCCGGCTGCAGGGAAACATAGTCCCAGAACGTATCGTGAGCGCTTTGTCCCTGGGGGATGGCCCAGTGGGGCTCAGGCTTCACGGCGTGGACAAAGTCGGGAAACTTCAGCGCGTCCTGGATAAAGAAAACCGGGGTGTTGTTGCCGACGAGGTCAAAAATCCCCTCGTCGGTGTAAAACTTGGTGGCGAAGCCGCGAATATCACGAACGGTGTCCGCCGACCCCGCGCCGCCCTGCACGGTGGAGAAGCGCACAAAGACCGGGGTGATTTTATCGGCTGCCGAGAGAAAATCGGCTTTGGTCAAGGCTGTCAGGCTTTTGTAGGGCTGGAAGTAGCCGTGGGCTGCTGAGCCGCGGGCATGAACGATACGCTCCGGAATTCGCTCATGGTCGAAGTGGGTGATCTTCTCCCGCAGAATGAAATCTTCCAGCAGCGTTGGGCCGCGGGTACCGGCGCGCAGCGAGTTCTGATCGTCGGCAATGCGCACGCCCTGGTTGGTGGTCAGCGGATAGTCCTCTCCGCCTTTGCGCTGTGGCTCCAGGGCATCGAGTTTTTTGCTGTGGGTATCAGGGGCTTTCAGGCTGCCAGGGGCGGTCGGTTCAGCGCCAGGGGCGGTGGGTTTCGGCGTGGGGCGCCACTCCCGGTCATCCGGCGCCAGCGAGTCGAGACCCGGCTGCGCTTCCTCGCTGCCGTGGACCGGTGCCTGCTGGTGGTGAGGGTTTGGGTGCTTATCAGACATTGCTCGTCTCCTGCTTTCATTGCTAAAAGTGGTCGTTGATAAACCAAAACCCTTCTAACTATAGAACATTACGCTGCCTGCGCCCGGCGAGGGGGCAGGGAGTTATCCTAAAATGCGCATCGGCGGCAGGGGGGCGACGAACGGGTCCACGATCGGCTATGATAGAGGTTTCTGTTTCCCGCTTTGCTTAGTGAATCCATTTGTTATGAAACCATTGCGCCAACAAAATCGCCCTGTCATTAGCTACGTGCCGCGCGTGGAGCCTGCGCCCCCGGAACATGCCGTGAAAATGGACCATTTTCGCGATGTCTGGATTTTGCGCGGGAAGTATGTCGCCTTTCTGCTGATGGGAGAGCATTTTCGCCGTTCACCGGCGTTCAGCGTGCCGGAGTCGGCGCAGCGCTGGGCTAACCAGGTGCGTCAGGAAGGAGAGATTGAAGCCTGAGTCTGCTGCAGAAATAAAAAAACCGCTGATTATCAGCGGTTTTTTTGTGCTTACCGTTTAGCGATGCGCCAGTTCGGCTTCTTCTTCGCTATCGAAAATCGACTTGTCGGTCTGGCGCAGCCACTGGCTGGTCAGCGTCCCGGCGGTCATGGAACCGTTAACGTTCAGCGCGGTACGTCCCATATCGATCAGCGGCTCGACGGAGATCAGCAGCGCCACGAGGGTCACCGGCAGGCCCATCGCCGGCAGGACGATCAGCGCGGCGAAGGTGGCCCCGCCGCCCACTCCGGCGACGCCCGCCGAGCTGACGGTGACGATGCCCACGAGGGTGGCAATCCACATCGGATCCAGCGGGTTGATGCCTACGGTCGGTGCGACCATCACCGCCAGCATGGCCGGGTAGATACCGGCGCAGCCGTTCTGACCAATGGTGGCGCCAAAGGAGGCGGAGAAGCTGGCAATCGACTCCGGTACGCCGAGACGACGGGTCTGCGCTTCCACGTTCAGCGGAATGGAGGCGGCGCTGGAGCGGCTGGTGAAGGCGAAGGTGATCACCGGCCAGACTTTACGGAAATACTTCAGCGGGCTGACGCCGTTAATCGCCAGCAGCAGGCCGTGGACGATAAACATGATGCCCAGCGCGATGTACGAGGCCACCACGAAGCCGCCAAGCTTGATGATATCCTGCAGATTCGACCCGGCAACCACTTTGGTCATCAGCGCCAGAACGCCGTAAGGGGTCAGCTGCATCACCAGACGAACCAGCTTCATCACCCAGCCCTGCAGGGTATCAATGGCGGTCAGGACGCGCTGGCCTTTTTCCACATCCTCTTTCAGCAGCTTCAGGGCTGCGACGCCGAGGAACGCCGAGAAAATGACGATGCTGATGATCGAGGTCGGGTTAGCCCCGGTCAGGTCAGCAAACGGGTTCTTCGGCACAAAGGAGAGGATCAGCTGCGGGACGCTGAGATCGGCCACTTTACCCACATAGTTGCTCTGAATGGCGTTCAGACGAGCGGTCTCCGCGCTGCCCTGGACCAGTCCCTCGGCGGTGAGGCCGAACATGTTAGTCACCAGCACGCCAACCAGAGCGGCGATCAGGGTGGTGAACAACAGAGTCCCGATGCTCAGGAAGCTGATTTTCCCCAGCTGCGAGGCATTGTGCAGGCGAGCCACCGCGCTAAGGATTGACGCGAAGACCAGCGGCATAACGATCATTTGCAGCAGCTGGACATAACCGTTGCCGACGATATTAAACCACTGGATGGAATCCTTCAGCACCTGGCTGTCAGACCCATAGATCAGCTGTAGCGCCAGACCAAAGATCACGCCAATCGCCAGGCCGACCAGGACCTTCCTGGCCAGGCTCCACTGTTTATGGCGCGTTTGCCCCAGCGCAAACAACAATACGGCGAACACGACTACGTTCGCTATTAATGGAAAGTTCATCCCCGTTCTCCTGATATTTTTATAACCCGGGCTGGTGGATAACCAGCTCTTATGACCGCAAGGTTAGCAGAAGGCGTTATCAAGGACTTATATTCAAATGGAATGGGTTATAACCAAAAGGTGTTTTCTGCCGGTTTATCGCCCACTCTGGTGACTTATGAAGCGATTGAAGGTGATCTGCAGGGAATTAATCACCCCGGAAGACCAGCGTATCGCGGTGTTGTCCGCCAGCGTCTGCGGCATCCAGACGGCATAGATGAACAGCGCCATACATAAGGCGCGCTCCAGCTGGTTGCCTTTGCGCGGCGCAAGGATCGGTAGCCGAAAGCGCCAGCGGCAGGGCCACAGCAGCGGCACCCC
The DNA here is from genome assembly GCF_040065235.1 of Klebsiella sp. GB_Kp047. Lineage (NCBI taxonomy): Bacteria > Pseudomonadati > Pseudomonadota > Gammaproteobacteria > Enterobacterales > Enterobacteriaceae > Klebsiella > Klebsiella sp. GB_Kp047. Next base: position 731,301 of record NZ_JBEAJG010000041.1, on the reverse strand, counting down.
GGCTGGGGTGAGCATATCGGCAAGGATGTGGCTGAGATAGCCCAGCACCAGGCCCTGGAGGGCGTCCGCCGGGACAATCCAGCTGTCAGGCACCTTGAGGTAGAATAGCGTCAGCGCGCCAAACACCGCCAGCAGGCTGTGGGTGAAGCCGCGGTGGCCAAAGGCCCGCGCCACGGGCTTTGAGATCCAGCTCAGCCGCTGGCCAAGAAACGACTTTGGGTGATCGATGTCCGGCAGCAGGCAGGTCAAGACCGCGGAGGGCACAATATGCCACCAGTCGCCCTGCGCCAGCACCGGCGTTAACTCTGCGTTTTTGGCAAATACTGCGCAGGCGATTGAAAAGAAGAGATGGCCTTCCGCCGTCATGATAACACACCCTAAACTGTCGATTCATACAGTATAGGGTTTTTATACAGTGCACGGAAGAGGTGACGGTGTAACTCTTTGTCACAAATTCTCAGCGCGCCAGCCATCCGCCGTCGACGGCCAGGGTATAGCCGTGAATATAATCGGCGGCGGACGAGGCGAGAAACACCACCGGCCCCTGCAGGTCATCCGGCACACCCCAGCGACCGGCGGGGATACGCTCAAGGATTGCCTGGTTGCGCTCCTCATCTTCGCGCAGCGCCTGGGTGTTATTGGTGGCCATATACCCGGGCGCAATGGCGTTGACGTTGATACCCTGACCAGCCCATTCGTTAGCCAGCAGGCGGGTCAGCCCCAGCACGCCGCTTTTCGAGGCGGTATAGGAGGGGACGCGGATCCCGCCCTGAAACGAGAGCATCGAGGCGATGTTAACGATTTTCCCGCCTTCACCCTGGCGAATGAACTGCCTGGCGACCGCCTGGCAGAGGAAAAAAACTGCTTTCAGATTCAGATCGATCACCGCATCCCAGTCACTTTCCGTGAAGGTCAGGGCATCATGGCGACGGATAATCCCGGCGTTGTTGACCAGAATATCGACCCGGCCCATCGCCGCCACCGCCTGGTCGACCAAAACGGTCATATCATCCTGTTGGCTGAGATCCGCCTGAATGGCATGAAAGCGGCGGCCCAGCGCCTGAACCTGCGCGGCAGTGTCGTGGGGAATTTTGCGGTTGATGCCGACGATATCGCATCCGGCCTGCGCCAGGCCCAGCGTCATTCCCTGTCCCAGGCCGGTATCGCAACCGGTCACGATGGCGACCTTACCCGTCAGGTCGAAGGCGTTCAGTACCATATTCACCTCTGTGTGCTGATCTTCAGGCGTACGATAACGCCACCTGTACCCAGCATAGAGGCAGGAAAACAAAATTACAATTAAAATGAAACGATGTTTTGATTTTCTTTGCTGGCGGGTGGCGGCGATCGCGTCACCCGCCAGCGGTCTTACCCGAGCAGCGCCTCGACGGTCAGGGCCTGCAGTGACGGCAGCTTGACGTCCGCCAGCACGAAGCGCGGGTCGCGGCTGTTCTCTGCTTCCGGCACGACGATAGCGCGCATGCGCGCAGCTTTGCTGGCGATCATGCCGTTGACCGAGTCCTCCAGCGCGACACAGCGCTGTGGGTCGACCCCGAGGGCGGCGGCGCAGTTGAGATACACCTGCGGGTGCGGTTTGCTCCAGGGCAGATGCTCCGCCGAGGCGAGGGCATCAAACTGGTCGCGCAGCTCGAACATATTGAGCACTTTCTCCAGCATCACCAGCGGCGAGGCTGAGGCCAGCCCTACCTTCAACCCCTGGGCTTTGCACAGGGCCACCGCCTCGCGCACCCCCGGCAGCAGCGGACGTGAGGCTTCCACCAGTTCGATGGCGCGACGGATAATGCGCGCGGTGGCTTCTGTGCGGTCAACGCCGCGCCACGGCTGCTGCGCGTACCACAGATCCACCACCAGGTCGATTCGCAGACCCAGCAGGTCGGGCAGTTCATCGCGGCGGCGGGTATCCACCCCCAGGCTCTCCATGACCTCGACCTCCGCCTGATCCCAAAGCGGCTCAGAGTCAATCAGCAACCCGTCCATATCAAAAATCGCAGCCTCAATGCGGCGCTTCGCTGACATATGTCCTTCTCCTGTTGCGTAATCAGATAAACGAATCGGCATTCATGGTATATCATACCGCGCGTTATTGGGCGAAATTCGCCGTGGAAGATAGACTTATACCCGACACATTCGGGTAAGCGAGGGGCGCCTGCGCCACGCAACGGGCGGCAGGCGAACCACTAACGCGTCTTTAACAAGGGGAACTCATGACGTACCAACAAGCTGGACGCATTGCGGTCATCAAACGTATTTTGGGATGGGTCATCTTTATTCCCGCCGTGCTGTCGACGCTGATTTCTGTCCTCAAATTTATGTATGAGCACAGTGAAAAGAAACCCGGCATTGACGCGGTGATGATGGATTTTGCGCACGTCATGATTGAGATGATGCGCTTTAACACGCCGTTCCTGAACTTTTTCTGGTACAACTCACCGCTGCCGGATTTTCACCATAGCCTGAACATCGGCTTCTGGATTATCTTCATTCTGGTGTTCGTCGGCATGGCGCTGCAGGCCGCCGGCGCGCGGATGGCGCGGCAGGCGAAATTTCTCCGCGAGGGGATTGAGGATCAGCTGATCCTCGAGCAGGCGAAAGGCGCGGAAGGGTTAACTCGCGAGCAGCTCGCCGAACGCATTGTGGTGCCGCGACATACGATCCTGGTGCAGTATTTCCCGCTGTACGTGCTGCCGGTGATGGTGATTGTTATCGGCTACTTCTTCTTCTCGCTGCTGGGCTTTCTCTAAGCCAGGTGCCCGGTTAGCCGGGCGCCATCTTATTCGGCCGGCAGAGGGCGGGGTTTACCCTGATTATCGACGGCAACGTAGATAAACAGCGCTTCCGTCGCCTTGTAGCGCTGGCCAATCGGTTCTGAAGAGACTTTTTTCACCCACACTTCGATGTTAATGGTCACTGAGGTATTGCCGCGCTTCACGCAGCGGGCATAGCAGCACACCACGTCGCCTACGGCCACCGGGCGTAAAAAGGTCATCCCATCCACGCGCACGGTCACCACGCGACCCTGGGCGATCTCTTTGGCCATAATGGCGCCGCCGATATCCATCTGCGACATCAGCCAGCCGCCAAAAATGTCCCCGTTGGCATTGGTATCTGCCGGCATTGCCAGGGTGCGTAAAACCATTTCGCCCTTCGGGGCGAGATCTGTTGTTGTCATGCTCTACTCTGTTGTGGTCAAAGACGATCAGCGGGATGCTACTATGAAAACGGCGTAGAGAGAATAGGGCTGGCGCCCGCGGAGGCGGGCGCAGTGGTTCAGAAAGAGAGGGTCACTCCGGCGTAATACGCGCGTCCAGGCTCATTGTAGGTCGAGGCGCCGGCATTTTCGCGATACAGTTGCTTATCAAAGAGGTTACTTATGCCGGCATTCAGGCGAATATCCCGGTTGAGCTGATACTGGGTGCCGATCCCCACGATGGAATAGGCGCCAACCTCGGTGGTAGCAAGGGTTCCGGTTTCGTTGCGGATCTCTGCATACTGACGCGGCTTCTGACGGCCATAAAGCGTCCAGTTGACATTCGCAGACAGGGCGTCGTTTACCTGCCAGTCGAGCATCGTGTTAACGGTATATTTCGGGATAACCGACAGCGGGTTGCCTGTCTCTTTACTTTCAGATTTGAACATCCAGGTGGCATTGGTCCGCCAGCTTAGGATATCAGCCAGCACCGGGATCAGCATATTGCCTTCCAGCCCCTCGACTACTGCTTTGCCGCCGTTCTGCCATTGCAGGATATTATTGCCGCTGGAGGTATAGCCCAGCACCTCGGTTCCGGAGACGATTTTGTTTTTGTAATCGTTGCGGAACCAGGTGACCCCGGCAGCGTAGCCATTAAGGTTAAATTCGATACCGATCTCTTTGTTAATACTGATTTCCGGGTCGAGGTCAGGGTTGCCCAGCAGATAGCAGCTGCCTTCGGCGATAGTGTTTGGACAACCGTTGCCGCGGGTGGAGAGCAGATAGCCTTCACTGGATTGATAAAGGTTAGGCGCTTTAAACACCCGCGCGATACCGGCCTTCAGCGTGAACATATCGCCCAGCGCCTGAGACAAATTGAGGCTTGGGCTCCAGTTGCTGCCAAACTGATTATGATAATCGAAACGAATGCCGGGGATCAGGTTGGTGCCGGGCACGGCTTCGATATTATCCTCCAGATAGATACCGGTGAGGGTGGCGCTGTTTTTGGTACGACGTTGCGCAGGGTCGCCGGAGGTCCCAGGGATAGTCTCCCCATTGCTGTTAGTGGCCTGCATCGATGCCGGGTCGTCGAGCTGATCATGGTTCCATTCCATGCCCAGCGTCAGCGTCTGATCCGCCAGCCAGAAGAAAGGCACATTGAATTCGGAGGTAGTACGCCAGGATTCCAGTCGGCTGGTGGCATAATCCTCACTGTTGATCATGCCTTCGACGCGGCCGGTGGAGCCTTCCTGCAGGCGGGTATTGTTGGTTTTCTCGTAGTAAACCCCCGCTTTGGACTGGCCCCAATCCCAAAGACCGTTGTAGGTCAATCCCCAGGACTGGCGATAGAGGCGATTCGTTTCGTGGCCGTACAGGGAATCCACCAGCCCGTTCGGGCTAAGATTGCCGTTGCTGTACTGGGTATCACCGGCATAGATATTCCCCTGACGGCTATAGGCGTAGCTGAAATCGAGAATTTGTTGCGGGGTCATTTTCCATGACAGCAGGGCGTTAATATCTTTATTGCGTACCCCTTCGCGTCCCGCAGCGTAGGAGCCGTTTTGCGCATGGTTAATATCCCAGGCGTCGGGTTCCGTTTTATTGATATTGCCATACAGGCGCATTGTCAGCGCCTCGCCGGCCAGTGGGCCGCTGAGATTGAAGTTAGCGCGATTAGTCGTGCCTTCCTTGTTGTTTTCCGGCTGATTGGTAAAAAAAGACAGGGAACCGTGCCAGTTGTTGGTCGGGCGTTTGGTAATAATGTTGACCACTCCGCCGGCCGCACCGGAACCATAACGCGCGGCTGCCGGGCCGCGGAGGACTTCAATTCGCTCGACCATCTCGGCAGGGACCCAGTTGCTGTCGCCCCGGGTATCGCGTTCGCCGCGCCAGCTATAGCGAACCGAGTTACGTGACGTGGCCGGTACCCCATCTATCAGGATCAGGGTGTTCTCCGGCCCCATGCCGCGGATATCAATCTGGCGGTTGTTGCCCCGACTACCGCTGGCGCTGTTGCCGGTCAAATTCACCCCGGGCATTTTACGGATGATGTCTGAGAGATCGTTGACCGGTGGCTGTTTTGCAATATCATCTGCCGTGATAATCGACACCCCGGGCTGTTGCTTGAGCGCCTCTTCCGCCGTACTGCGCACAATCATTGTTTCGGTATCTTGTTCTGACTCTTCTGCAAAGGCGTTAGGGGCAAGGAGACTGGATATGACCAGCGCCAGGATCGTGGGGACATAATATTGCGGCGATCTCATGTAAATATCCTTTTCAAAACAATTCAAAATGAGATCGAGAATATTAATGATAACAATTATCATTACAATGTAACGAAATAAATCTCCATAAAATCCTCACAATTAGCGCAATTTTTTACGCTGCCGATTGAAATCGTGAAGGGAGCCTGCGCTGTGGGGCCGGGAAGCTGTCAGGTTACGCGCGGAGGTGGTGGTGGCAGGGACGGTTGGCCAGCGCAGCAAGGGTACCCGGGGCGAGCGCGGCGCGCGGGTGGCGCGCCGGTGGAGGCGTTAGTGGTGGTCGTCCTGCGGCATATGACGGTAGATGTAGATCCCGCTCAGCAAGGTAAAGACCAGCGTGAGGGCAGTTAAACCGAAGACCTTAAAGTTAACCCAGATATTCTGCGGCAACCAGAAGGCGATATAGATATTAGCCAGTCCGCAGAGGATAAAAAACGCCGCCCAGGCCAGGTTAAGGCGCGACCAGACCTGCTGCGGCAGGGTCAGCTCTTTACCCAGCATGCGCTGGATAAGCGGCTTTTTCATCACCCACTGGCTGAACAGCAGCGCGCCGGCGAACAGCGCATAGATCACCGTCACCTTCCATTTAATGAACTCATCATTGTGGAAGAAGAGGGTTAATCCACCGAAGACGGCCACCAGCACGAAGGTGATCAGCGCCATTTTTTCGATTTTACGGTAGCGCACCCAGCTGTAGATCAGCACGATGGCGGTCGCCACAATCAGCGCCGTGGTGGCGGCGTAGATATCGTAAAGCTTGTAGAAGGCGAAGAAGACCACCAGCGGTAAAAAATCCAGAAACTGCTTCATACATCGATCCCGTCTGTCAGGACGGACCGGGAAATTCCCCGGTCCAGGTTAAAATTAGCTACGGATAAGCATATACACGCGGAATAAATAGATCAGCAACAGGGCGGAAATCAGGTTGCTGAGGGTATTAATCACCACCGCGCCGACGTTTGGCGTCAGGGCGGCAAAGCTGGAAGCAAACAGTAACAGCAGAGTTTTCGCCACCAGCCAACCGATAATGGCCGGCGCCACCAGCCGCAGATTGGCCCACGCCAGGCGCATGCTGCTGCGCATGGCGCCGAGGATGCCCATTTTGTCCTGCACCAGCATGATCGGCGCAAAGGCCAGCACAATGGCCAACAGGACGCCGGGCACCAGCACTAACATCATCCCCATCTGCACCAGGAAAGTGGTGAAGAGGATCAGCAGCAGCAGCTTCGGCAGCACCGGCGCCGAGGCGCCGATGGCGCGCAGGGCGCTGACACGATGACCGGCAGAGACCAGCTGGATGAGCAGCAGAACGCCGCCGGCGAGGATCGCATTGCCCACCAGACCCGAGAAGGTTGATGCCGCCGAGGCGCGCAGCAGAACCTGCTGCTGCTCCGGCGTCATATTCTGCACCAGTTCGAACAGGCCTGCGCTACCGGCGAGGTTGTCGCCTTCGCTGAGTATCGACAGCTGCTCGTCGCTGGGTGAAAAGGCATGGCCAAGTACTACCGTAATGAACGCGCACAACAGCGCAATCAGCAAAATGGTAATGAACTGATTACGAAAAAAATTCCCGGTGTCACGGTAGACGGACTTCGCCGTGATAGACATGCATTCTCCTTGAGTGTCGCAGGTGTTAACTAGCCGGCGATTGTACCGCAAATCCTTCCGTCGTAGCACTCTCTGCGCCGGTCAGGGCAGGTATATCTTTGTAAAGAGGCCGCAATGGCGGCAGCCCATAGCGCGCTCGCGCCCGGTTGCAGGCGTCGTTTTCCTCGCCGTTTTCCCCGGACATGGCGAATTCGCGACATGGCGAAGGACGGTTTTCATAGATAGTGCAGTGGACGGCGTCGCCGATCTCGCCCGATAGCGCCGCACAGCGGCTCTGACGTTGATTAGTGCCGCTCATACAGCGCAGGAAGGGGGTCAGCGGCTCGGTCAGCGCGGCGGGCACCAGGCCGCCCGCGTCGTCGGCTTCCGCCCAGTAGAAAGAGACTCGAAAATACGCACAACAGGCACCGCACGTCATGCACGGGTTGATTTCACTCATAATTACACCTGAAAAAAACGCATCAACACAGATTGTCGGCAGTTAACTTATCCAGCCGCCTCAGCCGCGGCAAGAGGGGCAGAAATAATTTTTTTTGCGAAAAGTGAAAATTGATGTGCGAAGGATTTAGCGTATTGCGATCGGTATCAAAAATTAATCTGGATCAATAAATGTTAAATCTAAGGTTTTAGTGTGATCTAAAACAGATCAAACGTAACTCGTTATAGGTATATTTGGCCGCGCTGAAAAACCATAATGAGGAAGTGGATATGAAGAAGTTAGCAGCGGCGGCATTGATTCTAAGCACTCTTACTACCGGCAGCGTCTGGGCGCATGAAGCGGGTGAATTTTTCATTCGTGCCGGGACCGCCACCGTCCGACCGACGGAAGGCTCTGACAATGTGCTGGGCAGTCTGGGCAGTTTCAACGTCAGTAACAATACTCAGCTGGGTTTAACCTTTACCTATATGGCGACCGATAACATCGGCGTGGAACTGCTGGCGGCTACGCCGTTCCGCCATAAGGTTGGTACCGGGCCAACCGGCACCATCGCTACCGTGCATCAGTTGCCACCCACCCTGATGGCGCAGTGGTACTTTGGCGATGCGCAAAGCAAGGTGCGTCCGTACGTGGGGGCGGGGATTAACTACACCACCTTCTTTAATGAAGACTTTAACGATACCGGCAAGGCGGCCGGGCTTTCCGATCTGAGCCTGAAGGACTCCTGGGGCGCGGCAGGACAGGTCGGCCTCGATTACCTGATTAACCGTGACTGGCTGCTGAATATGTCGGTGTGGTACATGGATATCGATACCGATGTGAAATTCAAAGCCGGCGGCGTGGACCAGAAAGTCAGCACCCGCCTGGATCCGTGGGTGTTTATGTTCTCCGCAGGCTATCGGTTCTAACGCCTGCTGCAAACTGGCCAGCGGACGGCCAGTCTGTTGCCTCCTCACCCCTCCCTGCGATAAACCTTCGCCTGCGGATCACACTTCAGTCCACTGGCGCAGCAGGTTGTGATACATATTGAGCAGGGAGAGGACCTCTTCCCCGTCGCCAAAGCGGGTTTTGAGAGACTGGATCGTGCGGTCCAGGTCGTAGAGCATCGCGCGCTGCTTATCGTCGCGGACCATCGACTGGATCCACAGGAAAGAGGCCTGGCGAACCCCGCCGGTGACCGGGGTGACGCAGTGCAGACTACTGGCGGGATAGAGCACCAGATGTCCGGCCGGGAGCTTCACCCGGTGCTGGCCATAGGTATCTTCAATCACCAGTTCGCCCCCTTCATAGCTTTCCGGCTCGCAGAGGAACAGCGTCGCCGAGAGGTCGGTCCGCATCCAGCCCGCCTCGCCGTTCTGGCGCACCGCGCCATCGACATGAAAACCGTAGGTCTCTCCCGGCCCGTAGCGATTAAACAACGGCGCGGAAATTGTCCGCGGCAGCGCGGCGGAAAAAAACTGCGGATGGCCGCGCAGCGCGTCGAGTACGGCTGCCTGCAGACGGGCATACAGCGGCGTGCGGGTATCGATCTGCTGGTTTTGTTTGACGGTCGCCCCCTGGCTGCCGACGGTAACCCGCCCGTCAACCCATTCGGCCTGCGCCAGCAGGCGGCCATATTCAGCCACCTGGTCCGCCGTCAGCACGTCAGGAATGTGATACATCATTGCGGTGTTCTCTCAAAAAGGTGGGGCGCGATGGCCCCACGTGCAGACTCAGAAATGGACGTTCGCCGTCAACATAAAGGTACGGGGTTCGCCCGGATGATAGCGATAGCCGCTCTTGTTGATGGAAGCCACGTAATCGGTATCAAACAGGTTGTACATATTGAGCTGCAGATCGAGATTGCTGTTGACCCGATAGCCCAGTTTGGCGTCGGCGACCCAATAGCCCTCGGTGTGATCCGGGGTACCCACCGCGCCATCGCTGCCCCGGCGCAGGCTTCCGACATAGCGCACGCCGCCGCCGACGGACAGATCGCTGGTGGCCTGATACTGCGTCCACAGCGTAAAGGCATGTTTCGGGGTGTAGGCCAGCGCGGAAGAGCCATCCTGCGCCACATTCTGACCCTCTGTCACCGTGGCATGTTGCTGGGTGTAGCCGGCGATGATTGTCCAGTCCGGGGTCAGGTTCCCGGTTGCGGAGAGCTCATAGCCTTCCACGCGCTTTTTGCCGTACTGCGACCAGGTTCCGTCATCGTTGGCGGCCACTTCGTTTTCAATATCGGTGCGGAATAACGCCGCGCTGAGCAGCAGGCGCTTGTCGAGGATCTGCCACTTGGTGCCCAGTTCGCTGGATTTCGCTTTCTGCGGTTTAAAGTCGGTCCGGTTGGCGCTGTTGCCGCTACCGCTGGCAGCCAGCGCGAAGCTGCTGCCCCCCGGCGGTTGCTGCGAGATGGCATAGTTGACGTAGATATTGCCCTGCTCGGTTAAGCGATACAGCGCCCCGGCCTTCCAGTTAACCAGGTTACCGGATTTAGCGGTATCGACAGTGGTGACCGGGCTGCCGGTCGACTGTCCTGGCGGGCAGGCGACAGCCCCGCGTCCGCTGCCGCCGCAGGCGGTGGCGCTGTCATATTTGGTATGGTAACTGTCGAGACGCAGCCCACCGTTGACCTCAACCCGATCGGTCAGCGCCAGCGTATCAAAGGCATAGATACCGAAGGTATCGGTCTGGCCGTTGGCGTTCGCCCCGTTTCTGTCCAGCCCGCCAATCGACAGGCTGCTCACCGGATGATAGAGATTCACCGCCGGAGCGGTCAGGGCGTTGACGCCATAGTTAGTCTGGTTTTCCCGGGTAAACTCCACGCCGGCACTGACGTCATGGCCTATCGAACCGGTATTGAAGGTCGAAGTGATATTGGTCTGGTTGGTCAGAATGCGGTTGCTGACATCTTTGGTATTAACCAGACGTGACCAGCTCCAGGTATTGACGTCATTGATGTCGGGGGCGGTGATATTGCTCGCGCCGCCCATCACCGCGGTCAGGAGATACTCCTGCTTCACACGCGACCAGCGGGTGGTATTGCGCACGGTGGTATTGTCCGTCAGATCGTGTTCAAAGCGCAGGGTGCCGCTGTCGGTGGTGGATTTATCGTAATCGGAGTCGGTGCCATAGAAATTGCTGGTATCGACCTTACCGGCGGAATTGAGGGCGGCATACTTCGGCGAAGGCGCCGAATAGCCCGGCAGGCCGACGGTGGGGATCCCGCCATCCGGGGTGTTATTCTGCCGGACGTGGAGATAGTTCAGATACAGACGGGTGGGCGTATCGAGGCCGAAGGCCAGGGACGGGGCAATGCCGTAGCGCTCGTTCTCAATCTTATCCCGGCCGGCGTCGTGGGTTTTTTCGCCCATCAGGTTGAGGCGAAACGCGGCGTTGTCGCCGAAGGCCTGGTTAAGGTCAAGGGTACCCCGACGCGACCAGGCGCTGCCGATGCTGGCGGATCCGTCGATCCCGGAGTCAAGGCGCGGCTGCTTGCTGATCATATTGATCGAGCCGGAAGGGGCGCTGCGGCCATAGTCCGTGCCGGCGGGCCCTTTGATGACTTCCACCTGCTGGGTATTGAAGGTATCCCGCGTCACGCTGCCGATATCGCGAATGCCGTCGACATAAATACTGTTGGAGGTGTCCACGCCGCGCATAAAGATGGCGTCCCCGGTGGTTGAGCTGCCATTCTCCCCGGCGTAAAACGCCCCGACGCCGGGGACGTTTTTGAGGGCGTCAGTCAGGTTGGTGACGCCCTGATCTTTAATGACCTGTTCGGGGATCACGGTGATGGTGCGAGTGGTATCCACCAGTGGTTTATTGAACTTGGGATCGGCGGAGGCTTCGGGAGAATAAAGCGAAGGCGGGGAGGCTTCCACCACCAGCGTCTCTTCATTATTTTTGACTGATTTTTCGGCTGCCATGCCGGTTGCCGGCGCGGCTCCCAGACACAGACCCGTAAACAATGCCAATGAGTTGAAACTGCCAAACGGCAGAGAAGCGTTTTTTTCCATGATAAATGCAGGCTTATTTTTTGTTATTAGCACATATCACGCCGCGCAAAAGCGACGTTATTCGTCGTCTGGCTTGCGCTGACCCGGCGTGATTCTATAAATGATAAAAAGAATAGTTATCATTCGCCTTAATATTTACACAGAAAAGTTGACGTTTAAACTGATTTCTTCACCACCGTTTACAAATTTCATAAATTTTGAACAAAAAAGGCGGGTGACCTCGGTAAAGGCGGCAGGGCAACGCGGAATATAGCGCGGTGACCTTGGATAACAGACGCCGGGCGGGCGCCGAAGGGCGCCCTGAGGCTGGCGTCCCGGCGGGCTTACCAGGGCACCGTGCGGCCGTGGCCATCCAGATACTCCAGTCCCGGGCGCCGCCCGCCGTTTCGGCCTTAGCACTTCGGCGATGATCCGAACGTTAACTCGCTTGCGGCACGTGACCGGCGATCCCCTGCTGGTGCGGGCCGGACGCAAAATGGTGTTCACCCCGCATGCGCAGCGGATCCGCAGCAAAACGCACAGTGTGCTGAGCGATTTGCGCGCGGTGCTCAATCCCGTTTACCGCCGCGGCGGCGATAGATGCAGAGCGCTATGTCGCCTGGGGACATGTTATCGTTTCCCGGCATGGGATCGTATATGGGCTGGTGGATGACCAGCTGGCAGAGCGGGGCGGGGGCTGTACCGGCGCATCGCCGCCGTCGTGCCGGGCATCAGCGCCGCGCTGGGGCTGGTGCCGGCCTCCTGCGTGCGTCATCCTTCGCCGCAGGGGATAGTAAGTTTTCCGCTGCCGGTCAGCACCGGGGTGATTACGGTGTGGCAGGCGTGGCGTCCGCGCCTGGAGCAGGCCCCGGCCACCGCTGGCTGTGGCAGCGGGTGCGAGAGGTGTGTCGCGAGTAAAAAAAAGCCCGCACAAGTGCGGGCAAAAATACTGGAAGCAATGTGAGCAATGTCGTACTGAATACCTGAGTTATTTACTCAACTATTCAGTGATGAGAAAGATAATATTTCTCATTTGAGATATCAACCCCATCTTTTGTGCGGAAGCGATTTTTTATCCGAGGGTGAAAACCGTACGCTTCTGGCTGTCGTCCTGCGGCCAGGCCGCCGCGATCTCCTGCAGCGGCCGCGGGGTGGTGGCGATGGTCAATTTCCCCTGCACCGCCGCCTGCAGCATTTCGCCGGTCGCCGCCAGCAGCTGCGGCATCGTCAGGCTACCGATCCCGCTACCCATCAGCAGGAGCGGGGCGGAACGCAGAACCGCGCCATTTAACGCGATATCGGCGCCAGCCAGGGACCCCACTTGCACATAGCGCACCGGCCTGCCGGCCGGGGTATATTTGGCCAGGGCCGGCAATAATAATTCCGCGCTGTGTCCCCACAGATAATCGATGACCACATCGATCTGCGCGGCGCTGACCGCTGAAAACTGTGCAGTTAACGTCTTATCATCCGCCGTTAACTGAATACATTCATCGGCGCCGATCGCCGCCAGCGACTGCGCATTGCGTCCGGCCGCAATGATTTTTTTTGCGCCCAGGTAGCGGGCAATCTGCACCGCCAGCTGACCGGCGCTGCCGGTGGCGCCGTTAATCAGCACCGTTTCGCCGGCCTGAAGCTGGGCGCGAGTCACCAGAGACGCCCACGCGGACATGCCGGGGTTGGCCATCGCCGCCGCCGGGATATCATCGAGCTCATCCGGCAGCGGCAGGCAATTCTGCAGGGCGACCGGCGCCCGCTGCGCCATACTGCCGAAGGGGGCAGTGGGGAAGGCGAAGTAGACGCGCTGGCCCTGGGATGTAGTGCCGACACCATCGATACCGGGTACAAAAGGCAGATTGCCGTCGAAGCTGTAATGGCGTCCTGATGCCCGGGCCTTGACCACATGGCTCATCGCGGCGGCGCGGACGTCAATAAGCGTCTGGCCGGGCGCGGGCTGCGGCTCGATGAAATCGGCCCAAACCGGGCCTTCTGCGAGATCAAAAACCACGCCTGCTTTCATAAATTATCTCCTGTCGGGAATTATGTGTAAAATACACATATTGTTTTGCAGCACTATACGCGGAAAATTAATACATGCAAGATGCACATAATGGCTACGACATTACCGACTTTCACGGCGCGCTGCTGGATATCATCAGCGTGATGAACCAGCCGGTGCGCGACGAGCAGATCCTCCAGGCAGCTGGCGTCAAGCTGGAACAGATGCTGTTTCCGCTGCTGGTGGCGGTAGGGCGCTATGGCCCGGTGGGGGTGGTTGAGCTGGCGGATCATTTAGGGCGCGATTACACCACCGTCAGTCGTCAGGTGAAGAAACTGGAAGCCCAGGGGCTTGCCGGTAAGCAACCGAACCGTCATGACCGACGGATCAGCGAAGTGACGCTTAGCGCCAGGGGACAACAGATGATCGACAGGATCGCCGTCGCGCGGCGGCGGTTAATGAATCAGATGCTGGCGCAGTGGCCGGAAGATGAAGTGCAGGCGCTGTTTCGCTTAACGCGCAAATACGCCGACAGTTTGCAGAAATCATCGCCGCCTGGCGCGATGCCAGGCGGCTGACGGTCAGGCGGTTTTGGTCGCCGCCTTCAGGCTCTGGACGAAGGCTTTCAGCTCGTCGAGCATGGTTTGCGGCTCATCAAGATGACGTTCGATGATTTTGACGATGGCGGAACCGGAGATCGCCCCGGCGGCCCCGGCGTCAATGGCGGCGCTCACCTGCTCCGGCGCGGAGATGCCAAAGCCCTGCAGCGGCGGCGCAGCGTGATATTCCGCCAGCTTCTCCACCAGATGGTGCAGCGGCAGCGCAGCGCGATTTTCCGCACCCGTCACCCCGGCGCGCGACAGCAGATAGGTGTAGCCGCGGCCATAAGAGGCGATCTGGCGCAGTAAATCGTCATCCGCGTTGGGCGGGCAAATGAAAATTGGCGCGATGTTATGGCGCATCGCCGCCTGGCGGAACGGGGCGGACTCTTCCACCGGCACGTCGGCTACCAGCACCGAGTCGACGCCGACGCGGGCGCACTGGGCATAGAACTCATCGATACCCGGGCTGAAGACGAGGTTGGCGTACATCAGCAGGCCGATTGGGATCGTTGGATGCTTCTGGCGGATCGCCGCCAGCATCTCAAAGCACTGCGCCGGGGTTACCCCCGCGGCGAAGGCGCGCAGGGCCGCGCCCTGGATGGTCGGGCCGTCCGCCAGCGGGTCGGAGAAGGGGATCCCCAGCTCAAGGGCATCGGCGCCGCCTTCGATCAGCGCATCGATAATTTTCAGCGACTGCTCCGGTCCCGGATCGCCAAGGGTGACAAAGGGGACGAAAGCGCCTTCCTGGCGGTTTTTCAGTTGGGCAAACAGCGTCTCATAGCGTTCCATCAGATTTCCCCTCGCGCTTTCAGGATGTCGTGTACGGTGAAAATGTCTTTATCGCCGCGGCCGGAGAGGTTAACCACCAGCAGCTGCTCTTTTTCCGGGTTCTCGCGCATCATTTTCAGCGCATGGGCCAGAGCGTGAGAGGACTCCAGCGCCGGGATGATCCCTTCGTGGCGGGAGAGCGCTTTAAACGCCTCCAGCGCTTCGTCATCGGTGATCGACACATAGTCGGCGCGCCCGGTGCTGTTCAGAAACGCGTGCTGCGGCCCAACGGACGGGAAGTCCAGCCCGGCGGAAATGGAGTAAGATTCCTCGATCTGGCCGTCGGCGGTTTGCATCATCGGCGACTTCATCCCGAAGTAGATCCCCACACGACCATGCTTCAGCGGCGCGCCGTGCTCCCCGCTTTCGATACCGTGCCCGGCAGGCTCCACGCCGATCAGGCCGACGCGGGTTTCCTCGATAAAATCAGCGAACATGCCGATGGCGTTTGACCCGCCGCCGACGCAGGCGATCACCGCGTCCGGCAGACGGCCCTCTTTTTCGAGGATCTGCGCTTTGGTCTCTTCGCCGATCATGCGCTGGAATTCACGTACGATGGTCGGGAACGGGTGCGGACCGGCGGCGGTGCCCAGCATATAGTGCGCCTTCTCGTAGCTGCCGGACCAGTCGCGCAGCGCCTCGTTACAGGCATCTTTCAGCGTGGCGGAGCCGCTATGCACCGGGATCACCTCGGCGCCCATCAGGCGCATACGGAAGACGTTCGGCGACTGGCGCTCGACGTCCTTGGCGCCCATGTAGATACGGCATTTCAGACCGAGCAGGGCGCTGGCCAGCGCTGAGGCGACGCCGTGCTGACCGGCGCCGGTCTCGGCGATAATTTCGGTTTTGCCCATCCGTTTGGCCAGCAGAGCCTGGCCCAGCACCTGGTTGGTTTTGTGCGCGCCGCCGTGCAGCAGATCTTCGCGTTTCAGGTACAGGGTAGTGCGGGTCCCTTCGGTCAGGTTCCGGCATTTGGTCAGGGCCGTCGGACGACCGGCGTAGTTTTTCAGCAGGTCGGTGAATTCCGCCTGAAAGGCCGGGTCCTTCTGCGCGCTGACAAAGGCCTCTTCCAGCTGGCGCAGGGCGGGCATCAGGATCTGCGGCACATACATGCCGCCGAATTCGCCGAAGTAGGGGTTCAGTAAAGTGCTCATTATTGCTCCTTAATATGCGCGCAGCGTCTGGAATACGGAGGCCAGCTTGCTGGCGTCTTTAATCCCGGGTTGCGACTCTACGCCTGAATTGAAATCGAGTCCGGCACAGCCGCTTTTGGCCGCTTCCACACAGTTATCGGCGCCGAGGCCGCCCGCCAGCATGACGTTGCGCAGGTCCTGGCCATGCAGCAGGCTCCAGTCAAAACGCTGGCCGCTGCCGCCCTGGCCGTTGTCGAGCAGATACTTATCGACATGGCGGAGTGTACGGGACGGTAAGGTTTCGCCAACGCTCAGCGCTTTCCAGATGCGGACGCTATCCGCGAGGGCGTCGCGCAGCGCGTCGATATAGGCCTGGTCTTCATCACCGTGCAGCTGTACGGCGGCCAGCTCCAGGGCCTGGGCGCGGGCGACCACCTCATCCAGCGGCGCATTGCGGAAGACGCCGACGTACTGCAGCGGCGCGGCGGCGATCACCGCTTTAGCCTGGGCGTCATTTACCGCCCGCGGCGAGGTCGGGACGAAGATCAGCCCACCGTAGATGGCGCCAGACTCCCAGGCCACCTGCGCATCCTGCGGGCGCGTCAGGCCGCACACTTTGTTCTCGCCGAGCAGCACGCGCTTGACCGCCGCTTCCAGATCCGCCTGCTCCATCAGGGCGGAGCCGATCAGGAAGCCATTGGCGAAGTGGCTCAGCTCACGCACTTCGGCATAGGTATGGATGCCGGATTCGCTGATCACCGTGACATCCGGGCCGAGACGCGCCGCCAGCTGACGGGTGCGGTTGAGGTCAATCGACATATCGCGCAGGTCGCGGTTATTAATGCCCACCACCTTCGCCTTCAGGGCGATGGCGCGCTCCAGCTCCTCTTCATTGCTGACTTCGGTCAGCACGCCCATATTCAGGCTGTGAGCCACCGCCGAGAGCTGACGATACTGTTCATCGTCGAGCACCGACAGCATCAGCAGGCAGGCGTCGGCCTGATAGTAGCGCGCCAGGTAGATCTGGTAAGGGTCGATGGTGAAGTCCTTACACAGGATCGGCTGCGGCGCGACCTTGCTGACGATCGGCAGAAAATCGAAGCTGCCCTGGAAATATTTCTCATCACACAGCACCGAGATCGCCGAGGCGTAGTGTTTGTAGATGCTGGCGATCGCCGCCGGATCGAAATCTTCGCGAATCAACCCCTTCGACGGCGAAGCCTTTTTGCACTCGAGAATAAACGCGGTGCGGGTGCCGGCCAGCGCGTCATAGAAATTGCGCTGCGTCGGGACGACCTCATTCTGAAAACTGGCTAACGGTTGTTGTTGTTTGCGGGCTTCCACCCAAATCGCTTTGTCGGCAACGATTTTTGCTAAAACGGTCTGCATTCTTTACCCTCTTGCCGCTAAGGCGGTCACTCTGTCATAGGCCGCGCCGCTGTGCAGCACATCCAGTACCTGCTGAGCGTTAGCTTTCAGATCTTCATGCCCGTGTAAACGCATCAACATGGCGACGTTGGCGGCGACGGCGGCTTCGTGAGCGGCTTCACCTTTACCTTGTAGCAAGCGCGTCAGAATGTCACGGTTTTCTTCCGGCGTGCCGCCCGCCAGCTGCGCCTGATGGTAAGGCGTCAGGCCGAAATCGTCGGCGGTCAGCTGATAGCTTTTAATTTCCCCGTTATGCAGCTCGGCGACCACCGTGGGCGCATGCAGCGAGACTTCATCCATCCCGCCGCTGTGCACCACGGCAGCGCGCTGATAACCGAGTACGCGCAAGGTTTCCGCAATCGGCAACACCAGTTCCGGGCTGTAGACGCCAATCAGCGCCAGCGGCGGATGCGCCGGGTTGATCAGCGGCCCCAGCACGTTAAACAGGGTACGGGTCTTCAGCTGCTGACGGACCGGCATCGCGTGGCGGAAACCGGTGTGGTACTTCGGCGCGAACAGGAAGCAGACGCCCAGCTCATCGAGCGCCGCGCGGGATTTATCGGCGTTCATATCGAGATTAATGCCGAAGGCCGCCAGCAGGTCAGAAGAGCCTGATTTACTGGAAACGCTGCGGTTGCCGTGCTTCGCCACTTTCAATCCACAGGCGGCGGCGACAAACGCGCTGGCGGTGGAGATATTAATGCTGTTGCTGCCGTCGCCACCGGTGCCGACGATGTCGGCAAACAGGTAGTCCGGGCGCGGGAACGGCGCGGCGTTTTCCAGCAGCGCGGTGGCGGCGCCGGCAATTTCCTGCGGCTGCTCGCCGCGCACTTTCATACTGACCAGCGCGGCGGCCAGCTGTTCAGGCTTCACTTCGCCGCGCACGACGGCGGAGAACAGCTGGTGGCTCTCCTGCTGGCTCAGGGTTTCCCCCTGGTACAGCTTCTCAAGGATCGGCTGGAGGGTGTTGGTATGCTCCAGCTTCTGCAGCGCCCAGGCCAGGGTCTGCTCCAGCAGTCGCGCGCCCTGGGTGGTGAGGATCGATTCCGGGTGGAACTGGAAGCCGCACACCCGATCCGCATCGTGACGCACCGCCATCACCATGCCATTGAAATTGGCGTTAATCGTCAGCCCGGCGGGAATATTGCTGCCGACCAGCGAGTGGTAGCGCGCCACCGGCAGCGGGTTAGCCAGACCGGCAAACATCGCCTGGCCGTCGTGCTCAATGCTGGAGGCTTTGCCGTGAAGGATCTCGCCCGCCTGGCCGACATAGCCGCCGTAGGCTTCGACAATGGCCTGGTGGCCGAGGCAGATGCCGATGATCGGCAGCTTGCCCCGCATGCGGGTCAGCAATTCCGGCATGCAGCCGGCTTCGCTTGGCGTACCCGGGCCAGGGGAGAGCATCAGCACCGGATTGTCCATGGTGCCCAGACGCTCAATCAGCGCCTGCGCCGGAACGGAGTTACGGTAAATCACCACGTTATGGCCGTTGGCGCGCAGCTGGTCTGCCAGGTTATAGGTGAAAGAATCGATATTATCGAGCAGCAGAATGTCAGCCATCAGAAAATCTCCTTCGCGTGATGGGCCTGGGCAATGGCGCGCAGCACCGCGCGGGCTTTATTTCGGGTCTCATCCGCTTCCGACTGGGGAACCGAGTCGAGCACAATGCCGGCTCCGGCCTGGACGGTAGCGATACCCTCCTGCACGTAGGCGGAACGGATGACGATGCAGGTGTCGAGGTCGCCGTGGGCAGTGAAATAGCCCACCGCGCCGCCGTAGCTGCCGCGTCGTTTACCTTCGGCGGCGGCAATCAGCTGCATGGCGCGAACCTTCGGCGCGCCGCTGAGAGTGCCCATGTTCATGCAGGCGCGGTAAGCGTGCAGCACATCGAGATCCTGACGCAGTTCACCCACCACCCGGGAGACCAGATGCATCACGAAGGAGTAACGGTCAACCTTGGTTAAATCGGCGACATAGCGGCTGCCCGGGGTACAGATGCGGGCCAGATCGTTGCGCGCCAGGTCCACCAGCATCAGGTGCTCGGAAAGCTCTTTGTGATCGGTACGCATTTCCAGTTCGATACGGCTGTCGAGATCGCGATCCAGCGAACCGTCGGCGCGGCGGCCGCGCGGCCGGGTGCCGGCGATGGGGTAGATCTCAATCTGACGGCTGACGGCATCGTACTTCAGCGAGCTTTCCGGCGAGGCGCCGAACAGGGTGAAATCGTTGTCCTGCATAAAGAACATATACGGGCTGGGGTTGCTCTTCTTCAGCACATCATACGCGGCCAGCGGCGACGGGCAGGGCAGCGAGAAGCGGCGGGAAGGGACCACCTGGAAGATTTCCCCGGCGCGGATCGCGCGCTGCATTTTGCGCACCACCGCGCCGTACTCTTCATCGCTCTGGTCAACGTCGCAGCGCATTTCGGCCACGGTAGTGACCGGCAGCGGCGCCGGCGGCTCGTTCAGCTGCTGGCGCAGCTGGCTCAGGCGCTGCTCCAGGCGCTGTTTTTCACTCTCCAGCGGCGTGAACAGGCTCGCCTGGATGCGGGTATGCTTGGTCTGATGGTCGATGACCAGCAGGGTCTCCGCCAGATAGAAGCAGTAGTCCGGGCAGGCGGTGTCGCTCTGCAGGGGCGGCAGATCTTCAAAGCCGGCCACCAGGTCATAGGCGAACAGGCCGCCGAAGAACATCGCTTCACGCTCGTTGGCCGGGACGGTCACCAGCTCCTGCAGGAGACGGAAGGCGTCAAACACTGACAGCGAGCAGAGGCGGGCGTCTTCATCGAGCAGGGAACTGACTGCCGGGAAGGTCAGGATCCGGCCGTTGGGCTGGCGCTGATTGGCGATCCCGGAGGGCAGCGCGCCGTCCAGCAGCTCCAGCAGCGCGGCGCCGTTGGCGGAGAGGGCCTGAATGGTGACAGTGTCACCAAGAGCGGTGATGCGCAGCGCGCTGTCCACCAGCAGCAGGCTTTTTAAGTCATCTTTGCTGTCGATGTCAGCCGATTCCAGCAGCAGCGTGGCCGGACGGGCGCCGCACAGTTGGTGGAATAACGCCGTCGGGTTCTCCCGGTAGATGGCGTCGCTGGTGAGAAGCTCGAGTGCCGGTTTGGATGTTTGCATTATTGTTCTCGCCTGTTCGTATTATTTTTGTCCAATAAAAAGCCCGCTCATTGGCGGGCCGGGTATCTGTATGCTGAATGCAAAACGCGATCACGCCGCCCGTTATCAGGAGGTGCGCCACCAGCTGTGCAGAGTGATAAAGTGCATTTTCATCGTGATACCCCTTCATGTGAACTTGCGTACTAGTTAACTAGTTCAATGGAATAAAGTCAACCCTTGTTTGCAGATTTTCTCTGCCTGTCGGTATGATAATGCGCTTATTTACGTTGATGTCCAGCAGGAGTCCTTTTGAGCGACAGCCAATACGCAGTGATTTACGATCTGCACAGCCATACCACCGCCTCTGACGGGCGGCTGACTCCGCAGGAACTGGTCCATCGCGCCCATGAAATGCGCGTAGGCACGCTGGCGATCACCGACCATGACAGCGTGGCGGCGATCCCCGCGGCCCGGGAGGAGATCGCCCGCGCCGGATTACCCTTGACCCTGGTGAACGGCGTCGAGATTTCCACCCTCTGGGAGAATCACGAGATTCATATTGTGGGTCTCAATATTGATATTGCGCACCCTGCGATGACCGCCCTGCTGGAGGAGCAGAAAGCGCGGCGCCAGCAGCGCGGCCAGATGATTGCCGAGCGTCTGGAGAAGGCGCGCATCCCCGGCGCCTGGGAAGGGGCGCTGCGGCTGGCGGACGGTGGCGCCGTCACCCGCGGCCATTTTGCCCGTTTTCTGGTGGAGGCCGGCCACGCGAAGAACATGGCGGAGGTCTTCAAAAAATACCTTGCCCGCGGGAAAACCGGTTACGTGCCGCCGCAGTGGTGTACAATAAAACAAGCAATTGATGTCATTCATCATTCTGGCGGTAAGGCGGTGATAGCCCATCCCGGGCGTTACGATCTTTCCGCCAAGTGGCTTAAGCGGCTGTTGGCCCACTTCAGCGAGCAGGGCGGTGATGCCATGGAAGTGGCCCAGTGTCAGCAGGCGCCCCATGAACGCGCCCAGCTGGCCGCCCTGGCCGTGCAGTTTGGTCTTCTGGCGTCGCAGGGTTCCGATTTCCATCAGCCCTGCGCGTGGATCGAACTTGGCCGTAAGCTCTGGCTCCCTGCCGGCGTGGAAGGCGTCTGGCACAGCTGGGAAGCGGCCACCGAATAAAAATTGAGAGGGAAGTATGAGCCAGTTTTTTTATATCCATCCGGATAACCCGCAGGCGCGGTTGATTAACCAGGCGGTGGAGATTGTGCGTAAGGGCGGGGTGATCGTTTATCCTACCGACTCCGGCTACGCGCTGGGCTGCAAAATTGAAGACAAGGGCGCGATGGAGCGGATCTGCCGCATCCGTCAGCTGCCGGACGGCCACAACTTCACCCTGATGTGCCGCGATCTGTCCGAACTGTCAACCTACGCCTTTGTGGACAACGTGGCGTTTCGCCTGATGAAAAACAATACCCCGGGCAACTACACCTTTATCCTCAAAGGAACGAAAGAGGTACCGCGCCGGCTGCTGCAGGAGAAGCGTAAAACCATTGGTATGCGCGTCCCGTCCAACCCCATCGCTCAGGCGTTGCTTGAGACCTTAGGCGAACCGATGCTCTCTACCTCGCTGATGCTGCCCGGCAGCGACTTTACCGAATCCGACCCGGAAGAGATCAAAGATCGTCTGGAGAAAGTCGTGGACCTCATTATCCACGGCGGTTTCCTGGGGCAGCAGCCGACCACGGTTATCGACCTGACGGAAGATACCCCGGTGGTGCTGCGCGAAGGCGTGGGCGACGTGAGGCCGTTTCTCTGACACTACCTGCCGGGCGGTGCCTCATGCGCCGCCTGGTATCCTGTCTTTTCTCCCCGACGGCACGACCATCATCCACAGCGCCACGCAGACCAGCAGCGCGCCGAGAATTAACCCACTCTCCACAATCTCTCCAAGAAAAAGATAGCCCCACAGCACCGCAAAAGGCGGGATCAAAAAGGTCACGGACAGTGAACGCAGCGGTCCAATATCAGCGATCAGGCGGAAATAGAGGATATACCCTGCCGCCGTGCAGACGACACCCAGCATAAGCATTGCCATCCACGGCAGGCCCTGACCCCAGTCCACAGCCAGCCCATGCCCGCAGGACCAGAGAAAGAAGGGGCATAAAAACAGCGTGGCGCCGATTTGGCTGCCCAACGCGACGCGCTCCGCTTCGAGGCCGCCGCGCTGTTGGATCCAGCGGCGGGTCAGAAAGCCGGCCAGGCCATAGCAGGCGGTGGCGGTCAGACAGGCGCCGACGCCCGGCAGCAGCTGGGCGGCGCCGAGGCCGGTAGTCGGGCGCGCGATCACCGCCACGCCAATAGCGCCCAGCGCCGCGCCAGCGCCTTTGCGCAGGGTCAGCGGTTCCGCAAAGCAGAGTGCGCCAATCAGCACCCCCATCATCGGCGCCGTGGCGTTGAGCGTGGCGGAGTACCCTGCCGGTAGCCATTGCGCGGCAAGGCAGTACATCAGAAAAGGGAGGCCGGAATTGATGACCCCCAGCTTCAGAGTGGCGATGAATTTACCCTCATACCCGCCCCATTTTCCGCGCGCGCCGGCCAGCAACCCTAAAGCGACGGCGGCGAACAGCACGCGCAGAAAGGCGCTGTTTACCGCGCCGAAAGCCGGGGTGGTGATGCGCATAAACAGAAAGCTGGCACCCCAGAGGGCGGCAAGCAGCAGCAGGCGACCACAGTCGATAACACGCATGATTGACTCCTTGTGAACGGTAAGGAAGCTAACTGTAGAGCTCTCGTGCAATGGCCGACAAACGCGTTATGCTTACATGATTAAGTTTTTCTTAACTGAGGTTCTATAGCCATGAAACTCCCGCCGCTGAATGCGTTGCGCTGTTTTGAGGCGGCGGCGCGGCTGCTCAGCCTGAAGCTGGCCGCCAGTGAACTTTGCGTCACACCCAGCGCTGTCAGCCAGCAGATTGCCCGCCTGGAGGAGGCGCTGAATGTCCCGCTATTTATCCGTACCCCCCGACGGTTACAGTTAACGGAGGTGGGGGAGATCTACCTCCGGGCCGTGCAGCCCGCGTTTCATCAGATAGCTGCCGCCACCCGGCGTCTGCAGGTGCCCACGGGGCCGGAAAAAGTGACTGTCAGTTGTACCAGCGGCTTTGCTATTCAATGGCTGCTGCCGCGGCTGGCTGATTTTGAACGGCGCTATCCGCAGATAGAGATCCTGATCGGCACCACCAACCGGCGAGTGGATTTGCTGAGCGAAGAGATCGATTTTGCCGTGCGGCATGGCGTCGGGGGCTGGCCGGAACTGCAGGCTTATCGTCTGCTGGATGACGATCTGATGCCGGTCTGTAGTCCGCAGCTGATTGCTCCGCATCGGACCCTCGCCGATGCCAGCGAGCTGCTAGAGTATCCGCTGCTGCACGATGAACATCGTGAGGACTGGGCGTTGTGGTGCGAGGCCGTGGGGCTGGAAGCGCACCGCGCGCGCCGTGGCCCGGTGTTCACTGATTGCAACGGCGTAACGGAGGCGGCATTAGCCGGTATGGGGATGGCTTTACTGCGACGTTCATTCATAGCGCCAGCGCTGACGCAGGGGCGGCTGGTGAATCCTCTGGCGCAGCCCATCGCCTGTCCGCTGGCCTATCATCTGGTTTACCACGAGACCGCGCTGCTGGCCCCTGCCAACCGCTGTTTTCGTGACTGGCTGCTCGCCCAGCGCTCTGCCGTCGCGCAAGAGCAGGCGTAGCGCAGGGAGGCGCTCTCTGTCCGACTAAGACCAACACAGGTGAGGGTAGACAGGAGAATAAGGAAAATCTGTTCCATACTAAAGGCGCGGTGTGGCGAACAGAAGCTTTCCCGGCGAAGTTAGTGTAGTATGTTCGGCCACGAATACGGGCTCGCGGCGAATGTTTTGCGCATGCCGGCGAGACTTTACGTAAAAAGTATATACGTAACAATGAGTTGCTGATACAGGCCTCATTGTTTCATAAAGCATACCAGACGCCTGGGAAGGCGACACCTTAAGGAAGCTCAATGAGCGAGAAACTGCAAAAAGTGCTGGCCCGCGCCGGCCACGGCTCCCGCCGTGAAATTGAAGCGAAAATCGAAGCTGGCCGCGTCAGCGTCGACGGCAAAATCGCCACCCTCGGCGATCGTGTGGAAATTGTCCCTGGTTTAAAAATTCGTATCGATGGCCATCTGATCTCGGTGAAAGAGTCCGCTGAGCAGATCTGCCGCGTGCTGGCGTACTACAAGCCGGAAGGCGAACTGTGCACCCGTAACGATCCGGAAGGGCGCCCGACGGTGTTCGATCGTCTGCCTAAACTGCGCGGCGCGCGCTGGATTGCCGTTGGTCGTCTGGACGTCAACACCTGTGGCCTGTTGCTGTTCACCACCGACGGTGAACTGGCAAACCGCCTGATGCACCCGAGCCGTGAAGTCGAGCGTGAGTACGCCGTTCGCGTTTTCGGCCAGGTAGATGAAGATAAGCTGCGTCAGCTGTCTCGCGGCGTGCAGTTAGAAGATGGCCCGGCGGCGTTTAAAACCATTAAATTCACCGGCGGTGAAGGGATTAACCAGTGGTACAACGTCACCCTGACCGAAGGGCGTAACCGCGAAGTGCGTCGTCTGTGGGAAGCGGTCGGCGTGCAGGTCAGCCGCCTGATCCGCGTGCGCTATGGCGATATTCTGCTGCCGAAAGGCCTGCCGCGCGGCGGCTATACCGAGCTGGACCTGGCGCAGACCAACTACCTGCGCGAACTGGTGGAGCTCACTCCGGAAACCAGCTCCAAGGTCGCCGTTGAAAAAGATCGTCGCCGGTTGAAAGCCAATCAGATCCGCCGGGCGGTGAAGCGTCACAGCCAGACCAGCGCTAACCCGCGCCAGGGTAATAACAGCAACCGCCGTTCCAGTACCCGCAATAAGACCAACGGTTAATGTTGCGCGTTCCGGTGGTTTTGCGCCGGAACGCGGACTTCCTTTCGCCGTATCCGGTCCTCAGTAGTCAATCCCCATCTGCGCTTTAATGCCGGCATCAAAGGCATGTTTCACCGGGCGCAGCTCGCTGACGGTATCCGCCATTTCAATAATATCGCGATGACAGCCGCGGCCGGTGATGATCACCGACTGGTGGGCAGGACGCTCACTCAGAGCGCTCAGCACCGCCTCCA
The DNA here is from genome assembly GCF_040065235.1 of Klebsiella sp. GB_Kp047. Lineage (NCBI taxonomy): Bacteria > Pseudomonadati > Pseudomonadota > Gammaproteobacteria > Enterobacterales > Enterobacteriaceae > Klebsiella > Klebsiella sp. GB_Kp047. The sequence continues at coordinate 705,543 of NZ_JBEAJG010000041.1, read as the reverse complement.
GCGGCAGGTAATCGTAGGCCACCATATAGGTCAGCTCGTCCAGCAGCACCAGATCGAGCTGGTCGTCGGCAAGCATACGGCGGGCATGCTCCCAAACCGCCAGACAGGCGGCGGTGTCGCTGTCGCGGTCCTGAGTGTTCCAGGTAAAGCCTGTCGCCATCACCTGAAATTCGACGCCGTGGGGCTCCAGCAGATTACGCTCGCCGTTAGGCCAGGTCCCCTTGATAAACTGGATCACGCCGACTTTTTTGCCGTGGCCGACGGCGCGGGTCGCGGTGCCAAAGGCGGCGGTAGTTTTTCCTTTGCCGTTGCCGGTAAAGACCATCACAATGCCGCGCTCGTCCTGGGCCGCCGCCACCCGGGCATCCACTTTATCTTTCAGCCGCTGCTGGCGTTCGCGGTAGCGTTCATCACTCATTGGGCAATTCCTGGTTTACGCCCCGGTTGGGCGTCGAAGGTCATTCCCGTCTTGCGACGACTGTCGTCGCCCATCAGCCACAGATAGACGGGCATAATGTCAGCGGGGGTTTTCAGTTTCAGCGGATCTTCCGTCGGGAACGCGCTGGCGCGCATGCCGGTGCGGGTGCCGCCGGGGTTGATACAGTTCACCCGCAGGTGGCGGCTTTGGTACTCGTCGGCCAGCACCTGCATCATCCCTTCGGTGGCGAATTTGGAGACGGCATAGGCGCCCCAGTTGGCGCGCCCCTGATGACCGACGCTGGATGAGGTAAAGACCAGCGAACCAGATTCGGAACGGAGTAATAAAGGAAGAAGCGCCTGGGTCAGCATAAAGGTGCCATTGACGTTCACCTGCATCACCTGCTGCCAGACCTCCGGTTTCTGTTCATCCATCGGGCAGATGTCGCCGAGCAAGCCAGCATTGTGCAGCACGCCGTCAAGGCGGGGATAGTGGATGCTGATCTGCTGCGCCAGCTGCTGGCAAGCCTGCGGCGTGCAGGTGAGCAGGTCGAGAGTAAACCAGCGGGGAGGAATACCGCCCTCACGCTCAATCTCCTCGGCGACGGCGCGCAGTTTGTCGTCGTTGCGACCCAGCAGGATAACGCTGGCGCTGTAGCGGGCGTAGGTCAGGGCCGCTTCACGACCAATTCCATCGCTGGCCCCGGTGACCAGAATGATGCGATCTTTCAGCAAGTGGCGTTGCGGTTGATAATGCACGGCGACTCCTTTGGCGATCGGCTCTCGATCGCGCTTCATCTTTGGTATCTCACTTTTGCGCTGTTATGCCTGAAAGCGCCCGCCATTGCAATCGGCGAAGCGGAAAGTATTCACAAAATTAATATCTTGCAACGATTTCAGCCTCGCTTAAAAAAACGGAATCCGCTGCGCAGAGGACACAAAGCACAAAGACTTCTCGCCAGGGGCTGATGTACACTGTGAAGCAACGTCAGTGCTTTACACAAGGTGAAAACGTGGAATTACTTGCTCAATATGGCTTATTTTTAGCCAAGATCGCGACCGTTGTCGTCGCTATCGCGGTGATTGCCGCTATTATCGTCAACCTGGCCCAGCGCAAGAAACAGCGCGGCGAGCTGCGGGTAACGAATCTTAGCGAGCATTATAAAGAGATGAAGGAATCGCTGGCGGTGGCCCTGCTGGACGGCCCGCAGCAGAAGCAGTGGCATAAGTCGCAGAAGAAAAAGCAAAAACAAGAGGCGAAGGCGGCGAAAGCGCGGGCGAAGCTGGGTAATACCGAGCCGGAAGGCAAGCCGCGCGCCTGGGTGCTGGATTTCAAAGGCAGTATGGATGCTCATGAAGTCACCAGCCTGCGGGAAGAGATCACCGCGGTGCTGGCGGCGGCGAAAGCGCGCGATCAGGTGGTGATTCGTCTGGAAAGCCCCGGCGGGGTGGTGCACGGCTACGGGCTTGCAGCCTCGCAGCTACAGCGCTTGCGCGACAAACAGATCCCGCTGACGGTGGCGGTCGACAAAGTGGCGGCCAGCGGCGGCTATATGATGGCCTGCGTGGCGAACAAAATTGTCTCGGCGCCGTTTGCGATCCTCGGCTCTATTGGCGTGGTGGCGCAGATCCCAAACCTGCACCGTTTCCTGAAGAACAAAGATATTGATATCGAACTGCATACCGCCGGACAGTACAAACGAACGCTCACGATGCTGGGTGAAAACACTGAAGAAGGACGGCGCAAGTTTCGCGAAGACCTTAATGAGACGCACCATTTGTTCAAGGATTTCGTCCAGCGGATGCGCCCGGGCCTTGATATTGAGCAGGTGGCCACTGGCGAGCACTGGTACGGGGTACAGGCGCTGGAAAAAGGGCTGGTGGATGCGGTTGAAACCAGTGATGAGCTGCTGCTGGGACTCATGGAGAGCCACGAGGTGATCGGAGTGCGTTATCAACAGCGTAAGAAAATGCTCGACCGCTTCACCGGTAGCGCGGCGGAGAGCGCCGATCGACTGCTGCTGCGCTGGTGGCAGCGCGGACAGAAGCCGCTGATATAGATGATAAAACGCGAGGCTCTGCCTCGCGTTCTCATTTAGGGCGGTCTTAATCTCCGCCGGTCTTAATCGACCAGGTGATATTTGTCCGACAGCTCATGGGCGAGGTACTTAAACATATTAAATACCGCTGTACTCTTCGGCGTCGGCAGACCCTGCTCATCAAGATAAAACTCACCGCTAAACACCAGGACATTGTTGCGCTGAACGACGTCGGTAGCTTCGATACCGGCTAACGTATCCTCATGTTCGCGAATAAGTTTGTTGGCTTTTTCGAGCAGCGTCTGGCGATCGATTGGTTGGGTTGTACCTTGCATAACGGACTCCTCTTTTTCTCCACGCGTAGTTTACGCCGCGCGGCGGCGCGGGGCAAATTTTCCATGGACAAAACAGGGGTAATCGTAACCAGTGGAGAAACAGCCGTTTACTGGCGTGATTCGCTTTTGCATGCTAATAAAGTTGCGTAACGAATTTTATCAGGTACAGTGTGACGCTTTCGGCGATCTGGCAACAGATTTGCTTGACATTCGGCCAAAAATTCTTCGTGCTATGTCACCTGACGAAAAAAGGTCAGTAAACTCAAGCGCCTGGTTTTACGGAGATGAAACAGGTGTTCTGGGTTGATATTCACCGACGGTGCCGCAACATATGAGGCAGTCGCCAGTGGAGGGTGTATGAATGTGCGATGTATTCCTGGATGAATCAAATTAGGTAAAGGTGAATATGGGTAAAGCTCTCGTTATCGTTGAGTCCCCGGCAAAAGCCAAAACGATCAATAAGTATCTGGGTAATGACTACGTGGTGAAATCCAGCGTCGGTCATATCCGCGATTTGCCGACCAGTGGATCAGCTTCCAAAAAGAGCACCGACTCTACCGCCACCAAAGGGGCTAAAAAGCCTAAAAAGGACGAACGTGGTGCTCTGGTTAACCGCATGGGCGTGGACCCATGGCATGACTGGAATGCGCACTATGAAGTACTTCCGGGTAAAGAAAAGGTAGTTTCAGAACTCAAACAGTTGGCGGAAAAAGCTGACCACATCTATCTCGCAACCGACCTTGACCGCGAAGGGGAAGCCATTGCCTGGCACCTGCGGGAAGTTATCGGCGGCGATGAACAGCGTTACAGCCGCGTGGTGTTCAATGAGATCACCAAAAACGCCATTCGTCAGGCTTTCGAAAAGCCGGGCGAACTGAATATCGATCGGGTTAACGCCCAGCAGGCGCGTCGCTTTATGGACCGCGTGGTGGGTTATATGGTTTCGCCGTTGCTGTGGAAAAAAATCGCCCGTGGTCTTTCTGCCGGGCGCGTACAGTCCGTCGCGGTCCGCCTGGTGGTGGAGCGTGAGCGTGAAATCAAAGCATTCGTCCCGGAAGAATACTGGGAAGTTGATGCCAGCACCACCACGCCGGGCGGCGACGCGCTGCCGCTGCAGGTGACCCATAAGGACGATAAGCCGTTCCGCCCGGTCAGCCGCGATGAGACCATGGCGGCGGTATCGCTGCTGGAAAAAGCCAGCTACAGCGTACTGGAGCGGGAAGACAAGCCGACCAGCAGCAAGCCGGGCGCGCCGTTCATCACCTCCACCCTGCAGCAGGCGGCCAGCACCCGTCTCGGCTTCGGCGTGAAAAAGACCATGATGATGGCTCAGCGCCTCTATGAGGCGGGGCACATCACCTATATGCGTACCGACTCCACCAACCTGAGTCAGGATGCGCTGAACATGGTTCGCGGCTACATCAGCGACAAGTTTGGTAAAAAATATCTGCCGGAAAGCGCCAATCAGTACGCCAGCAAAGAAAACTCACAAGAAGCACACGAAGCGATTCGTCCGTCTGATGTGAACGTGCTGGCGGAAACGCTGAAAGATATGGAAGCGGATGCGCAGAAGCTGTATCAGCTGATCTGGCGCCAGTTTGTCGCCTGTCAGATGACGCCGGCGCAGTACGACTCCACGACGCTGACCGTGGCGGCGGGCGATTACAAACTGAAAGCGCGCGGTCGTACCTTACGCTTTGACGGCTGGACCAAAGTGATGCCGGCCCTGCGCAAGGGCGATGAGGACCGGACTCTGCCGCTGGTCAAACAGGGCGACCAGCTGAGCCTGGTCGAGCTGACGCCTGCCCAGCACTTTACCAAACCGCCGGCTCGCTTCAGCGAAGCCTCGCTGGTTAAAGAGCTGGAAAAACGCGGTATCGGTCGTCCGTCCACCTATGCCTCGATTATCTCCACCATTCAGGATCGTGGTTACGTGCGAGTGGAAAACCGTCGTTTCTACGCGGAGAAAATGGGCGAGATCGTCACCGACCGACTGGAAGAGAACTTCCGCGATTTAATGAACTACGACTTCACCGCGCAGATGGAAGATCGTCTCGATCAGGTGGCTAACCACCAGGCCGAGTGGAAAGAAGTGCTGAACCACTTCTTTGGCGATTTTACCGCCCAGCTGGAGACGGCGGAGAAAGATCCGGAAGAGGGCGGCATGCAGCCGAACCCGATGGTGCTCACCAGTATCGACTGTCCAACCTGCGGCCGTAAAATGGGCATCCGTACCGCCAGCACCGGCGTTTTCCTCGGCTGTTCGGGCTATGCCCTGTCGCCGAAAGAGCGCTGCAAAACCACCATTAACCTGGTGCCGGAAAACGAAGTCCTCAACGTGCTGGAAGGCGATGACGCCGAAACTAACGCGCTGCGCGCCAAACGCCGCTGCCAGAAGTGCGGTACGGCGATGGACAGCTACCTTATCGATCCCAAGCGTAAACTGCACGTCTGCGGTAACAACCCGACCTGCGATGGCTATGAGATTGAAGAGGGCGAGTTCCGCATCAAGGGCTATGACGGTCCGGTAGTGGAGTGCGAGAAGTGCGGCTCCGAGATGCACCTGAAGATGGGGCGTTTTGGGAAGTACATGGCTTGTACCAACGACGAGTGTAAGAATACGCGTAAGATCCTGCGCAATGGCGAAGTGGCGCCGCCGAAGGAAGATCCGGTGCCGCTCCCGGAGCTGCCGTGCGAGAAGTCTGACGCCTATTTCGTGCTGCGTGACGGGGCCGCGGGCGTCTTCCTGGCGGCAAACACCTTCCCGAAATCACGGGAAACGCGTGCGCCGCTGGTGGAAGAGCTGTACCGCTTCCGCGACCGTCTGCCGGAAAAACTGCGTTATCTCGCCGATGCGCCGCAGCAGGATCCGGAAGGCAATAAAACGCTGGTGCGCTTTAGCCGTAAAACGAAGCAGCAGTATGTGGCGTCCGAAAAAGAGGGCAAAGCGACCGGCTGGTCAGCCTTCTTTATCGACGGCAAATGGACGGAAGCTAAAAAGTAACTGACCATTATCAGGCAGGAAAAGGGCGCTTTTCCTGCTCTGGCGGCCGGCAGGGGCCATGGATGCCTCTGCCGTGTCGTTTTCCTTTCTCTCCGCGCTTTCCGCCCCCTTATAACCACCTATATTATTTTTCGTTACCGGCTATACACTGTTGGTATAAATGATATAGTGGTTATAGTTAATGCCTTTTTTATTATTAAAACGTCTTATACATCATCGCTTTCAGGATGCGTTGCGGCGCCACTATGGCCAACTGCCGGGAGGCCTGGCCTTCACAGGCGACAAGTTGCCTGAACGTAAAGTGTATTAAGCGGCTTCATTTTACGCGCAAACGGATATCAGCATGAAACTACAACAGCTTCGCTACATCGTTGAGGTGGTTAACCATAACCTGAATGTTTCATCCACCGCCGAAGGGCTTTATACCTCCCAGCCAGGCATCAGTAAGCAGGTGCGTATGCTGGAAGATGAGCTCGGCATCCAGATCTTTGCCCGCAGCGGCAAGCATTTGACTCAGGTGACCCCTGCCGGGCAGGAGATCATCCGTATTGCCCGCGAGGTGTTGTCAAAAGTCGATGCCATCAAATCTGTCGCCGGGGAGCATACCTGGCCGGACAAGGGGTCGCTGTATGTGGCGACCACCCATACCCAGGCGCGCTATGCCTTGCCGGGGGTGATCAAGGGCTTTATTGAACGCTATCCGCGGGTGTCGCTGCATATGCATCAGGGTTCGCCAACCCAGATCGCTGAAGCCGTGTCGAAAGGCAACGCCGACTTCGCTATTGCTACTGAAGCGCTGCATCTGTATGACGATTTGGTGATGCTGCCATGCTATCACTGGAACCGGTCGATCGTGGTGACGCCGGAGCATCCTCTGGCCTCCAGGGGCTCGGTGTCAATTGAAGAGCTGGCGCAGTATCCGCTGGTAACCTATACCTTTGGCTTCACCGGCCGTTCGGAACTGGATACCGCGTTTAACCGTGCGGGCCTGACGCCGCGCATTGTTTTTACCGCCACCGATGCCGATGTCATCAAAACCTATGTTCGCCTGGGACTCGGGGTAGGGGTGATTGCCAGTATGGCGGTGGATCCGGTCTCCGATCCGGACCTGGTGAAGCTGGATGCGAACGGTATCTTCAGCCACAGCACCACTAAAATAGGCTTCCGCCGTAGCACTTTCTTACGAAGCTACATGTATGATTTTATTCAACGTTTTGCACCCCATTTGACCCGGGATGTGGTGGATACCGCGGTGGCCTTGCGGTCGAATGAAGATATTGAAGCGATGTTCAAAGATATAAAACTACCGGAAAAATAACCCTGTAAAAAATAATGGCATTCCCTGTGGGGAGTGCCATTAACTAGCATGGTCTTTATTTAACAACTTAAACCTCGAACCAATCACAAAATTAATAATTTCTCGCAACACGTTTGTCATTATGCCCACCGCGATCAAATAACCGGTTAAATATATTCCATAAGACTTAATTTAGCTGGATTAATCTTTTATCCATAATTAAGATTTATCTGTACCTGATGATTTGAGCAATTGGTGGTGACAATATGATAAGTAATCTCGATTACATGAAACTGGCGATGTCATACGAAAATGACAAAACCGAAATCGATCCCGTTCTGCGTAGTCGCGTATGGGGCGTAGTGTTGGTAGGGCTGGCGATGTTCTGGAGTATCATCGCGCTCACCATCTGCAACATCTGGATTGTCAGCTAAAGCTGTAGGTCATCGTTGTAGATACATGTCATTTTTATGACAGTGAAAGGAAACTGTAATATAAAATCAGTGACCGGCAATACAGGGAGAATATATTTTGCCGTGGGATTCATCCAACCTGAAATCAATCACAAGAGCTAATCAGCCAACAGGCAATGATTAGCTCTTTTTTTGTCCTCGTGTACTAATACAATATCGCTTAAACGACTCCTCTGCACTATTTTGGTGCTATTTCCTCTGCGCTCTGATAATTGCCTTTTTATCCCTCTCCGTCCTATCGCATTTAGCAATTTGGGTTGTTATCAAAGTGTTATGCCCAGCATGTGTTATCTTTAATGGAGACCCTGAGGAGAATCGGGGTATGCCATCCCTGAGATAAAGGAGGAGCTATGTCGTCAACCCTACGAGAAGCCAGTAAGGACACGCTGCAGGTCAATGAGAAAACCTGGCATTACTACAGTCTGCCGCTGGCGGAGAAGCAGCTGGGCGATATCAGTCGACTGCCCAAGTCGCTGAAGGTGCTGATGGAGAACCTGTTGCGCTGGCAGGACGGTGACTCGGTAACTGAAGAAGATATTCGTGCCCTTGCCGGTTGGCTGAAAAAGGCCCATGCCGACCGGGAGATCGCCTACCGTCCGGCTCGCGTCCTGATGCAGGACTTTACCGGCGTGCCGGCGGTAGTGGATCTGGCCGCCATGCGCGAGGCGGTGAAACGCCTGGGCGGGGATACCGCGAAGGTGAACCCGCTTTCGCCGGTCGACCTGGTGATCGACCACTCGGTGACCGTCGACCGCTTCGGCGACGACGAGGCCTTCGAAGACAACGTCCGCCTGGAAATGGAGCGGAACCACGAACGCTATGCATTTTTGCGTTGGGGGCAGCAGGCCTTCAGCCGCTTCAGCGTGGTGCCGCCGGGCACAGGGATTTGCCACCAGGTCAACCTGGAATATCTCGGACGGGCGGTGTGGAGCGAAGAGGTGAACGGGAAGTGGATGGCGTGGCCGGATACCCTGGTGGGCACCGACTCCCATACCACCATGATTAACGGGCTCGGCGTGCTGGGCTGGGGCGTGGGCGGGATTGAAGCGGAAGCCGCCATGCTCGGCCAGCCGGTGTCGATGCTGATCCCGGATGTGGTCGGCTTTAAGCTCAGCGGCAAATTGCGCGAAGGCATTACCGCTACTGACCTGGTGCTGACGGTCACCCAGATGCTGCGCCAGCACGGCGTGGTCGGAAAATTTGTCGAGTTCTACGGTGACGGTCTGGATACCTTGCCCTTGGCCGATCGCGCTACCATCGCCAACATGGCGCCAGAGTATGGCGCCACCTGCGGTTTCTTCCCGATCGATGACGTGACGCTCAGCTATATGCGTCTCAGCGGACGTAGCGAAGAACAGGTAGCGCTGGTGGAAGCTTATGCCAAAGCGCAGGGCATGTGGCGCTACCCGGGCGATGAGCCGGTCTTTACTAGTACCCTGGCGCTGGATATGGGCAGCGTTGAAGCGAGCCTCGCCGGGCCGAAGCGGCCGCAGGATCGTGTGGCGCTCGGCGATGTGCCGAAAGCCTTTGCCGCCAGCGGTGAGCTGGAGGTTAACCACCTTCAGCGTCAGCGCCAGCCGGTGGCGTATACGCTGAACGGGCATCACTATTCGCTGCCGGATGGCGCGGTGGCCATTGCGGCGATCACCTCCTGTACCAACACCTCCAACCCCAGCGTGCTGATGGCCGCTGGCCTGCTGGCGAAAAAAGCCGTCGAACGCGGCCTGCAGCCGCAGCCGTGGGTGAAAGCTTCCCTGGCCCCTGGCTCGAAAGTGGTGTCGGATTATCTGGCCCATGCCGGCCTGACGCCTTACCTCGACCAGCTCGGCTTCAATCTGGTGGGGTATGGCTGTACCACCTGTATCGGTAACTCCGGTCCGCTGCCGGAACCTATTGAAGAAGCAATCAAAAAAGGCGACCTCACCGTCGGGGCGGTGCTCTCCGGCAACCGTAACTTCGAAGGGCGTATCCACCCGCTGGTGAAAACCAACTGGCTGGCCTCGCCGCCGCTGGTGGTCGCTTACGCGCTGGCGGGGAACATGAACATCGATCTCACCCGCGAGCCGCTGGGGCAGGGCAGCGACGGTGAGCCGGTCTATCTGAAAGATATCTGGCCGAGCGGGGAGGAGATTGCCCGGGCGGTGGAACAGGTCTCCACGGAGATGTTCCGCAAAGAGTACGCGGAAGTGTTTTCCGGTACTGAGGAGTGGAGGGCGATCAAGGTGGAGGCGTCAGATACCTACGACTGGCAGGAAGATTCGACCTACATTCGCCTGTCGCCGTTCTTTGACGAGATGGGCGTCGAGCCGCTGCCGGTGGAGGATATTCACGGCGCTCGGATCCTCGCCATGCTGGGCGATTCAGTGACCACTGACCACATTTCGCCGGCAGGAAGCATCAAAGCCGATAGTCCGGCAGGCCGCTATCTGCAGGAGCATGGGGTTGCCCGGCGCGACTTTAACTCCTACGGCTCCCGTCGCGGTAACCATGAGGTGATGATGCGCGGCACCTTCGCCAATATCCGCATCCGCAACGAAATGGTGCCGGGGGTGGAAGGGGGGATGACCCGCCATCTGCCGGACCGCGAACCGGTGGCGATATACGATGCGGCGATGCTGTATAAAGCCGAGGGGATACCGCTGGCGGTGATTGCCGGTAAGGAGTATGGCTCGGGTTCCAGCCGCGACTGGGCGGCGAAGGGGCCGCGCCTGCTGGGGATCCGGGTAGTGATCGCCGAGTCCTTCGAACGTATTCACCGCTCCAACCTGATCGGGATGGGTATTCTGCCGCTGGAGTTCCCGCAGGGCGTCACCCGTAAAACGCTACAGTTGACCGGTGAAGAGCGGATTGATGTCAGTAATCTGCAGTCGCTACAGCCTGGCGCCACGGTGCCGGTGACCCTCACCCGCGCTGACGGCTCGCAGGAGGTGATCGCCTGCCGGTGCCGTATCGACACGGCGACCGAGCTCACCTACTACCGCAACGACGGCATCTTGCACTACGTCATCCGCAATATGCTGTAAAACGAAGGGCCAGCATCGCTGGCCCTCTCTTTACTCTGTCGCCGGTATTATTCCGCCGGCTTGCTGTTGAGCAGGTGGCCCATCTTGGCGGCTTTGGTGTCGAGATAGTGGGCGTTTTTCGGGTTGCGTCCGACGATCAGCGGCACGCGCTCCACAATGTTAATCCCGGCTTCGCTGAGGATTTCCACTTTTTTCGGGTTATTGGTTAACAGTCGCACCTGCTCTACGTTGAGCAGTTTGAACATATCGGCGCACAGGGTGAAGTCGCGTTCATCGGCGGCGAAGCCAAGCTGATGGTTCGCTTCGACAGTGTCATACCCCTGATCCTGCAGCGCGTAGGCGCGGATCTTATTCAATAAACCAATGTTGCGACCTTCCTGACGATGATAGAGCAGGATCCCCCGGCCTTCTTCGGCGATATGCGACAGGGCCGCCTCCAGCTGAAAGCCGCAATCACAGCGCAGGCTAAACAGGGCATCGCCCGTCAGACACTCTGAATGAACGCGGGCGAGCACCGGCGCCTGCCCTGAGATATCGCCGTACACCAGCGCGACATGATCCTGTCCGGTTGCCAGTTCTTCAAAACCCACCATCAGGAAATCGCCCCAGGGGGTTGGCAGTTTGGCTTCTGCCACACGTTTAAGCTGCATGTGATTCTCCAGATTCTGTCAGCACCTGAATGTGCTTTCTGTTTACCGCTATTTTGCCACAACGCCGGGACGTTCTCCTAATCGCGAACGGTTAGCCGCGCGGAAAGCGCACAAACGATCTACTTTCCGCTATGATGTTCATCTACAAGGAGAAGGAGAGAAAATGCTGTTGATTGCCCGACGAACCGCTCTTGCGGCGGCGCTGCTGCTGGTCATGCCCCTCACTGTCTGGCTGTCTGGTTGGCTGTGGCAGCCAGGACTACCGGTGGCATGGCTGAAAAGCCTCTGGTGGGTGACGGAAACGGTGACCCAGCCGTGGGGAATCATCACCCATGTTGTGCTGTGCGCCTGGTTTCTCTGGTGCCTGCGCTTTCGCCTGCGCGCGGCGCTGATCCTGTTCCTCATTCTTGCCGCCGCCATCCTGGTGGGACAGGGGGCCAAATCCTGGGTCAAGGCGCGGGTTCAGGAGCCGAGACCGTTTGTCATCTGGCTGGAAAACACAAGGCAGGTGCCGGTGACGCAATTCTACGCGTTAAAGCGCAAAGAACGCGCTAAACTGGTGCATGAGCAGCTGGCGCAGGCGCAGGACATCCCGCCGTTTTTACGCAAACACTGGCAGAAAGAGACCGGGTTTGCCTTCCCGTCAGGCCATACGATGTTCGCCGCCAGCTGGGCGCTGCTCGCTGCCGGGCTGTTGTGGCCGCGTCGGCGCTGGGGCACGATCGCGGTGCTGCTGGCGTGGGCGACGGCAGTGATGGGCAGTCGCCTGGCGCTCGGCATGCACTGGCCGCTGGATCTTATTGTCGCTACGTTGATTTCCTGGGTGCTGGTCACGGTGGCCTGCTGGCTGACGCAGCGTCTTTGCGGGCCGCTCTCGCCGCCGGGGGAAGAGGCGCAGAATATTAAAAAACGGATGCCTGAAGCGGAATAATGTTGATTTTAGCGGCATCCGACCGCATATCCTGTAGAGTTGCCGTGCTTTTTCGTTCCACCGCTGCGGCGAAAATGATACTTTATAGGGCTGAAAGCGGGCTTTTTTCGCGCAACCCACAGAACGGGAAGTCATGTGAAATATTTACTCATTTTCTTACTGGTGTTAGCAATCTTCGTCATTTCAGTGACGCTGGGGGCGCAGAATGACCAACAGGTCACTTTCAACTATTTGCTCGCTCAGGGTGAATTCCGCATTTCGACGCTGCTGGCGGTGCTGTTTGCCGCAGGCTTTGCCATCGGCTGGCTGATCTGCGGCCTGTTCTGGCTGCGGGTGCGCGTCTCGCTGGCGCGCGCGGAGCGGAAAATTAAGCGCCTTGAGCACCAGATTGCCCCTGTCAGCCCGGCGGCTGTCGACGCAGGCGTGCCTGCGGTGAAGGAATAACCTCTTATGCTGGAGTTGTTGTTTCTGCTTTTACCCGTTGCCGCCGCCTACGGCTGGTACATGGGGCGCAGAAGTGCACAACAGTCCAAACAGGACGACGCGAGCCGCCTGTCACGGGATTACGTGGCGGGGGTGAACTTCCTGCTTAGCAACCAGCAGGATAAAGCCGTCGATCTGTTCCTTGATATGCTGAAAGAGGATACCGGTACCGTTGAGGCCCACCTGACGCTCGGCAACCTGTTCCGCTCGCGCGGTGAGGTCGACCGCGCGATCCGTATCCACCAGAGTCTGATGGAAAGCGCATCGTTAACCTACGATCAGCGCCTGTTGGCCGTCCAGCAGCTGGGGCGCGACTATATGGCCGCCGGGCTGTATGACCGTGCGGAAGACATGTTCAAACAGCTGGTGGATGAGACTGATTTTCGCCTCGGCGCGCTGCAGCAACTGTTGCAGATCTACCAGGCGACCAGCGACTGGCAGTCTGCGATTGAGGTGGCTGAGCGGCTGGTGAAGCTGGGCAAAGAGAAGCATCGTGGCGAAATCGCCAACTTCTGGTGCGAACTGGCCCTGCAGCAGATGGCGGCCAACGATCTGGATAAGGCGATGGCGCTGTTGAAGAAAGGCGCCGCCGCGGACCGCAACAGCGCCCGGGTGTCGATCATGATGGGTCGGGTGTGGATGGAGAAGGGCGACTACGCCAAAGCGGTGGAAAGCCTCGAGCGGGTTATCGATCAGGATAAAGAGCTGGTGGGTGAGACGCTGGAGATGCTGCAGACCTGCTATCAGCAGCTCGGCAAAGCCGATGAATGGGAAGTTTTCCTGCGCCGCTGCGTGGAGGAGAACGCCGGGGCGACCGCCGAACTGATGCTGGCACAGATCCTTGAGCAGCGGGAAGGGGTCGAAGCGGCGCAAAACTACGTGACCCGGCAGCTGGAACGCCATCCCACCATGCGCGTCTTCCATAAGCTGATGGACTACCATCTCAATGAAGCGGAAGAAGGACGGGCGAAAGAAAGTCTTGGGGTGCTGCGAAACATGGTCGGCGAACAGGTGCGTAGCAAACCGCGCTACCGTTGCCAGAAATGCGGCTTTACCGCTCATACTCTCTACTGGCATTGTCCGTCCTGCCGCTCCTGGGCGACCATCAAACCTATTCGCGGCCTCGACGGCCAGTAAGGTCAAAAAAACAGACGCTTTAGTTACAACATACTTATCATTTCTTTCCCGTCGCCGTCTGCAGCCCCGGCATCGCCGTCGTCCGCGCAGGGCAAAACAGCAGCCTGTTATTTTGTTAGCTTCACAGGTAGAATGCTGCCCGTTTACCTTTTTTGCGCCCTCTGGCGCCCATCAACACTAAGGTCTGGTCATGACGTCAACAGCTATCCCATCTTCCCGCGCTGTCACTTCCTCTCCCGTTGTGGTTGCGCTTGACTATGATAATCGCGATAAAGCGCTGGCATTTGTCGACCGCATCGACCCGCGCGACTGCCGCCTGAAGGTGGGCAAAGAGATGTTCACTCTGCTGGGACCACAGTTTGTCAGCGATCTGCATCAGCGTGGGTTTGAGGTGTTCCTGGACCTTAAGTTTCACGATATTCCCAACACCACCGCCCGCGCGGTGGCGGCGGCGGCCGAGCTTGGCGTATGGATGGTGAATGTCCATGCCTCCGGCGGCGCGCGGATGATGACCGCGGCACGCGAAGCGCTGCTGCCTTTTGGTCAAGACGCGCCGCTGCTCATCGCCGTCACCGTCCTTACCAGCATGGAGTCCAGCGATCTGCAGGATCTGGGCATTACCTTATCTCCGGCTGATTACGCGGCGAAGCTGGCGGCGCTGACCCAACGCTGCGGCCTCGACGGGGTGGTGTGTTCAGCTCAGGAGGCGGTACGCTTTAAGCATGAGCTGGGACAGGCGTTTAAGCTGGTCACCCCGGGTATCCGTCCGCAGGGCAGCGACGCTGGCGATCAGCGGCGGATCATGACGCCTGAGCAGGCTCAGGCGTCAGGGGTGGACTATATGGTCATTGGCCGCCCGGTTACCCAGTCGATCGATCCTGCCGCGACGCTGCGGGCGATCAACGATTCTCTGCGCAAGGGGGCATAATGAGCGATTCCAACAGCCGCCTGGTCTACTCCACCGAAACCGGGCGTATCGACGAGGCGAAACCGGCGCCGGTGCGCCCGAAAGGCGACGGCATAGTGCGGATCCAGCGCCAGACCAGCGGCCGCAAGGGCAAGGGCGTCTGTCTGATTAGCGGGATTGATGCCGACGATGCGGCACTCACTGCCCTGGCGGCGGAGCTGAAGAAGAAATGCGGCTGCGGCGGCGCGGTGAAAGAGGGTGTGATTGAGATCCAGGGCGACAAACGGGATTTACTTAAGGCGCTGCTAGAGGCGAAAGGGATGAAAGTGAAGTTAGCCGGCGGCTAATCGTTTTTTCAACCCTAATTAATGGCCAGGTGAAATAACAAGGCCGCGGTGAATGCCGCGGCCTTGAATGATTTAACGTGCGTAAGTCAATTCGTATGAATTATTCTTTTATTTCGTCAGGTAATTATATTATTTGCCGACCTGGTGACCAATAATACCACCGACTGCTGCGCCACCCAGGGTACCGAGTGCGCTACCGTCAGTTAACACCGCACCGCCGATGGCGCCGGCGCCTGCACCGATTGCAGTGTTACGATCGCGTTTAGACATGTTAGAGCAAGCGCTCAGAGACATTGCTACAGTGACAGCCAGAACAACAGCAGCCATTTTTTTGCTCGTTGAAGTCATCATTTTTTTCTCCTGAATAATCCATTCATGGATTACAGCGCTCCTTTAAGCATAGCCTGATAAAGCAGCTTTAGGGCAATTCCATGAAGTTAGGGTGCGCAGGTATCACGAAAATCACGCAGGTGATAGTCACTTCCTGTTATATCGCTAATAATAATTCTACTTTTTTTTAAATTTATCGTCAGGTAAAAAATCTTAATTACCGGCTCGGAATACTCTCAGAGCGTAATTTCGCCCCGTTCGGCGCGGTGGCAGGGCACGGGGCGGGTGGAATATCAGATGTACGGCACAATATCGACGGTCAGGCCGCTGCGCAACAACTGCTCACGGCAGTCGTTCGGCAGACGATCGTCGGTGATAACGCGATTAAAGCGGCCGGCTGGGCCAAGCGGATAGGGGTGCACCGCGCTGAATTTTGAGCTGTCGCTGAGGATAATCGCTTCGCAGTGCTTCTCCAGAACGGCGTTAACCACGTCCGCACGCATCATATCGCGGCCGGTAAAGCCGGTTTCCGCCTGCCAGCCATCGATCCCGATGAAGGCCTTACTGAAATGCACCTGTTGAATGAACTGGCGGGTCAGTGGGCCAACCATACTTTCACTGCGTTTCTGGTAAATCCCGCCCAGCAGGATCACCTCTCCCGGCGTCTCTTTCAGCAGATGGGCGATATAGCTGCTGACGGTGATGATGGTGATATCGCCACGTTCAGCCAGGGTGCGCGCCAGCAGGGCGTTGCTGCTGCCGTTTTCGATAAATACCGTTTCGCCGGCATTCACCAGCGCCGCGGCGCGGCTGGCCAGTTCACGCTTAATGGCGAAATGGGTCATCATGCGGGTTTCGACATCTTCACTGTCCAATGGGACGGCGTAGCCATGGGTGCGGCGCAGATAGCTCTGCTTCTCCAGCAGGTTTAGATCCTGACGGATGGTGACCTCTGAGACACCGGTCATCTTCGCCAGATCGGCGACGCTCATGCGGCCTTTATCGATGACCACTTGCAAAATACTTTGTTGTCGGGCGTTCATAGCAACATCACTGTTAGGGGGCTATACGGCGAGCAACCGGTCAGCATCGCCGGTTGCGGCATGTGGGCGATAATCAGATTTCCCAGGGCGCTTTGGGTGGTTTGTTTTGCTCGGCGTCGTCTGCCGCCAGCGCCAGCAGTTCCGCTTTGAGGATTTCCAGATTATGGATCGCAGAGTGGTAATCACCGGCAACCAGAATATCCAGCACGGTATCGATACGTTGGGCGAGCAGGTGGGCATTCACATCTGACATGGCATTATCCTGGTAACAAAAACGAATGAAATCAATGATGCTAAAAATGGGTGAAAAAGAGAAGCGAAAAAAACGCACAACCTTAATCGTTGCGACGGAAATGACGGGACAGGGAGGAAAGAAGGAGCGGTTCCCGAAGGAACCGCTGTGAAGAGACGTCAGGCTGCCGGACGAGCAATGATGCTACGCGTTTCCATGCGGACTTCAGCGATAGTGACATCGATAACATCGGTCACTTTGTAGACCACTTCTCCCTTGATCTGCACGGTGCCGTTTTCCTGGCTGCAGACCAGTTCGTCGCGCACGGCGTGAAGGAACGGGGCCGGAATAAAGGCGACCGCGCCATTGTCCACCAGACGTACGCGCATTCCACCGCGGCTGATGTCGATGATCTCCGCCGCAAAGCGGGTGTCGGTACCGGCTTTATCATTGAGGAAACGGGCATACAGCCAGTCGGCGACATCGCGTTCGGCCATGCGGTTGAGACGACGGCGCTCCGCCATCTGCACGGTGGCTTCATCCTGTGGGCGCGCAATGGTTTCGCCTTTGATGATGGCCTTCAGCAGACGGTGATTGATCATGTCGCCATACTTACGAATCGGCGAGGTCCAGGTGGCGTAGGCCTCAAGACCAAGACCAAAGTGGGGGCCCGGCTCGGTGCTGATTTCAGCAAACGACTGGAAACGACGTATGCGGCTGTCGAGGAAACCGGTCGGCTGAGCGTCCAGTTCGCGGCGCAGCTTGCAGAAACCTTCCAGGGTGAGCACTTCCGTTGGATCAACGTGTACGTCGTGGGTCTTCAGCAGGGCCGCCAGCTGTTCGGTATTCGCCGGGTCGAAGCCGGTGTGGACGTTATAAACGCCGAAGCCAAGCT
This sequence comes from Klebsiella sp. GB_Kp047, assembly GCF_040065235.1. Lineage (NCBI taxonomy): Bacteria > Pseudomonadati > Pseudomonadota > Gammaproteobacteria > Enterobacterales > Enterobacteriaceae > Klebsiella > Klebsiella sp. GB_Kp047. The sequence continues at coordinate 688,000 of NZ_JBEAJG010000041.1, read as the reverse complement.
TGTCGCGCAGCACGCGGGCGGCACAGATGTTGGCGGCGATCATCGACTCTTCGACAATACGGTTGGCAATACGACGCGGCTCCGCGACGATGTCCAGCACTTCGCCTTTTTCGCCGAGGACGAAACGGTAATCCGGGCGGTCTTTAAACACCAGCGCGTGGGTCTGACGCCATTCGCTGCGGCGCTGACACACGTCCTTCAGCAGCGTAATTTGCTGCGCGATCGCCTCGCTGCCCGGCTGCCAGCTGCCGCGGCCTTCCAGCCAGTCAGAGACATCGTCATAGGCCAGTTTGGCTTTTGATTCGATGGTAGCGGCAAAGAACTCGATATTGTCTTCGATGGTGCCATCGGCCGCCAGAGTCATCCGGCAGGCCAACACCGGGCGCACTTCATTGGCACGCAGGGAACACAGGTCGTCTGACAGTTCGCGCGGCAGCATCGGGATGTTGAAGCCCGGCAGATAGTTGGTAAAGGCGCGTACTTTTGCGGCGTTATCCAGCTTGCTGCCTTCGGCAATCCACGCGGTCGGGTCAGCGATCGCCACCGTCAGCAACAGTTTGCCGTCGGCGCCAGATTCGACATACAGCGCATCATCCATATCTTCGGTACTTGCGCTGTCAATGGTGACGAAGTCGAGGGCGGTCAAATCGCGGCGAGTCAGCCCTTCGTCAAGCATCTCGGTGGCGACGCCGTCCGGTGCCTCTTTCTCAAGATTATGGCGCGCCAGCGTCACCCACCACGGGACGAAGTGATCGTCGCTGAAGGTGATGAACTGGGTCAGCTCCGCGTAAAATCCGCGGTCGCCTTTTAATGGATGACGGCGCATTTCTGCGACGGCCCAGTCACCCTGTTTGAAATCATGCTCAACGCCACGGGCGGCGCGGCAGGGAATGGCGTCTTTCAGCAGCGGATGGTCAGGAACGATAGCGAGGCGATCGTCTTTCTTCTGGACTTTACCGACGAAACGGGTCAGGAAGGGCTCAACCAGCGATTCCGGTTCGGCGCTTTCGCGTTCTTTTTCAGAATGGATCACCGCAACGATACGGTCGCCATGCATCACTTTTTTCATCTGCGGCGGCGGAATGAAGTAGCTCTTCTGAGCGTCCACTTCGAGGAAGCCAAAGCCCTTTTCCGTGCCCTTAACGACCCCTTCCGCACGCGGCGTCTGGGAATGCAGTTGCTGTTTAAGCTGCGCTAGCAGCGGGTTATCCTGAAACATAATTAGGTATTTTCGTGGCTAAAAGAGCGGCTGACATTTTTACGCGATTATGCCTGTCGCAGCAAGCGCTGTTTCAGCAATTTACGTCTGCTGACGCACATAGCCGAGGGCGATTTTCAGACGATTCATCCAGCCGCATAGTCCGCTCCAGGTTAACAGATCGATCGCCTGTTCCGCTGAGAGTCCATATTCGCCGAGGGGTGTTAACTGGGCGGCGCTAAACCGGTCCGGGGAGCGGGTTAACAACTGTACCGCGGTAACGAGCGCGCGCGACCGCGGATGCTGCCCAAGCCAGCGATGGAGAGCCTGATCGCCCTCGCGCAAATGGCTGCCGAACGCTTCTTCACCGTGCCAGTGGGAGAGCCAGGCGTCAAAACAGGTGGCGCTGCCATTGGTGCGCGCGGTGAGTAAGGCGACCTGCGGGCCAAAGGTACCGTTGCCGCTGAGCTGGCGTAACAGCGTCTCCAGAGGCGCCATCAGCTGCGGGTCGCAGGCCAGCAACGGAGCCAGCGGGCCCAGGCCGGGCAGTGACTGCCAGCTGGCGATACGCCGCTGGCGCTCGTCATCGGCATACTGCAGATCGGGATCCTCAATGTCGGTTACCCACTCTCCTGGTGGGTTGACGAACAGGTCGGCGGGCGCCTCCTCTTGCTGCGGCATACCGGGGATCCAGCGCACCGGGAAGCCCTGGGCCGCCTGCAGCACGGCAATCGCCCGCGCCTGGAAGCCGACGAAACCGATAATCTGGTTGATCAGGATAATATCCCGACTGGTCAGGCCCACTTCGTCCAGCTGGCTGCGGGAAAGGGCGTTAATGACGGAGGGTGAACCGGCGAGCTGACGAGCGTATTGGGTGATCTGCGCCAGACGACGGTTGCTCTCGCGCGAAGAGTCGGGCCCCGGCAGGGGCGCCAGGCGGGCGGCATAGTGGTTACACAGCCGCTGGACGCCGTAGACCTGGGCGACGGTGAGCGCAGTGCTCAGGCGATCGTAGGCGGTAAAGGTTTGCAGGCGGCTCACCGCCACCTGGTCGGGAAACAGCCGCTCGGCCAGCTGGCGCGCGGGGCGTAGCCAGCCTGCGTGGGCGTGTAGCCAGGCGTCCGGCAGCGTCAGGTCCAGCAAAAAGCGGTCTTCAACATGGGCGGCTTCAGGGACGAGCGGCAGGACATCCACCGGGCAGATTGTTGACTGGGTTTCGTGATACCAGTGGTTTTTGCCATTCACGCGGCGTGGCTCCATGGGCTTTCCTTGTTCGGTATGTGGCGAACCGCCGTTCCGCGGATCGTTTATGCAGAACTATCCTGGCGTAACCCGGAAGCAGGAGAAAATATTGATACGTGCTAACAAATAGCCGATTGGAATAACAGGGGGGGCACAAGGCCTGGGAAGGGAGAGCCCTCCTCACCGGGGCGAGGAGGGTAAGGAACTTATTTCAGTTCCAGCTCGTTCATGGCGGCGATGCTGAACCCGCCATCAACGTGAACGACTTCACCGGAGATACCCGCAGACAGGTTGGAGCACAGGAAGGCTGCGCTGTTACCCACGTCTTCAATGGTGACGGTGCGACGGATCGGGGTGACCGCTTCGCAGTGCGCCAGCATTTTACGGAAATCTTTGATACCGGACGCGGCCAGGGTACGGATCGGACCGGCGGAGATAGCGTTGACGCGAACGCCTTCCGGACCCATCGCGTTCGCCATATAGCGCACGTTAGCTTCCAGAGAGGCTTTCGCCAGACCCATGACGTTGTAGTTCGGGATCGCGCGCTCGGCGCCCAGGTAGGAGAGCGTCAGCAGAGCAGAGCCCGGGTTCAGCATTGTGCGGCAGGCTTTGGCCATCGCCACGAAGCTGTAGGCGCTGATGTCGTGCGCGATTTTGAAACCTTCGCGGGTGACCGCGTTGACGTAGTCGCCGTCTAACTGGTCAGCCGGGGCATAACCGATAGAGTGGACGAAACCATCGAATTTTGGCCAGACTTTTTCCAGCTCGGTGAACAGCGCGGTGATGCTCTCGTCTTCAGCAACGTCGCACGGCAGCACAATGTTAGAACCCAGCGCGGCAGCAAACTCTTCAACGCGACCTTTCAGTTTTTCATTCTGATAGGTGAATGCCAGTTCCGCGCCTTCGCGGTGCATTGCCTGCGCAATACCGTAGGCGATGGACAGTTTGCTGGCGACGCCAGTGATCAAAATGCGCTTACCGGAAAGAAAACCCATAGCTTTAATCCTTATCGTTATTGCTTATTTTTACTTTAACAATCATAACGTTAACATTGTTATTTCAAAATAACTCAAATTTAGCCAGGAATTATATCCCACTGACGACCCCTTGTGTCACGATATTTTTCAGCCGGCCCGCGCCGCGCGGGGCAAAAGCCGATCGTGATGGCTCAAGTATACCCTTTTCTCAGCTGATTATTTGAGCGCAATCGTTGCCAGCAGGAGGCGCCCATCGGCACCGAGAGGCCGCAGCTCGCCCGGGGCGTTGCCGCGCCAGCAGAGACCGCTGCCGGCGGCGCAGCGCCGCCCGGCCAGATCCCACTCCCCCTGCAGCACATAAGCGACGCCTTCGGTGGCCGCTCGCTGCCGGTCGCTCACCACTTCAACCTTCGCTGAGGCTCGACCCCGCTGGGTCATGACATTGAAGTCCAGTCCAGGCTCAACGATCCCGACGCTGGACAGCTCCCATTCGCCGGGGAATGCCCACGGCTGCCAGAGCGCCAGCGGATGGTCGATCTCCTCCCCGCGCAGCCGTAGCGGTCGCCCCGCCAGCAAGACGATCGTCCGGTCGACCCCGGGGAAGGGGGAGAAAGGGCCATCGGCCTGCAGGGTGGCAATGCTCGCGCGCCAGAGAAAAGGGGCATCTACGGAAGGAACGGCGATAATTTCGCGCGTGGCGCCGGCACCGTTCTTCCACGGCGTGACGGGTAAAGTAGCGTAATCAAAATACGTGATCATAGTTTGCTCGGCGGAAATCTGGAGTGGATAGTATTTGTTACACGCTTGTCTCAATGTGCTTACAAATTATTTACAACAGGGCTCACAAATCCATCATTGAGCGCGTGTGCGGGTTTGTCAATGCTTGTATATACATGAGCAGTCATCTGCGAATTATCTTATCGCCGTGACCAGAGCCATCATGACAAAACGCGATCGGGAGAATGAAAATGCAACAGCGTATTACTTTCCGCCAGGCCTGCCTGGTCACCCTGTTTTCGGGGCTACTGCTGTCTGGTGGCTCAACATACGCTAAAGAGTGGAAATCGATCACCATCGCTACGGAAGGCGGCTATGAGCCCTGGAATCTGACGCTTCCCGGAGGGAAACTCAGCGGCTTCGAGCCCGAGCTAATGGCGAATTTATGCCAGCGAATGCAGATCGAATGCAAACTGGTGGTGCAGAACTGGGATGGCATGATTGCCGGACTTAACGCCGGAAAATATGACGTGATCATGGATGCTATCGTCGTCACCCCAGAGCGTTCGAAAGTAGTGGCGTTTACCCAGGCATACGCTGCCACGCCGGCCTCTTTCATTGCGGTAAAAGGGTCGCTGCTACCGCCGTCCCCGGCGGTCAAACTTCATGATGATGAGAAAGAGATTCAGGCGGCGATTGCGCCTCTGCGCGCGGCGTTGAAAGGGAAAACCATCGGCATCGCTTCCGGCACCGTCTACACCCCGTTTATTGATAAGTATTTCAAGGATATCGCTGACGTCCGGGAATATAACAACTCAGCGGATGCGATCCTCGACCTGCAGGCTGAGCGCATCGATGCGGTGTTTGATGATATTACCTTTGCCAACACCACCCTGTCGCGTCCGGAGAATAGCAATCTGGCATTGAGCGGTCCGCTGATGAGCGGCTCAATCTGGGGAGGCGGTGAGGCGATGGGTGTGCGCCTTACCGATACCGATCTCAAAGCGAAACTGGATAGCGCCATTCAGGCGGCGCTGGCCGATGGGACGGTAAAAAAACTGAGTGAGAAATGGTTTAAAAGCGACGTGACTCCCTGAGCGAGGCAACCATGTTAAATCTTCTGAGTTTGGGTGAAAACGGGTGGGGGACGCTGATCCTCAGCGCAACGCTGACCACGTTGCTGCTGTCGCTTGCAGCGCTGGCCGTCGGTGCGGGCGTAGGCGGCGTCATCGCCGCCGCGAAATTGTCCCGGCACGCGCCAGCGCGCTGGTTCGGCGCCGCCTGGTCGGTGGTATTCCGCGGTATCCCTGAATTACTGGTGATCTATCTGTTCTATTTTGGCGGCTCAGGGATGATTTCATGGCTGGGTCGCCTGTTTGGCGCAGACGGCTTTATTGAGGTGCCGCCATTTCTGATTGGCGCCCTGGCGATTGGTTTGATCTCCTCCTCGTATCAGGCGGAAGTCTACCGTGCTGCTCGCCTGGCGTTGATGCCCGGTGAAGTGGAGGCAGCTACCGCCATTGGCATGCCGCGCTGGCGGATCCTGCAGCGCATCCTGCTGCCGCAGATTGTCCGTTATTCGCTGCCGGGGTTGTCCAACGTCTGGCAGATGAGCCTCAAAGATTCGGCGCTGGTATCAGTGACCGGGATGGTTGAATTGATGCGCGCCAGCCAGATTGCCGCTGGCTCTACCCGCGATTATTTCCTGTTCTATCTCATCGGCGGCGGTTGCTATTTGATCCTGACGCTGCTCTCTAACCGCGCGTTTACCCGGGCGGAGAGCCATCTGAACCGCGCCTGGCTGCGTCGCAGCGCCGCGCAGGCGTAAGGAGCCCGTATGATTATCGATTTTGCCTTCCTCGGTGAGACGTTGTTGAAGCTCGGCGCGGCGCTGCCGGTGACGCTGGGGCTCTTTATCTGCTCTTTTATGCTTGGCGGCGTGCTGGCCCTTGGCGTTCTGGCGCTGCGAATGAGCCGCTGGCCGCTGGCAAGCGGCTTCGCCAAAGGCTATATCCTGATCTTTCGCGGCTCGCCATTGCTGATCCAGTTGTTTCTCATTTATTACGGGCTGGGTCAGTTTGGGGTGATCCGCCACAGTTTCCTGTGGCCGCTGCTGCGTGAACCCTTCATCTGCGCCGTTCTGGCGCTGGCGCTCTGTACGGCGGCCTATACCGCGGAAATTCTGCGCGGCGGGTTGCTGGCGATACCGCCGGGCCAGATTGAAGCCGGCCAGGCTTGCGGTATGTCGCGCTGGCTGCTGCTGCGGCGGATCATTGCCCCGGTGATGCTGCGCTATGCGCTGCCAGCCTACTCCACGGAGGCCATTTTGTTGGTCAAGTCGACGGCGCTGGCAAGCCTGGTGACCGTCTGGGACGTCACGGGGGTGGCCCAACAGATTATTCAGCGTACCTACCGGACGATGGAGGTATTTCTCTGCGCGGCGGCCATCTACCTGCTGCTCAATTTCATCATTGTGCAATTGTACGCCCTGCTTGAACGGCGTTTAACCCCGCATACCAGGCCAAATCCTGCGACCGTGTCGCTCAAGCCGATAACCAAAGGAGAGTAAGATGCTCGATTCACGTCCGGTGACCTTATCGGTCAGCGATATTCATAAGTCCTTTGGCTCCCTGGATGTCCTGAAGGGGATCACCATCCAGGCGCAGCAGGGCGATGTTATTTCGATCCTTGGCGCCAGCGGTTCCGGTAAAAGTACGCTGCTGCGCTGCATTAACCTGCTGGAAACGCCCGATGCCGGAGTGGTCAGCGTCGGCGGGGAGACGATTGAAATGAAACACCACGCTCGCGGGCATCGGCTGGCGGCGAATCCCCGGCAGATAGAACGCCTGCGCTCGCGGCTGGGGATGGTCTTCCAAAGTTTTAACCTGTGGTCGCATATGACGGTTCTGCAGAATGTCATTGAGGGGCCGCATTATGTGCTCAAACGCGATAAACGGACCTGCATTGAACAGGCCGAGCAGCTGCTGGAGCGGGTGGGGATGTTGAACCGAAAGGATTTTTATCCGGCGCAGCTCTCCGGCGGCCAGCAGCAGCGCGTGGCGATAGCCCGCGCGCTGGCGATGGAGCCGGACGTCATGCTCTTTGATGAACCCACCTCAGCGCTGGATCCTGAACTGGTCGGCGAGGTGCTAAAGGTGATGCGCAGCCTGGCGGAGGAGGGACGGACGATGCTGGTGGTCACCCACGAGCTGGGATTCGCCCGCCATGTCTCCAACCGGGTGGTCTTTATGCACCAGGGGACGATTGACTGCGACGGCGCGCCTGAGGCGCTGTTTGGCAGCAAGGGATCCGCGCGCTTTAAGCAATTTATCTCCAGCCATCAACAGCCAGGACAGGTCGTATGAAAATGATCCAGTGGGGCGATGCGCCGATACGCTGGCAGGAGGTGGCTTGCGTCGCCCGGGGCGAGGCGACCTTGAGCCTCAGCGACAGCGCCTGGGCGCGTATCGCGCAAGGACGGGCGATCGTCCAGCATATCGTTAAAGCCGGCCAGGTAGCCTATGGGATCAATACCGGGCTGGGGGCGCTGTGCAATATTACGCTGCCGGAAGCACAGCTGCACCAGCTGTCGCGCAATACGTTGCTCAGCCATGCCTGCGGGGTGGGACCGTTGCTGGCGGTCGCCCCAACCCGGGCAATTATGTGCGCCGCGGTGGCCAATTTCAGCCACGGTAAATCCGGGATCTCCGCCGGGATAGTGCAGCAGCTGTTGGCGTTTTTGCAGCATGGCGTCACCCCTCAGGTGCCCTCCCAGGGGTCAGTTGGCTATTTAACGCATATGGCGCATATTGGCCTGGCCCTGATGGGGGTTGGCGATGTGCTGTGGCAGGGGCGAACGTGGCCTGCGGCAGAGGTCCTGTCGCAGCTGAATCTGCAGCCCATCGCGCCGGGAGCGAAAGAGGGGCTGAGTCTGGTCAACGGTACGCCGTGCATGACCGGTCTGGCCTGTCTGGCGTTAGACGACGCCGAGCGCTTAATGGACTGGGCCGATGTAACCGGCGCGATGAGCTTTGAAGCGCTGCGCGGCCAGCTTGTGGCATTCGATGCCGAGATCCTGGCGCTGAAAGCCAGCCCCGGTATCCAGACCAGCGGCCAGCGGCTGCGTGAGCTGCTGGCGGACAGCCCTCTGCTGGCCGAAAGTCAAGGACTTCGCACCCAGGATGCGCTAAGCCTTCGCTCGATGCCTCAGGTGCATGGCGCTTGCCGGGATCAGTTTAGCCACGCGCAGACGCAGATAAATATCGAACTCAACGCCTGTACCGATAATCCGCTGATCCTGGGGACCGTTGAGCAGTGGCGGGTGGTCTCCCAGGCGCATCCGCACGGCGAATCAGTGGCAATGGCCTGCGATTTGCTGGCCATTGCCATGGCAGAGCTGGGCGCTATCGCTGAACGACGCCTTGACCGGCTGGTGAATCCTCTGGTGAGCGGGCTGCCGGCGTTCCTGGTCGCCCGACCGGGCGTGAATTCAGGGATGATGATTGCCCAGTACGTCGCCGCGTCGTTGTGCGCGGAAAACAAGCAGCTGGCGCAGCCAGCGGTGCTGGATAATTTTGTTACCTCGGCGTTGCAGGAGGATCATTTAAGTCTGGGCACCAGCGCTGCGCTGAAACTGCAGCGCCTGCTGGGCAACCTCTATCAGATCCTCGGCATCGAATATTTACTCGCTGCCCAGGGGCTCGATTTTCACGAGCCGCAGAAGCTGGCCGCGGGCACGCGCCGGGCGCGAGACCTGCTGCGCGAAAGCGTGCCTGGCTGGGAGGACGATCGTTGGCTGGCGCCGGACATTGCCAGCGCGGTGGCCATCCTTAAGCGAACCGCTGGCCACGCGCCGGCGTGAGGTCAGCGGGCGAGGTGAATGAGACGACGCTATTTGCCGTCTTTGCGCCAGGCGTCGGCGGTGAGAGCCTCACCAAAGTGGCCGGCAATCAGACGTCGGGTCAGGTCGTGCAGCGGTGAGGCCAGCACATCGGCGGTGCTGCCGCGCTCAACCACTTCCCCGTTATGCATCACCAGCACCTGATCGCTGATGTGCTTCATCATGCCCAGATGCTGGGTGACATAGATGTAGGAGATGCCCTGTTTCTCCTGCAGCTCCAGCATCAGGTTGATGAGCTGGGAGCGCATCGACATATCCAGCGAGGCCAGCGCCTCATCGCAGACGATGACCTTCGGGCGCAGGATCAGCGCCCGGGCGAGGCCAAGACGCTGCTTCTGACCCGGGGCCAGCATATGGGGATAGTAGCTGACGTGGTCCGGCAGCAGGCCGACCATGCGCAGGGTGTCGATGATCTGCTTCTGTCGCGCTTCGGCGTCGAGATCGGTATTCAGCCGCAGCGGAAAATCGAGGATCTGCGAGATGCGCTGGCGCGGGTTTAGCGACGTCGACGGATCCTGAAAGATCATGCGAATTTTCTGGCTGCGGTAGGAGTAATCCCCGAAGGTCAACGGATGGTCGTCGATCAGCACCTCGCCGCTGGTGGGCTCCACCATGCCCGCCAGCATCTTCGCGAGGGTGGATTTTCCGGAGCCATTCTCGCCGATAATCGCCAGCGTCTGCCGTTCGCGCAGGGTAAAACTCAGCGGCTTAACCGCCTCCACCGTCTGGCGGTGAAACCAGCCGGTGCGGTAGCGAAAGGTCTTACTGAGTTGGCGCACTTCCAGCAATGTTTCGACCATTTCACTCTTTCTCCATGTTCAGCGGGAAATGACAGGCGTACAGGTGATTGCGCACCCCGGTAAGACGCGGCGTTTCAATACACTCGCGCTGGGCGTACGGGCAGCGGGGCCCCAGCCGGCAGCCGATGGGCAGCTGCTCCAGCAGCGGGATCGCCCCCGGCAGGGTGTTGAGGCGGCTTTTATGCGGCATGGCGCTGCCAAAATCCGGGATCGCGCGGATTAACGCCTGGGTGTAGGGGTGATGCGGCAGGGTGATCAGCTCTTCGCTGGGCCCGCTCTCCACCGTCTGCCCGCAGTACATGACGTTGATTTTATCCGCCCATTTGCTGAGCATCTGCAGGTCGTGGCTGATCAGCAAAATGGTGGTGTTGTTGTTCTGGTTGAGCCGCGTCAGCAGGCGGATAATCTGCGCCTGAGTCGTTGGCTCCATGGCGTTGGTCGGTTCATCGGCGATCAGCAGGCGCGGCTGGTTGGCCAGGGCGATGGCAATCATCACCTTCTGGCACTCGCCCTCGGTCAGCTGATAGGGGAAGCTGCGCATGGCGTCTTTGTGATCTTTAATCCCGACGCGGTGCAACAGCTCGATGGCCCGACGCTTGCGCCAGCCCAGCCGCTGCCACCAGCGCCCTTTGTAGGTCCAGCCGGGGATACTCTGGATCAGCTGCTGGCCGATGCGCTCAGAGGGATCGAGGCACGACTGCGGCTCCTGGAATATCATCGACACGTTGTGGCCGATCAGTTTTCGGCGTTCGCGGTTCGACAGCCGCAGCAGGTCGATGTCGTCGAAGCGCATGCGGTCGGCCGTGACCCGCCAGTTGTCCTTTGTCACGCCGCAGATAGCTTTGGCGATCAGGCTCTTCCCGGAGCCGGATTCCCCGACCAGGCCACGGATTTCGCCTTCGGTCAGGGTCAGGCTGACGCGATCGACGGCTTTCACCCAGCCTTCGTTGGTTTTAAATTCGATGGTTAAGTGACGAATATCGAGTAACGGCATTATTCTACCCCGGCAATGATCGCCCGGCGAATACCGTCGCCCAGCAGGTTGACCAGCAGTACGCTGAGCATAATCGCGGCCCCGGGCAGCATCACGGTCCACGGCGCAACATAGATAAGCTCCAGCGCATCGCCCAGCATCGCTCCCCATTCCGGCGAAGGCAGCTGAGCGCCGAGGTCAAGAAAGCCCAGCGCGGCGATATCCAGAATAGCCATCGACAGGGCGCGGGTGATCTCGGTCACCAGGACGGAGGCGATATTGGGCAGAATGGCGAACAACAGAATATTCAGCGTCGACGCCCCGTCGAGGCGGGCGGCGATGATGTACTCTTTCTCCAGCTCATCGTGGACCATGCTGTAGACGGAACGCACCATCCGCGGCAGCAGCGCCAGCCAGACGGCAAACATCGCATGGCTGAGGTGCGGCCCGGCAAAGGCGACGACGATGATGGCCAGCAGTAGCGAGGGGATGGAGAGCAGGGTATCGAGGATATGGTTCATCACCGCCGAGCGCAGGCCGTGGGTCGATCCGGCAATGACGCCCAGCACCAGGCCAAACAGCGTGGCGCCGAGGGTGACGACAAAAGCGCCGCCGACGGTCGGCGCCGCGCCGCTCAGTAGCCGGCTGAGCACATCGCGCCCCAGGTCATCGGTCCCGAGGAAGAAAGAGACTTCGCCATAGCGCGACCACGATGGCGGCAGCAGCTGGTAGCCGAGGAACTGCTGGTCGATGCCGTAGGGGGCGAACCAGCCGCCGAAGACGCAGAGCAGCAGCAGCCCCGCGCAGCCGTACAGGCCGATCATCGCCGTGGTGTCGCCATAGAATTTACGCCATACGGTGCGCAGCGCGCCGGGCGGACGCTTTTCCAGATAAACGCTATCGTAGGGCATATGAATCCGTTTTAAGTTTGTTAGTCATGCTTTAAGTCTTTTCAAAAATTCCGCTAATACCAACACCTTGCCAGCATAGAGTGCTTTAATTTTGTGTGTTCTGCATTGATTTGAAGGTTATCAATTTAAGTAAAATGTGTACACTGATGTGTATATCGTCTTCCGGAGTGTACACATTGCTTACCGACACAAAGTTAAGAAAAGCTCTTGGCAAAAAGAGAGACCAGATCGAGGTCATATCGGACGCTCATGGTCTGAATGTCCGGTTGTCTACTTCCGGCAGTATAACATTCTTTTACCGCTACAGATGGAACGGGAAAGCCGCTCAGCTAACGATTGGCGATTATCCCACCACCTCCTTATCTCAAGCTCGCGAACGTAGACAGCAGTTCAGGGCCTGGTTGACAGAAGGACTCGATCCGAGACGGCAAACAGTTCTGGAGAAACAGAAAAAAGTCGAAGCACTCACCGTTAAAGAGGCTTTCGATTACTGGGAAAAGTATTACTGCATCCCTGAAGGTCTTGTGAAAATCAAGGTTAACCGACGGGACTTCAATAACCATATAGCGCCTGTGCTGGGGAACATGATTGTTGATCAGACCACTAAAGCGCACTGGCTTAACCTTTTTGATGGCATGGGGCGAAGAGTTGTCACTGGTCAGATGCTTGGGCTGATGCAGCGTACGTTCCGTTTTTGCTCCAATCGAGGGGTAATTAATGTGAACCCAATTGAGAGCCTTAGGCGCTCTGACGTAGGTCTCACAGCATCCGTAAAAGATCGCAGATTGAGTGATGAGGAAATCAAAACAGTTTGGAATATCCTTCCTGAATTGAAGTACAGACAACAGCTGATAATGAAGTTTCTCATCATGACTGGCTGCCGGAGTACAGAGATCAGGACAGCAAGATGGGAGTGGTTCGATTTCCATGAGCAAACGTGGACCATTCCGGCAAGCGATTATAAAACCGGGAAATCGGTCAGAAGGGCACTTCCCGAGGCAGTAGTAAGAATGATGTTAGCAGAGAAGGAAACGTCAGTTTCAAAACACGTTGTGACACTGTCACGCTACAGAGGGCCAGAAGATGACAGACCGCCACTACAACCAAACATCGCTCTGTTTTCTGCTCAGATTATAGCTAAAACAGGCATGAAACCCTGGTCTCTCCATGACCTCAGGCGAACAGTGGCGACACGCCTTTCTGAATTAGGTGCGCCGCCACATGTTGTGGAAAAACTGCTTGGCCATCATATGGCAGGTGTCATGGCACGTTATAACCTGCATGATTATCTGGATGATCAGCGTCACTGGCTTGCTGTTTGGCAGGATCACCTTGAGAAGCTGGTTGGTCAGCCTCTGGTTTGATCCCCACGTTATCTTCCCAGGCCAGCAGGTCTGAAAGTCTCCACCTTTTAGGGCTGCCATTTATTTTAGGCTGCGGGAATGGCTGAGCAAAGTAAGAGGGCATCCGGGATGGGGTGCTCCAGAAATAGAGTGTGCTGCGCGAAATTTTGTATCTGGACAGAACGTCATCGGTTATCAAAATTTCATCTGATTTATGAGATGTATTAGTCATAAAAACCTCTTAGTTACATTGTCCAGGCAGATGGTGTAGCCGGCGCGCGCAGCTCATGGCTGTGGCCACATAGCTACTTTTTCTGTTTACAACTTCTACAGTGATCTTTGAGCCTTGAACCACCACCGTATAAGTTCTCTTCGTTTTCTGTCGCCCGTAGGCGCCATAAAGCTCAACATGTTTTGCCAGTGCGGCATCACAAGCCTGGCGGCCCAGCGGTGATTGCTTGCTTCGGTTAATCAGTCGCATATTCACCTCACACAAAAACATCAACTGGATCGCCAGCTGCGCGCGCGTTGTCGTTCGCTTCACGGCGGAGGCCGAGAACATAGCCAACGGGATCCCAACTGGACAGAATTGCATTGAGCTCTTTATGGCTGTGCCAAGTTGTCATGCGCTTTTTAAGCTCGCTGGCGCAGGCGCGCACGTTAGCCCGGGTGGGGCCGGCCATCTTCATGCACAAGCACAAAGTCAGAAGCAGATCCGAATATTCATCGGCGGCAGCGCGCAATGCTGCCGGGTCGATGCTGGCTTCCAGCTCAGGTAATCGATGTTTAAGACTCATGCTGTCAGCTCCTCAATTCGTTTGAAATCAATAACCCAAACCCACGGATTGGAATTCCAGGATTCGTCGCCGTAGATTGACGCCCACAGGCGCGCGAACACATCAGCTACACAGTCGCCACTCTTCATGTCGGCGGTACTGCACCCTTCGCGTATCGCATCGCCGTCACTGATGCTCTTCAGTCGTTCAACCCGCACGTTGGTGATTTCCAGAAGAATGCGGCTGGCCCAGCGCGGCATGTGGATAGATGGTCGCCAGCAGCAATGCAGTTCATCATCTGCATCGTAAAACTCTGGCGCTGGCACTCCATCAGCCTTGTAAACGCAGAATTCAGGCTTCTCAAACGGAGTGGGGTCTTTGCAATAGCTATCCATTAGGTCGTAGTCGAACAGTGGCCCCTGAAACGTCTCTCGCACCCAGATGCGATCACCGACGACACCGAACGGACAATGGATTGCGATATCTTCAATTTTCGGCAACAACAGTCCGTTAAGAGGTCTGCTTAACCACTTACCGGATAAACTTCCGCTTAATGTTGCCTCTGGCTGCGGCTTGATGATTCGCCGGGTCTGCGTCTTCCTGCCGCTCAGCAGCGCCCGCACCATCTCAGCGTTAAAAATCATTCCGCGTTCAGTAATTTTCGTCATATCGTTACCGGGAGGGCGAGCCCTCCCGCCTCCCTTAGCCCACGTATTCTGGTTTCATGTCGTCCAGGGTGATGCGGAACTGGTCATACAGTTCATCACCGAGGTGGCGGCGCGATGAGGTCAAGGTGCTTTCTGCCTTCGCGAATAATGCTTCTGCTTCCGGATCCCCCGGATTAGGGAGTGAATTTATGGCGGCCTCAACTTTGTTTCGGGCGTCTACCATGAAATAACGCTGCACGGCTTTACCTTTCAGTTCGGTGAAAAGAACAGTGCCCAACACAGCTTTCTCTTTATCCAGATCCGCCCTGATGGCTTTTGCTGCATCGACCGATTCGGCGCGCTCAATGCGGTCACGGAAATCATCTGCCAGGGAATCAATATTGAGAGCTGAATCCTGCGCGCTGGTGGTGATGTCTGTTCCGCTGGTGATCTCTGCGACAGACATTCTTTGCGCCGGCGCCGGGTTTATTTCTCGCTCGGTCCTTTGTTCAACTTCATCCGGGCTGTAAACACCCAGGATGACTTCCGGGCAATACAGCCGTGCCCAGTATTTGACGCCCAGATAAGCGATCTGCTGTTTCGGGTTAGAAACCCACAAAGGAGAATTACGTGTGACGACTCCAGAGAGATAAAGTGGCTCCCCCCAGGTGATTTCTGATTCACCGCGCAGAATCGCGCCGACCTGGACGAATAACCCGATTTCGTCTTCATCAGTCCAGCCGCGCACCCGTTCTGTAACGCTGTATTTCCCATTTTTACCGTGTTTTTCCCTGGTAATTTCCTGCGTCCTTGTGCAACGTTCCCAGTTGCCGCCGTAGCGATAATGAAATCGACCGTTAATAGCGCTGGAACTGGCGATTACCGCGTTGACGAGCTGGGCTTCATATCCGAGCACGCCGTTTACCAGATGCGTTTTTTGCGCGACTGCATAGGGATTCATGCCCCACTGCATAGCCTGCATAACGATGGCCATGCAATCGGCTGGCTTACCTGCAAGGTGAGCTGGCACTGTCACTTGTGAATCAGCCATAAGGTTTGCGAAAGCAGTTAACTGACCGAGAGCCTGAACGTTAAAGATCGCGTTGCTAGCTGAAATGGTGTTTGGTGCCTGCTGTTCGGCTGTAACAATGTTAGTGTTTTCCATGACTGTTCCCCCTTATGCCTGTACGCGCAGCGCTTCGAGACGGCGCATATCAAAATCGTTAAGTTCTTCGGTGTAGTCTTCGGTAATCGGCGCCGGCCATTCGCCAGTGTCGAAACCGTTCGCGATGGCACGCATTGCTTTGCGATATTCCAGCATGCCGAGTTCCAGCATTTCTTCGGATGCCTCGATGATGGCGATCCAGTGGTAGTTCTCGTCTTTGTTGACGAATATCCAGAAGAACTGGTCAAGGGCTGCGGTTTCGCAGTACATAGCCGCGCTCAGGTGGTAATCGCGCTCGATGATTTCCCGGTGCAGCTTCGCGCGCAGGCCTTCCTGCTTAATGTTCCACATACTGATGGTTTTCAGGTCCGCACCAATGCGCAGGCCGCCCATGTCTATCTCAAGGTCAGGGCGCACGCGAACTTCCAGCCCGGTTTCCTCATCAATGCCGAAATAGCTCACCTCGACGGCACGGCTCGGGTGCGTCAACAACTTGCCAGCGGTCGGGTGATTCAACAGTGCTTTCTGAATGGCCAGTGCCGTAGCCAGCTGCTGGCGGGTAACCAGCACTTTTCCTTCCGGGTTCTCGCGCCATGCATCCAGCAGCTCGTCGGCAAACACGGCATCCGGTTTTACCGATTTCACGGCCTGAATCAGATCGGCCTTTGTGCCAGAGACTTTCAGGGGCTGCGCCTTCTGTGCTTCCTGAGTAACCATGTCAGGATTAATAAGCGCCAGCTGTTCCAGTAAGGCATCGCGGCCACCGCTGGTTTTCACCTGGGCGGGCAGGGTGGCGTTGTATTCTTTGATGCAGGCCTTCATTGCGGTGGCGGTTTGCTTCTGACCGTCTTCAATGCGCTGGAACTCAGCAGGTAAAGACATATAACCCTGGCCGGTTTCTTCAACTGATGTACCCAAGGGAACCTGGGCGGGCAGGTTCGCGTTGTATTCCTCCAGGAATCTTTTGATGTCATCTGCGCTGAGTAAAACCGGAAGCCCGTTGTTGTATTCGTCGATAAATGCGCGGATCGTCGCCGTCGTGGTGAAGGCACCTTCCGGGATTTCCGGCTCGATACTGAATTCTTTTTCCAGCTGATCAGGCTGCAGCGCCAGTGCATGCACCAGATTGCCCATATCCAGAACAGGAGAGCGCACCTTCTGGATGGTTTTGGATACGTGGCGCGCCTCGAAATACATCAGCGATACCCGGGCATCTTTAACCATCGTGGAGCTGATGCCGTTAGCGGCGTGGTAGACCTCATTTGGCACGCCTTCATATCGACCAGGCTCGAAATACTCCGGCCATGCTGGCGCTGCTTGTTCAGCCTCTTCCTCTTCATCGCTATGAGCACTCTCTGAAACCTGGCTTTTCAGCACTTCGGCGGTAAGATCCGGGCAGCGTTCAGCCAGTATTTTGCTCATGTTCACGGCAATTGTTTGCGCAGGAGGCTCATCAGCGCCTTCGCCTGCTGATACCGCATTATCATTTTCGTCTTCGACCGGCTGAGCCGTTTCCATCTGCACATCGCTGGTGGTTTCCCCGGAATTAGCTGGATGTAATTTTTCTTCTGCAGCGCGCTGGCGCGCCTGGTCCACGATAGAAAGTGCTGGTGCTGGCTGGCTATCCATCAGACCATCAATCGAAAAAACACCATTGCCCATGTTTGAAACTTCAGGCTGTTTGGGTTTGGTCAGGTCTTCGGTTATCCACTTCGGATCCGTGGGGTCACTGATGCCTTCGACATATTCGCCACGTTCGGCGGCCAGAACCTGATTAGCGTCAGGGCGTTTCTTTTGAGCTTCTTTCACCAGTTCGGTGCCAATTACCTGAAAGTCAGTTGGGAGAGTTTCCAGGTCAGGCACACCTTCATCTCCATCGATAGCCTTTTTCACAGCGTCCAGAGTGACGGCGGCAGATGAAACATGACCAGCTTTTTCAAGAGTCTCAGCAGAAGGGGCGTCATGCTTATGCTCGGTCAGGTTCGCATTGATATAGGTCTGCAGACTTACCGGGAAATGATGAATGTCGCTGGTGGCGCCACGAATAAGGGCAAAAATCGCGGCGCGGGAATAATCCAGGATGCCTGCAACCTTGCGCAGCGCTGCCGACCATTCCTTGAACGGACTTTCTTTCTTCTGAACGATCTCTTTGGCCCGGCGGTGAATTGATGCCGGGAAATTGTAGATATCGAAATCCATTGGCATTGTGGCCAGGGCTATTTCTACATCGAGCGTATCAAGGGTATGGGTGTAGTCAGGGTTGCGATCGGTTTTATTACCGCCGCCAGCATTAGTTCCTGCATCAGTTTTCAAAATCGAAGAAATGCAGTTACCGGCAGCCCATTCCCTGGTGAGAATGCCGCGGTCGATCGCGTTCGTGGCGAACCACAGCTTTGCAAACTGAATACGTTTGCCGAGCTCATGCCGTTTCCCTTCCGGGAAGACTTTTTTATTGGCGCTGGTGAATTTCCAGAGCGTCGGCATATCGTATTTTTTGATTTCAGGGATATTCTCGGCGGCCAGAATCAGATCCTGGACGGCTGCGTTATCAGTGTCCATTTCCAGAACTGACAGCTCCTGCCGGTGAGGCATGCTGATATGATAAACGTGACTCTCTTCGGCCATATACTGCGCCAGCAGCTGAGCGCGAAAGGGGAGTTCTGCCACGTTAAAAAGCGCGCTTGAATCGTCCTGGTATTCATCGCTGCCGAAAGTTTCCACGGTCTCACCTTGTGCCGCATCGCCAGTAGTATTGGCATCAGCCAGCATCCCACTAACGGGCTCAGCGGATACTCCGTCATCATCGCCGTGATGAACATCAGCAGACGCCTGTCCTGGCTTAAGAGTCCAGGTACGGCCATCGTCGCCGAGCTGGTAGCGTTCGCACCATGAGTAATCGAGAACACCCTCCGCCGGCAGGTCGTTGAATACCGGGAAATCGGTGCGAATTGGTTTTTGATAGTCTTTGCCGCGGCCTGTTTCGATCCCTGCGTCTTCCAGATCGACGTCCAGCTGCAGAAGGGCGCGAGCTTCTGATTTATTAGTGCGCCAGATTACGGCATCAGCTTTACCCGATTTTTGAGTCGCTTTTATCAGATAAAAATATTCCATGTGATAGCCTCTATTTTGGATGTAGAATCCCCCGGGCCATTGGTAGCGCCCATTCAGGGTGGTCATTGGTTTTGGTAATTTCCGGTGTAACTTTGGTCGGTGGCACCGGACGTACAGCCCGCTTCGGCGGGTTTACGTTAGCCCTCGTGAGCCATCTGGTCGTGAGAGGCGCAACGTTCTGAGCAATACTCTTTTTCTTTCCGTGCGAGCTGGTTCCCCTGGAGATACAACAGGGTGCTTACCACTGGTTTTCCCTCGATTGCTTTACGGCAGTAACCGCATTTCTTCTGCATTCCTCCCCCCTACATTTGCACCGTAAACCCGGCCGGATGCTCATCCAGTACACCTTTCAGCGGATAACATTCAGCTTTCACGTGTTGGTCTTCTGCAGCTGCCTTGCAGTCATTCTCAGTGTCGTAAACGCCGAGCAGGACATCCTGATTACCGCCCGTCAGCATGCTGACGGTGAGAACCAAGGCAAACATCGTGCTCATGAAGGGTCTCCTTTTTGCGCGAGCATGTAGCACACCCGGCGGATGAAAGCTGACAGCGGATTTAAACGAACAGCCTGCTGACGAGCGGGTTTGCGTGCGAAATCAATCATAGAAATAACTCCCTCAGTGCGCTGATAAGCGCGATCCAGATGAAGAGTCCAATTACTGCCGAAATGACCATGGCTCTGATGCCTTGTTTACTCATTTCAACCTCTGCCTTGTCGCCGGCCAGCGGAACGTTTACCACCTGACAACAATGCGTTTGTTGTCGATGTGATAAATGATGCAACATAAAGTTTCGGTTGTAAAGTGAATATGAAAGTATTTATTTCGTTTTCGAGCAAAAAAAATGGCACCGCAAAGGTGCCATTGGTTGGACGGGGTTACGTTTTCTATTTTTTTTGATTGTTTATGAGGTCGTAAACGTCGTTCTTAAGCAATTCGATATCGTGCAGGACACCTTTGGTGTGAAGGATAAGACGCAACTTCTCGGACTCAGGAAGTTGGTTAAAGAGCGAGAGTATCATTAGCTCCTTTTCGTCCAGGTCACGATTTGATGATAACGTCTGATCAGGCTCATCATCAGTTTCATCTGAGGGAAGAAAGAACCAGTGCTCTGGTTTTCCTGTTGCTGCAGCAAGGCGCTTTAACCTCTCACCACTCGCAACACTTTTCCCTTTAGCCCAATTTTGCACAGCAGTGTGCGAGAGCATGACCCTCTTGGCTAGATCGGATTTATTCCAGCCATTTTCAGTCATGACTTGTTGAATTCTTTTGGCAAAAACTGGGTAAGTGATCTCATTCATAAGTGCATTTTACAACCTAAGGTTTCACTCAGCACTAAAACAATTTCTTTCGTTTGTTGAAACATAAACTTTCGTCATGTATGCTTCTCTCCATCAAACCAAGGAGAGCACATGAACAAAGAGACGCAACAAAAAATCAGTAAGGCAGCATCTCGTGCCTGTATCGGAAAGCACTTTGGCATCAGCGGTCAGGCTGTTGGTAAGTGGATTTACGAGAATGGAGTGCCTCAAAAACGCATCGTCCCGCTATGCCGTTTTCTTAACTGGGAAGTAACGCCTCATGAAATTGATCCTGAGGCGTACCCAAACCCAACTGATGGCCTGCCGAAACAGGAAGGCTGAACATGCAAACACTTCCCTTTCAACAAAATACCGGATTCAACACCGGCGCTCTGATAAAGCGAAATCAGCTGAGAGAGTCAGATCACGACGCTATTCGCTCTGCTGTTCGCGCCTGGGCTGCAGCTGAGGGCCAGGATGTTGTGTCGGCACATATCATCGATGAGTGGCGCCAGCAGGGCGGCGAGGAGATCGCGTTCCCTGATGATATCAGCCGTGCCCGACAGAAGCTTTTTCGCTACCTGGACAACCCGGCCGAATCTGAGCGCTATCGCGAGTACGTTCGCCTTCTTACCCCGGCAATCATGGCCGTTCTTCCGCTGGAGTTCCGACATCGTCTGATGCCTCAGGACGATATTTTGTCGCGCCTGTCTTCGGCCATGAAGGAATGCGCTGAAGCAAAGCAGGCGGTGATGCTGAACGCGCCAGAGCACCAGAAACTGAAGGAAGTGAGCGAGGGGATTGCGTCGCTTTTCAGGCTAATGCCTGAGCAGACAGGAGCGCTGATGACGATCGTGAGCTCAATGCTCGGCGTGATGTAAGCGAGGTTCCATGAATCACATCGAATTTATTGAAAAGAATGTCCGCGAGGAACTTCTTCGCCAGGGCTTCACGCAAGCAGTGGCTCAGGGGGGGGCATACCAGGCGGTCGATATGTACAAGCGGATGTCACAGGCAAGCCGCAAAGGGGGAATGTTTGACGATGTTATGCGATACGCAAAGTTATGGGCTGAGAAGCAGACCAGCGCAGCTGAACGCCGGGAAGCAAAGCGGAAAGTGCGAAAGGGCGGCGATCAGGCTGGGTTGTTCTGAAAGGGTGAAGACTGTTGTGCGCCAACACAGCCAGTCTTCGGGGTGTGAAAAAAGGGCTCTTAGTTCACGGAGTGAGTATGTCAAATACCGCTGAAGTTATCAATTTTCCGATTAAAACCGAGCGTTCGGGAGGTCAAATGGCCGACCTGGCTAACGGGTATACCAAGATCGCAAACGAGATACAGAAGCTCAAGCCGCGTCTGCGGATGTCAGGTCGTGAGTGGCAGTGTCTTGAGGCTGTTATCTGGCTTACCTATGGATGGAACAAGAAGCAGGACCGAGTAACAAACACGGTGATTGCTGAGCTGACAGACCTCGGAGAGTCGCATATTTCCGACACAATCAAATCTCTCGCGGAGCGGAAAATTATCTTCGCTCATAAGCAGGGAGTGATGAAAATTGTCGGTATAAATACTGAGCTATCTGAGTGGATTTTAGACAAGCCGAAAACGGGAAAACTCTTCCCGGAATCGGGAAAAGTGTTACCGAAAACGGGAAAACCTTTCCCGGAAACGGGAGACACCCAATACAAGAACAAGAACAATAGTAAAAGATCTTCTTCGTCTCGGAATTCTAAAGAATCCCGAAACGAGGAAACCTTGAAGTTTCTCTCTCGTCATCCAGAAGCGGCCGATGGGATTTATACCCCTGCGGGTAAATCCTGGGGAACAGCTGACGACCTCAAAGCCGCGCGATGGATTTTCGATAAAGCCCTGACCGTGAATGCCTCCCTCTCTGAGCCGAACTGGGTTGAATGGGCGAACACCATCCGCCTGATGCGTCTGCAGGACAAGCGCACTCACTATGAGATCTGCGAACTGTTCAAGTGGGCAAATGAGGACGGTTTCTGGCAGGAAAACATCCTTTGCCCCTCAAAACTACGTAAGAAATGGGATCAGCTCACAACTAAACGCCTGCGCAGCCATGGTCCATCAAGAAACTCATCAGGCGCCAGTGCGCTGGACAACACAGACTGGATCGACGGGGTACTCGAATGAAATCTATCGCAGAAAGCATGCACAACTTCGACCGTGAAAACTTCCAGCGAGTGGCTGCCGGGCTTCCGGAAATGCAGGACGAGCAGGCAGTAAAGCGCCAGGCGGCCAAGACTGCAGAGATCTTCAACGAGCTGTTCCGCCAGCTGCTTGCCGTCTTCCCGGTGCTGGCCAACAAATCAGTGGAAGACCTCAACGAGATGCGTCGCCAGTGGTTGTTGGCGTTCAAAGAGAACGGGATCACCACGGTTGAGCAGATTAACGCAGGAATGCGGGTTGCGCGCAAACAGGAAAAACCATTCATGCCATCACCGGGACAGTTCGTCGCCTGGTGTCGTTCTGAGGAGGCGGTAACTGTAGGCCTGCCAGATGCGAGTGAGCTGGTTGAAATGGTTTACCAGTATTGCCGGACTCGCGGCCAGTATCCAGACGCTGAGTCGTACCCATGGCCTGAGCACAAAATCGAACCGTTAACGCTTAAACACAAAGCCTGCTACTGGATGGTTACTGGCTTGTACGCAGACATGCGCGCAAACGGCCTCAGCGACACTGAGTTGCGACGTAAGGCGCAGGATGAGCTGCTGCGTATGGTTCGTCGCTTGAATGCCGGGGAAGTGATTCCCGATCCGGTTAAACAGATCCCAAAGCTTGGCGGACGTCCGCTGAGTAACGAGCAGGGCTTAAACAAAATTGCGGAAATCCGCGCGAAATTCGGTTTAGGCAGAGGGCGGAATCATGGCTAGAGCATTGTCAGCAGTTGAGCGCAGAGAGTACGTCCGCGCAGTGATTCGGATCACCAGGCATCAGGGGCGCCTCACGACCACCGAGGCAATGAAAAAAATGGGGCTGAGCCGCGCTACTGTCCAGCGGTATTTTTCCGAAGCAGAAGCGACCGGCGAGGTTGTCCGGCATGGTCGTTTGGGGCTGTTCCGCGATCAGCGGGCCGTCAACGACTTTGACATGAAGCGTTTTGGCCTTGTGCCGAAAGTTGCTGTTGGGATGAATTACAGCCTGCTTGGCAGCCCTGTTTTTCAGCGAGTTTTAGATGTTCAGGAGGCTATTCATGGCTAAGAATTCAATCGATGTATACGGTGCCAGCGGCAAAACAAACGTGCTCAATTTCGAGCCTGAAAACCTGCACCTGGTCACCGATAAGACCCACCCACTTTACGATGAGCGTGTACACCTGCCGATCGAGGAAGGGATGGTACTGAACATTGCGGAGCTGGGGGTACTGGAGCCAATCATCGTCTGGAAAGACCCTGAAACGGGGCTCACCTGCGTAGTTGTTGGCCGTCAGCGCGTTAAACATACCCTTGAGGCAAATAAACTCCGTCTGAAAGAAGGCAAAGACCCACTGCTTGTTCCTGGGGTCGTTAAGCGCGGATCAGCAAACCAGATGGCTAAATACATGGTCAGCGAAAACGAAATTCGCCGACCTGATACGCCGCTTGGCCGGGCTAAAAAAATGTCAGACGCGCTCGACCGTGGGCTCGATGAGGACGATATTGCGGTGTTGTTTGGCTGCAGCGTTCAGACCGTTCGAGCAACGCTCTCCCTCCTCGATGCTACTCAGGCCGTCAGGGAAGCGGTGGAGGCTGGTACAGTCACCATTACCCAGGCGCGACAGCTTGGTGTGCTCCCACCTGAAGAGCAGCGGGAAAAAGTGGCAGAAATCGAGCTGGCGACAGCTGGTACCAAAGGCCACGAAAAAGCCCGTCGGCAACGTCAGGTCCTCGGTGATGCAAAGCCTCGCCTGAAAACCCGCAAAGAAATCACAAAAGCCCTGGAATCTGCCGAGGGTGAGTATGCGAGCGCACTCCGTTGGGTGCTTGGGGAGGCCGTATGACAATCGTAAAAACCCATACCGGCACCGTGATCACCAAAGACGGTCCGAAGGTAAAAAAACTGCACCAGACAGAGCGGATGTGGGTCGTCGGCAAAAACGAGTTTTACCACAAAGAAACCGGGCGCCGTCACTTTGCAGAAAATACGCGCCGCCGGTTGTTATTGGAAACGATTGAGGCGATAGGTGGTTCACATGACTGAACACGTCGAAAAATACACAAACAAGGCTATAGAAATCATTGCCGACTATATCCAGCGCACTAACAAGAAAAACGAGCAGTTGCAGGAAGCGAAGGTGCGCTTGGATAAAAAAATCGCTCTGTTCGCAGACGATGAGAACTGCAACACAAACAGGCTGATGTCCGTATTTTTACCAGCAATGACCAGCCATACCCGAGATGGCTTTTTCGAAGAGATAGCAGCGGCGTTAGAAGGGACAGACAAATGAGCAACTCACTGCAAATTCTATGTATCAAAGATACCGAGGGATACTGGACTGAGGGTGAAATGTATCCGGCCCGCCAGTTCTGGCGGGCTTTCTCATATCTCGTGCAGGAGCATGAAAAACACGACACAAAACGGGCAGGCGTGACGGGGATACGAGTGCGCTACGGGTAAGTGTTGTATGGTAGTATTTTGCTGGACATGCATACAGTATTATTCTATTGTTACCCAACATCTAGGGTTTCCTGTGTTGTATGGTTAAAATGGGTTCACTAAAAATACCCTCCACCCAATCAGGGAAGCTATATGACCTACCAACTGGTAACGCTTAGCCCGGTTGCTAACGATCTGGAACAGTTAGGGACTAAAGAAAAGTTTTGGTTCTATTACGCAAATGACACTGATAATTTACAGCTGTTCAAGTATTCTAGGGTTGGAACTGGTGAGCACTGGTCTGAAAAATGTGCGGCAGAGCTTTGTCACATACTGCACATTCCGCATGCAAACTATGATTTGGCTACGTGTAATGATAGATTTGGTGTTGTTAGTCAGAATCTTATCCCATTTGGCTTTCGAATGGTTATGGGGAATGAGGTTTTACACAGTTCCACGGCTGACTATCCTCAACCTTTGCAGGCAGGTGAAAAGCCTGTAAGGGTTCGAGAACACACGGTTACAAGAGTTTTAGGATGTCTGGATAAGGCATCGATCCAGCCACCGCCGAGCCCCTATGATTTAAACGGGTTAAACGCTGCAGATGTGTTCTGTGGTTACTTAATGCTTGATGCACTAGTTAGTAACCAAGACCGCCACCATGAAAATTGGGCGATTATGCTCAACAATGAAACTGGTGAGCAGTTTTTGTGTCCAACGTATGACCATGCTGCCAGTTTAGGAAGGGAGATGTTAGATGATGAACGCGATGAAAGACTTACGACCAGAGATAAAAATCGTCAAATCCCGTGCTTTGTAAGCAAAGCTCGCTCAGAGCTTTTCAAAGCAAAAACAGATAGAAAGCCCTTACTTACAGTTGAAGCCTTTCAGCTCGCTGTTGAAGGTAGAACTGCCGCTCGCAACCACTGGCTGGGTAAGCTGAGCGCTTTAACAGAAGATTCCATTCGAGAAGTGTTTAACAATGTGCCCTCATCGTGTATCTCCGATATCGCGCGTGAGTTTGCAACACTCATGGTAATGGAAAATCGTAGAAGGTTATTAGAATGACTAACTCAAACTCCGTTTACGTCGCATGGCAGGAGCCCGATACCAGAAACTGGCATGTTGTCGGTAATTTGCAAGAACGCAACTCGGGGTATGTTTTTAAGTACACAAAGGGTGCGCTTAAGTCCTCAAAATTTACATTCTTTAGTGGCATGAATGATGTCCGTGAAACGTATGTTTCTGAAGAGTTGTTTCCTCTTTTCAAAAACCGCCTTCTGTCGCCTAGGCGACCAGAGTATCCACGTTTCATTAAGTGGCTTGGGTTTGAAGATGATAGCGTGAATGCGATTGACATTTTGGCTCGATCCGGTGGACTGAGAAGTACAGACCAACTGCAAATCTTCAAGAAAATCGAAGCTGATGAAAACGGAAGGTTTGAACACTTTTTCTTTCTACATGGCTTGAGCTATCTGAACTCGATGGCGAATGAGCGAGTAACGGGATTACAACCAGGTGAAAATTTACGCCTTTGCTTGGATCCTCAGAATGAATTTGACGGTGATGCTGTCATTGTTCGTGCGGATAAGCCTGCTGAAATTGTTGGATATTGTCCAAGATATCTGAGTAACGACATCAAGAAAATGCTACTGAATGATCCTAAATCAGTAACGTTATCTGTTGAAAAGATTAGTGATGATGCACCACATAATTATCGCTTGCTATGCAAGTTGTCTGGGACTTTAAATTCAGCTTGTCAAGCTTCGCTTATTCTTCAGGATGAGTTTGAAAGTATTGAGTAAACAGAGAAAGCCACCATATCCGGTGGCTTTTTGTCATTCCACTTCAATATCTGGTGAATAGGCGCAAAACGGATCACCTCTTCACCCTGCTATATGTTCAATTCCTGCATTCTCATCTGCAGCGGCATTAACTCTTTGCGGACCAAGACAGTGGTACGCGGTGCGCTGCCATTCACTGAGGCACTTATAAGTGCTAATTTGCCACAGATGTGTCAGACGGCAGCAGCGACTTAAACTATAATTCCCTCTATACCAGAGGGGATGTAGAAGTAGGTCCACCCCATCATGTGTCGCATGAAAAAGCGTCTTAGTAGCCTAGGGATACAAGGAAAACAAAAGATGGTATTGTTTCTAAAAAAAACATCACTTCTGGTTTGCGCTGTTCTTATATCAAATGTGGCATTTGCTGTTGATAATAAAGAAGAAATAGCGCCTGTGCGTATAGGTTGTCCTACGCCAGCGATGCCAGTCAAGGCTCAGGCATTGAGAACTGAAGGGAGTGTCGATTATGCGGCGTGGGTTAATGATAAAGGCGATGTGTACTCAATAGACATAACGGGCGATGAGGTTTTCTTCAGGGTAACTGAGGTTGCTATTAAAAAGTGTAAGTTTGTGCCAGGCCATCCAGGAGTATATCGGGATACAATAAAATTTAGTCTGGTAAAACCTTGAAAAGGGCGTTTAACGTCTAATCTCCCCCATGGGGTAACTCCGCTTCATGCTAAAGTGGTGGTAAGGGCCAATCTGCCGGAGATTTGCCTGAAAAAAGTATTGCAGCATGATAAAACCCGCTTTGGCGGGATTTTTGTTTCTGTTGTTTCAGAATAACCTCCTATCTCTCCAAAAAATGGCTGTTGACTTCTTTCTTGTTATTTGGTATTGGCGATTGCTGGGTAAAGTTACTTTTGCAGTAGTGTGATGAGCTCTACCTGTTGCCCTAAGAAAAGTTACTTTTTGGCAGTTGGTAAAACACTTTTACCGGCGAAGGGAAAAAGTAACTTTTGGGAGGGGGAGGCTGCAAAACACTTTTGTGTAGCTATAAAAGTTGGTATCAAGGCTGTGTTTTTATTTTAAGCAACCTAATAGGTTCGTTTACCATGATTAACAACGTCAAATGTTCTCGGGTTGTCATCAAACAACTTTTTAGGTTGTTTTCTTATCTGACAAAACAATTTGTTTTATTGCTTGTGTAATTCGATGCTCATTTGTCACCATAGATGTTGCGCGGCTATTTGTGTTTATTTAAAACACATGTCACTTTAAGGTATGTTGTTGTGTTTGTTGTGTTTTAATTTTTTTTGAAATATTTCTTGATGTATTTATGTGTTGTGATATTAATTAGGTTGTGTAATGCTTGTATCGATGTCGTTTCATTTCCTTGGGGCGTTTGTGTTTGTTTGAATGATTTCATTGGGTCAGGCTTGTGATTTTTAGGAGATTTATGGGTTTAACTCGGTAACAGTTAATCAATATATGGAGGTGATGTGGTTAAACGTGTTAAAAGGCGTGAATTGTTCTATGTTGTAAGCAAATGTCGTTCGAAGAAAAGGGTAATTAGAGGTGTTGAACCAATTAGTAAAAGAGTTTTTTTGGCCACTATAACAGATGGAAGCGGCACTGTAGTGTGTTCATTTCGATTAGAAGCTAATGAGCGGTATATTTTTTCTAATCTGAAAGGTGAGGTCTCTACGAGAAAATTAACACATGATGAGCATCATTGGTCAAGAGCAACCCTGGTAGAAATAATTCAGGAAATGAATTCTAAAATTGACTCTTAACAGCTAGCTACATCATACTTGCAGTGCTGGTCTGAACAACCAGCCACCTGACAGTAATGCGCCACCGGAGAACGTGATGGCGCAGCTTCACTTAATAAAACAGTCTCAAGGTATCCTGATCCCCGCGACGCCGGAGACCAGTGATTTTCTGCAATCAAAATGCAAGCTCGGATCCGTTCTGGAAGCCGATTATAAGCTTGTCCGCAATCCGGCGTTTCACCGTAAATTTTTTGCACTATTAAACCTGGGCTTCGATTACTGGGAGCCAACCGGCGGGGCGATTTCGTCTAACGAGCGCAGGCTTATCACAGGTTATGCCAAATACCTTGCTGCATATGGCGGGAGTGAATCGGCGTTACTTGATGCCGCCGGGCAATATCTCGACCGAATAGCCGAGAAGCGATCCGGTTCAATCAGTATTTGCAAATCCTTCGATGCTTACCGGGCGTGGGTCATCGTTGAGGCCGGCCACTATGACGCCATACAGCTGCCGGACGGCACGCTGAAAAAACACCCTAGCAGCATTTCTTTCGCAAGCATGGACGAATGCGAGTTCCAGGAACTGTACAAAGCATCGCTCGATGTTCTCTGGCGGTGGATCCTCTCTCGTTCTTTCAACAGCCTGCAGGAAGCTGAAAACGCCGCCAACCAGCTTTTAAGCTTCGCGGGGTGATGCTGATGAAATACTCATGGTTTCACCATCTCGAATGCACAACCCAGCAGGCCGAAGAATTGGTAGCGAGATATCGTCAGCGGGGCGTAAAGGTCGAACGAAGCTTAAACCCTGACTTTATGACATGGACCGTCAGCGCGCAGCTGGTGGAGGACAAAAACCCGCCGCGGCCAGACTCTCGCTGGCGTAACAGGATGTGGGGGTGAGTATGGCGAACCTACGCAAAGAGGCGCGTGGCCGCGAATGTACCGTGCGGATCCCCGGGCACTGCAACGGCAACCCGGAAACCAGCGTGCTGGCGCATTACCGCCTGGCGGGTACGTGCGGCACAGGATGCAAGCCTGACGATACTCAGGCGGCGATCGCCTGCAACGGGTGCCATGACGTAATTGACGGCAGAACCAAAACCACCGATTTCACCTACGACGAATTGCGCCTGATGCACGCAGAGGGGGTAATGCGCACCCTGGAAATCTGGCGGAAAGAGGGACTCATCAAATCATGAAAATCTACGATATCACGCCCATCGGCAAACCCAGGATGACCAGAGCTGATAAGTGGAAGCAGCGTCCGGAAGTAATACGTTACCGGGCGTTCTGTGATGAAGCTCGTCTGCGCAAAATTCACCTGCCAGACTCCGGCGCTCACGTCACGTTCGTCATGCCTATGCCGCAAAGCTGGAGTCAGAAAAAGAGAGCGCAATACGCAGGACGTCCACATCAGTCAAAGCCCGACTGCGACAATATGCTGAAAGCCCTAATGGACGCCCTCTATGAGGATGATTCACACGTCTGGGATTGCCGCATCACCAAAATATGGGGCGAGAAAGGGCAGATCATCATTGGGGAATCTCTATGACCCTCGATCACTTCATGCAGTACCAAACCGAGAGCGTTAAGCGCGCCAGTATGCCGCCAGTAGCAAAGCACAACCTGAACCAGACCAAACCAAAACAGCCAAAGAGGGCCGCAGCGTGAATCTTGAAAACACAGTGAAATACCACTTCGCAAAATCCACGCTGATTAGCGATTCTCCGCGTGCTACCGCCTCAGATTCACTGACCGGCACCGACATCATGGCAGCAATGGGCATGACCCAGGAACGTGCCGCTATGGGGTATAGCGCTTTCCTGGGCAAGATGGGCATAAGCAACAATGACCGGGATCGGGCTATAGGACTATTGGCTGAGTACGCGCTGACAAAATGCGATAAGGTTGCTGCGTTGCGAAAGCTCTCGCCAAGCGTAAAACCCCGGGTTATACGGATCCTCGCAGAGTACGCCTTTGAGGATTACTCCCGCAGTGCTTCCAGTAAAAAAACATGCGACTGCTGCAACGGGTCTGGATTCATCGACACAGTGGCGTTCACCAACAAAGTAACGTATCCGGACGGCAAACCGCCGAAGTGGGTCAAAGTTACAAAGGGGATCTATCCATCATACTGGGAGGAGGTGAAGTCGGTCCGGGAGCAGGTCCGGGTGCTTTGCCAAAAGTGCAAGGGAAAAGGGACTGTTAGCGCCGCCTGTAACGACTGCCACGGTCGGGGGAAGGTAGTGAACCAGGATGAGACGGAGAAGCAGGGAGTGCCTGTGATGGGTAACTGTAAACGCTGTGGCGGTCGCGGGTATGAGCGAATCCTCTCCACTGCTGTGCATAGGGCCATTTGCCAGATAACGGACGCCATCACTTTGGATACCTGGAAGAAATCGGTTAAACCGTTCTTCGATGTATTGATCACTAAATTCGATATAGAGGAGGCGTGGGCAGAGGCGCAACTCAAACAAATAACGCGGTGAGATATTTACTTTTCCCGAATTCGTGTTAATTTGTTCTAACGATGGGCATTGTATGTTCACCGTTGAAGAAAAAATTTAAAGCCTCGGCAAATGCCGGGGCTTTTTCGTATCTGCAATCCGGTCAGGGCTCTTGGGTTGAGATGTGCTGCACGACACATTAACGCCCATGCGCGAGAGCCCTGAACCAGATTGAAGTTACTCAGCAATAAGAAAACTGCATGTCATCATTTGCTTACATCTTATTGACCAGAAAAATAACATCTTGTTAATCTATTCGTGTGGTGAATCCCCCTGTGCGGTGGGGCGACCAGTCACTTACAGTGATCTGTAAATGCAGCGCGGGCCATGTCGGCTGGGACATGCTCACCGGGAGGCACCCGGCGCCATGCAATACTACTAAGACATTAGGTTGTGGGTTGCCGTTTAGGCTTCTCCAGCTATGTTTAAAAGGCAGTAACGGAAAAAGCGAGCGCTCTCCTGGTAAATCGGTAGCTCGGACTATTAGGTGCGTTTTCGTTTGTTACTACCTAGAATGCCTACTTTCTGCCCGTTCCTCTGAGCGGGCTTTTTTTCGCCATGAATAAGGCACTTCAACTAAGCAAAAACATTTAAGGGCTGCGCTATTGCGTGGCCTTTTCTTTTTCCCCTCAATTCTGAGAGGACTCACAGCAATAAGAGGGGGCTTAATGTCAGATCCTTTAACTGGTACCGGCCTGATTTTTGGTGGCGGTTTAATTGGTTCCGTCATATATGGCGTTATCACCCATACCGATTTTGGCGTGGTATTTGGGGCTTTTGGCGGCGCAGTGTTTTACGTGGCTACGACCGCAAACCTGACACGTGGAAGGCAAATAGCTTACTTCATGACGTCGTTTATTGTCGGTGTTCTGGCTGCAGGGTTATTAGGCTCAAAATTTACTGCATGGACAGGCTATACGGATCGTCCGCTTGATGCGCTCGGTGCGGTGGTGGCATCTGCTGTAACCATCAAGGTCCTGACTTTCATTAACAGCCAGGACTTGAGCAGCCTGTTCGGATTACTTTCCCGATTAAGGGGAGGAGGTTCGAATGGTAATAAATGACCCGGCAGCGCTCGCCAATGCGGTGATATGTGCCGTTATTGTCTGCGCTTTGATGTTTTATCAACGTCGCGGTGCTAGGCATCGCCCTGGTATCTCCATCATTGCTTACTTACTGGTATTGATTTACGCGAGTATTCCTTTCCAGTTTATCTTCGGTCTTTACGTACAGTCCCACTGGCTGGTGGTAATGGCAAACGTGATGATATGCGCCGCCGTGCTGTGGGCTCGGGGTAACGTGGCGCGTCTGGTCGATACACTGAGGCACTAATGAATCAAACACAATTCCAGAAGGCGGCTGGTATCAGCGCCGGGTTAGCTGCGCGCTGGTTTCCGCATATTACAGCCGCGATGAAAGAGTTTGGCATCACTTCCGCTATCGACCAGGCAATGTTCATTGCCCAGGTAGGGCATGAAAGCACGGGATTTACCCAGCTTGTTGAGAGCTTCAATTATAGCGTGGCCGGCTTGAATCGTTTTGTCCGCGCCGGGCGGCTGACGCAGGGTCAGGCTAATTCGCTCGGCCGCCGGCAGGGTGAACCATCGTTGCCACTGGAGAGGCAACGAGCGATCGCCAATCTGGTGTACAGCAAACGCATGGGGAATAACGGGGCAACAGACGGCTGGTTTTACCGCGGACGCGGGCTCATCCAGACCACCGGCCTGAACAATTACCGCGAATGCGGGAATGCTTTGAAGATTGATCTGGTTAAACAGCCTGAATTGCTGGCACAGGATGAGTATGCGGCGCGCAGTGCTGCCTGGTTCTATACCTCACGCGGCTGTTTGCGTTATCCCGGTGACCTTACACGCGTCACTCAGATTATCAACGGCGGACAGAACGGCATTGATGACCGTAAAGCCCGCCATCTCCTGGCAAAAAGTATTCTTGTTTGAGGGAAATATGAACTATCTCATTAATCGACTGAAAGAGCCGTCAACCTGGCGCGGCATCATCCTGGTCATTGCCGGTGTCTTCGGCTATCAGATGCCTCCGGGCATTCAGGAAACCTTCATCGCTGGCGGCGTAGCGCTGGCTGGCGTTGTTGGTGCGGTGATGCCGGACAGCGTTAAGAAGTAACCTGGCCAGAAACCAGAAGGCCTACAGAAACCCGCTTTCCTTCAGTTTTTTAGCCAATAAGTAATTGGTGATTACTCCAAGAGAAACCCCAACAATCCACGGCACAGCTGAGTCAAGCATTAGCGAGTTGTTCACGTTAATGCTGGCGGTGATGCAGGCATAGGTATTTGTAAAAGCAAACCATGTAAAAAGTATCTGTTTCATTTGGTTATCTCCATGCTTTCCCTCCCAACAATATCCACCCAAGAGCTAGTAAAAGCAAACCAGGTACAACCGAAAGGGCTACGAAATGAATGAAGCTAAACCGCAGGACGGTACCACTGTAAAAGGCTACCGCACGTTGGGTCCGAAAGAAATCAGTGACATGAATGAGCTTAAGAAGGCTGCTCGTGAATTTAACGCGCTGCTTGAGAAGCAGAAGGCATGGGTTGCTGATGAGTTGGCGATGACAGCAAATCATTCTGATGAAGCGCATGAGGCTGGCCGCTGTCTGGCTATCGCCCGCACCAAAATGCAGGAGGCCTGCATGTGGGCCTGTCGGGCAGTAGCTCGTCCCGACGACGACTGCTGAGGCATTAAAGAAGCCCCAATCTGGGGCTTTGGTATTATTTAATCGGGGTCATATATTTTTCCCAATCTGAAAATTTAAGCTGGCTAAACTGGAAATTACTGACTGCATAGCTCTCCTGGGACGGTAAGTGACACTGGTAAATTACTATCAATTCACCACTATCCCTGTCTCCAGGAAGAAAGCCTTTAACTACGTTTTCCCCGCTACTGCCCGGATTATAACCTCCATCTATGTTAGGTATGCGGCCCCATTTTTTTCCGCTAGCAGCCCAGCCGGCTACTGAATCAATTTGTTCTTGGTAATTTTTCACATGAACCCCTAAAGAATTCTTTCCAATATTTAAAATGGCCAAGATTAGCGATAACAAGTAATTCCTATACTGTCATCGCCACCTATCGATAAATCCTTAGCACACAACGATGAAGAGTGGAAGAAAGTTATGGCAAAACCGGACTGGGGCGAGCTTCAGCAACGGTTCCTGTCCGAACATGCCGCAACCGGCGTATCACCGAAGGATTGGTGTGAAGCGCAGGGACTGAACTACGCTACCGCCCGTCGATACATCAAAAAGCCTTCTGCGCAAATTGCGCAAAAACCTGCGCAGAAGAAATTGCGCACTGCGCAAAAGGAAAACTGCGCAGAAGAGCTGGTGGATGATAGTGGCCTCACCGATCAGCAACGTTTATTTGTCGCAGAATACCTGAAGGACAACAACGCCACGCAGGCCGCCATTCGCGCTGGGTATAGCAAGAAGACTGCTGAACAAATTGGCTATCAGCTGCTTCAGAAAACTTCAGTTGCGCAGGCCATTGCGCAGCAGCAGAAAGCATCCATTGTGCGCACGCTCGGCAGCGCCGATGAAGTGCTTGAGCAGATGTGGCGCCTGGCCACCTTCGACGCCAACCAGCTATCACAGTATCGCCGCGGGAGCTGCCGTTACTGCTGGGGCTTCGGTCACCAGTATCAATGGCGCGATGCGGTTGAGTTCGAAGAGAAGCTGGCTGAGGCTTTAGCGAAGAAAGGGAAAGAGCCAAACGACAGAGGCGGCTACGGTTACGACCATACCAGCTCGCCTAACCCGAAATGTCCTCGCTGTAATGGTGATGGCATCGGCCAGCCTTTCTTCGCCGATACGCGCAAGCTGGCGCCGGATGCTGCGCTTGCCTATTCCGGTGTGAAGCTTGGTAAGAATGGCGTTGAGATAACCGCCATCAGCCGTGAGCGCATGTACGAGGCGGTGATGAAACGTCTCGGCCTGGCTGACAGTGAGTTCGCCCAGCGTCTACAGCAGATTGAAATCGAGCGCCGGCAGCTGGAGATCGACAAGCTCCGTAAAGAGCTGGCCGCTGACCCGGAAGATGACGAACCAACGCCAGTTGCGATCAATATCAACGTAGTCGATGCGCGAGTGAGGGAAGAGGATGGCGATAGCACCGACGCTTAACATCCCTCAGGCCAAATTCCTTGCGATGCAGTACAAGTTTAAGGCCTACGTCGCCGGCTTCGGTTCTGGCAAGACATGGGTTGGCTGCGGTGGAATATGCAAAGGGTTCTGGGAGTTCCCCAAAATAAACCAGGGCTACTTTGCCCCGACTTATCCTCAGATCCGCGATATTTTCTACCCCACGGTGGAAGAAGTTGCTCACGACTGGGGACTGAAAGTCAAAATCGTTGAAAGCAACAAAGAGGTCCATTTCTACAATGGGCGCCAGTACCGCGGCACGACAATTTGTCGGTCGATGGAAAAGCCCGACACGATAGTAGGCTTTAAAATCGGCAATGCGCTGGTGGATGAACTCGACGTTCTGAAAGCGGATAAGGCGCGTCAGGCGTGGCGAAAAATAATCGCGCGTATGCGTTATAAGGTTGATGGTCTGCGTAATGGCATTGACGTGACCACCACACCTGAAGGATTTAAGTTCGTCTATAACCAGTTTGTTAAGGCTGTGAGGGAAAAGCCTGAACTGAGGTCGATGTATGGTCTGGTACAGGCTTCGACATTCGACAACGAAAAGAACCTGCCGGATGACTATATTCCTTCGCTCCTGGCGAGTTACCCGCCGGAATTGATCAAGGCATATCTGAACGGCCAGTTTACTAACCTGACCAGCGGCACAATTTATCATCAGTTCGACAGAGTGCTGAATAATTCCAGTGAGGAAGAGCAGCCAGGTGAAGCGCTGTATATCGGGATGGATTTCAACGTCGGGAAGATGGCCGGGATCGTCCATGTATTGCGGCTCGGCTTACCACACGCGGTAACAGAGATTATCAACGCTTACGATACGCCCGACATGATACGCATCATCAAGGAACGTTTCTGGCTGTATGCCGACGGTGACTACCGCAAGGTCCGCGAGATTTATATTTACCCGGATGCCTCTGGTGATTCCAGGAAGTCAAACAACGCCAGCAAAACAGATATTGAGCAGCTCCGACAGGCCGGATTTAACGTCATCGTTGATGATGCTAACCCGCCGGTAAAGGACCGCATCAACTCCATGAACGCCATGTTCTGCAATGGTAATGGCGATCGCCGGTACAAGGTGAATGTGGCCCGTTGCCCGGTCTATGCCGACTGCCTGGAACAACAGGTGTGGGATAAAAACGGCGAACCGGATAAAAAGAGCGATAACGATCACCCCAACGATGGCGCCGGTTACTTCATTGTGAAGCAATTCCCAATCGTTCGACCTGCATTCTCTATTTCACTGGACACGACATTCTGATGGCCAATAACGATATTACTTATGTTCGCCCTGAGGTCAGGGCGGCAATGCCCGTGTGGAAAAAAATTCGTGACGTGTGCAAAGGGGCTGATGCTGTAAAGGCCGCCGGGAATGAATACCTCCCTTTTCTGGATCCGTCCGATAAGTCTGCACGCAATAAAAAGCGCAATGCTGATTACATTCAGCGCGCCGTTTTCTACGCGATAACGGGCAATACAAAGGTGGGTTTACTGGGGCTGGCATTCAGAAAAGACCCGACCATGACCGCGCCGGATAAACTGAATTATCTTCGTGATAACGCCGATGGTGCTGGTGCTAGCATTTATCAGCAGTCCCAGCAGGTTACAGAAAATATTCTGGAGGCCGCGCGCGAGGGGCTTTATACGGATTATGCAGCTGAGACCGACGAGGCGATCATCCTTCGTTATCAGGCGGAAAGCATCATTAACTGGCGTACCAAACGCATCAATGGACGTGATCAACTGGTGCTGGTGGTTTTACGCGAATGCATGGAAAAGGAAGATGGTTTTGCGTACGAGGATGAAATCCAGTATCGCGAACTGGCTCTGGAGAACGGAAAGTTTGTCTGCCGGGTATGGCGAAAGTCAGCTGACGCAGGCTCTTTTTCCGTCACTTCCGAGTATCAGCCGAAGCCAAAAGGTGAGGAATTCTGGGATGAAATTCCCTTTACCTTTGTTGGTGCGCAGAATAACGATCCCACCATCGATGAGTCGCCTTTAGCCGCCCTCGTTGAAATTAACCTTGGCCATTATCGAAATTCTGCGGATTACGAAGACAGCGTATTTTTCTGCGGTCAGGTGCAGCCGGTGATTTCCGGACTTGATACTGCATGGCGTGACTGGCTGCAGGATAAGGGAATTCGTGTCGGTTCTCGTGCTCCTTTCCTGCTGCCGAAGGAGGGAAGTTTTACGTATGCTCAGGCGCAACCAAACACCCTGGCTAAAGAGGCGATGGACAGTAAGCGTGATTATTCTGTTCAGCTTGGCGCCCGGCTTATCGAGCAGAACGGCGCGGTTAAAACCGCCACGCAATCCAGCGGCGAGCAAACCGCATCCACATCGGTGCTCGGTATTTGCGTTTCCAATGTCTCGGAGGCCTATACGCTGGCGCTAGGCTGGTGCGCCAGGTATCTCGGCATAAAAGGCGAGGAAACCCGTTACAGCATCAATCAGGAGTTTATCGCCAAAGTCGCTGAATCCGGCATGGTAACGGCAATCGTCAATGCCTGGCAGTCCGGTGCAATCCGCGACACGGATATGGTCAGAGCGTTGCAGAGGCTTGACCTGATAGATCCCGCTGATGACCCTGAAACTGTCATTGACGCTATTCGTAACGGCGCGCCTAACCTGATTGGTGGCAATAATGGCAACGGCGAATGACAAACTGCAGGATGAATCCGTAGCCCACGCTATATGGGTGAGTCGTTACAGTACCGGCGTTGCCAACAGGATGATAAAAGTCCTGAATGACAGCGACGCCGAACTTACCGCCAGGCTGCTGGTGGCTATCGATACGCTGGATCCCGAGAGCTTTACCGTTTCGCGTCTGGAAGCGTTACTGGTCAGTGTCAGGGCCGTAAACAAGGATGCCATACAGTCGATGTATGCAGCCCTCTCTACCGAGCTGCAGGGGCTGGCGAAACATGAGGCCAGTTTTCAGATGAGCCTCTTCCAGTTTGCCATTCCCGACGATGTTCTGGCTCTTCATCCACTGGTTGGCATCTCCCCGGATGCGGTTTATGCCGCGGCGATGGGGCGTCCATTTCAGGGGCGGTTGCTAAGCGAATGGGCCAGCAACCTCGAAGCCGATCGGATGGCGCGCATATCCAATACGGTACGGCAGGGATTCCTGCTGGGCGATACGCATGAACAGATCGCAAAAAAGGTACGTGGCCATGCTAATCGTGGTTACCAGGACGGCGCGCTGCAGATGAGCCGGGCCAATGCAGCCAGTATTGCAAAAACGGCAGTAGGGCATCTTGCATCGACAGCCAGACAAAGCTTTGCGGCGGCGAACGACGACATTCTGAAGGGTAAGCAGTGGTTATCTACTTTGGATAACCGGACATCAAAGGATTGTCGGATCCGCGACCGACTCAAGTACACGCTGGATAACAAACCGATAGGGCACAAGGTGCCTTATTTGCAGGGACCAGGGAAAATCCACTTTTGCTGTCGGAGCACCGAAACTTACATCCTGAAATCGTCCGAGGAATTGGGTATTAAAGTCGGCGAAATCAAGGATAGCTCGCGCGCCAGCATGGATGGACAGTTTCCGGCTGACACGAATTACCAGGACTGGTTCTCCCGGCAGTCGTTCACGCGACAAGCTGAGATTGTCGGAGAAACGCGCGCCAGGCTGATTCGTGATGGCGGCATGTCTCCCGATGAGTTCTACAACGACAGGGGCGAGTGGTTGACGCTGGACCAGTTACGCTCAAAGGATGAGCAGGCATTCAGAAACGCCAGGCTTTAACCAACAAATCTTATTCAATCAGGCTGCCTTCGGGCGGCCTTTTTTATTGGGCCAGGCCCACAGTAACTATCCCAAGGGGACAACATGCTTATTCGTAACATGCTCATTAAATATTATTCGGCAGCTGGTGGTGAAGGTGGTGATGGCGGTGGCTACGGTAGTGGTGCGCCCGAGATTACGCCGGAAATCCAAAAGCTGATCGATGAGCAGGTCAGTGCTCAGGTTTCAGGCCTGAAAAATAAAAATAGTGAGTTACTCGGTAAGCTCAAAGAGTCCACTGAGTCGCTTAAGCGTTTTGAAGGTATCGATCCTGACGCGGTGAAAACCATTCTCCAGCGTTTCTCTGATGATGAAGAGGCGCAACTGATTGCCGCCGGGAAAATTGACGAGGTACTGGATAAACGCACTGAGCGGCTACGTGCTGATGTTGATAAGCAAATCAAAGCCGCTAATGAACGCGCTGAAAAGGCGGAAGCGTTCTCCAGCAAATTCCGTGATCGCGTCCTGGGGGATGCTATTCGCAGCGCAGCGCTTAAGGCTGGCGCGCTGCCAGAAGCATCCGACGATCTGATTCTTCGTGCTAAAGGCACATTCCAGCTCAACGACGAAGGCGAGGCCGTAGCAGTTGATGCAAATGGCGATGTTCTGTTCGGTAAAGACGGCAAAACTCCGCTCACTCCGGTTGAGTGGGCTGAATCTCTGAAAGAGACGGCCCCGCACCTGTTCCCGCGCGCCGAAGGCTCCGGGGCTGGTGGTCATAAACCCGGTGGCGGTGGCGGTAGTCTGAAACGTTCAGAAATGAGCTCAAGCGACAAAGCGGACTACATTCGCAAACATGGCCAGCAGGCCTATCTCAAATTGCCTAAGTAAGGACTAATCAATGCCTACGACCGTAAACAGTGACCTGATTATCTATGACGACCTCGCGCAGACTGCGTTTCTTGAGCGTCGCCAGGATAATCTGGAAGTCTTCAACGCCGCTTCAAACGGCGCAATCATTCTCGACAACGAACTGATCGAGGGTGATTTTCGCAAGCGCACCTTCTATAAAGTTGGTGGTTCTATCGAATCGCGAAACGTTAACTCCACCGACCCGGTAACGGGTAAAAAAATCGGTGCCGGCGAATCTGTCAGCGTCAAGGCGCCGTGGAAATACGGCCCGTATGAAACCACGGAGGAGGCGTTTAAACGTCGGGGTCGCGACGTTAGCGAATTCTCCGAGGTGATCGGCGTCGACGTCGCTGATGCAACGCTTGAAGGTTATATCAAGTATGCCCTACAGGGTCTTGTTGCAGCCATTGGCGCAAATGCTGACATGACGGTATCCGCGGATATTGCCACTGATGGTAAGAAAACGCTGACCCGTGGCCTGCGTAAATACGGCGATAAATTTAACCGTGTTGCGCTGTTCGTTATGCATTCCACGACCTATTTCGACATTGTTGATCAGGCTATCGACAACAAAATTTACGAAGAAGCTGGCGTGGTGGTTTATGGCGGACAGCCAGGCACGTTGGGTAAACCGGTGCTGGTAACTGACACCATGCCAGTTGATGCGATTCTGGGGCTGGTGGCCGGCGCGGTATCCGTAACGGAATCACAGGCTCCGGGCTTCCGTTCCTACGATATCAACAACCAGGAAAACCTTGCTATTGGCTATCGCGCAGAGGGCACGGTTAACGTTGAACTGCTGGGTTACAGCTGGGATGAGACGAAGGGCGCTAACCCAGACCTGACCAAAATCGGCACCGGCGCGAACTGGAAGAAACATTTCACCAGTAACAAATCCACTGCAGGTGTACTGATTAAGCTGGAAGCCCCTGCGGGGGAGTAACCCTGTCAGTGGATAAAACTTCCGCAACTGCTGACAGTACCGACGCGGTGACCGTTTCGCTCAAGTACACCAAAAATGGTGCCGGAGTCTCCGGGGCAGCTGTGGCGTGGACGTCTACTGGCGGCACGTTAAGTGCTTCGACGTCACAGACAGGGTCTGCTGGTGGCTCGACGGTGAAACTCACCTCTGCTACGGCCGGCTCCTTCACGGTGACGGCTACCGTTGACGGTGTGGTGAAAACAACTGAAGCGATTGCGTTCACTGCTCCTGCGGGTGGTTAACCGACGGGGCGAAAGCCCCGTTTCTTTTGGTGAGGATCCGATGACCGTTTATATAACAATCCAGGACGTTGACGAGTTGCTGGGGGATACCTGGGCTGCCGCCGACAAAAAGGGTAAAGCCGTGCTCCAGGCAAACACCTGGATGACGGCGCTTAACCTTCAGGATATCGACCCGGAGCATATTCCTGAAGAAGTTAAGCAAGCCGGAGCGTTTATCGCTTCCGTAGCCGCTGCAGGCAATCTGTATCAGCAAAAAACAGATTCCGGCGTGGTGACGAGCAAAAGCGTTGAGGCCGACGATGTGAAGGTTACCCGCACTTTTGCCGAGCTTTCAACCACCAGCACTGAATTACTCGATCCTGATTTGCAGCTGGCGCTGGATATGCTCAAACCGTGGATGATTAACCCTTTCCAGACGTTCTTTGTGAGGGCGTGATATGTCCGATTTGAAGGTGGTCCCATTTCAAAAGCCCAGCCATCACAACCTCGATAACGACCAGGTTATTCGCCTGCTGAAACAGGCTCTGGAGAGAGCCGAAAACGGCGGCTGCCACAGTGTCGCAGTGATACTGCTTGATGATGAGGGTAACGCGATTGATTGCTGGCATAACGGTGGACGCCCCTATGTGATGGTTGGCGCTATGGAGTCGCTTAAAACCGACTTTATCCATGCTCATATTGAGCGGCGGTAAGGGGGTAACATGCAAAATCCATATGTGCATTATGCCGGCGACGGGCTCGGTCCCCGCGATGTGTTTGTGAATGGAAACCCGATCAGACATGTCGTTTACGCAAACCAGGCAAAGGGTGTTGTAGAGTTTGCTCCGCTCCCGCTGCGGGTTAAGCGCAATGGCGAAATTTATACCAGAAAACTGCGTGGTAACGTCCTGGTCCTTTTTACTGGCGGATATGTTTCTAACAATATACCGCTTCAGCGTTTTGGTGAAAAAGGCATAGAGGAGGTAGACCGTGGGTATCCGCGACGAACTCCAAACTGAAGTCGCCGCAGCCTTCGATACCGACCTGCGGGATGCCGTTAAGGATTTCACTGGGTCATATACCGTTCGGGGTGCCTGGGACCCGGTGACGGAAACCGGCACTGAAACGCAGGTGACTTACTCGGGGCGTGGAGTGCTGGCGCGCTATAAGCTGCGCCGTATCGATGGCGTTAACATTCTGCATGGTGATGTGAAGCTAACCGCACTGGTTAACGAGGTGACTGATAAGCCGGCCGTCGGGCATATCATCACCGCACCGGATCCGGTTACGGGTGAGCTTCAGTGCTACGAGGTCATCACCGCTTCTGCCGACTCTGCTGGCGCTGCGTACTCCATTCAACTGCGGAGGGCGTGATATGGCTAAGGGCTGGAACATTGACCCGGCGGCATTCGCCGGGCTGGTGGCAGAAGATGTCAAACTACGCCAGCGGACAATCGCCATTCAGCTGCTGAATGAAATCGTTCAGCGGTCGCCGGTAGGAAACCCGGAGCTGTGGGCCATTAACGCGACCGCGGTTCAGTACAACAAAGCTGTTGGGGAATGGAACGAATCTCTTTATGCCGATCCTGCCAACCTGACAAAGAC
Organism: Klebsiella sp. GB_Kp047; assembly: GCF_040065235.1. Lineage (NCBI taxonomy): Bacteria > Pseudomonadati > Pseudomonadota > Gammaproteobacteria > Enterobacterales > Enterobacteriaceae > Klebsiella > Klebsiella sp. GB_Kp047. The sequence goes on along the minus strand of NZ_JBEAJG010000041.1, from coordinate 645,642 downwards.
AGGCCGTCTCAGAAAGAAAGTCCGTGTTAATGACAGCATGGATATCAGGCGGCCGGCTGAGTATCGCGCAGGAACCTTCAGGGCATCGCATTTCGTCAGCATCGGCGAACCTAATCATTCCGTCCCGACCGAACCGGATCCGCGCGGGACAATGACGTTTCTTAATGGCAAAAATATCATTGACCAGGCGCCAGCCTACTCGGTGATTTACATCCAGTCGAACCTGCCTTACTCCGTGCCTCTGGAGAATGGACACTCAACGCAAGCGCCGACAGGCGTCTATGCCGTCTCGTTTAATGGTGTGATTCAGGCCTACAAATGACCTTCACAGAAATCAGAAACGCTGTCATTTCCCGAATGGCGGCACAGACCGCTATTGCCTCTGATGCGGTGGATTATCCCAATGGCCCGGTATTTGACCCCAGTAACCGCGATATCTGGGCCCGACTAACCAACATTGCTGGGCAGGCTGGCGCAACCGAGATCGGGGACGGGCCGGTAGTCCACAGGACGGGCTTACTCATCATTCAGCTTTTTGTTCCGGTCGGTTCCGGGACGTTGCTTATCTCCCGAACGGCCGATCAGCTAACGGAGCTATTCGAGTTTAAGGATGACGGAAAGCTGAGTTATTTCGCTGTTTCTGCTGTGCCGGCGGGTGAGACCGATGGCTGGTTACAGCTCAATCTTCAAATTCCTTATCGCGCTCTGTAGCGCACAAAAAACAGGAGGCTCCTGTGAGCTCAGGTGCAAAAGTAGTAGCCGCGTTTATTCGCGAGACAACGCCAGGAATCACGCCTACAGCAGGGGCGTGGAACCTGCTGCGTCGTTCTTCATTTGGTCTGAAACCAACGCAGAACACCAACGACAATGACGAAATCGCTGGTGACCGCATGGCGCAAGGTGTTTCACGCGGCACAGTGGATGTCGGCGGCGATGTCGGCACGCGGTTTCGCTGGAACCAGCATGATGATTTTCTTTCCAGCTGCTTCGGTTCCGAATGGCTAAATAACGTGCTAACGATGGGTAATGGTCGCATTACGTTCTCCGTGGCGACTTTTGCCAGTGATGTGGGGATCGCCCAGATTGCCCGCGGTTGCCAGGTTGGCACCTTCCAGATGGAAATCCCGGCCGATGGTGATATCACTGCAACCATTACGTTTGCAGGGCTGGACTGGGAGACGAAGGGGGACGATACCAGCTATTTCACCGCGCCGGTGGATTTAGCGGGGGCGCTGCGTTACTCCTTCAAAGAGGTCACGAACATCCGGCTAAATGGTGTTGATGGCGGGACAGGTTTCTGCGTCGACACCTTCAACATCCAGTTCAACAACAATATGCAGACTCAGCGCTGCATCGGTACCGGTTCGGCATTCGCCGGCGCAAACATTCCGACAACCTTTACCCCGTCAGGTCAAATCACGCTGTCATGGTCAAAGGCTGCCTGGGAGGTTTACAAAAAAACGTTCACCGGCGAAACGGTGCCGTTTAGCTTCACGCTGGAGAATGCTGAAGGCGCCTATACCTTCGATTTCCCGGAAGTGCAGATCTCCGGCGACTGGCCGGATGCGGGGAGCACTGACATTGTTCAGGTTCAGCTGGATATCACCGCGGCCAATACTCCGCCGACGATTACGCGCGTGCCTAAAGTGCCGGCGACGGCAATCAGTGTTGCGCCAGCCACTTCAACTGGGGCCGTGGGATCCACGGTGACGTTAACCGCCACGCTTACGCCAGCTGATTCAACTGATACCGTCCAGTGGACGTCATCGGATCCGACTATCGCCAGCGTGGTTTCTACCGGGCAGAAAACAGCAACAGTCACCAGAAATGCTGCTGGTACTGCAATCATCACCGGTAAGGCCCGCACCTATACCGCAACGTCTGAAATCACCGTTACCGCGCCTTAATTTACCTGGCCCGTTCTGCAGTCATCGCGGATCGGGCTTTTTTGGAGTCTTTATGCTGATTATTTCTTCTCAAATTGATTTGAACGGAGAACGCTGGTTTTTCCCTTACAAAAAGCCAGCAGGAAGTAAAAAGAAATTCACGCCGGAAGACGAGGCGCTATTTAAACTCCGTCTGCTGGTGGCCAGTAGCGAGAATCCACAATACCGCTCACGCAATGCGCTGGTGCGGCGCCATATCGACAAAATGGACGCGAGCTACCAGGTCGGTACGGATGCTTTCGATCTCGCCAGTGTGGGCGAGATTGACTCGGTTGATGATCTTCTCATCGACAATTGCGCGCGCTTTCTTCTGAAAGACTGGGAAGGCGTGGGGGAGCTGGTGGATGGTACGGAGACGGCGGTAGCGTATACACCGGAGCGTGGTGTTGCGTTACTGAAGCAAAACCCCTCTCTGTACTGGCTTATTCTGGCTGAGGCGGCGAATATTGCTCAGGGTAAGGAGCAGCAGACTCAGGAAACCGTAAAAAAGCCATAGAGGCCCAAAAGTGGCTAAAGGAATTCGCCGGCGAGCAGGGCGAGAAAGCAAAGTGGCGCAGGGAGAAACTAAATCTCCCGCCCATTCCGGAGCCTGAAATCGATGCAGTCACTGGGGAGATCCTCAACGCTTACGCCATGATATCGCGCGGCAGGAAGTATGCCGGCATGGCCGGAGTGCCGCTCCCTCTATCCCTGAATGATATTGAGCTTTACCTGGCATCGCGCACCATCCTGATCGACCGCATTGAGTTTGACGCAGCGATACTGGCTCTCGATGATGCCTGGAGGGCTGAGTGGGCCGAAGAGCAAAAAAGGCGGGCGATAGTAAAATAACCTAATCATTGTTTAGCTGCCTCTATATGTTAGGATGTTTCTGATTGTAATCACGGGAAACATAAAATGAAGAAATTATTGATAGTGGCTCTGGGGGCAGTGCTTTTAACAGGGTGTACAACGCCGGCTCGTAACTATGTGCCTCAAACAAAGCAAATCAGTATTCCGCCGCTAAATACAGTAACAACAACCTACGTTGGCGAGGATATGGTTAGGCAGGGAATTGATGCTAGCATTGATGCAATTCATTTCAATCAGGCTGTGGTTATAGGCTCAATCGGTGTCTATACGATCCCGGCAGGAGACTACGTAAAAATTGGAGAGGATTCAAAATCAGAGTTTTACTCTAATGTAGAAAGAACATCAGGTGCAGTTGTTCCTAACCGCTTCATGGTTAATGATCCCACACAAAGCATACAGCTCATGAAGAACGGCGAAATTTGTATTGTCACGATTTATGGTGGAACCAAGTGTGATACAGGCAAGCCATTTACGAAAGTAAAATTCCAGACCGAGCAACAATCTTCCTTCCAGCAAACTCTTATCTACAATGGGAAGGTCGGCAACAAAATTAATATTGGTTATAGAGAATTTCAAGGAGGTATGGCTCGGGCCGCTTTTTCTAATGAGGTAGAGTACGACCTTTCTGAGTCCAAAACGATACGTTATAAAGGGGCTGTGCTGGATATCATGGATGCAAATAATCAGTCAATAACCTTTAAGTTGACTAGGAATTTTAATACAAATTAATAACTCCGGCCCATTATTTGGGCTGTTTTTTCATGAGGTGGGAGTATGAGGATTCTTGGTTATCTTGCCATCTTAATAGGCGTGATCTTCGCTGTTTTTGCTCTATTTATGGATGTAACAGTAGCAACAGATGATGGCTACAGAGTTAATAACCTTGGTTTAATATCTTCACGACAAAATTACATGATATTTGGCGGGTTCGTAACGATTGCAGGAGTCATCATCGCTTTGGTCGGTGAGAAGTTCAAACCATCCGCAAACTCAGTCAAATGTCCATACTGCGCAGAATTAATAAGCGCTGAAGCGGTGAAGTGCAAGCATTGCGGGAGTGATGTAACTCCTTCGAAGATAATAGCTAACACTGACAATACTGGAGCTAGTGATAGGCTGGCTGATGTTAATGTAAAGTTAATCGCTGGAATTGCAATTACTACCTTTGCGGTGATTATCGTAGCAATAATGTTTTACCGCCAATGAAGTAAAGACCCGACAGTTTCAAAAAGTTCCAACCTCGCTTTGGCGGGGTTTTTTATTGCCCGGAGAAAAGCACGTGACAGAACAAACCTCCCGCCTGGCCATTATTATTGACAGCTCTGGGGCAGAAAAGCGGGCTGACAATCTCGCAACTGCACTTGTAAAAATGACGCAGGCAGGTGAACGTGCTGCCACCAGTGCAGGGAAAGTGACAAAGGCCACTGATGAAGAAAAACAGTCCCTTTCTGAACTCTTAGATCGTATCGACCCGGTAAACGCAGCCCTGAACAAACTGGATAAACAACAGCAGGATCTTGCGAAATTCAAATCTAAGGGGATGGTAGATACCGATACATTCGATCTTTATTCAAAGAAAATCGAGGAAACACGAAACAGGCTAACAGGATTTCGCGACGACCTTGGTAAAGCCGGCCAATCTGCCGCCCAGACTGCCTATGCCATGCGCATGATCCCGGCTCAGATGACAGATATTGTTGTCGGCTTATCCACCGGTCAGTCACCGTTTATGGTGCTGATGCAGCAGGGCGGGCAGTTGAAAGATATGTTCGGGGGTATTGGTCCGGCAATTAAGGGTGTGGGCACCTATGTTATGGGGTTGGTTAACCCTTTAACTCTTGCAGCTGCGGCGGTCGGATTTCTTGGTCTGGCCTATTACAAAGGCACTCAGGAGCAGGACGAATTTTATAAGTCTCTCGTTCTCACTGGTAATCTGGTAGGCAAAACTTCCGGTCAACTGGCAGATATGGCGGCCCGTGTATCGGTCGCAGCTAACTCCACAACCGGTGCAGCAGCTTCAACGCTGAATCAGTTGGTGTTATCCGGTAAAGTAGCTGGCGACTCATTGGAGCGCGTGACAACCGCCATTGTTAAGACCAGCGAGGCGACGGGCATTGCTACCGATAAGCTGGTTGGTGATTTCAACGACATTACTGCTGACCCGGTTGCGGCCATTACCAAACTTAACGACCAGTACCACTTTCTGACACTGGCAACCTACAACCAGATTAAAGCGCTACAGGATGAAGGTAATCAGCAGGATGCTGCACGGGTGGCTACTGATGCTTACGCCAATGCCATGCAGCAGCGTGCGAATGATATTCATCAGAATCTTGGTCTTCTTGAAAGTGCATGGGACTCGCTGGGTAAAACGGCCAAAGGCGCCTGGGATGCGATGCTCAATATTGGGCGTGAACAAACACTAACGGATAAACTTGCCACCTTAAACGAAAATATTGCTGAAGCCCAAAAAGGGCAAAAAGATGGTGGGTTCTGGAACAGTTTTAGCGCGAGGTTTACCAACCTCCCGGAGATGATAAAACAGAGAGATTTGCTCGAATCAGTTGCCAATCTTCAGGGGGATGTAACCAAAGGACAGGCGAAGGCTAAGGAAGCCGAACAGCAAAGAATTAAAACGCAGCAGGAAGCAGATCGCGTTAACCAGCAATATCTGAGCAATGCGGATAAGCGCAATAAAGCTATTAAGCAGCAAAGCGAATTCCTGAAGGCTGGTGCAATTACTGCAGAGCAATATGCAAAAAATGTTTCTCGCATTAACGAGATGTACAAAGATCCGAAACCACCCAAGACGCCAAAGGGTAAAGCATATACCGAGGACGCAGCAACCAGGTTGCTTGATCAGATAAACCAGCAGACCGCTGCCATGCAGTCCCAGCTTGACGCCAGTGACAAGCTTAACAGCGCAACCCAGGCGCGGGTAAAGTTCGAACAGCAAATTGCTGACCTCAAGTCTAAAACGCAGCTCACAGCTGACCAGAAATCGATCCTTTCCCGTTCAGATGAAATCCTCCAGGCGTATAAGCAGCAGGAGGCACTGCAAAACTCCGTAAAAACCCTGGATGATTACCGGAAAATGCAGGAACAGGTAAAGACGAAGGATGAGCGGACCAACGATCTGCTTAAAACCCGTCTTGAACTGCTGGAGAAAGCCAAAGCAACCGGGCAACTAAAACCCGGTGAATATGAAAAAACACGGGCAGATATTTATCAAAACACCGATATGCAACTGCCCTCGACGGTTCGTAATGTTGTAGGAAACCTTACACCCACAGGAGGGCGACTCTCTGGAACTTTTGAGGGGATGCAGGGGCAAATCAACGAATATGACCAGGCTCAGCAAGAGCTCCAGCGCTGGCTGGCAGCTCAGGAGGAAGCTTATGCGAAGGCCGGTGAAATAACTGCCGAGGGTGAGGCCAGAATGACCTCTATTCGTCAACGTGCGGCGGATGCAAATCAGGTCATAGAGGCTCAGAAAAACACCATCATATCTGCGGCCACGCAGTCCTTGTTTGACAGTACCGCCGACATCATGCGAACGGGGTTTGGTGAGCAATCGGCAATCTACAAGGTCGCTTTTGCTGCGAGCAAGGCATTCGCTATCGCGGACTCGATGGTGAAAATCCAGCAGGCTATAGCAAGCGGTGCAGTAAGCGCGCCTTATCCGGCCAACATCATCGCTATGGCCTCAATCGCTGCGCAGACCGCCAGTATCGTCTCAAATATTCAGGCTGTTTCAGGCGTTGGCTTCGCCTCCGGCGGTTACACCGGCCCCGGTGGTAAGTATCAGCCAGCGGGTATTGTTCACAAAGGAGAGTACGTCTTCGACCAGGCATCAACGAACCGGATCGGCGTGTCTCAGCTTGAGGCACTTCGAAATGGCCAACCGCTTGATGCAACTCTGGGGCGTACAGGGTTTGGTACTGGTGTTCAGAACGTTAACAGCGATAACCGTAGGCAAACAACTGTACACGCGCCGATTAATCAGGAGTTTCATCTCCAGGGTATTACTCCGGAGCAGTTGAGCGCTACACTCAATCAGAATAATCGACAGCTTTCCAGGCAGTTAAAAGGTGAACTCACAAAGGAGGTTACCATGCCACAAGGGGCTTTTGGCAACGCTCTAAAAGGAAACTATACACGACACGGTCCTAGGTAAGCTAAACTGCATTAGCTGAGACTTGATTAGGTAGGTAAGTCTAACAATCTGAGTAGGTGCAAGAAAACACAAGGATCTTATTAATGGAAGCGTTGTTAACATTTACATTTAAAGACTTTATAGCTTTTATGATTCCTCTTTTTATTGGCGGGCTTATCTTCAATAGGAGACGTAAACGTAAGGAGGTTCGAGTGAAGTTTTCATTTCTTTGGTTTGTTTTGATAGTTGGTGGAATTCTTGAAATATGTGATGAGATTTACACAACTTATTCCTATAGGCATAATCACTTATATAATAATGATACGCTTACAACCGTTTTTAACTATGATTTTGCAAAAATTGTTTTTTGTGGGGTTTTGATCTTTGTTTCTATTGCGCTTCTTCTTCAGGAGTTGCTTTTAAACAAGCAGTCACATTGACGTATATTTCCTGTCGGCACATCGCCCTTTTTTATTTTGATATGGGGCTGTGCCGAAACAATGTAAGCTCACATTAAAGTTAATAAAATTAATATATTGATAATGCTGTTTTTTCTGATTTCTTTTAGCTCTTAAGATGAGTTGATAAATATATCGCCTTGTGTGTTTGTGTCGATTTAATAAGATTTTTATCTTCGTTAATCTGAACCAAAAAATCAGAGATTTCTTCGATTCCATCGTGCTTTATTCTGAAATGAATATCCTCCTGAGGTTAATGGTGAAATTTTATTCGAGATACTTTACCGGGAGACTGCATGACTGATATCAACTACCCACATGACAGCCTCCCTATGCCATTACAGGAAGGATACGGATTCCAGCCTGTAAGCCCGTTAAAACGTACCCAGTTAATCACCGGCCGCGCGCGGCAAAGGCGAGCTTATACGTCCACGCCGACGCAGGCCAGCATCACCTGGTTTATGGAAACCGATGCGCAGGGACTGGCGTTTGAGTCCTGGTTCCGTGATGCGTTATCTGACGGGGCTGCATGGTTCATGATGAAGCTGCAGACGCCGGCAGGCATTAAGTTTTACAAATGCCGCTTCACAGATATTTATCAGGGACCGGTGCTGGTGGCCCCGATTTACTGGAAGTACACGGCGACGCTTGAATTATGGGAACGCCCCCTTGCTCCTGCCCCATGGGGTAATTACCCGGAATGGATCGTCGGCAGCTCACTGCTGGATATTGCGCTGAATAAGGAGTGGCCGAAGCATGACGCAGATTAAACGCCTCTACGCCAGCAGCGGGCCGGAGGTGATCATTGAGACGCTGCAGATCACCATTGGTTCTGACGTCCATTATCTGTGCCAGGGCTACGAGGGTATTACGGCAACGACGGAGAACGGCGATACCGTAACGTTTACCGCCTGTGCGATAGACATTGCTCTGCCGGCGCGCAATGCGGACGGCACGCAGGACCTCAAATTTGCCCTGTGCAATATCGATGGTGTTGTGTCCACGGCGATCCGCAATGCGCTGGCTAACCGTCTGTCTGCATTGCTGACGTACCGGCGTTATATCTCCACGGATTTAGCGGCCCCTGCGGAAGTGCCGTATACGCTGAAAATCAAGTCTGGTTACTGGACGGCGACAGAGGCGCAGATTACCGCGGGTTATATGAATATCCTTGATACAGCCTGGCCACGTTACCGCTACACGCTACCTGTATTCCCCGGACTGCGTTATATCAGCTAAGGAATCCCAATGTTCAACCCTGATAAATACCGTTCTGTTAAATGGCAGAAGGGCGGTAGAGCCTACCCGCTACTTGACTGCTTCGGCATTGTGAACGAGATACGCCGCGATCTGAATTTACCCGTCTGGCCCGATTTTGCCGGGGTAACCAAAGACGACGGCGGCCTCGACCGGGAAGCGCGCCGGATGATGCTTACCCTTGAGCGCTGCGAACCCTGCGAAGGGGCTGGGGTGGCCTGCTATTCCGGGTCGACCGTCACCCACGTAGGGATCGTGGTCAGTATCGGTGGCCTGCTGCACGTGGCGGAATGCAATCCGGGAACGAACGTCACCTTTCTGCCGTTGCCGCGGTTTAAGCGCCGATTTGTCAAAGTGGAGTTCTGGCAATGACCATTCGTTTTTACCCGTCCCGGCTTCCCGGTGAACCACTCGAAACGCATGAGCATGGTGTAACCAGTATTCGCAGCTGGCTGGTGGCAAATGTTGAAGGCTACGAGGATCGGGATGTCCCACCGCTGACCGTTGAGGTTGAGGGGCTGTTAATTCCGCCAGGCGAGTGGGCTAAGTGTGTGATTCGCCCTGATAGTGATGTCAGGCTTTATCCGGTGCCTTTCGGGCTTGAGGCCGCGACAATTGCCTGGATAGGAGTGGGCATTGCCGTCGCATCTGCGGCTTATTCATTGTTCATGATGAGTAACATTGATGCCGGTGGCTATACGTCATCCACAGGTCGGAGCCTCGACCTGAACCCCGCTAAAGCAAACAGCGCGAAACTGGGTGATGCGATTCGTGAAGTTTTTGGGCGCGTGCGTATTTATCCGGATTATGTCGTACAGCCCGTTACCCGGTTTGATGCCGCCGATCCTACGAAAATGCGCGTCCAGATGCTGCTGTGTCTCGGTGTCGGTGAACTGATTTATACCAATGGCGATATCCGGGTTGGCAGTACGCCAGCTTCAACGCTACCGGGATTCAGCAGCACCCATTACCCGCCAGGCGCGGACGTTTCCGGTGATGAGCGCAGCGAAAACTGGGTCAACAGTACGGAGGTCGGCGGGACATCATCCAGTACCGGGCTGGATATGGCCCAGACGTCGCCGGATGCCGACGATATTATCGCAGACAGCATGACCGTATCCGGTTCGAGCGTAACGTTTACCGGGCTGGATACGGATGATGATGACGATAATGACGAGAACGATAACGCACTGCCGCCCAGTTGGGTCGCTGGCGCCGTGGTCGAACTGAAAGCCCCGGCGAACTACCAGATCACCACGGCGGCTGGATACAGCGTTATCGCAAGCCCGCTGCTGACGGAGATCGCGCCGGTGGTTGGAATGCCGGTGACGCTGGGGTTTAACTCTGTCGATTACGATCTGTTTATCGCGTCATATACCCCCGGCCAGGCTGCAGTACCCGGCACCGGGGGGAGTGCGGCAAAAGTCCAGGCCAGTGCGGCCCCGACCACCTACGATTTTTCGACCAGCTCCAGCACGTTCACGATCACCTGGCAGGGGGTTACCTACCCGGTGTCGCTGGTGGCTAACTATGTCTCGATGTCGGGACTGCTGGCGGCCATCACCGAGGGACTCACCGGATCCGGCCTGGTTGCACAGGACAACGGCGGCACCGTACTGATAACCGAGTCGGCCAGTCCGTTCGCGGGTGGGGCGATCACGTCCTCTTCACTGCCCGCAGCTGTTTTCGGTGATGCCCCGGTTTACACCTCCGGCACGGCATCAACCGGCGGCAGCCCGGCGGTAACGGCGAATGTGACACTCGCCTATAACTCTGCCACGGGCACCGCATTCTCCGGCATGCCGGAGGGGGTGCAACGGCTTTCACTTGCTCACCGCGGGAATGAGTACCGGATTGTGTCAGCTGACGGCACGACGGCGACGGTGGCGCGCCTGGTTAATGGTGCAGTTGATGAGTCATGGCCGGGATTCACCGCCCGGACGATGATCGACTATGAGGCTTCTGGCCTTAACGACACGCTGAGCTGGCTGGGGCCGTTCCTGGTTTGCCCTGAAAATGAGACCGTGGATATGTTCGAGGTGAATTTCTCTTTCCCGAACGGTATTTGCGGCTTTGACAGTAAGGGCAAAAAACGGATTCGCCACGTTGAGTGGGAGATTCAGTATCGCGTCTACGGTTCCGGTTCGGGGTGGGTGAGTCACCAGGGCGAGTATGCGCTGAAAAACGTCAACGGGTTAGGTTTCACTGAGCGGATCACCCTCAGCTCACCAGGGCTGGTAGAGGTTCGCTGCCGTCGGCGCAATGAGCAGGGCTCAAACAACGCGCGAGACAGTATGTACTGGCAGGCGCTGCGCGGGCGACTCCTGACGCGCCCTTCATCCTATCCCGGCGTGTCGCTGATGGCGGTGACCGTTGAGACGGGCGGGAAGCTGGCGGCGCAGTCAGACCGTCGCGTAAACGTTGTAGCCACGCGGGCCTACGACTCAGGAACGGCCAGAACCATTTCGGGAGCGCTGCTGCATGTAGGGAACTCACTGGGCCTGGAGATGGATGCCGACACCATCAACGCGCTGGAATCCGCGTACTGGACGCCACGGGGCGAAAATTTCGATTTCGCCACGGGCGACAGTATCTCAGCGCTGGAAATGCTGCAGAAGATAGCCAATGCCGGGAAGTCACGTTTTCTGCTGAGTGATGGCTTGGCGACGGTCAACCGTGAGGGGATTAAGCCATGGACTGGCGTGATCACTCCGCATGAGATGGTGGAGGAGCTGCAGAGCGGATTTACCGTACCGTCCGACGATGATTTTGATGGTGTCGACGTGACGTACATCAACGGCGTCACCTGGGCAGAGGAGACCGTTAAATGCCGGACGCCTGATAATCCCACGCCGGTGAAAGTCGAGAATTACAAACTTGATGGGGTACTGAATCAGGATCACGCCTACCAGATCGGCATGCGTCGCCTGATGAAATACCTGCAGCAGCGGGTGACGTTCCAGACCACTACCGAGCTGGACGCGCTGTGCTACAACACGGGCGATCGCATTGTGCTCACGGATGATATTCCGGGTAACAACACGATTTCCTGTCTGGTGGAGGCGATGACAACGGCTGGTGGCGTGACAACGTTCACCGTTACGGAGCCGCTGGACTGGTCTTTCGAAAATCCCCGAGCGCTGATCCGCTATCAGGATGGCTCTGCATCCGGGCTGATGGTGGCGAGCAGGGTGGGCGATTTTCAGTTGTCAGTCCCGCACCTGAGCGAGTTTGATGATCCGATGAAGGTTGACCTGTCGTCGGCAACCATTGAGCCGATCCGCCTGGTGTTCTGCGGCTCAACGCGCCATGTCTACGACGCCATTGTAGAGGAGATCGCTCCGCAGTCAGACGGAACCTGTCAGGTCACCGCTAAAGAATACCTCGAATCGTTCTACCAGTACGACGACGCCACATACCCCGGCGACGTCGCTTAATACCAAAAAAATCCCTTTCAACTTTTCTTTCGCTCAAACCCTCGTTTGGGCAAAGCCTCTTTTTGGAGCAAAAAAACATGGCCTTTAACCCGGAGCTGGGGAGCACGTCTCCCGCTGTGTTGCTCGATAACGCCGAGCGCCTGGATAAGCTGGTCAATGGGCCAGCCGCTGATGTTCCCGACCGTGGTGGCGATCCACTCTATTCGTGGCGCCAGATGATGGCGAAAAACGATGAGGTCAGGCAGAACCTGATCCCGCTCAGTAAGCAGTACGCGACGCTGGCGGCTGCCCAGGCGGATATCGCGAATATCCCCGTAGGGAGCACCACGTATTACCGTAGCCCTGATAACAGCGCGCTCGCGATCGAGGTCATTAACAACGCCGGGACACTGCAACCTACCGGGCGTCGAATGCCGTCACAGGGTGATATTGACAATCTAACTTCGATTGTTCAAATAATTAACTCGCTATTTTCAAAATATGCGCCTGCTGGATTTTCTTTAACGTTTAATGATGATACTGGTAATTTCAGTGTCGCAATAAAAGACGATGGGACTCTCGCTGCCGGAGCTGTTGAAACGAATCAGATTACATCATCTATTGCGAGACTCAATACGATTGTATCAACCCTTATATCTGCGGCAGGCGATCAACCAACTATGGACAGTGCTTTTGCAGTTGAATTTCACGATGCGCTTTACAATATTTGTGTCGCTATCGATTCCACGGGGCGCCTTCTGGCCGGTGGCGCGACAATTCAGAATTTGACTGCTGGCGTGAACCTTAATTTACCAGATGGGAGCTATTTTTCGCTCGGTGGGGCGCAGGGCTTCAAGTTGTCTCTGGCAGATATCTATCAGCAATTATGTTTTGCAATAAAAGACGATGGCACTCTTGCTGCTGGGAATACAGAACTGAATTCACTGTCTGTATCGGGAGATACATCACTCGGCGATGTAACGTCAACGTCAATTATTACTGGGGAAATAAAATCGCCGTCAGTTTTTAATAATGGTGAAAGTAAAACCCTGAAATTTAAGTTCTTGTCTGACATAATCCACATACTTAGTTTTGGCCAGTCGTTGTCAACTGGGGTAAATGGCACTCCAGTCCAAACAATTGATGAACTGTATAACGCAGTGAAGTTTAATGGCGGTGTACGCGCTCAGGATGGCGGAGAAGACCCTGCAATCACACACGCGAGTTTTCTGCCTTACACTGAGACAATACAGGACACAGGAAATGGCACTGGTTTTGAGACGCCAGTCGCAGGCTGTATCAAAATGATATATGACCTGACGGTTCAGGAAAATCATGGGTTTTCTCTCAGTGACATGGCAATTCTTGGTTCCGCCCCTGGGCAGGGCGGGAAAACAATAGGGCAGTTAAGCAATACGGCTGGCATTTATATGCCAAGAGTGCGCAACGACATATCTTACGGGCTGGCGTTGTCTCAGTCATCAGGGAAAACATACTCTCCCGAGGCTGTTATGTGGATTCAGGGAGAAACAGATCAAAGTAACGGGACAACTAAAGATGCATATATTGATTATTATGACAGGATGGTTTCTAAAATTAATGAGTATGCATCTGAAGTCATGGGTGAAAAAAGGGAATTGCCGTGGTTTACCTATCAATTTAGTTCATGGATTAACAGGGCACCGAACAATGCATACCCAACTATCCCGATGGCATTACTCGAACTTGCGAAAACCAGAGATGACACAGTAATGGTATGCCCGATGTATATTTTCGATTATTACGATGATGCGCACCTGACAGGACCAGGATACAAAGAATTCGGGGCGTATATGGGTATTGCAATTAAGAGAACAATATTTGACGGCATTCCATTTGAACCGCTCTGGCCGATATCTCATATTCGGCAGGGTCGGGTAATAAACATCAAATTCAACCCAGTGGGAAAACTGGTTTTAGATACGTCGTTTGTGTCCGATCCGGGAAACTTCGGCTTCAGCATAGTTGACAGTGATGGCGCTGAGATTGCGATAACATCTGTCTCAGTCAGATTTGACACTGTTTCTGTTGTGGCGGCATCGGATGTTACAGATGGTGCAAAACTACGTTATGCGTTTATTGGCGGGACCCATGGTCAAAAGCCAGATCGTACTCATGGTCCTCGCGGCTGCCTCAGGGACTCCCAGGGGGATACGATTATTTTCGACCCAAACGGATTAAATCGCCGAATGGATAATTATTGCACAATGTTTGAAATTGAGATTTGAGAGGGTGTCATGGCAGGATTGGGATTTAATATTGCTGGTGCAGTCTGGGATTCACGTAATGTGATCGGGAGTATTTACCCGCTGCCGTCAATTGCAACAATAACTCTGTACGGTTCAGGTGGGCCTACACCGGTACTTGGTTCCACGCCGTCCGTCATTAATACACCGATAATTAATGCTAATTCGTTTATCGGTAATTCAATGGGGGGAGGGTATGACACTGGCGTATCTGATAGCGTGACAAAAACGCTGATGTTGCTATGTAAGCCATCAAAAGCGGGGACAGGTAAATCAAAGGGGATTGGGACATACACCGGCTCTGGGTCGCCAATCGGGGACACGTTAATTTTTGATTCAACAACTAATCGTATTAGTTCAATTGCCGGAGCCAGTAGTGGATTCGTTCAGGATCTCGTCAACGCAGAAATTTACGACGGAAAATTTTATGTCGTATTTGCGGATTTCGCTCTGTATAAAACACAAATTTTTGCTTGCAAGGAAGGTGGTCTCATTGCCGGGCCCGGTGTAGGTTTAACTACTCGCGCAGTCCCAGATAAAACCATCCGCATTGCCAGAACGTACGAATCTGCGGACACGTCAGGGAATGCCGATATTGAAATTGCCGCATCAGGCATCTGGTCTGGAGCGCTTTTAACGAGTGAGCAGAAATTACAGATGCGTAACGCACTGGTCAGTCGTCTTGGGGGGATTATCGCAATAGGTTAACGTTAATGTAGTAAGACGGCTGTCATAATACTGACAGCCGCTACCAGAATATTAATTACCGTATTGCGCTCTGTAGTAAGCTTTAATCGCAGCAATATCAGATGCTGACTTCATTGCATCAAAGATGAGAATTTCTCCGTAATTAACATTATTCGCGGCAGTCGCCGCCAGTGTCAGGGGGCCGCTTTTTCTTCCACGTCATGAGCGCCCTGGCGGAAATGGAGCGCGAGCTGATCGTTGAGCGTACCCGTGCCGGTTTAGCCGCTGCGAGGGAGCAGGGGAGAGTAGGCGGTCGCCGCCGGGTCATGACTGAAGAAGTGGTGGAGCGGTGCCGCCGAATGCTGGAGAACGGCGCTACCCGGCAACAGATCGCAGATGTGATAGGTGTAGACGTGAAAACAATCTACAAGTACCTCCTGGCGACTTGAAGACAAAGATTTCACTACTTTTCCTGATATGTTACGTTTGGCTTAATCAATTCATTCAGCTTTGAAAACAGTTTGGTTTGTTCGTGAACGGTAAGAAAACAATAAGTTTTGAGCAATTTTTAACTATTAACAGCAATCTTGTTTCCATCTCAGATACATGGGCTGACTTGTGGGCGTTAATTTTTCACACGGGTTTAAGCGCTGGAAGGCTGCTGAGTATTCGATATGATGATATTGATGGTGACTTGATACTGATACGAAAACAGGGTCACCTGAAGGAGCTACGTGTTAAATCAACCCCTCCAGTGGAGGCGATGATTGCTCGTAGAAGAGAACGCTATCCAGAAGATGTTTATTTATTTCAGAGTCATTCTAACCGTGTGAAGTACCATCGCCGGCCGGTCACTATAATTGCTTTCAACGCCGCTTTACGTCGCGCCGCTAGATCATTACCAGACGTTAACGTAAGCAGTAGTAGCGCGAGAAACATACCGGACTAAGCGCCTGTCCAGTAGCGTGTGGCCGATGCGACAGGCGTGGGAGTGAAGACGATTTACAAATTTTTGCCAGTACAATACGGCGATAAAAAATCCCCTTGAGCAGGCACACTCAAGGGGAAAATACTACATAACATCATTGCTGTGTGCGTCTTTGCGCTCATCTATCTTCCAAGAAGATGCCTAAAGCTTCCAGATATTTCTGGTCTGAGCAGTTAAAACATTGGGTCGGTAGCCGATGTAATAGGAGGGGGTGAAGACGATTTATAAATATTTTCCAGCCGGTTAAGTTTGCTCACCTGCGAACCGTATGCAAGAGATCGCAGGTGAAGGCATTGCCATAGCTGAAAAATTTTAACCTCGCATTGTTCGCAAAACCATCAAACAGCTAAGGCCTGAAAACACTTTCAGACTAACCTTACTCGTTACATCAATGTGTTACGTCAATGGTGTAAATTGATAGCTAAAATCTATATTGATATGTCGCCCCGCTAAAACTACTGTATATAAAAACAGTATAAATGTGAGCGAGTCTATCATGCAGTTCTACACGCCCGTTGAGTTACGCCAGATCATGCTGCTCCCGTTGTACAGCGACCTTGTGCAGTGCGGCTTTCCTAGTCCAGCGCAGGATTATGTTGAGCAACGCATCGATCTGAACGAGTTGCTCGTTAACCACCCCAGTGCGACGTATTTTGTCAAAGCCGCTGGCGACAGCATGAAAGACGCCGGCATAGGGGAAGGGGATCTTCTGGTTGTGGATAGCTCAAGGACAGCAGTTCATGGCGATATCGTTATTGCTGCTGTGGATGGGGAATTTACCGTTAAGAAGCTGCAACTGCATCCGAGGGTTCAACTTAACCCAATGAACCCTGCATATTCGCCGATAGTCGTGGGTAGCGAGGATACTCTCGATGTGTTCGGGGTTGTAACTTACATCATCAAATCGGCTGGCTGAGATGTTTGCACTTTGCGATGTGAACTCATTTTACGCATCGTGCGAGACCGTATTTCGTCCTGACCTGAAAGGGCGGCCGGTGGTCGTCCTGTCAAACAACGACGGCTGCGTGATCGCCCGTTCGCAAGAGGCGAAGCCCTTCGTCAAAATGGGTGAGCCTTATTTCAAGCAAAAAGACATATTTCGCCGGCACGGTATTATCGCGTTTAGCAGCAACTATGAGCTTTATGCCGATATGTCCAACCGAGTGATGACAACGCTGGAGGAACTCTCTCCACGCTGCGAAATTTACAGTATTGATGAGGCATTTTGCGATCTTACTGGTGTTCGTAACTGTCGCGATCTTACCGATTTTGGCAGGGAAATTCGCGAGACGGTTCTGCGCAGGACGCACCTCACGGTCGGCGTCGGCATAGCCCAGACTAAAACCCTGGCAAAGCTGGCCAATCACGCTGCGAAACAGTGGCAGCGACAGACCGGAGGAGTGGTGGATCTGTCTAATCTTGAAAGGCAGAGGAAGTTGATGGCTTTGCTTCCTGTGGATGAGGTCTGGGGTGTCGGGCGCCGCATCAGTAAAAAACTGGAGGCAATGGGCATTAAAACGGTTCTTCAACTGGCGGATACCGATATTCGTTTTATCCGGAAGCATTTTAATGTTGTTCTGGAGCGAACCGTGCGGGAGCTGCGTGGCGAACCATGCCTAGGGCTGGAGGAGTTCGCACCGGTAAAGCAGGAAATCGTTTGCAGCCGTTCGTTCGGCGGTCGTATCACGGAATACCATGAGATGAGGCAGGCAATATGCAGCTACGCCTCACGTGCAGCGGAGAAACTCCGTGGTGAGCACCAGTATTGCAGATTTATCTCCGCATTTGTCAAAACCAGCCCCTTTGCGCTGAACGAGCCGTACTATGGGAACAGTGCATCGGTAAAGCTGCTATCGCCAACCCAGGACAGCAGGGACATAATTACCGCGGCGACGAAATGCCTCGATGCAATCTGGCGAGACGGGCATCGCTATCAGAAAGCAGGCGTTATGCTTGGGGATTTCTACAGCCAGGGCGTAGCGCAGTTCAACCTCTTCGACGACAACGCACCACGGAAGAATAGCGAGAAACTGATGGAAGTTCTCGACCATCTCAATGCGAAAGGCGGAAGAGGAACTCTGTATTTTGCAGGGCAGGGAATCCAGACCGCATGGCAGATGAAGCGTGAAATGCTTTCTCCGCGGTACACGACTAGGTACCGCGATTTACTCCAGGTCAGATGACTGTTAGTTCCTTAACCTTACGAATGTGTTCTAATATCATCCTACTGAAAGAGTCCGCTTAGAGCGAAGAGTAGACATCCGTGTTTGTTTTAAACATCAATAAATGTTTATTTTACTGGTGCTAGTAACCATTTTAAAAGGGAGTTGATATGGAGTCGGTACAAGCAGGTATACTTCCTGCCAATGAAGAGCTAACCCATGAGCTAATCTATTCTGAGGCAATTGCGGATGCCATGATTTCCATTGCTGCGAAGTTTAGTAGCCAATTGCCGGTTGATGAAATTAAATTGGGTCATATCTATTATGAAGACTCAGATGAGGCTAGTAGGAGTTGGCGTCTGCCAGAAAAACGGCAGTACATTGACTTCAACTGGAACCAAGAAAGACGTAATCAGACCAAACGCATTGATGTGAGTATTCGATGCCGCGATTTTCTTTGTGGGTTGATGCTTGGTAGACGTTCTAAAAATCGACTTTGTATAACCCTTCGTTACCTCGAAGGAAATCCACATAACCATCCTTTGAAAGGTTTTGTCATGCCGATTGCGCTCATCATTTCAGAGAGTTTCGCTGATGCATATGGTATCAGACAGGTCAATATAAGTCGGCCGGATAAGAAGCTCATTGAAAGATATGCATCTTTTGGCTATTCCCTGAACGCCGCAGACAAAGCTCGAGTGAAGCGGAACAATTCGCCCCGCGCTAAGCTCTTGACAAAGCTGCTCTGATAGTTTGCATTGAGTGTTTTATGAACTGTTATGATAAAATAATTATTAGTACAATATTAGGAGGGGGGATATGAGGCCAGCTAAGCAAGCAATAGTGAAACAGGGGAAATCGACAACTGCCCACAAACGCGTGCAGCAGATGCTCAAAACAGAAATTGTCCGCTCTGATTATCAGGACGTGCTGAATTTTGCTGTACGATTTAATACTCGCAGATGTCGTAACAACGGACAAATCCTCACAGATAGTTTACTGAAAACGATAGAGAAAGCATCCAGAGACTATGTTCTTGCAGGTCAAGCGAAGAACATGTCCCCAAGAGAAATTAAGCGTAAAATTGTTGCTTCTGGCCGCAGGAGTCGCAATTACACTGCATGGACATCTGATGTAGATTTAGAAGGAAAGCATAGTTTGATGGCGGGAGTGAAAGGCAGAGTAAAAGCCTGAATCGGTTGACATGGTCCCCATCAATAAGTGCTGCGCAATGTAAACAACGTCTGCATCTGCCGCATTGCGGGTTTTATAAAGCTATAGGCTTTTGACAGCCACAATCAATTCAGCCCCCTGATTCTTAACGTTTCCCACTGCGCGGGATACAGGGTGCCAAGTGAAATGGTTTGCTGACACTGAACCGTCGGCAACGATCTCCTCTGCCTCTTTCCCTCCGATATTCTGCCTCATCCATTCGCGTGCTGCTTCCGGCACCAGGACGAGTGGCCGGCGATCATGAATATCGACCAGACCCTGGTCGGCAGCTGCAGTCACTATCAAAAATCCCTCAGCTTCATCTCCGCGTTCGAAAGGGACGCTGCCGATCGCCGCCATAAAAAGGGGCTTACCGTCTTTTCGGTGGATGAAGTAAGGCTGTTTCTTATCGCCTTCTCGCTTCCACTCAAACCAGCCATCGGCAAAACAAATTGCTCTCCCGTGTTGCCATAGAGGCTTGAACATTCTGCTTGTCGCCGCGGTTTCTACTCGAGCATTAATCAGCGGTGGTTTATCCCACCACCCGGGTGCGTAACCCCAGTGAACCGGATCGAGGTGCAGCTGTTCGTCTCGTTCGCTCAGGAGCAAAACTTTAGTCCCCGGCGCCACGTTGTAACGCCCAATCGGCTCAGGGTCGTATGCAATGTCGCGCTCGGCTTCATCCGCTAGGTATGCCAGATATTCTTCACGGGTTTGGGATTGAGCAAAGCGTCCGCACATGGTTACCTCCAGTCTTCAGACTGAAAGTATAGAAGGTGTGGAGGAAACGTAGGAAGGGAACTCCGACAGCCATCTAACTGATGACTGTCGGAGATGACGTCAAAAACAATGTGTACAAAATTGTGTATTAAAATCAGGAAAATCGCACAATTTAAAAATTTAACTCATTGTTTTTAATGGACAAAAATATTTATTTTGTAGGTGCTATCGTAGGGCATACCATTCCTTATGTTTCAGTGGGTTAGCCATGGCACCGAGAATATCGGAAATCACGTTGACAATAATCACCAGCGCGCCAATCACCATTACTCCGGCGGAGATCGCCGCGTAGTCCTGCTGACGAATGGCGTTGATCAGCCAGCGGCCCAGTCCGGGCCAGCTGAACACCATCTCGGTGATCATCGCCAGGGTGAGCATGGTGGAAAACTGCAGGCCGAGGCGCGGGATCACCGGCGGCAGGGCGTTGTGCAGCACGTGGCGCAGTAGAATTTTGCGTCGCGACACGCCGCGGGTGGCGGCCGCCTTGACGTAGTTGGTGTCATAGACCTCGCTGGTGCTAATGCGCATCAGGCGGATCACTTCGGTAGTGGGGGCTACCGCCAGGGTCAGCACCGGCAGCACCATATGCCGGGCGGCGCTGACGATCATCTCATGGCGCCACGGCGAGTCCGAAAGCCAGGCGTCGATCAGCGCGAAACCGGTGACGTTTTTCACCTCATACAGCAGGTCGAAGCGGCCGGAGACCGGAAGCCAGCCGAGGGTCAGGGAGAAGAAGAGGGTCAGGAGCAGCGCGAGCCAGAAGACCGGGATCGAAAAACCGACCAGCGCAACGGCGCTGATCAGGGTATCGGGCCATTTGTTGCGCATCACACCGGCGATCATCCCCACCGGAATGCCAATCAGCAGGGCAAAGCCGAAGGCGAGGATGCACAGCTCCATGGTCGCCGGGAACACCTCGCGCAACTGCTCGGAAATCAGCTGGCCGTTGATGCTGGAGACGCCAAAATCCCAGTGTAGTACCCCTTCAAACCAGAACAGCCACGCATTCCACAGGGTCGCGCCCTGCAGCGGGGCATGGGGGGTGAAGTAGCTCAGGCTGAAGCCGACAAAGGTCAGAAAAAAGAGGGTGACCAACAGCAGCAGCAGACGGCGCAGGGTAAAAATAATCATGGTTTTTTCACCTCTTCGGTTTTCTCCCGCGATACGCCAGCGAAGGAAGCGTTACCGAAGGGGCTAAGCACCAGACCTTTCATATCATAGCGATAGGCCTGCAACCGCAGCGACGAGGCCAGCGGCAGGACCGGCAGTTCACGGGCGAGGATGCGCTGGGCCTCTTTGTAAGCGTCCATCCGCGAGGAGAGCTGTTGCGAGAGCAGCGCTTTTTGCAGCACGTCATCAAATTCCCGGTTACACCAGTGGGCAAAGTTGGTTTGCGAGGCGATCGCCGCGCAGCTCAGCAGCGGCCGGAAAAAACTGTCCGGATCGTTACTGTCCGTCGCCCAGCCGGAGAGCGTCAGGTCATGGTTCATGTCCATCAGCCGCGCCTCCTGGAAGCGCCCCTCCACCGGCATGATGATTACTTTGACGCCAATCTGCGCCATATCCGCCTGGATCAGCTCGGCTGTTTTCAACGGGCTGGGGTTCCACGCCTGCGAGCTGGTGGGAACCCACAGCTTGAGGGTGAGATTTTCCAGCCCCAGCGCCTTCAGACGAGCACGAGCCTCCTGGGGATTATATTCGGTAATCTTAGCGTCGTTATCGTAGGCCCAGGAGGCGCGCGGCAGCATCGACGCCGCCGTCTCCGCGGTGCCGTAGTAGATGGACTGCATCAGGCGCTGGTTGTTGATGGCCAGCGCCAGCGCGTGGCGTACCTCCGGGTTGTCCAGCGGTGGCTTGGCAGTGTTGAAGGCCAGCCAGGCAATGTTCATCCCCGGACGCAGCGTCAGGCGCAGGCGCGGGTCGTCACGCAGGATCGTCAACTGGCTGGCGGCCGGCCAGGCCAGCACGTCGCATTCGCCGGTCAGCAGTTTTGACAGGCGGCCGGTACCGCCGGAGCCGAGGTCGACCACCACCTGCGGCATCAACGGTTTGCCGCGCCAGTACCCGGGGTGGCGCTGAAGGCGAACATACTGTCCGGAGCGGTACTCGGACAACTGGAACGGGCCGGTGCCCACCGGCTGGCGATCGAGCTGTTCCTGACGATCGTCCTGCGTTAAGCGGGCGGCATATTCGGCGGAGGTAATCGACGCATAGTGGGTGGCAAGATGCCAGAGGAATGAGGCGTCCGGCCGCTTGAGGCGAAATTCCACGGTCTGATTATCGAGCTTGCGGACGCTTTCCACGCTGTCGGCAAACTGCAGGCTGTCGAAGTAGGGGAAGCTGCTGCCGTTGACGTTGTGCCAAGGATGATCGCGGTTAAAGATGCGGCCAAAGGTAAAGATCACGTCATCGGCGTTGAAATCCCGCGTCGGGGAGAACCATGCCGTGCGTTGAAACGGGACGTGGCGGCGCAGGTGAAAACGGTAGGTGGCGCCGTTATCAAGGACTTCCCAGCTCTCCGCCAGCTCGGGGACCAGCCGATAGGTATAAGGGTCGACGTCAAGCAGGCGATCGTAGATCTGCGCAGCCAGCGTATCGACGATCAGTCCGCTGCTCACTTTCTGCGGATTAAAGGTATTCACCTGGCCGCTGACGCAATAGACGAAACCGCTGTCGCGAATATCGGCGCGGTCGGGGAGCGCAGGGGCGGCAAAAGCCTGCCCACACAGCAGGGAAACCGCTGCCAGGAGAGATGACAATTTCAGGCGCATATTTTCTGTTTGATTATAGAGTTGAACTCTATCTTATTAAGATTCATAGACATTCACCACCGCCTTCAACAAGCCTGAGGGATAATGCGGTTACCGGGGGCGTATAGTATTCAGTCAATTGATTAAAATAGTCGCGGAACCGAGTCTGTATAATGAAACATGGTAACTTTTTATCGCCGATATCGCCAGTCAGCTCTGTTTGGCCGCGGTTGACCGGACGGTGGAAGCGACGCTAACGCCGAGGATAAATTCAGTATAGCGGGGAGAAAGCAGATGGTCCGACGGGCGGCTAACCCTACCCGTCGGGTGTAATAAAGGAGCGGAACGTCTTTGCTTATTGTGACAACGTCACTTTTTGGTAATCCATATTCCGCAGGTCCTCCAGCAGCCCGGGGCCGACCGGCTGCCACTGCAATCGCTCGCGGGTCCATGCCGAGCTGGCGCGCAGCTCAAGGGTGGTAAAGGGGGCAAACCAGCCGAACCAGGCGTCGGCCTGCGTCTCATCCAACTGGGTCAGCGGCAGATTTAAACCCCGGGCGATGACTGCGGCGATCTCTCGTAACGCGATCCCCTCTTCAGCCACCGCATGGTAGCGTTCGCCCGCAGCGCCCTGCAGCAGGGCGCTGACGTACAGGCGCGCGACGTCATCGACATGGGCGGCGGACCAGCGGTTGTTCCCCTCGCCGCGCAAGGCCACCGCGCCGCTGGCGACCGCGCGCTCGATATAGCAGGTCAGCAGCCCCTGGCGCACGGTGTCATGCACCTGCGGCAGGCGAACCACCCGGACGTCCACTCCCGCCTCCAGCAGCTGCTGGCCGGCGAGCTCTGAAGCGGTGCGCGGGCTGGGGTGCGCTGCGTTAAAGCACGACTCGCGGGCCGGGGCGCCGCTCCCGTCGTCGCCCATCAGCGTGCCGGAGGTGATGACCAGCGGCCGCTCGCTGCCGCGCAGCGCCTGGCCCATGGTCAGGATCGCCTGGCGGTCTTTCTCGCAGTTGGCGGCAAAGCGGCTGAAGTCGTGGTCGAAAGCGGTATGGATCACCGCGTCGGCGCGCTCGACGCCCGCCAGCAGCGAATCGGGGGCATCCAGCGTGCCGCGATGCACCTCGACGCCTGCCGCTTCCAGGGCCTGCGCCGTAGCGTCGCTGCGCGCGAGGCCGATAACCTGATGACCCGACGCCTGCAGCGCCGGAAGAATACGCGAGCCGATAAATCCGCTCGCGCCGGTAAGAAATATACGCATCATGAACCTCCTGAACGGGTTTACAGGCGTATCCTACCCACGATGTCATACTATAAAAGTAGAGACATTATCGGGGTATAAATTCTAACAGGCAGACTCACAGGCAGATGATGAACACTTTTGACAATCATGCTTTAGGTGATTTTCTCCGCGCCAGGCGTCAGCGTCTCGACCCGGCGACGTTTGGCTTCCCGGCGGGACGCCGGCGCACGCCGGGCCTGCGTCGTGAAGAGGTCGCCCAGCTGGCCAGCATCAGCCCGACCTGGTATACCTGGCTTGAACAGGGCCGCGGCGGGGCGCCTTCCCGCGAGGTGCTGGAGCGGATCGCCCGCGGTCTGCGGCTGACCACCCCGGAGCGCGAACATCTGTTTATTCTTGCCTTTGGCCATCCGCCGCAGACCCGTTTGACGGTCACAGATGATATGACGCCGCGGTTGCAGCGGGTGCTGGACGCCTTCACCATTCCGGCGATTATCCGTTCCGCCAGCTGGGACGTGATCGCCTGGAACACGGCGGCGGCGAGGGTGCTGACCGACTACGGCCAGCTGCCGCTGGCGGAGCGCAACGTGCTGCGCCGCCTGTTTACCCGGCCTGAGGCCCGCTGCACCCTGGAGGACTGGCAGACGGTGGGGCAGCTTATCGTTAACGCCTTCCGCGCCGACGTCACGCGGATGGGCGCCACGAAAGAAACTGACCAGCTGATCGCGGAGCTCAGCCAGCAAAGCGTCGAGTTCGCCCGTTTCTGGCAAAGTCATGACGTCGCCGGCCACGGCGAAGGCTATAAGCGCATTAACCACCCGCAGATGGGCCCGCTCGATCTGGAGTTCACCTCTTTTGCCGTGGAAGGCCGTCCCGATCTGTCGCTGCTGGTTTTCAATCCGGCGACGACGGAGAGCCAGCGCAAAATTCACGGTTTGCTTCAGGCGTCAGGATCCTCGCCGGGGGAGAGCTGAGGGGTAAATTCGTACAGCGCCAGGGCGTTGCTCTCCAGCGAGTCGACCCGCAGCCAGTGGCCATCGAGCCGGGCCTCCTCCACGCTGAGCGCCGGACGAGCCTGATGCATCAGCCACTGATAATCTTCGGCGTCGGGGCCGCTGCGGCTGCGAAAGGCGTCCACCAGCGGGAACAGCGCGCCGTGGTGCTGATCGAACAGGTGCTGTTTGACGCGCCAGCGGCCCTTGAGCCCCTGCAGCCGCACACTGTACGGCTGGCTGAAGCGTTGAATAAAAGCCGCTTCGCTGGAGAGCCAGGGGTTGTAGACCACCGTATTGCGCAGCAGCAGCTGGTAGTGCCCCTGATGATGAAGCAGCAGCAGGTTTTTGTCGTGGAACAGGATCTCGCCGCGCAGACGTCGCCAGAGCCACAGCACCCAGTAAACCGGGCGCGGCAGCCCGTGCAGATAGTGCAGCGCCAGGCTGGAGGTATCCAGCTTGCCGTTGGCGCGGGCTTCGCCCTGAAGGCCGGAATTTAACCAGAAGCCCGCCAGCCAGACCTGGTCAGCGACCCCCAGCAGATTATCCATCAACAGCGCGCCGCGAAAAAAGCGCCCGTTAGTATCCCGCGTATCGCCGGTCAGCGTATTCCACGAGAGCAGCCATAGCGGCAGGTTGAGCTGCCGTTGACGCAGGGCGCTGTGGATTTGCCGCAGCTTATGCGCCGGATAGTGCTCGCAGGAGGCCAGACTGCTGCTGTCCGCCTGGGCCAGATCGAGCTGTTCGTTGGCATCCGCCTGGCAGGCGAGAAAATCGGATTCCGCCAGCAGCGGCGAGTGGAACAGGGAATCGTCCCCGGGCGCGCTGGCGGCAAAGCGGTGCCAGATCCCCAGCTGCGGCTGCGGCAGAAGACGGTGAAGAACCTCGCGCTGCTGCCGCCAGGCGGCCTGGCGGGCCGCTTCGCTCGCCTGCGGCGACCAGTGCCAGACAAAGCGCCAACTGCTGAGCGTCGCCGGCGGAAAATGGTTGGCAGCGAGTTGCAGGAAGCGCTGCAGCAGGTCGCTGCGAGTGGTGACCCCGGTATGCAGGATCACCTGCCAGCCCATCACCGCCAGCCAGCTGAAGATCTGCTGCAGGTTGTACCAGCAGGCGTAGCCAGCCATCTGCGGATCGTCCCAGCCGGTGCCGAACAGGCGGCTGCTGAGAAAGGCGTCGTTGATATCGATGGCATACACAGGCAGGACGCGGTGCAACTGCTCCAGCTCGCGGCGCACGTCCTCCCGCAGCAGATCGTCCAGCTCGCGCACGGTCACCACCATCCGGGTATGGCGCAGCACTGCGGCGCGCGCCGGTCGCTGGTGCAGGTTGATCTCCCGGGTTTGCGGCGGATTGATCAGCAGCGGCTGGCTCTCCCTGTCGGGTGGTTCGGGCTCATTAAGGCGGGCGTAGAGCCGGTCCACGGCCACCGGCTGCCAGCGATCTCCCTGCGGCGGGCGCGGTCGGCCAGGCTCCCGGGGGGACTGCTCGCGATACTGGCGCGGCGTCACGCCATGGTGGCGCTTAAACAGATCGCTCATCATTCGCGTGCTGGCGAACCCCTGTTCGCGGGCAATTTGCTGAACGGGTTTGCGGGTGGTTAACAGCTGGTCGGCGGCGTGGCGCAGGCGCAGCGCGGTGAGGTACTGAACAAAACTGACCCCAACCTCCTTGTGAAACAGGCGTGACAGCCAGGCCTCGGAGACAAACTCTGCGGCCGCCACCTCCTGTAAAGAGAGACGGCGCTGATAGTTGGCGTCGATCCGCGCCACCACGCTGGCTATCCTCCGGCTCCATTTTTCTGAATCGCGCCGCGGCGTGGAGACGATGGGCTGGCTGAAGCGCGTGGCCAGCAGCAGCGCTATCTCGCTCAACCAGCGGTTGGCCTCCAGCCGGTAATGGCCGGGATGATTGACCAGACCGCTCACCAGCAGCTGGCGCATCAGGCGGCGCAGGCCGTCATCGGCATCCCGGGTGCGCGGCGATATCTGGTAGTCGACGGCAAAAAAAGTGGTGTCGAGGCGGGCCAGCCAGCTGGCGGCGAGGGTCAGGATCATCACCGCGTTGCCCCCGGCGCTGCGCAGGCTCCAGCGACGGTTGCGGTTAACGATCGCCAGCCCGTCGACGGCAAGCTGCTGCGGCGCACCTTCCGCCTCCGTTAGATTTACGCTCCCCTCCAGCACCCACAGCAGCGTCAGCAGATCGCTTTCCGGCTGGCTCAGCTGACGCACATCGCGCACGGTGACGCTAAAGTCGCCTGAATGCTGCTCCACATGGCTCTCCTCTGTCGACAAAAAGCAACCGGTTGTTTTTTGTCATAACCGATATGTATGAAAAACACTCATTGATTTCTCGTCAATATAAAACAAAAAACCGCGCCTGAAAGCTGTTTCACCCGCATAAACTCGAAAGTGTCGTGCAAACACAACACAGGAATAAAAAAAATGACACATCAGTTGCTTGAAGCCTTGCAGGTCAACGAGGCGCAATTTATTGCCTTACGTCGCCGGTTCCACCAGCAGCCGGAGATCGGCTTTGAAGAGCATCAGACCAGCAGCGAGGTCGCCCGACTGCTTGGCGAGTGGGGATACGAGGTTCACCGCGGCCTGGCGGGCACCGGAGTGGTGGGCACGCTGCGCGTCGGCCACGGAAAAAAACGCCTCGGCCTGCGGGCCGATATGGATGCGCTGCCGATGCAGGAGCGGAGCGGGAAGCCGTGGGCAAGCCAGGTCGAAGGGCGCTTTCACGGCTGCGGCCATGACGGGCACACCACTACGCTGCTCTACGCGGCTGAATATCTGGCGCGCACACGCCAGTTTAACGGGACGCTGCAGCTGATTTTCCAGCCCGCGGAAGAGTTACTGTACGGTGGGCGGATAATGGTCGAGGACGGTCTGTTTGACCAGTTTCCCTGCGACGCCATCTTCGGCCTGCACAATATGCCGGGTCAGCCGCTGGGTAAAATCGGCCTGCGCGACGGGGCGATGATGGCCTCCTCCGATACGCTGCATATTGAAGTGAAGGGCGTTGGCGGCCACGGCGCGGTGCCGGAGCATACGGTGGATGCCACGCTGGTGGCCTGCCATATTACCCTCGCGCTGCAGTCCATCGTCTCGCGCAATATCACCCCGTTTGAGCCAGCGGTGGTGACCGTCGGCAGCATCCAGGCCGGACATGCGCCCAATATCATTAACGATCACGTGCTGATGAAGCTCACGGTGCGCACCCTCAATGAGCAGGTACGTAAGATCGTGCTGCAGCGGATCCATGACATTGCCGTGGCCCAGGCGGAGAGCTTCAACGCCACGGCCACGCTGACCCACGTCAACGGCAGCCCGGTATTGCGTAACGATCCGGCGGCAAACGCTATGGTGCGGGAGGTGGCGACAGCGCTGTTTGGCGCAGAGCAGGTGGGCGAGGTGAAGCCGTTTATGGGCAGTGAAGATTTCGCTTTCATGCTGGAGCAGCACCCCCACGGCAGTTATTTCACTATCGGCGCTGGCGACGAGCCGGATCGCTGCATGGTGCATAACCCGGGCTATGACTTCAACGACGCGCTGTTGCTAAGCGGGGCGGCGCTGTGGTGCGGCCTGACGGAACACTATCTGCGTTAATCACCGGAAACGGGAGGGCCATGCAATGAGCACTGTCACCGTAAGCGACACCTCCTTTGTCGGCAGCGATCGTCTGCTGGTAGGGATTGTGCTGAGCGTTTTAACCTTCTGGCTGTTTGCCCAGTCGGTGATAAACGTCGTGCCGGCGATGAAAAGCAGTCTTGATATTTCCCTTGAGACCCTAACCCTGGCCGTCAGCCTCAGCGCGCTGTTCAGCGGCTGTTTCGTGGTGGCCAGCGGCGGTCTGGCGGACAAGTTTGGCCGCATGCGGATGACCACCCTCGGACTGGGGCTGAGCATCATCGGCAGCGCCATGCTGGTACTGGCCCAGGGGCCGGGGCTGTTCCTCGCCGGCCGGGTGCTGCAGGGACTGTCGGCGGCGTGCATTATGCCGGCGACGCTGGCGCTGATTAAAACCTGGTACCAGGGACGCGCGCGTCAGCGGGCGGTCAGCTTCTGGGTCATCGGCTCGTGGGGCGGCAGCGGCCTGTGCTCTTTCGTTGGCGGAGCTATCGCCACCGGCCTGGGCTGGCGCTGGATCTTTGTCTTCTCCATTGCCGTCGCTCTGCTGGCGCTGTTTTTGCTGCGCGGCACGCCGGAGAGCCGCAGCGCCAGCGCCAGCCAGCATAAGCTGGACGTTGGCAGCCTGCTGAGCCTGATCGTCGGGCTGGTGCTGGTGAACCTGTTTATCAGCAAAGGCCACGGCTGGGGTTGGGCCAGTCCGCTGTCGTTGAGCATGCTGGCGGGGGCGCTGATCGCTGGCGCGGTGTTTATTCGCAGCGGGCTGCGCAAAGGCGAGGCGGCGCTGATCGATTTTGCGCTGTTTCGCAACCGGGCCTACGGTGCGGCGGTGCTATCGAACTTTCTGCTCAACGGGGCGATTGGCACCATGATGATCGCCAGCATCTGGCTACAGCAAGGGCACCACCTGACGCCGCTGGAGAGCGGAATGATGACCCTCGGCTATCTGGTCACCGTCCTGGCGATGATCCGGGTCGGCGAGAAGCTGCTTCAGCGCTATGGCGCCCGGCTGCCGATGATGGCCGGCCCGGTGCTGACCGCCATCGCCATCGGCCTGATATCCTGCACCTTCCTCGATAAGGCGCTGTATATCGGCGTGGTATTCGCCAGCAACGTGCTGTTCGGCCTCGGGCTGGGCTGCTACGCCACGCCGTCAACGGATACGGCGGTGGCCAACGCGCCGGAGAACAAAATTGGCGTCGCCTCGGGGATCTACAAGATGGGCAGCTCGCTGGGCGGGGCGATGGGCATTGCCGTGACGGCGTCACTTTTCGCGCTGTTTTTGCCGCTGGGCATGGCCCATGCCGCCCAGTATGCCCTGTGGTTCAACGCCGCCTTATGCCTGGGGGCGATGGCGGTGAGCGCGCTGCTGCTGCCGCGCACTTCTCACAGCTGATGCTTTTTCAGCAGCGCGCGGAGCTGGTGATAGGTTAACCCCAGCAGCTCCGCCGCCTGCTTCTGATGATACTTCGCCTGCTGCAGACTCCGCTGCAGCAGGCGTTTTTCCTGCTGTAGCTGAAAATCGCGTAGATCCAGCGGCAGGGTGGGCAGCTCGTCCCCGGACGCGGCCTCCGGCACGGAGGCGGCGGTCTGACGAAAAGGGTTGAGGATAATGGCGTCCAGCTCGTGCTCGCTGTCGCCATGGCGATAGACCGAGCGCTCGACGACGTTCTTCAGTTCACGAATATTCCCCGGCCAGCGGTAGCCGAGCAGCGTGGCGGTGGCTCGTTCGCTGAAGCCGGGAAACAGCGGCAGGCCGAGCTCACGGCACATCTGAATGGCAAACTGGTTGGCGAGCAGCATGATATCGCTCTGCCGTTCGCGCAGCGGCGGGAGCTGCACCACGTCGAAGGCCAGACGGTCGAGCAGGTCGGCGCGAAAGTGGCCTTCCTCCACCATCCGCGGCAGGTCAGCGTTGGTGGCGCACACCAGCCGGACGTTAACCTGCAGCGGCTGGCTGCCGCCCACGCGCTCCAGCTCGCCATATTCAATCACTCTTAACAGCTTCTCCTGCACCAGCATTGGGGCTGTCGCCAGCTCATCGAGAAACAGCGTCCCGCCGTCGGCGCGCTCGAAGCGCCCGGGATGGCGCTTGCTGGCGCCGGTGAAGGCCCCGGCTTCGTGGCCGAATAGTTCCGAATCGAGCAGATTGTCGTTCAGCGCCGCGCAGTTCAGCGAGATAAACGGCCCCTGCCAGCGGGCGGAGAGGTAGTGCAGACGGTTGGCGATAAGCTCTTTCCCGGTACCGCGCTCGCCGATGACCAGCACCGGCTTATCCAGCGGAGCCAGTCGGGAAACCTGTTCCAGCACCTCGAGAAAGCTGTTGGCCTCGCCCAGCAGATTATCCTTGTACTGCGCCATGATGAATTTCGCCATTAAATAGTGGGATTAACCAGGTGAATGTAGCAATGCCCTGCGCAATTCGCAACCACTCTGTTTAAAATCAATAAGATAAAAAGTTGGCACGCCATTTGTATTAGCTAACCCACAGGTGAATGCCTGCAACCAGAACTATGAGGACTGAAATTATGGGTATTTTTTCTCGTTTTGCCGACATCGTGAACGCCAACATCAACTCCCTGCTGGAGAAAGCGGAGGACCCGCAAAAGCTGGTGCGTCTGATGATCCAGGAGATGGAAGACACGCTGGTTGAGGTACGTTCCACGTCGGCCCGCGCGCTGGCCGAAAAGAAACAGCTGACCCGTCGTATTGAGCAGGCGGTCGCCCAGCAGGCGGAATGGCAGGAAAAGGCCGAGCTGGCCCTGCGCAAAGAGAAAGAGGATCTGGCCCGGGCGGCGCTGATCGAAAAACAGAAGCTGACCGACCTTATTGCTCAGCTGGACCACGAAGTGCAGCTGGTGGATGAAACGCTGGCGCGCATGAAGAAAGAGATTGGCGAGCTGGAGAACAAACTCAGCGAAACCCGCGCTCGTCAGCAGGCGCTGGCGCTGCGTCATCAGGCGGCGAGTTCGTCGCGCGATGTGCGTCGCCAGCTGGACAGCGGTAAACTGGATGAGGCGATGGCGCGCTTTGAATCCTTTGAGCGTCGCATCGATCAGATGGAAGCGGAAGCGGAGAGCCACCGCTTTGGCAAGCAGCAGACGCTGGATCAGCAGTTTGCCGAACTGAAAGCGGACGATGAAATCAGCGAGCAGCTGGCGGCGTTGAAAGCCAAAATGAATCAGTCCAACCAGTAAGTACGATTGCGCGGCGCGGCGTTGCGCCGCGGCTCACCCCCTGTAAGGAGTACACATGAGCATGCTTTTTCTCGCCATTCCGCTGACGCTGTTTGTGCTGTTTGTTCTGCCGGTCTGGCTATGGCTGCACTACAACAATCGCGGCGCCAACGGCAGTCTGACGCAAAATGAGCAGCAACGGCTGCTGCAGTTGACCGATGACGCGAAGCGGATGCGCGAGCGCATTCAGGCGCTGGAAGCGATCCTGGATGCCGAACATCCGAACTGGAGAGACAAATAATGGCTGGACTGGATCTGAATAAAAAACTGTGGCGTATTCCGCAGCGCGGGATGGTGAAGGGCGTCTGCGCGGGCATTGCTCAGCATCTTGACGTCCCGGTGAAGCTGGTGCGCCTGATTACCGTGCTGGCGATGATTTTTGGCCTCTTTTTCTTCGTCCTGGTGGCCTACATCATTCTGACCTTCGCCCTGGACCCGATGCCGGACAGTGAGCTGTACGGCCATAAAGCGCCGAGCAATGGCGATCTGTTGGCCGCCGTGGATGCCGAACTGGCCTCCGGCGAACAGCGTCTGCGTGAGATGGAACGGTACGTCACCTCCGACACCTTTACGCTGCGCAGCCGCTTTCGTCAGCTGTAAACCCTGTTGTTAACGAGTGAGGCAACGCATGAATAGCAAATGGCAACGCGCCGGGCAGCAGGTGAAGCCCGGTCTGAAAATCGTCGGTAAGCTGGCGCTGCTGACCGCGCTGCGTTATGGCCCGGCTGGCGTTGCCGGCTGGGCGGTCAAATCGGTCGCGCGGCGGCCGCTGAAAATGCTGCTGGCGGTGGCGCTGGAGCCGCTGCTCAGCCGGCTGGCCAACCGCGTCACGCGCGGGATGAAATAACGCCGCCGTGGGAAAGGCGCAAAAGGATTAACGTTGTCCTGCTTATTCCCGGCGGATAGCTTATGATGACGAGACACACCTTCAGGGCATAACGGACTGGCGATGAAGCGACTGAAAACTGAACTGAATGCGCTGGTCAACCGCGGGGTTGACCGGCATTTACGCCTGGCGGTGACCGGCCTGAGCCGCAGCGGCAAAACGGCGTTTATCACCGCGCTGGTCAACCAACTGCTAAATATTCACACCGGCGCCCGCCTGCCGCTGCTGAGCGCCGCGCGCGAAGAGCGACTGCTTGGGGTCAAGCGCGTGCCGCAGCGGGACTTCGGCATTCCGCGATTCACCTACGATGAAGGGCTGGCCCAGCTGTACGGCCAGCCGCCCATGTGGCCAACCCCGACGCGCGGCGTGAGCGAGATCCGTCTCGCGCTGCGCTACCGTTCCAATGACTCCCTGCTGCGCCACTTTAAAGACACCTCCACGCTGTATCTGGAGATTGTCGACTATCCGGGGGAGTGGCTGCTCGATTTGCCGATGCTGGCGCAGGATTATCTGAGCTGGTCGCGGCAGATGACCGGACTCCTGCAGGGACAGCGTGCAGAGTGGTCGGCCCGCTGGCGGCAGCTATGCGCCGGGCTGGATCCGCTGGCTCCTGCCGACGAGGCCCGTCTGGCCGACATCGCCGCCGCCTGGACGGACTATCTGCACGCCTGTAAGCGTGAAGGGTTGCACTTTATCCAGCCCGGGCGCTTTGTCCTGCCCGGCGAAATGGCCGGCGCGCCGGCGCTACAGTTCTTCCCATGGCCAGACGTCGACGCCGTCGGCGAAGCCAAGCTGGCGCAAGCTGATAAACACAGCAACGCCGGCATGCTGCGCGAACGCTATAAGTACTACTGCGAAAAGGTAGTGAAGGGGTTCTACAAAGAGCACTTCCTGCGCTTCGACCGGCAGATTGTGCTGGTGGACTGCCTGCAGCCGCTCAACAGCGGGCCGCAGGCGTTTAACGATATGCGCCTGGCGCTGACCCAGCTGATGCAAAGTTTCCATTACGGGCAGCGCACCTTATTTCGCCGGCTGTTTTCGCCGGTCATCGACAAGCTGCTGTTCGCTGCCACCAAAGCCGACCACGTCACGGTGGATCAGCACAGCAATATGGTGTCGCTCCTGCAGCAGTTGATCCAGGATGCGTGGCAGAATGCCGCCTTCGAGGGGATCAGTATGGATTGCCTGGGGCTGGCGTCCATTCAGGCGACCCAGAGCGGGCTGATTGAGCTGAACGGCGAGAAAATTCCCGCCCTGCGCGGCAATCGGCTGAGCGACGGCCAGCCGTTGACCATCTATCCCGGCGAGGTGCCGGCGCGCCTGCCGGGCCAGGCCTTCTGGCAGCAGCAGGGCTTTCAGTTTGAAAACTTTCGTCCGCAGGTCATGGATGTCGATCGGCCCTTGCCGCACATTCGCCTCGACGCGGCGCTGGAATTTTTGATTGGAGATAAACTGCGATGAGCGAACCGTTAAAACCGCGGATTGATTTTGATGGCCCGCTGCAGGCGGAAAAAACGCCGCCGCTGAAAAGCGCTCGCGCCTTCGACCGACTGGAAGCCGATAACTTCGCGCCGGCGCGTCTGGTGACCGGCGAAGAGGAAGAGGGGGCGGCAGAGGCGGTGGTGGAGTCAGTGCTGCGGCCGAAACGCAGTCTGTGGCGGCGGATGGTCAGCGCTGGCCTGGCGATCTTCGGCGTCAGCGTCGTGGCGCAAGGGGTGCAGTGGACCGCCAACGCCTGGCAGACCCAGGACTGGATTGCGCTGGGCGGCTGCGTCGCCGGGGCGCTGATCGTCGGCGCCGGCGTCGGATCGGTGGCCACCGAGTGGCGCCGCCTGTGGCGACTGCGCCAGCGCGCCCACGAACGCGATGAAGCCCGCGATATGCTGCACAGTCACGCGGTCGGTAAAGGGAAAGCCTTTTGTGAGAAGCTGGCGCAGCAGGCCGGGCTGGATCAGTCGCATCCGGCGCTGCAGCGCTGGTATGCCGCCATCCACGAAACGCAAAGCGACCGGGAAGTGGTCAGCCTCTATGCCCAACTGGTGCAGCCGGTGCTTGATGCTCAGGCGCGGCGGGAAATCAGCCGTTCGGCGGCGGAGTCGACGCTGATGATCGCCGTCAGCCCGCTGGCGCTGGTGGATATGGCGTTTATCGCCTGGCGCAATCTGCGGTTGATCAACCGGATTGCCACCCTGTACGGCATTGAGCTCGGGTATTACAGCCGCCTGCGCCTGTTTCGCCTGGTGCTGCTGAATATCGCTTTCGCCGGCGCCAGCGAACTGGTGCGCGAGGTGGGCATGGACTGGATGTCGCAGGATCTGGCGGCCCGGTTGTCGGCGCGCGCCGCGCAGGGCATCGGCGCCGGCCTGCTCACCGCCCGCCTCGGGATTAAGGCAATGGAGCTGTGCCGCCCGCTGCCGTGGCTCGCCGATGATAAACCGCGGCTCGGCGATTTTCGTCGCGAGCTGATTGGCCAGCTGAAAGAGACCCTGCAGAAAAGCAAAACCAGTCCGGAGAAGTAACCTCCGCTCAGAGACATTGCCGGGCGGCGGCTTCGCCTTGCCCGGCCTTGAGGTTATATTGAATCCCGGCTCGCCCTGGCGTCAATTTCACCACTGACCGCCTGACTTTACGGCGCAACGCCCATTTTTCCGCCATGCTGTCAATAATTGTTGACAGTTAGCTTCCCGAAAGTCCATTCCTGGCCTATTATTCTCCGGTCATTGGCACTTTTAGGGTGAACACTCCCATGCGTCTTGAAGTCTTTTGTGAAGACCGCCTCGGTCTGACTCGTGAATTGCTCGATTTGTTGGTGCTGCGCGGCATTGATCTGCGTGGTATCGATATTGACCCTATTGGCCGTATCTACCTCAATTTTGCCGAACTGGAGTTCGCCACCTTCAGCAGCCTGATGGCGGAGATCCGCCGTATCGCCGGCGTGACAGACGTGCGCACCGTGCCGTGGATGCCATCTGAGCGTGAACATCTTGCGCTCAGCGCGCTGTTGGTGGCGATGCCGGAGCCGGTGCTGTCGCTGGATACCAAAGGCAGGGTCGAACTGGCCAACCCCGCCAGCTGCCTGCTGTTTGGCCAAAGCCAGGCGAAGCTGCGCAACCATCCGGTGGCCCAGCTGATCGCCGATTTCAACGTCCAGCGCTGGCTGGAAAGTAGCCCGCAGGAGACGCATGCGGAGCATGTGGTGGTGAACGGGCAGAACTACCTGCTGGAAGTGACCCCGGTCTATCTTGAAGGGGAGCATAACGAGCGAGTGCTGACCGGCGCCGTGGCGATGCTGCGCTCAACCGTGCGCATGGGACGCCAACTGCAGACCATGACCAGCCAGGACACCAGCGCCTTCAGTCAGATCCTCGCGGTGGGGCCGAAAATGCGCCACGTGGTGGAGCAAGCGCGCAAGCTGGCGATGCTCAGCGCGCCGCTGTTGATTGTCGGCGATACGGGCACCGGCAAAGATCTGCTGGCGCATGCCTGCCATCTGGCCAGCCCGCGGGCGGGCAAACCCTATCTGGCGCTTAACTGTGGCTCCATTCCCGAGGACGCGGTCGAGAGCGAACTGTTCGGCGACGCCCTGCAGGGCAAAAAAGGCTTCTTCGAGCAGGCCAACGGCGGTTCGGTGCTGCTGGATGAAATTGGCGAGATGTCGCCGCGAATGCAGACCAAGCTGCTGCGCTTTCTCAACGACGGCACCTTCCGCCGCGTCGGCGAGGATCATGAAGTACACGTCGATGTGCGGGTGATCTGCGCGACGCAGAAAAACCTGGTCGAGCTGGTGCAGAAAGGGCTGTTCCGCGAAGATCTCTACTATCGCCTCAACGTCCTGACCCTGTATCTGCCGCCGCTGCGCGACTGCCCGCAGGACATTATGCCGCTGACGGAGCTGTTTGTTGCCCGCTTTGCTGATGAGCAGGGGATCCCGCGGCCGAAGCTCTCCGCCGACCTGAGTACGGTGCTTACCCGCTACAGCTGGCCCGGCAACGTTCGTCAGCTGAAAAATGCTGTCTATCGCGCGCTAACCCAGCTGGAAGGATTCGAACTGCGTCCGCAGGACATTCTGCTGCCGGACCACGACGTCGCCTCGCTGCCGGTGGGCGAGGAGGCCATGGAAGGGTCGCTGGACGACATTACCCGCCGTTTTGAGCGCTCGGTGCTAACCCAGCTCTATCGCAGCTACCCCAGCACCCGTAAGCTGGCGAAGCGGCTGGGGGTGTCGCATACCGCCATCGCTAATAAGCTGCGTGAATATGGTCTGAGTCAGAAAAAGGGCGACGAATAATCCCGCCAGGCCGGCGACCTATGTCGCCGGCATTCGGCCTGCAAAGCGGGCCAAACCTGTATATACTGGTTTTTTAATTCTTTTTCCGGGGTGGTGCATCTTGGCGTCGCGTCGCGCGATCGGGCAGTGGCTGATATTGCTGCTGCTCTCCGTTCTCTTTTCCTCGCTGCTGTTACGCCTTCATTTGCCGGCAGCGCTGCTGCTGGGGCCGCTGATCGCCGGTCTCATTTTGAGCCTGCGCGGGGTGAAGCTGAGCATACCTCGCCCCTGTTATCTGGCGGCGCAGGCCATTGTTGGCTGCATGATCGCCAGGGCGATTAATCCCTCTGTTTTTGGCGTACTGTTCGCTAACTGGGCGCTGGTGCTGGCGATCCTGTTGACCACCCTGGCGATCAGTGGTCTCACCGGCTGGCTGTTGGTTCGCTATAGCGCGCTGCCGGGCGCCACCGGCGCCTGGGGAAGCTCTCCCGGCGGGGCGTCGGCAATGGTAGTGATGGCTCAGGAGTACGGGGCAGATGTGCGGCTGGTGGCGCTGATGCAGTATCTACGGGTGCTGTTTGTCGTCGGCGCGGCGGCGCTGGTGGTGCGCTATGCCCTGGGCAACGAGGCGCAGGCAATGAGCCAGGCCATCGTCTGGTTTGCGCCGTTGACCCTCAATTTTCCTATCACGCTGTTGCTGACGGCGGCGGCCTGTTGGCTGGGCGTCCGGCTGCGTATCCCT
Source organism: Klebsiella sp. GB_Kp047 (assembly GCF_040065235.1). Classification (NCBI taxonomy): domain Bacteria; kingdom Pseudomonadati; phylum Pseudomonadota; class Gammaproteobacteria; order Enterobacterales; family Enterobacteriaceae; genus Klebsiella; species Klebsiella sp. GB_Kp047. Next base: position 607,698 of record NZ_JBEAJG010000041.1, on the reverse strand, counting down.
TCCGGAGCCATGCTGCTGCCGATGCTGTTCGGCGCGCTGGTCCAGGGCGGCGGCTGGGTGATGCTGGAGCTGCCGGAGTGGTTGCTGGCGATGGCCTACGCGGTGCTGGGCTGGACGGTGGGCCTGCAGTTTAACAAAGCGGTTTTTCTACTGGCCCTGAAGACGCTGCCGCAGATTATCGCCTCCATCCTCGGGCTGATCCTGATGTGCGCCCTGATGGCCCTTGCCCTGACTCATATTTTGCCGATGGACTTTATGACCGCCTATCTGGCCACCAGCCCCGGCGGGCTGGACACCGTGGCGATTATCGCCGCCGGTACCCGGGCGGATATGTCGTTCATCATGGCGCTGCAGACGCTGCGGCTGTTTACCATTTTGCTGACCGGTCCGGCGATGGCGCGGACGATTTCCCGCTATGCGCCGCGGCAATAAAAAGCCCCCGCAGAGCGGGGGCTGAGCAAAGCGAATGTCCGCAGGCGCGCTGCGCCAGGGCAGTCTGTTATCAGGCTTTCAGGGCGGCCAGCGCGGCGTCGTAGTCTGGCTCTTCGGTGATTTCGTTCACCAGCTGGCTGTAGACGACCTGATCGTTTTCATCGATAACGACCACGGCGCGAGCGGCCAGGCCAGCCAGCGGACCGGCAGAGATGGCGACGCCGTAGTCAGCGAGGAATGATGCGCCGCGCAGCGTGGAAAGGGTCACCACGTTGCTCAGGCCTTCGGCGCCGCAGAAGCGAGACTGGGCGAACGGCAGGTCAGCGGAAATGCACAGCACCACGGTGTTGTCCAGTTCAGCGGCCAGCTGGTTGAATTTACGCACTGATGCGGCGCACACGCCGGTATCAATGCTCGGGAAAATATTCAGTACTTTACGTTTGCCGGCGTACTGGCTCAGCGCGACGTCAGAGAGATCTTTGGCGACCAGCGTAAACGGCTGCGCTTTAGCGCCTGCCTGCGGAATGGTGCCCTGAACAGAAACGGGGTTGCCCTGGAAATGCACGGTTTGTGACATGGTTATCTTCCTGTTTACATATAGTTAACGTCGCGAGTAGTGTATGACATCCGCCAGCTACACGGCAAACCCTATTTAACATTGACCAGAGAGGACAAGGGAATGCGTAACGTGCGAGTGTATGAGGAAGCCTGGCCGCTCCACACCCCCTTTGTGATCGCCCGCGGCAGCCGCAGCGAAGCAAAAGTGGTGGTGGTGGAACTGGAAGAGGACGGTGTGAAAGGCGTGGGCGAATGCACGCCTTATCCACGCTATGGCGAAAGCATCGCGTCGGTCATGGCCCAGGTGATGGCGATCGGCGAGCAGCTGGAGGCGGGACTTACCCGCGAACAGCTGCAGCGGCTGCTGCCCGCAGGCGCCGCGCGCAATGCCATTGACTGCGCCCTGTGGGATCTGCAGGCGCGGCGCGAAGGCAAAACCTTGCCCCAACTGCTGGGAGTGACGTTGCCCGAGCGGGTGATCACCGCCCAGACGGTGGTCATTGGCACGGCGGATCAGATGGCGGCCAGCGCCGCGGCGCTGTGGCAGAAGGGGGCTCAGCTGTTGAAGGTGAAGCTCGACGACCGGCTTATCAGCGAGCGGTTAATCGCTATTCGCCAGGCGGCGCCGCAGGCCACGTTGATTGTCGATGCCAATGAATCCTGGCACAGCGAGGGGCTGGCGGCGCGCTGCCAGCTGCTGGCGGACCTCGGCGTGGCGATGCTTGAGCAGCCGCTCCCCGCCGACGCCGATGCGGCGCTGGAAAACTTCGTTCATCCGTTACCGATTTGCGCCGACGAGAGCTGCCATACCCGGGAGAGCCTGCCGAGGCTGCGCGGGCGCTATGAGATGATCAATATCAAACTGGACAAAACCGGCGGCCTGACCGAAGCGCTGGCCCTGGCCGGGGAGGCGGAACGGCAGGGCTTTGAACGGATGCTGGGCTGTATGCTCTGCACCTCGCGCGGGATCGCCGCCGCGCTCCCCCTGGCGCCGCTGGCGCGCTTCGCCGACCTCGACGGCCCGACATGGCTGGCGGTGGACGTTGAGCCGGCGCTGCGGTTCAGCACCGGCGTGCTTCATCTTTAAGTTTAAGCCTGCCAGCGCAGCAGGTCGGTCATCGCCGGCAGGTAACGCTCCGTTGCCTCGTCGGCGGAGACCGGCGGAAACTCGGCGGTGATGCAGGGGAGCCCGATATCGGCGCACCAGCTGCCAAAGGAACCTGGGGTGTCGTAGCCCACGCTGCCCACCAGCGGCAGTGAGAAGGTGTCCGCCAGCCAGTGTCCCAGCGGGCTGTGTCCCGGGTCTTCGATGCAGGCCAGCGGATCGTGAAAGGAGACCACCCACGCCGGATGGATCTGATGGATCAACTGACACAGGGCCTGGGTCTCCTGCTCCGAACCAGGCTGCTCGCCGGTCAACAGCACCACGTCTCGTTCCGCCGCCGCGCTGTTCCAGCGGTACACCGTTTCCCCTTGTCTCCAGTTAGCGGCCGGAAAGTTACGGTTGAGGTCCACGCCGCGGGCGTTAGCGCGTAGCCCGAGCTGACAGCCGTCAGGATTGACCGTCAGGACCACGTGGTGGCGGCGTAGCTCCGGCTTCAGGGTGCGCAGGGCGCAGGAGAGGGTCACAATCGACGAATTCTCATCGCCGTGGGTGCCGGCAATAATCAGGCCGCTGCGGCTGTCGGCCATCGGCGCAGGAAACCACAGCAGCGGCGCGCCCAGTTCCGAGCTGCCGTACTGCCGGGTTCCCGGCGGAAAGTCGCCGCGCTGCGGGCGAGGACGTGAAATAGACATAGAGCTTCCTGTGTGTCGTTATTATTCAGTGTTGGCGAAAAGCGTGTTGGAATCAAACCCATTCCCGGAGGCGTGAAATCCGACGGCACATCAATTTTCTATCATATGTTGTTTGCAATTTCAGGTGATGAAACAAATAATTATCGCTCTGTTGGCGGTGTTTTTTCTCATTTTAAAGGGGATCTTATGAAGTATCCTGTCGCTTTGACATGCGGCGCGCTGTGGTTAGCCAGCGTATCTTCTCTGGCCTGGGCGGCGGACGTACCGCCGGGCACGGTACTGGCGGAAAAACAGCAGTTGGTGCGCCATATCAAAGATGAACCCGCCTCGTTAGATCCCGCCAAAGCGGTGGGCCTGCCGGAAATCCAGGTGATCCGCGATCTGTTTGAAGGTTTAGTCAATCAGGATGCGAAAGGCAACCTGGTGCCGGGGGTGGCGACCCGCTGGCAGAGCAATGATAACCGCGTCTGGACCTTTACCCTGCGCGATAACGCCCGCTGGTCCGACGGTACGCCGGTCACCGCCGAGGATTTCGTCTATAGCTGGCGGCGTCTGGTGGATCCGAAAACCACTTCGCCGTTCGCCTGGTTCGCGGCGCTGGCGGGGATCGCCAACGCGCAGAACATCATCGACGGCAAAGCCGCGCCGGAGACCCTGGGGGTCACCGCCGTCGACGCCCACACCCTGCGGGTGCAGCTGGATAAGCCGCTGCCATGGTTCAGCAACCTGACCGCCAGCTTTGCCTTCTATCCGGTGCAAAAAGCCAATGTCGACAGCGGCGCGAACTGGACGCGGCCCGGCAGCCTGGTGGGCAACGGCGCCTATGTTCTGAAAGATCGCGTCGTGAATGAAAAGCTGGTGCTGGTGCCGAACAACCACTACTGGGATAACGCCAAAACGGTGATCCAGCAGGTCACCTTTGTGCCGATCAACCAGGAGTCCGCCGCCACCAAGCGCTATCTGGCCGGCGATATCGATATCACCGAATCTTTCCCGAAAAATATGTACCAGAAGCTGCTGAAGGATATTCCTGGACAGGTGTATACCCCGCCGCAGCTGGGCACCTACTATTACGCCTTTAATACCCAAAAAGGGCCGACAGCGGACGAGCGGGTGCGACTGGCGCTGAGTATGACCATCGATCGCCGGGTGATGGCGGAGAAGGTGCTGGGGACCGGGGAAAAACCGGCCTGGCGTTTCACACCGGACGTAACGGCGGGCTTCACGCCGCAGCCGTCGCAGTTTGAGAGCATGAGTCAGGCCGAGCTTAACGCCCAGGCGAAAGCCCTGCTGGCCGCCGCCGGCTATGGCCCGAATCGCCCGCTGAAGCTGACGCTGCTGTATAATACCTCTGAGAACCATCAGAAGATTGCCATCGCAGTGGCGTCGATGTGGAAAAAGAACCTCGGCGTGGATGTGAAACTGCAGAATCAGGAGTGGAAAACCTATATCGACAGCCGCAACACCGGCAATTTCGATGTGATCCGCGCCTCCTGGGTAGGGGATTACAACGAGCCGTCCACCTTCCTGTCGCTACTGACTTCCACCCACAGCGGAAATATTTCACGCTTTAACGATCCGGCGTACGACAAAATCCTCGCCCAGGCGGCGGTGGAGAATTCGGCCAAAGCGCGTAACGACGATTACAACGCGGCGGAGAAGATCATTATGGCCAAAGCGCCAATTGCGCCGATCTACCAGTACACCAACGGTCGGCTGATTAAGCCGTGGCTGAAAGGCTACCCGATCACCAACCCGGAAGATGTGGCCTACAGCCGTACCATGTATATCGTTAAACACTGATGCGTACTGGCCTCCTGCTCAGGGCAGGTTGGCCTCCTGCTCAGGGCAGGTAGCCATTGCTGAACCCAGAACTGGCGCGGATTGCGGCGCCAGTTATTTATTAATAAGTAAATCAGCCAATTGAGAATTTGGTGCTTTAAGCTTTGCCAGATCTTAAAAATTAATATCGTCTTCATATAATGAAAAACCAGAACTAAATAATTTTTCATGTTCGAAATATATAAAAAGGCTGTCCTTTTCATATTATATATTCAGTAACTGGTCGCACCGAAGATCGACTTAAGTGAAAATACCAGTTTTCTCTAAGCCTGAAGGCGACCTCTACTACATTCGCAATGTATCAATGACCGCTCTCAGCGCGGGCGACACATTTCGGTGCGGGTAATAGAGAAATGAACCTTCCAGACGCTGGCTATAGCGCTGGAGCACCCGGATAAGCGTACCGCGTTGCAGATCATCTGTGACCAGCTCCTCCGGGACATAAGCCAGTCCCAGCCCCAGCCGCGCCCCTTTGGCCTCCATATAGCTGTCGGCGAAAGCCCACTGTCCCTGAGGCGGGTGGGTAATTTTTTTGCCTTCCACGTTAAGTTCCCAGGCGTACAGGCTGCCGTCGCCGAACTGATAGGCGATGCAGGGATGACCGGTTAAATCGGCAGGGGTTTGCGGAAAGCCGTAGCGACGAAAATGCTCCGGGGTTCCGACAACCGCCATCTCCATATCGGGCGAAATACGTACCGCAATCATGCCACTCCCCACTTCCGGGCCCAGACGCACGCCCGCATCGAAACGCTCCGCAATAATATCGACGAACCGGCTTTCGGTGATCAGTTCCAGGCGGATATCGGGATAGCGTTGTTTAAATATCGCCAGCTTAGGCAGCAGAACTTTATCAATAGCGTGCTGGCTGGCATTGATGCGAACCGTACCGGACGGTGTTTGCCGATAATGGGCCAGCGTGGCGAGTCCCATATCTAAGGCGTCGAAACCGGATTCGACATTGTGATAGAGCTGCTCACCCGCCTGAGTGAGCGACAACCGGCGGGTGGTGCGCACCAGAAGCTGAACGCCCAGCCGCTCTTCGAGTTCGCGAACCGCACGGCTGATCCCGGACTGCGCCAGACCCAGTCGTTGCGCTGCGGCGGTAAAACTGCCTTCCCGCACCACCTGCATAAACAGGTAGAGGTCATTATAGTTTTCCCGTTTCGCCATCTTCCGCCTCGTAACAATCGCGCTATTTAGAACTAAATGGTATTAATCTTAGCATTTTTTAGCCTCTAATAAGCACTTTTATTGCTAGCTACAATAAGCGCATGACAACAAAGCCCAGCAGCGTTGTCCTCTGGAGACTGGTTTTTACACGTTTATTTAGGGGGATTTAATGACGGTTTTCAGCAAAAAAATGACAGCCACGATACCCGCCATGCTGCTTTGCGCCTTATTAAGTGGAGCCACAACGATGAGTTATGCTGATACAACTAACCCGAACGCACCTGTTTCATTGATTGAACAATGGGATAAAACATTCCCGGAGAGCGCAAAAGTGGATCACCGTAAGGTGACCTTTCAGAACCGCTACGGGATTACCTTAGTTGGAGATCTCTACCTGCCGAAGGATCGCGGTGAACGCAAACTGGCAGCTATTGCTGTGAGCGGTCCCTTCGGCGCGGTAAAAGAGCAGTCCAGCGGCCTGTATGCCCAGACGCTGGCCGAACAGGGGTTTGTCACCCTGGCGTTTGACCCATCCTATACGGGCGAAAGCGGTGGCTACCCACGCAACGTGGCCTCACCGGATATCAATACCGAGGATTTCAGTGCCGCGGTGGACTTTCTGGGCCTGCAAAAAGAGGTGGATCGCAACCGTATCGGTTTGCTCGGCATTTGCGGCTGGGGTGGTATGGCCCTAAACGACGCGGCGATGGATACACGCGTCAAAGCGGTGGCGACCAGCGTCATGTATGACATGAGCCGCGCGATGGGTCATGGGGTAGGCGATGGCAAAGACCGCTACACGACAGCCGACCGCCGAGCGGTACTGCAGTACTTGAACGCGCAGCGCTGGAAGGATGCGGCAAACGGCACTTTCGCCCCAGGTGGGCATGACATATATGTTGATGATAAAGGCAACGTCAGCGCTGCCGCTCGTATTTTGCCGGAAACCTTGCCCGCCAACCCCAACCCGGTCCTGAAAGAGTTCTTCGATTATTACCGTATGCCGCGAGGTTTCCATGCGCGTTCGGTTAATTCAACCGGGGCATGGAATGCGACGATGCCGCTGTCGTTTATGAATATGCCGCTGCTGAGTTACGCCAGCGAAGTGACTATTCCGACGCTTATTGTGACCGGCGAACAAGCCCATTCACGCTATTTTGCCGAAGATGCTTTCAAGGCGATCGGCAGCAAAGAGAAAGCGCTGGTGATTGTCCCTGGGGCAAACCATGTCGACCTCTATGACAACGCCGCGGGCAAAATTCCCTTTGCGACGTTCGCGCAGTTTTTTAAAACCAACCTGAAATAGATCTCCTGTGCCGGAGACATCCCCAAAGCCGCCACGCGCCTGCGGGCGGCTTTGTCTTGTCGGAGAGAAATAATGTCTGCATTAGGTCACACCCGGGCACACTGGAGCGGCGTCCTGGCGATGACGCTCTGCGTATTTGTGCTCATTGCCTCAGAGTTTATGCCGGTCAGTCTGTTGACACCCATCGCGGGTGATTTACACATTACCGAGGGATTAGCAGGCCAGGGGATCGCGCTTTCTGGCGCGCTGGCGGTACTGACCAGCCTGACGATTTCCCCTCTTACCGGGTCGCTGGACCGTAAATGGCTGCTGCTGGGGCTCACGGCGCTGATGGCGGCCTCAGGATTGATGATTGCCCAGGCGTCCAGTTTTCCGGTTTATATGCTGGGCAGGGCGCTCATCGGGATCGTCATCGGCGGATTCTGGTCATTGTCGGCAGCAACGGCCATTCGGCTGGTGCCGCAACGCCAGGTTCCCCGCGCGCTGGCCATTTTTAACGGTGGTAACGCATTGGCCACGGTCGTCGCGGCCCCGCTGGGCAGCTACCTGGGGGCCACCGTCGGCTGGCGCGGCGCCTTTTTATGTCTCGTCCCGCTGGCGATGGTAGCCTTCATCTGGCAATGCGTTAGCCTGCCATCGATGAAAAGTCAGCGCGCACCAGAGCGGCAGGGAACCGTGCTGCGTCTGTTCCGTCGCTCGACGGTATCCCTTGGATTGTTGGCCTGCGGGCTGTTCTTTATGGGGCAGTTTACCTTATTTACCTATGTGCGACCGTTTCTGGAGATAGTGACTCGAGTCAAGCCTTCTGGCCTCTCCCTGATATTACTGGCGATTGGCGCCGCCGGTTTTGTCGGCACGCTGCTTATTACGACCGTTCTGAACGCCCGGTTTTATCCGACACTGGTGGCTATCCCTTTGTTAATGGCCGCGATTGCCGGAACGCTTCTGCTGGCCGGGCACCACACAGGTTCAGTCGCCGTACTGTTAAGCCTGTGGGGCCTGCTGGCGACGGCAGCGCCCATCGGCTGGTGGACATGGATTGCGCGGACGCTGCCCGAGGATGCGGAGGCGGGCGGTGGTCTGATGGTCGCCGTGATCCAACTATCGATTGCCCTCGGGTCAACGGCAGGAGGCCTGGTGTTTGATAGTCTGGGATGGCGCAGCACTTTTGCTCTGAGCGGTCTGTTACTTTTGGGCGCGGCAGGGGGGAGCTTCCTGCTTTCTGTCAAACACAGGAGATATCAGCGCACTGCGATTAATGAGCTGGATGCATAAGTCAAATCACAAATGACGGGGTAATCGCGGCGATGTTTCTGGTCTATCATGAAATTTTTAACAAACTGAGACTGCACCGTGGAATATTGTGTATTAAGTAACAACCGTAAAATGCCGATGCTGGGTTTTGGCGTTTTTAAGGTGACCGATAAAGCAGAGTGTAAGCGGGCGGTGCTGAACGCTATTCGTACCGGCTATCGCCTTATCGATACCGCTGCCGTCTACGATAATGAAGATGCGGTGGGGGAGGCCGTTCGCGAAGCCATCGCCGAAGGTCTGTGTACCCGCGAGGCGCTATTTATCACCTCCAAACTGTGGGTTCAGGACATGGCCAACGCCGGGATGGCGAAAGCCGGTATCGCCGCGTCCTTAAAAAAATCCGGGCTGGAATACTTCGATCTTTATCTGTTGCATCAGGCGATGGGCGATTATTTCAGCGCCTGGCGCGCGCTGGAGGAGGCTTATGAGGCCGGTATCCTGAAAGCGATTGGCGTGTCCAATTTCTACGCCCATGTGTTAGCGAACTTCTGCGAAACCGTCAGAATTAAGCCGATGGTGAACCAGGTCGAACTGCATCCTTATTTCGCCCAGCCCGCGGCGCTGGAAACCATGAAGCACTATCACGTTCAGCCGGAAGCCTGGGCGCCGTTAGGCGGCGGCAGACATAACCCGTATGAAGAGGCAACGCTGCAGGAGATTGCCGATGCCCATCATAAAACCATTGCGCAGGTTATCCTGCGCTGGAACGTGCAGCGTGGCGTCACGGTCATTCCAAAATCCACCCGCCAGGAGCGTATTGAAGAGAACTTTGCCATCTGGGATTTCTCGCTCACCGCGCGCGAAATGGCGCAAATCAGCGCTCTGGATTTAGGCTATGTCGGCGAAGCGGTAAAACACTTTAACCCTCAATTCGTTCGCGGTTGTCTGGGGGTGAAAATCCACGACTGATCGCGGCTCAGCGGGAAGCCTCCTTCATTTCGCTGCCTGGGCCGCGGCGACGGGTTCGCTATGCTGGTTAGCCCCCACGCGTTTGCCGCGACGGTTGTCGATGCGGTAGACGATCGTCACGGGCTGCTGGCCGGCGGGGGTGACGGTCAGCTCCCTGACCATCTGGCCGGCGTCGGGCGGCAGGGTCCGCGTGGTTTCCCCCTGAGTCAGTATCCGACCATTTTGCCTGACCTGCCAGGTCAGGCGACAATCCTCGCAGGCCGTCCAGGTATCGTTAATCGCCCACAGGCGCACCGTCGCCGGGCTACCCTGACGCCAGCTGGCGGTCACCGGCTCGATGGACGGCAGGATCGGCTGATAGGCGCGCTGCAGGGCATAGTAACCCGCCTTTGGCTGGCGCAGATAATCCACCACCCCCCAGTTGATGGAGGGCCATGTCTCGACAAACATAAACTGGAACAAGGCGGTCACCGGCTGATAACGCTGGCGACGATAGCTCTCCGCCGCCAGGGCCACCAGCCTGGCCTGATACGCCTGGGTGTTTTCAATCATCTCCTGAATATTGTTGCCTCGCGGAATCCCGGCGAATTTAAAGGTCTGGAAAGGCTGAAAATTATGGTACTTCCATCGCACCCAGCCGGGATCGTCGGCGGCGGTGGTTTTCGGCCACAGCAGACGGGCCGGGATAATGGTCTTCAGGGTGGAGAGGCGGGGCAGCGCCTGGGCGCCAAACTCGGTAATAATCCCGGTTTTCGCCGGGGCGAGCAGGTCGCGCAGGGTGCCGAAATACCACCCTGCCCAGTAGTGCTCTTCGACAGCGGAAAAGCGATGCACGATGCGGGAGGTGTCTTCCGCCAGCGCATCGCCCACCCGCTGCGTCAGGGTCTGGTTTAAGGTTTTACGCCAGTCGGGGAAGCGTTTCTCCATCCACGGCGAGTTCCACGGCGGCTCGTTGTGACCGCCCCAGACAATAATCGCCGGTGAATTGCCGAACTGGTCCATCATCGCCCGGGTCTGGCGCACGGCGTTATCGGCGAAGGCGGCGCTATCATCATAACCCCACTGCAGCGGGACATCCTGCCAAATCATGAGTCCCATCTCATCGGCCACCTCATACAGCGCGCGGCCCGCCACGTGGCCATGAACGCGGATGGCGTTGGCGTTCATCGCCGTGACCAGTCTGAAATCCCGGAGATACTTTTTCCGCGTCATGGTGCTCAGCCACGGCGAGCCAATATAGTTGCTGCCCTTGATGAACAGCCGTCTGTCATTGATACGCCAGCCCTGATTATCCGCCAGCGCTTCCACCTTACGTAATCCGGTGCGGGTGACGGCGGTATCCATGATCCCCCGCTTATCCACGAGGGTGGCGCGCACGCGGTACAGGTTCGGTTTACCTGTGCCCACCGGCCACCAGAGCTTTGCCGAGGGCATGGGCAGCGAGACGCGCAGAGTGCCTGCGGTATTCTCCAGGGTGACCGCAAAGGCCTGCTGAAAAGGCGGGCCGGAAAAATTGTCCGGGGTGGCCGTCAGGCGCAGCGTGACGGGGCCGGGCGTCACGGCCCGATAGCGGATTTCGGCACGCAGCATGGGCTTCTCCAGCCCCTGTCGCCAGTCCGGGCGCAGGATCACCTCGTCGATAGTGACGCCGCGGCTCAGATGGAGCTTCACCGGCGCCCAGATCCCCCCGGAGTTGGCATCCTGCCCCTGAACCGACCAGGCGCCGCCCGGACGGGTATCGTGCTGATTCAGGATCCCTTTCATCAGCGTCTTGTGCAGCGGCCAGATTTTTTGCGGGTCTTCATAGGGGCTGTCGACCCGCACGGCGAGCTGATTATGGCGGCGAACGGCCCCGGTGATGTCCACCGGGAAGCGCTGAAAATAGCCTTCGTGCCGGGTCAGCGTCTTGCCGTTGAGCGCTACCTCGGCAAAGTAATCGACGCCGTCAAACACCAGCGTAGCCATGGCGTCCGGCGTCAGGCCATGCAGGGTAAATTGATGGCGATACCACAGGGCGCCCTGATGATCGTATCCGGCGCTGTACCAGTTTGCCGGTACCCGCAGCGTGCGCCAGTCGCCGTCCGAAGCCTGCGCGCCGGCGAAGGCGCTGTCGTTGGCGTCATGCACCCGCCATTGTCCGGCCAGTGACCAGGTCACCGGCGCAGAACCGGCGTGCGCCAGCGGCAGGCAAATGACCAGCAGCAGAAGACGTCTAGCGATCACGGGGAACCTCCTGCGTTCTGCGGCGCAGCCACAGGTGGCAGCCCGCGATCGCCTCGGTCAGCGCGTCGCGCAGGTCGCCCGGCACGCTTTGGTCTGGCGAGGCCGCCTGGCTCTCCAGCCGCTGGAGCACACTGGCAAGGCGTTGAAAACCTAGGGTGGCCGCCTCGCCGCGCAGTTTGTGGGCGGCGCGGCGCCATGTCTCCCGGTCATTGGCGTCAATGGCGTGGTTGAGGGCGGCGGCCGCAGCATTAAGTCCTGCAGCGAAGAGTCCCAGCAACTCCTCGACAAGCTCAGGATCGTCGGCGCACTGTTTCAGCAGGCGGGCTTCGTCCGGCAGGCCTTCCTCTTCCTCCGGCGCGCTATCTTCCGCCGCGCCGACGCGGGCGATGGCTTCCCGTAGCGCCTCCTGGCTCACCGGCTTGGCGATATAGCCGTCAAAACCCATCGCCAGACAGCGTTCTCTATCGCCCTGCATAGCGTGGGCGGTCATGGCAATCGTGGGCTGATGTTGTCTGCCCTGCGCCTGGGTCTCTTCCCGCAGCAGGCGGATGGCGGTTTCACCGTCCATCTCCGGCATTTGCAGATCGATCAGCAGAAGATCCCAGCAGGCTGCGCGCCAGCGCTCCAGCGCTTCCCGACCGTTGTTCACCACCTCGCAGCGGTGACCCAACTGCTCCAGCAGCCGTCTGGCGACCTTCTGGTTTACCAGGTTGTCCTCGGCGAGCAGGATATTTAGCCCGGTCTGGTCCCTGACCGGTTGCGCAACGGGGGCAGGCGTTGTCGTCACCACCGGCGTGGGCACCAGAATGCCGGCGATAACCTGATGCAGTTCGCGCTGTGCCACCGGTTTATGCAGATAGTGGGCAATGCCGATGCGCTTAAGCATATTGGCGTCAAAATGACGGCTCATGGAGCTGAGCATAATAATCTGGCTTTGCCTGGCTTCAGGCAAAGCGGAGAGCTCCAGCGCCAGGGATACGCCGTCCATATCCGGCATCTGCGCGTCCAGCAGGATCAGCGGCCATGGCGGGCCTTCGGCGGCCCGGCGTAGCGCCTCGCCAGCGTTGTTCACGCAGGTTGGCATCAGTCCCATCTGGCGAAGCATGGCGTCAAGCAGGCGCAGGTTGGTGCTGTTGTCGTCAACCACCAGCACCCGCTGGTGATTGAAGCGGCTCAGAGGGGCGCTACCGGAGGCCGCGGCGTTCAGGCCTTCCAGCGGCAGGGTGAAGGCAAATTCGCTGCCTGCCCCAGGCTGGCTCTCCACCGTCAGCTCACCGCCCATCAGGCTGACCAGGCGGGCCGAAATGGTTAACCCCAGTCCGGTGCCGCCGTAGCGACGGGTGGTAGAGCTATCGGCCTGGCTGAAGGCCTCGAAGATCGCCTTTTGCTTCTCCGGGGCAATGCCGATGCCGGTATCGCGAATGCGAAAGCACCAGCGGTTGTCGTCCTCGGCCGGCGCTATCGCCAGCAGGACCTCCCCCTGATGAGTGAACTTCAGGGCATTACCCAGCAGGTTGGTCAGGATTTGCCGCAGCCGGGGGCCATCGACGATCAGCACCTCAGGCACCGCAGGGGAGATATCCACCAGCAGCTCAATGCCCTTTTCGCTGGCGGCAGGCATATGCGGGCGGATCAGCGACTGAACAAAAGGGCGGATCTCCAGCGGCTCTACGTCCACCTGCATCTTGCCCGACTCAATGCGTGAAAAATCAAGAATGTCATTGATAATGTGCAGCAGCGACTGGGCTGAGCTCATCACCAGCGAAAGGTACTCCCGCTGCTCCGCGGTCAGCGGCGTGTCGAGGCAGAGCTGCGTCATGCCGAGAATGCCGTTCATCGGGGTGCGGATTTCGTGGCTCATATTGGCGAGGAAAGCGCTTTTCGCTTCGTTCGCCTCACGGGCCTCCTTCGCCGCCTCAATGGCCAGCAGCTCTGCGGCTTTGCGCCGGGTAATATCCTGCAAGGTGCCGATCACCCGCTCTGCCTGCTGCTGCATGTTGAGGGTGACGATCTGCCCCGAGAGCAGCATCCAGCGCCAGCCCTGCGTCGGGTGCTGGACGCGAAGCTCACATTCAAAAACCGGCATGTGCTCGTTTTGCGAGGCGATCATCGCCTGCTGCAGAGTGGCGCGATCGTCCTCGTGGACCAGGTTGAGCATAAAGCGCAGCGGAAAGCGCCACTGCGCCCGCGACTGGCCGACCATCGCCAGCAGGGTGTCATTCACCTGCAGGCTGTCGCCGGAGACCTGCCAGTCCCAGATGCCGATCTGGATCGACTCCGCGGTGAATAAAAAGTCATCATGCAGTTGATGACGCGAACGCCGGGCCTCGTCAAGCTCGGTGATGTCGGTATGCAGGCTGACAATCCCGCCATCCGCCAGCCGCTGATGCTGAACGTAAATCCGGCGGTTACCCGACTGGCGGACCTCGCAGTGGTTCGTCTGGCGGCAGTTGCGGATAATCGCCTCGCGCAGCGTCTGTTGCCGGCCTGGGTCGATGTTATATCCGGCATCGATAAACTTCTCCGCCAGGCTCTCAAGAGAGGCGCCGACGGCGAGCCAGGGCGCGATCGTTGGATAAAACAGCGCCACCTTATCATTCCAGGCCTGCAGTCGTTCGCGCTCATCGTAGATCATCACCGCCGAGGGCAGGAGGTTAAGGTCGTTACGGTTAGCGGCATGCATGATTACTGGCCAACAGTTTGATAGTGGAGCTCCGCCTGGCGGCGCAGATACTCGAGCCCAGGGGCGATGGCCATTGCCCATGCGGTGAGGATCTCCTCATCGCACAGCGGATCGCAGGCGCGGACGGTTTTGAGCATCGCTTCCCGCCAGAGGGCAAAAAACCGCGGCGGTAGACGCAGGCCTTCCTCGCTCTGCGCTCGCGCCAGCCGTTCCAGAAAATCGGGTACAAAGAGGTCGCCGTTGACCGCCAGCATGGCGAAAAAGCTCTTAAAGATCATCTGCTGGCCTTCCTCACCGGAGCGTTGGGAGAAGTGTTGCTCGGTTTCCGGTGACATATGGATAAAGGTGCTGTAGAAGGCCTGGAAGAAGCGCTGTTTGTCGTGCTCTGGTACGACGCGATTCAGGCTGGCTTCAAAGAGATCGCGATAAAATTTCATGGTGCGCTCCTCATGACCCGTTCGCCCGGCAGGCAGCGGTGGGGCGGGTTAAATTCGTCCGTCGCGCGGTGGGCAAAGTAGCTGTTGTCATCCGCGAGGCCGTTTTTGAACAACGGCCCGGCGTTGTGTTTGTAAAACAGCGCCTCCAGCACCATGGCGTTGGTGGAGAGGGTGAGGGTGGCGTTGACGTCGCCGGTGGCCTCGACCCGTCCTTCAAACCAGCCGCGCTGCGGGTCGTTAAGATGGGTAGTGACCGCCATCAGCGCATCGGTATACTCGGTTTCCCAAAGCGTCCACAGGACAAAGACCGCTTTGGTGGTCACCTGCGCCAGCCGGGGGTAGTACTTCCCGTCGTCCCCGAGCGTATTCCAGGCGTAGCCATTCCCCCAGACGGTGTCTTCCACGTGCCAGGGCGCCTGGGTAAGCGAAAAATCGGCCCGGGCGGTAAGCACCTTATCCTGCGTCCAGCGCGTTTTCTGGCTGAGCCATATCCCTTCCGCCCGCTCGCGCATGGCTTTTTGCGCCATCTCCGGCACGCCGGGCGGCTGCCAGCCGAACTCCAGTCCAGGCAGCATGGCGGGCAGTGTAGAGAGCACCACGGGTTGCCAGGTGGTTCGCGGGTCGCGGTCGTCAACGGCGAGGCGGCGCTGATAAATAATCACATGGCGCGTCGGGGGGGAGAGGGCCTTGCCGGCCGGAAATCCCCACAGGCGAAACGCGCTGGCGGCGTATTCACTGTCTCCCAGCCGGAGCTCCTCGCGGATCGTCCGCTGACCGTTCTGCAGTGAGGCGGACCACAGCTCCCCGTCTTTATCGATAACCGGACAGAAGTTCCAGCGCAGGACAATTTTATCAATGTATTCACCATACTGCGGCGCGCGTTCGGCGGTGAGCCGCAGGGCGAGCATCAGTCGGGCCATATCTTTTGCTGACCAGCCGCTGGCCGCCGGTTTGCCGCTGAAGTCGACAGGGGTCGCCGTCTGAGTGGAGTATAGCCTGCCCGGCGAACCGCCGTCGGTCAGCGTCAGGCGATTGAGGGTGCCGAGCAGGGGCGTCAGGCGGGCGTCGAATTCCGCCTCCTTTACCAACCCCAGCTCTCTGGCGGCGAGCAGGGCGATAAGGGTGTCGCCCATCTGCCATAGCGTTGCGCGGGGCTGTTTGTCGCTGCCGTTGACCAGGCCGGTTTGCGGCTGGGTATTGTTCTCGACGTACCGCCAGGCGATCTGCGCCCACGTTCGCTCCTGCGGCGTCAGGCTGCTGATACGGGCAGTGGTGTGCCAGCCGCCTTTGGTCAGCCAGCGCCACCCCGCGCCTTCGCGACCAAACAGCGCCAGGGCGATAAGAAAAAGGACGACGGCGATGGCCAGCCAGCGGGCTATGGTTTTAAGCATTGCGCGGTCACCGGCGGAAGTTTAACGGGCTCGTCAGCCTTGCAGGCGGCACACTGGCAGGCCTGGCAGGCGGGTTTGGTGCGCTGCGTGGTCCCGGTCTGCTCGCACCATGTTTTGACGGCGGGGGTGTTGCTCAGGAACGGGCGATTGCGCGGGCCGTTATTGGGTTCAAAGAGATCCACCAGCTTCTTGTCCCACAGCGAAGGGGCGAAATCGCGGTTTTTCGGATTGTCGCTGGAAAACTGCAGCAGTTTTCCCTCCTTTTTAAATAGCAGTGCTTCCAGCATGATGCCGTTGTTGTTGGCGGTAAACTCATTGATTGGCCCGTCGCCGTTCTCATACAACCCCTCGTAATAGCCTTTTCCCGCTTCGTTCGCGTTTTCAATGGCGTCCAGCAGACGATCGGTATAGGGCGAGTTCCACAGCACCCACATCCCCATCGCCGCTTTGAGCGACACGGCGGCGCTATTCGGTACGAACTGGCCTTTGTCGGTTATGGTGTTCCAGTTAAACCCGTCGCTGAACACGGTGTCATAGACAAAGTACGGGGATTTATCGAGCTGATGCTCGGAGCGGGCGGTGAGGAACCCGGTGATGGCGTAGCGATTCTCCTGGGCCTGGTAGACCCGGTCAGCGAAGTTTTTCATCCAGGGATGGGAGTACTCGCGCGGGCTGTTGTTCCGGTCACCAGGGTTATCAAAGCCAAACTCCATGCCATACAGCACGTAGGATTCACTGACCACATAGTTATGCTGGCTGGTTTGCCGTGGGTCGCGCGAATCATAGGGGACCAGCACGCAGTAAATCTCCGCCAGCTCGTAGGGCTGCGGCCGGCTGGCCTGACAGGTGTTAAATCCCCACAGCTGAAAGCCTGCCGCGCCGTACTCCTCGTATCCCAGACGGCCTTCCTGAACGTATTTGGGCTGGCCGTTTTCCAGATACGCCCCGTACAGCGTGCCGCAGGGATCGACCACATGGCTAAAATCCCACCCCAGCACCACATTATCGATGCTGTTGCTGTATTCCGGATAGCGCTCCTTGATCACCTTCAGCCAGATCAGCATTCTGCCGATATCCAGCGCCGAAAAGCCGATTTCACCCGGCTTGTTCTGGTAGTTAACCTTTTGTCCGCTTATCGTGTTATAGGCTTTGTTGGGTAGTTCGTTACGGAATAAATCGAGCTTATTCAACGTGGCGAGAAACTTCAGCATCCGACGGTCAAACTCCGCCTTATCAATAATCCCCAACTCACGGGCTGCGGTCATCGCGGCCAGATAGGAGGCGCTGTCCCACATGGTGGTGGAGGGGTATTTGTTTACCGCATTCACCAGCCCGGTGGTGGGCTGAAAGTTGGCGACGAAGTATTGCCAGGCGTTTCTGGCGATAGTCATCTCCCTCGGCGTCAGCTCCCCGCTGCGCGGGGCGTATTCCGCAGCCGGCAGACCGGTCGCGGCCTGCGCGCCGGAGAGCGAGAGCCACAGCGCCATGAGTCCGGCCAGCAGGGGAAAACGGGAAAAATAGGTCAGCTTCATGGCGTTGCTCCTGCTGAGGAAGAGGGTAGAGGGGCAGGGCTCAGGCAGGCCAGACACAGCATCTGCCCCCGGGAAATGTAGGCCAGGCTTTCCAGCACGATCGCGTTGGTATCGCCGTCAATAACGTCGTTGACGCTGCGGTTGAGATTTAACCCTCGCTGCCAGCCCTTGCCCGGGACCTGCAGCGTCTGCACCTGCTGGCGCAGCGCCTCGCTCCAGCTATTACGGAACAGAGCGTACCAGGCAAAGGCGGTGCGGGTGGAGGTGATCGCCGTTTGCTCCGGGGCGGCGCTGCGTGGGGCGAAGGCGCTCTGCGGCTGCCGGTCCGCCAGCGCGCTGGCATAATCCGGCGCGGGCTCGGCGTAGTCAGTGCTGATCGGCGGCTTGCTGACCCTCAGGCCATGACGGCGCTGCTGGATTTGCATGATGCGCCAGGCGATCTCCGCACTCTGCGCGTCAAAGCCCAGCTCAAGTCCGGTGAGCAGGTACGGCAGGCTGATCAGCGAAGGCTGCCGACCCCAGGGCGTGCGCAGCCCCTCGTCGGGCACCATGATGCCGTCGATATCGATCATCTGCTGCCCCTGCGGCGGGTTGGTCACCGCCAGCCCCGCCGCGCTGTCGATCAACCGCAGCGTATGGCTGGCGTACAGCCGGTAGCCAAAGCTGTCCCGCGGTTCATCCGCCGCCAGCGCCCAGTGGTGCAGCGGCGCCGCGGCCTGGCTGGCGGGGCTGTTGCTGATGAGCGCGCCGACCCGCCACTGATTAAACAGATCCCGCACCGCGGCGGCGTGCTGAGGATAGCGCCAGAGCAGGGTTTGCAGGGCGGTGAGCAGGCGTCCCATACCGATGGCGGAGGAGTCCGGGTTGCCGAGGATCTGCAGCGTGTCGGCATGGTACTGAGCGGCGGGCAATCCCTGGGCGTTGAGGGGCAGTTGACCGAGGGTAAACAGGGCGGCGGCAATGCGCTCATCACCTTCGGCGGCGGTCACAATATGCAGCTGCTCTGCGGCGACCACGGCGAAAAGATAGCTGCCGACGCTCCACAGGCTGAGCCAGGGTTCGCCATCGTGCGCGTTGGCCAGGCCGTTTGGCTGGGTATTGTTGACATAATACTGCCAGGCCACCCGCGCCCAGATCGCCTCGTCAAAGGTCAGCTCGCGCGGGGGAGGGAGCGGCGGAAAATCCTGGCTCAACGTCATCCCGCCGCTGCTCTCGACGCGCGCGGGCATTTGTTTTTCCACCCACACGACAATCGCAAAACCCAGCAGGAAGCCAATGAGGATAGTGAGATAGCTGCGCGCGGATAGCAGGGCGTCGCGGATCCTCATCGGCTCGCCTCCTGCTCTTCGGGGGGCGTCCACATGGCGGCGAAGATCAGTGGCAGCATGGCGGCAATATTCACCGCGCCCCAGAAAATGTTGATGAAGTACCCGGAGGGGTCGTCAACCTGACCGCGCGCCACCTGAATACCGCCCCATATCAGCCCCGTCAGGGTGAGCAAAACGATGGCAATTTGCGGCTTGACGAGATAGAGAAAACGGCCCGTCTGTCGCTCTTTCGGCGTAACGTGAAATTTGATCTGCTCCCCGCGCAAAACGGTGTCCAGCGCCCGCAGATTCATCGAGAAAAAGGAGAGGTAAGAGGCCCGGCCGTCCCAGGCAGAAATGCCCCAGGTGCCGAACATAAAGGCCAGTTCGGAGACAATAAAAAAGGGTAAAAAGTGCAGATAGAAAGGGGTAGACCACGCCGACACCGGCGGAATGCCGGTGAAGAGATAGATAACAGGCGAGATCAGGAACACGGTGTTCCACACGCAGGCCAGATACGACCAGAAGGTGGTCGCGTACATCAGCGTTTGCGGCAGCGAGAGTTTAAAGCGGCGTCGGTTGAAGATGTTGTCATGGAACAGGATATCCAGCGATCCGGCGGCGTACTTAAAGCGCTGGATCATCCACGTCAGCATATCCTGCGGAGAGAGCATTTTCGACTCGATCCGCGGGTGCATTACCGAGCGCCAGCGGCGGGCAGCGTCGCCGTGTAGCAGGATTGAGGTATAAATATCTTCCGAGACGTGGAACTTATAGGGCGTCAGTTCAGTATCGAAGGCAACGTGGGGGCGCATGGCGTCCTGCAGCGCTTCCCGCGTTGCCGGGTCACGAATATCCCGCGTATGACGCGCGATTTCGGCGTCAACGCTCCAGACGTAGCTGCGCAGCGCCGCCTGCATCACCGCTTCCCGTCGGTGAACGGAGGCGGCGCCACAGCAGAACGCGGCGTTAGCCCAGTTGCGGCGCCGTAAAATCACGTCGTAAAACATGCGCGGATCGTTGAAAAAAGGATCGCGACCAATGGTCACCGGACCGACGATTTTCTGCGCCAGCCAGCCCACGCCATAGCCTGCGCCGCCTGCTTTACGCCGCAGCCAGCGCGCCAGATCCTCCCCCTCCGGGAGATCGAAAAACCATTGTGGGGTCTGCACCCAGGCGACGTCCGGATCGCGAAAATAGCCGAGCGTGTGGCTCAGCAGGGTCGGGAAAACGCGGGTATCGGCATCACAGATGATCAGAAAGTCGCCATCGGTATGTTCCAGCCCGTTGCGCAGGTTACCGGCCTTATAGCCGATATTGCTCTGACGGGTGATATAGTTCGCCCCCTCCTGCTCGCAGACCGCCTTCATCTCCGGGCGACGCCCGTCGTCAAGGACATGCACCTTATAATCGAGCGGACCAGGATAGGTCATCCGCATGGCGTCACGAATCGATAGCCTGACCAGCTCCACGTCTTCGGAGTAGGTGGCGATAAACAGATCGACTTTAATCGGCCTCGACTCCACCGCTTCATCCGCGCGCAGACAGTCGTTGATCTCCGTCGGGGGGACCCCTGGCGGAGGATCTTTCTCCTGCCATAAATTAATGGTGAACAGAACTGTGCCAATCCACGCCAGGGTTTCCGCCAGCACCAGAGGAATCGCATACCACAGGGCGTCCGTGTTTAAGGAGGCGGTCCAGCGCCAGTAAATATAATTAGCGCCAAGCACCAGGGCGGCCACAGCTAATACCTGCCAAATCATTCTCACCCAGCGCGGGGTGCTGAGCGGTTCAGGCGGTCGGCGATGTTCAAAACGGGAAAAATAAAAATCCATAGCAAGGATATCCTGATTCCGCGCTGGGTTTGAATGACAGGTCTGTTATCGATTGGGGGCGTTCTGCAGAACGCACAGGGGCTTATAAATAACAGTAAAGTGAGTGTAGATGGTGGCACAAAAATTTCAACAGCGCGAACTGATAGTCACCGGGATGACTTAACATAGTGTGATGCACGCCGGCGGAATTTATAAAACGAGCATTGCAAGATAGCCCATTCTACACTATCTAAATAATTTGTAATAAATGTTGCAGGGTAGACGGCAGGATCCCTAATGAGCCAGGTTGCTTCAGCGATTTCGCAAAAAGAAACTCATAAATCAATGCCCTGGCGTTACTCTCTGACCGGGGATCGCGACCTGCGTATCGACTTTATGCGCGGTATTGCTCTCGTGATGATGGTGGTGGCGCATACCGAAGTGATGTCGATATTTAATATTTTCAGCTGGGAACGATTTGGTTTGACCACCGGTGCCGAGGGCTTTGTGATCCTGTCCGGCTTCATGTTAGGGATGCTAAATCGTGTCAGATTACAAAAGGCAGTATTACTGACGGTGAGCTGGGGGCTTTATCTTCGCGCATGGAAAATATATCAGGTTAATATTATTATTATTGTCTCTTTTCTTTTGCTGAGATATTTGCCTTATATTAATGTCTATGAAGTCACTCATTTTACCGACCGCTTTTCCGGGACCAGTTGGTCGCTCTATCCGCTAACCCCGCAAATAAAAGAGACGTGGTTTAACATTATCCTCTATCTGCAGATTGGCCCGCATCAGACGCAGATCCTCGGACTCTATATTTTTTTGTTATTGCTCAGCCCGCTGTTTCTGGGAATGCTGCAAAAGGGTCACGTCTACCCCTTACTGGGCGCCTCGCTGCTGATATACGGCTGCTGGCAACGCTGGCCGATACGGGTCACGCCCTGCGAATTTGAATTCGCCTTTCCCTTGCTGGCCTGGCAATTTATCTTTGTGCTGGGCATGTGCTGCGGCTGGTACAAAGCGGAACTGATCTCTTTCGCCCGCACGCCGCCCGGCAAAGTCGCCTTGGCGGCGCTGGTGTTCATCGCGCTTATCCTTGCGTTTGTCGCCCAGAATCATACCAATCCTTTTATGCCGCCCGCGCTGCTGATGCACGTAATCCCGCCGGCGGATTTTAACGCCTTTTACCATACCTGGGCGGCGAAAAACGGCCTCGGTCCGGTACGGATCCTCAATGATATCAGTCTGATGGTCACCATTTATCTGCTATTGACCTGGTGCTGGCGCCCCCTTAACCGGCTGGCAGGCTGGTTCCTGATCCCGCTCGGGCAGCGTTCGCTCTACACCTTTATTTTGCATGTTTACATCGTGCTCGCCGTAAGCCAGCTGGTCACCTTCGATCTGTGGCGCCAGGCGTGGATAGTGAACACCTTGATCCATGCCGCTGCGCTGGGCGTTCTGTGGCTGATGGCCAAATACCGCGTCGCCGCACGCTGGATACCTAACTAAGGAAGGGCAAATGCGGGAGAAATATATGCTGGCCTGCGCGCTATGGTGCGCCATCGCAGGTGCGGAAGGCGCAGAGAAGAACGACGCACAACCGCTGCGTGATAAAAATGGTGAACCGGTGCAGGCCGGCGTGTTTACCAGCCGCTGGGGACGGCTTTTTTCCGGGAATGACAAGGTGTTTTCGGGAGCGCTGAGCTTTAGTTCGGGTTTAAAAGAGCAGTGGATGACCGTCCCCAACAGCTCAGACAGCGCAGAACAGAAGAAAAAATATAATCAGACTCTGAATCTTAGCCTGCAATACTCGCCCTACAGCTTCTGGTTCGCCAACGTGACATCCCGTTTACCGGTGACTGACACCAGCCGCTATACCGCCGATTTTCGCTATAGTTTTGGCTACGACGACTGGCATGCCAACACCTTCAGCCTGGTTTACAGTAACTATGGCGATAACCACTTCTGGACCTCGGGCAGCAAGCGTCACACCTATTTTGAGCAGGGGGCGATTACCCTGGCGTATAAATTTTCGCTGCCGAAGCCCATGGAGCATGCGCTGTTGATTAACAAAGGCGACGCCATTATCTGCCAGGCAGGCTACAGCTGGGTGCCGCGTTATTACGATCTGGAGAGTAACGATATCCGCAAAAACAAAAATGTGCTGCTTGGGGGGTGTGGATATACCTTTAAACAACATTTTTTTGTGCGCGCCACCGCGTTCTGGTATCCGGACAGTAGTCAGCAGCAGCCGTGGAATGGCGATTATAGTTACAGTTTTGGCTACGCGGGCTATACGCCGGGATCGTTCTCTGTGCAGTATGCCAACTATGCCGGTACCCGCTACCCGGGGCATGACAGCGGCAGCGGCAAGTTTCGTGAAGGCACGATCAGCCTTATCTGGTTCTTGCCGATTTAGGAGGCGCGATGTCGGCACAGCACGTCCTGATTGTTGAAGATTCGCTGGTTTATCGTCGGCTGCTAAGTCGGATGTTGACGCAGTGGGGCTATATCGTCAGTGAGGCGGAAAACGGCGTCGACGCGCTGGCGATCCTCGAAAACCAGCCTGTCAGCCTGGTGATAAGCGACTGGGAAATGCCGGAGATGAATGGCCTGACGCTGTGCCGGGAAGTGCGCCGCCGCCAGTTTGGTCACTACGTTTATCTGATATTGCTCACCGCCCGCGAAGACCCTGGTGATTTAACGCAGGGGTTTGAGGCCGGGGCCGATGATTTTCTCAGCAAACCGGTAGAGCAGAGCGAGCTGCGGGCGCGGCTGCACGCCGGGGCGCGGATCCTCTCCCTCGAGGCTGACCTCGCCGCGCGCAATGCGCGGCTGAGCGAAGCGCTGCGACAGATTGAACAGGATCTGGAGCTGGCGGCGCGCATTCAACAGTCGGTTCTCCCGGCTCATCAGCTGCGCCATCAGGGATTTTTCTCCGACTGGATTTTCCTGCCCTCGGCCTGGGTGTCGGGGGATATTTTTAACGTCTTCCCGCTGGGCGATCGTCTCGGATTTTACTGCGTGGATGTCTCCGGACACGGCGTGGGGGCGGCGATGATGTCGCTCGCCGTCGCCCGCCAGTTTTTGCATGGCAGGGCCGTTGAGCGCTTTCTTTTTACGGCAGACAACCAGCCGGCGTCGCCGGCCGAGGTGGTGGCGATCCTCAATGGTCGTTTTTGCAGTGACGAAACAGAGATCGTCAGCTATTTCACGTTGATCTATGGCGTGATCGACCTGCAGACCGGTGCGGGCAAACTCTGTCAGGCCGGGCATCCCACGCCTTTTATCGTTAGCCCGGACGCTACCGTCCGCCCGGTCGGCAGCGGCGGGGCGCCGGTGGGGTTGATAGACCATCTCTCGTGGGCAGATGTCAGTTTTTCGCTGGCGCCGGGAGAGCGGCTGTGCCTGTTCAGCGACGGTATCACCGAATGTGAAAACCGGAGCGGTGAACAGTTTGGCGAGGCGCGCTTGCAAGCGTGGCTGCAGGACAGCGTGACGCAGCCGCTGCCCGCGCTGCTGCCGCGTTTTGCCCGGCACCTGATCCGCTGGCGCAGTGGCGACGCGCAGGAGACCCAGGCGATGGCCGATGATGTTTCACTCTTGATTATTGAACGTACAGGGGACAGTGATGAAAATTGAAACTGAACGGCAGGCCTCGGTGACGATCCTGACGCCGGCGGTGCGTCGGCTGGATGCTTCCGTCGCGGTAGCCTTTAAGGCGGCAATCGCCCAGGAGATAGGCGAAGATAGCACCGATCTGATTGTTGATTTCAGTAAAATCGATTTTATCGACAGCAGCGGTTTGGGAACGCTGGTTTCCCTGATGAAAATGATGAACGGTAAAGGAGAAATGACACTGTGCGCGCTGAACCCCGGCATCCGCAATATGTTTACCCTGACCAGGATGGATCGTATTTTTCGTATTTGCGAGGATCGCACTTCAGCCCTTGCGCAGTTCAATCCGTGACGCGCCCGTGAATAACGTCATGAATTTTCCTGCCCAACTCAGCTCGCTATCACCGCTGGCGGCGTGGCTGGCTCAACAAATGGCGCCGCTGTCCGTCGGGGAGGAGTGGCGCTTCGCGCTCGATCTTGCCGTCTGTGAGACGGCCACCAATATCATTCGCTATGCGTTGCATGAGGATCGGCAACGTGTTTTTCGTGTCGAATTTATCGCAACGGAAGACCGGGTGACGCTGCGCTTTATTGATGCGGGAGAGGTCTTTCCGGCCGAGCGCCTGGCGCTGGCGCGTGGCGATGAGCGCTTCGATGTCGATCCGTTAGCGGAAAGCGGCAGAGGTTTGCGGCTTATTCTGCGCACGGTGGACTATTTTAATGTGGAAACCCGCGCCGGGGAGAATGTGACGACCCTGATAAAAGCGTTGCCGGATGCCGTTCTTCGCCATTCCACCGACGATCGCGTCAGGTGAAGGAACAGAGCTTGCCCCCAGGTGAATCCCCGGGGGAATTTTCCCGCCCGCGTTCACCGGCTTCATCCGTCTTATGGCTGGGCCTGAGCGGTGGACAGCGCGCCCAGGTGATAAGGGCGAAGAGTATCTAACGTCATCATGGCCGATTTGCAGAAAATGCATTTCGCACCAAAGGGATTTTTTTCCGTCACGTCAAACTGGGACGTTCTGTACTGGGAGCCATGGCAGCATGGGCATCTAAAATGGATATGTTCAATCATAATGTAAACCTTGTATGGGTAATGTTCTGTTGAAAAGACAATGGTCGTTTTCAGGGAAATTAACGCGGCTGATTTTTGTTAGGAGTAAGCCGGGTATTGGGTCAGTCGGAGGGCTTGTTTAACGAGCCAACAGGGGGCTGACAGGGCCTGTTTACAGAAAAAGCAAAATACTAACGGGACTGCTCAAAGGAAGGTGGTATCAGGGATAACGCCTGGAGATGAGAACACGTACTTAGATAATAACTTTTCGTCTGGTAAATCAACTTAACGATTAACGCACGAGCCGCAAATAATAGCAAACATTATTTTAGCCTTCCGGATGCCTGCTGCGCCAGGAGCGCCTTCATCAGCGCCGTCACCCAGTCGATAAATACCTGTACCCGGGCAGAGAGCTGCCGGCTGCTGGGGTAGAGCAGGGAGAGCGGCAGCGGCGCAGGGCGAAAATCAGCCAGCACCTCCGTTAACACACCGGATGCCAGATCGAGCGGGTTAAAGCTCAGGGCTCGCGGGCGATCGCGCTGCCCTTCAGCGCCGGCGAAACCGACACCTTTGACGGGTTTGTCAGCGCCTTTCAGGAGGCGCTGGCGGAGCTGGGGGCCGATCGGTTTCATTACCTGGTTAATAATGCCGGCAATGCCAGCGGCATGGGGTTTCTGAACGCTACCGAAGCGGAGTTCGATGCGCTTTATCGCATCCATGTGAAGGGGGTTTTTTTCCTCAGCCAAAAATTATTGCCGCTGCTGGCGGATGGCGGGCGAATTGTGAATATCTCGTCCGGACTGACCCGTATCGTGATGGCGAACCGGGCGCCGTATGCGATCATGAAATCTGCGGTGGAAACCCTGACCCGTTATATGGCGTTTGAGCTGGGCGGCCGCGGGATCACGGTAAACTGCGTAGCGCCGGGCGCCATCGCCACGGATTTCAGCGGCGGGGTGGTGCGGGATAACCCGCAGGTCGCTCAGGCGGTGACGAACATGACGGCGCTTGGCCGACCGGGGGTGCCAGAAGATATCGGGCCGATGATCGCCTCGCTGTTATCCGATGATCATCGCTGGGTTAATGCTCAGCGCATTGAAGTTTCCGGGGGAATGCGCATCTGAGTCGAGGAGATAACCCGGCCAGCGTATCGCTGAGCTGGTCAGGTTTGACTGTAGCGGAAACGGCCGCTCGAAAACCGCCGGCCGGTAAGCAAGAGAGCACCAGCGCGGCGATAGTCCATTTGTCTGGTCAGAGAAAATGCGTTACTCCGCCAGCAGGGCGGCGAATTTCGCCAGCCACTGCGGGTGGGCCGGCCAGGCGGGAGCAGTGACCAGATGGCCGTCAACATGCGCCTGATCGATACCGATATCGGCATAATGCCCGCCGCTCAGACGCACCTCCGGGGCGCAGGCCGGATAGGCGCTGCAGGTCCGCCCCTGCAGAATACCGGCGGCGGCCAGCAGCTGTGGCCCGTGGCAGACGGCGGCGATAGGTTTACGCGCGGCGTCGAACGCCTGTACCAGTTTTATCACCTGCTCGTTCAGACGCAGATACTCCGGCGCCCGGCCGCCGGGGATCACTAGCGCGTCGTAATCCTCGGCCTTCACCGCGGCAAAATCGGCGTTCAGGGTGAAGCGGTGCCCCGGCTTTTCGCTGTAGGTCTGGGCTCCGTCAAAATCATGGATCGCCGTCATCACATAGTCGCCGGTGGCTTTATCCGGGCAGACCGCATCGACCTGGTGGCCAATCATCTGCAGAGCCTGAAAAGGGACCATCGTTTCGTAATCTTCGGCGTAATCGCCGACCAGCATCAGGATCTTCTTGCTCATTATTTTTACTCGTTGTGGGAGAAAGGTGTCATAGATATAGCCTGGCGATCCGCAGAATGCGACCTCCTCAGGATGCTGAAGACGGTGGCATGCGCATCTTGTAACCGGGTTCATGTTTTTTTGGTAACGGCAACTTTTTCGCCAATGCTAATGTCTGTTACCACAGAAAAGCGTCCTGTTCAGGGGCACACCGCGCTGCAGTAAAAACGGCGAGCGCAGCGGCAATATCGTGCCGCAGCAGCTGTGGGATAGCATGGAAAAGGGGTTTTAATTCTGAGCCTTGAGGCACCCGGCGGCGCGGTGGCGCGAGAGGTTTGTTATCTAAGTCTGGCGCCGGGGACGGATCCGCAAAGCGCACCAGTCCCCCGGAGGCGAGACTGATCCTCACCGAAGATCGTATTTTATGGCGATCGACAGCCTGGCCTGATGAATCCAGTGGACCATGACGTCAGGACAGCGGCGTGGCAAAGCGCGCGCCGCCGCCGTGGGTCATCAGGCGCCAAACGCTCCGTCGATGGTGTGCATGGCGCCTGTGACAAACGACGCCTCCGGACCGGCCAGCCAGGCTACCATGCCCGCTACCTCTTCCGGTCGGCCATGACGCTTAATGGCCATAAAGCTGTGCATCAGCTCTTTCATTGGGCCGTTCTCCGGGTTGGCGTCGGTATCAATTGGGCCGGGCTGGACGACGTTGACCGTGATGCCGCGCGGGCCAAAATCCCGTGCCAGACCGCGCGCCAGCCCCTGCAGGGCTGACTTGCTGAGCGCATAGGCCGCCATTCCCGGCACCGGCATGCGATCGCCATTGACCGAACCGATGACAATAATGCGCCCGCCTTCCGGCATCCGGCGCGCTGCTTCCACGGAGGCATGGTAGGGGGCATGAATATTGATGCGGAACAGGCGATCGATGGCATCGCTGTCCTGCTCCAGGGCATCGCCAAAAATGGCGATCCCGGCATTGACCACTAACACGTCCAGCGGGCCGCTGTCGCGGACCAGGCTTATCACCGCATCGCGATCGGCGCTGTCCGCCTGCACCGCCGTGCTGCCGGTCTCCGCCGCCAGCCGCTCGGCCGCCTCCGGCGAACCGGAATAGCTGAACCTGACCGACGCGCCGTCGGCGACAAAGCGCCTGACGATCGCCGCGCCAATTCCCCGACTTCCACCTAAAACCAGCACTGATTTGTTGTGAAACGCTGTCATATCCCGCACCTCATGATATTGTAGTGATGATTACAATATGCTGCGGCAAAACAGGCTGTCAAGGATTAATATAGTGACCACTACAAAACAAGGGCGTACCCCGGGGCGCCCCCGTCAGTTCAATGCGGAACAGGCTATTGAAACGGCTCAGCGCCTCTTTCACGCGCGAGGCTACGACGCGGTGAGTGTGGCCGATCTGACCCAGGCTTTCGGCATCAACCCCCCAAGCTTTTATGCCGCTTTCGGCAGCAAGCTCGGCCTGTATACCCGCGTCCTGCAGCGCTACAGCCAGACCGGGGCCATCCCCATAGAGACGCTGTTGCAGGACGACCAACCGGTGGCGGCGTCGCTCATCGCCGTGCTGCAGGAGGCGGCTCGCCGCTATGTAGCCGATCCGGCCGCCGCCGGCTGCCTGGTGCTGGAGGGGGGACATTGTCAGGATGCCGACGCTCGGGTGGCGGCAGGCGAATGGCATGCTGCGGCGAGGGCCAAAATCCAGCAGTATATCGCCCGCCATCACCCGCAGGATGCGCTGCGGGTGACTGACTATATGGATACGCTGATGCTTGGTCTGTCGGCGAAAGCGCGGGAGGGGGATAGCCTCCCGCGTCTTCTGGAGACCGTGCGGCTGGCAGGCGTGGCGCTGGAGCGTATCCTGCCGGCCTGAGTGGTCAGATAGTCTGTCCGCCCGAGACTTCGATCCGCTGGGCGGTCACCCAGCGGTTATCGTCGCGCAGCAGGCTGGCGATCATCGGCCCAATATCCTCGGGAACGCCCACCCGTCCCAGCGCCGTCATCGCGGCAAACTGCGCGTTAACACTCGCGTCGTCCCGCACCAGCCCGCCGCCAAAATCAGTGGCGATAGCCCCGGGGGCGATGGTATTGACGGTGATGCCGTGCCCGCCCAGCTCGCGGGCCATGTATACGCTCAGCATCTCCACGGCCGCTTTGGCCGCAGCGTAGGCGGAGAAGCCAGGATATGAGACGCGAGTCAGTCCGGAAGAGAAGTTAACGATCCGTCCACCGTCAGCCAGCAGCGGCAGCAGGGTTTGAACGAGGAAAAACACCCCCTTGACGTGGACGTTAAACAGCCCGTCGAACTGCGCCTCGCGCGTTTCGGCCAGCGGGGCAAATTCGCCGTGTCCCGCGTTATTGATCAGATGATCGAAGGTGTTCCGTCCCCAGACGCTGGCCAGCGCAGCGCTCAGGCTGTCGGCGAAGGCCGGAAAGCGGGTGGTCTGCGCCATATCCAGCGGCAGGGCGATGGCCTTGCGGCCGCGAGCGTGAATGTCGGCCACCACCGCTTCCGCCTGTTCAATATTGCCGCGGTAGGTGACGATGACGTCCCCGCCCTGGCGGGCGATATCCAGTGCGGTCTGACGGCCAAGGCCGCGGTTGGCGCCGGTGATAAGTGCAATCTTAGTCATGTTCGATCCTCTCTGGTATGTGGAGTCCTTACAATAGGGGGGGCCTACCAGACCGGGTTGCCCAATCCTTGTTATTTTTTGCCCATTCCTCTCCATACACTCCCCTCTGGCGGGAAATAGCGCATACTCAGGCTTTAAAACTTGCCTGAAAGGATCTTATGCGCGACGAACTCTTCGCTCTCTGCCGCCGGTATGCCGATGCTCATGTCGATAGCAGCGGGGTGGCGGTCACCCCGGTTCCCGGCATCACCCTGGTGCGGGCCCTGCACCCCGGCGATCTGCAGGCGGCCATCGCCAGGCCACTGGTGGCCATGCTGCTGCAGGGGCGCAAAAGCGTGACCACCGGCCTGGCAAGCTTTGACTACGGTCCGGGGGAGGCGATGGTGATCGCCGGCGATGTTCCCACCACCAGCCAGATCACCGAGGCCAGTCAGCGCTTTCCCTATTACGCGCTGGTGCTGGAGCTGGACCTGGCTATCCTGCGCGAGCTGCAGGACGCCGGCCCATCTGGTCCGGATGAGGCGCCCCGCGTCGGTATCGAACCGATGAATGCTGACGTGACGGACGCCGCTTATCGGCTGGCAAGGCTGTTTGATCAACCGGGGGCGCTGGCGGTGTTAGGCGAAGGGCTGCGGCGGGAGCTGCATTACTGGCTGTTGCAGAGTGTTCACGGGCCAGCCATCCGGGCGCTGGGCGCTGTAGACAGCCATTCGGCGCGGATCCGCCGGGCGGTGGCGATGCTGCGCCGGGATTTTATGCAGCCAGTCAGCGTCGACGCGCTGGCCGACGCCGCCGGGATGAGCGTCTCTGTCTTTCACCGTCATTTCCGCGCCATGACCACCTTGTCGCCCCTGCAGTTTCAGAAGCAGTTGCGCCTGATCCACGCCCGCCGCCTGATGCTGGCGGAAGGGATGAGCATTGCCCAGGCGGCCGGCGAGGTGGGCTATATCAGCGTGTCCCAGTTCACCCGGGAATATGCTCGCCTGTACGGTGCGCCGCCGGGCCGCGATCGCCGACGGGAAAAAATGAGCGCCTGACCTGGCGCGCGGGATGGCGGCGGCTCCTCCCTGAGCCGGGTAGCGGTGGTTCAGTTGTCGAGTGTCGCCGTAATATGCACTTTGTTGCCCATTCGCGCCTCAATGATCCGATAGGCGGTTGCGCCCTCGCGGGCGGCCTGCTGGCGAATTTTGCTCTCCGCGTTGTCCAGGGTATCGCCGGTGGCGGTGATGGTTCTGGCGTTGACCGCCAGCGGCAGCAGACAACTCAATACGATCAGTGGAAGCAACTTGTTCATCGTCATTCTGTCCTGTGAGAGAAAATCAGCGCGCGGCCTGCAGCCAGCCGGCAATGTCCTGGGTCGGTAGCGCGTGGCGGGCATTCCAGGTGTCGCCCATCGGCCACCACACGCCATCCCCCCGGGCGAAGGCAGCGCGATAGCGCAGCATGGCGTTATCCGGGTCCGTCCGCAGCTGGTCCAGCAGGGCGGGCAGGGTGTGAACGGCTTTGCTGAACGTCTGCTGCGTCACGCGCTCCACGGTTTCCGCCAGCTGGCGGTAAGAGGTTGTTTCGCCGGCAACAAACACCACCTCGTTGACGATCCGCGGCTGATGCAGATAAATCGCGGTGGTCAGGCGGCCAATATCCGCCGGCGAGGTGACGGTCACCTGGGTGTCCCAGCCGCCAAGGGCGTGAAGGGTTCGGGTGGCTAAATTCACCACATCGAAGTCTGGCTCGAAGAGAAAGCTGGTAAACATGCCGGTGGAGACAATGACCCACTCCGTGGCCTGCTGCGCGCGCAGCAGGGTCCGGACATCATACTGCTCGTCCCACACCGGCTGGCCGCTGCCTTTGCCGACCACATCGTAATTGACGCCAAACTGCCAGGGAAAATAGCGGGGCACTCCGGCGGCCAGCACCGCGCGGGTAATTTTTAGCTGCGTCCCCGGACCGGCGACAAACCCCATGCAGTTAATCACGGTGGTGAATCCGCTAAACTGACCAGCCAGCGTCTCCATGTCGCTACCGGCAATGTCGACGGCGAGAAAGGTGGCCCCGGCGTCGGCCAGCGCCCGGTGGTTTGCCGACCGCAGCTGGCCGGCTTCATCCCAGGCCGCCGGCGAGACGATAACCGAGACCGCGCCCTGTCGCTGGATCACCGCAGGTACCAGCGCATCCAGTACGGCGGCGCCCAGTTGTCCCGCTCCCAGCACCAATACCTTTTCCTCGTGGTTAAGATTATCAGATTTCATTTTAACTCCTTACTCAGTTAAGCCTTTTATTGACTGGCTACAGGCTCAGTGTAGGGGGGTGGGCATCATTCGATAAGAACAGGATTTCGGGTTAGACTGTTCGTCTTAATGGGATAATAACCGCCAGTGGAGAACGAAATGGACAGACTGGATGCCATGCAGTTGTATGTTGCGGTTGTGGATGCCCACAGCTTCGCCCGGGCGGCGGAGGTGCTGGGGCAGCCGCGCTCAACGGTGTCGCGGGTAGTGAAGGAGCTGGAAGCCTGGCTGGGGGCGCAGCTTCTTCAGCGCACCACCCGCAAGCTCAGCGTGACGGCCGAGGGACGCCGGTATTACGCGGAGTGTAAACGGCTGCTGGCCGAGATGGCGGCGATGGAAGCCTCCTTTCCCGGCCGCTCGGCCCAGCCCGCCGGGCGGTTCAAGGTGGGGATGCCGCAATCTCTTGCCCGGCACTGCGTATTGCCAAGGATCGGCGAGTTTCTGCAGCAGTATCCTGACCTGGAGTTGATCCTCTGCTCAAGCGACAACGTGGAAGATATTATCCAGGAGGGATTCGACTGCGTGATCCGTAGCGGACAAATCGAAGATTCCACCACCCTGGTGGCGCGTCCTCTGGCCCGCTACCGCTGGATGGTCCTCGCCTCGCCGGCCTGGCTCGCGGCCCACGGCCGGCCGCAGAGCATCGACGATCTGCACCAGCACCGGGCGGTGGGCTACCTGAACCACCGTACCGGGCGGACCATCGACTGGCTTTTCTCCCTCGATGACGGCGATTGCGCGATCCGCATGCAGGAGACGCTGGTGGTCGACGATACCGATGCCTATATCCAGGCCGGCGTTCAGGGACTGGGCCTGATCCGCGTCGCCAGCTATCTGGCGCAACCTTATCTGCAGAGCGGCGCGCTGGTCGCCTGTCTGGAGCAGGCCGCTTCTGATCTTCCCCTGTCGCTGGTTTATCCGCAAAACCGCTATCTGCCGCCGGCGGTACGCGCATTTTATGACTGGAGCAGACGCGTTCTGCAACCCCCGCTCAGCGAGGCCTGATGTCGGTGGCATTCGCTCCCGCTATGGTCCGCGCATGGCCTGTTTTATCCTCGCTATCAGCCAGTTCAGCGCCGGATCCTGCGCCCGGCGTTTGTGACGCAGTATACACAGGGTAAATTTCGGGTAGGCCACCGGCGGGGCGTCCGCGCGCAGGGCATACTGCTCCTGCCAGCGCTGCGCCAGCCCCTGGGGGACGGTGGCGAAGAGCGGCAGGGTGGTCAGCAGCAGGGGAAAGGTGGAGAAATTCTGCGTGGCAAAGCGCACGCGCCGCGCGAGTCCCTGACTGGCGAGCTGGCGGTCTATTTCCCCGTGGCCGGTTTCGCGATAGGCCACCATCACATGTTCCCAGGCGACGAAATCGCCCACCGACAACGGCCCGCGGCAGGGGATCTGCTGCGGCGACCAGAGAGTGGTCACCCCCATGGTCATCACCGGTTCACTGACGATCTCCCCGCGGCTCTGTTTGTTGAGGGATACCGCGACATCAATGCGATCCTCCTCCAACAGCTGGCGTACCTGGAAGGGGTCGGCGGCTAGTGTCTGGAGCGACACTCCGGGCGCCTCCTGCATCAGTCCGGGTAACAGCTGGGGCATCAGCCAGTGTTCGCTCCAGTCGCTGAGGCCGACGCGGAAAAGCTGCTGGGCGCTGGCGGGGGAAAACTCCCCGGCGCCAAACATTGCCGAATGCAGGTGTTCCATCAGCGGCTGCAGCTCGGTCATCAGCGCTTGCGCCCGCGGCGTCGGCAGCATGCCTCTGGCGCTGCGCACGAACAGTGGATCGTCAAACATCTCGCGCAGCCGTTTCAGCGCCCCGCTGATGGCCGGCTGGCCAAGATGCAGGGCCTCTGCGGTGCGGGTGACGCTGGCTTCGCGGTACAGCACCATCAAGACCGTCAACAGATTCAGATCGATACGACTAAAATCATTTTCAATGATTTTCTTCATTATGATAATCAATTTGAATGTGGGTTATCCCGGCAGCATAGTGAATATCACCCCGATAAATCAACCAGCGCAATGCGCGCGGAGGGAGTGATGCAAACTTACCAGACAGGCGACAGCCTGATATTCAAAGTTCCGGAGCGCGAGATTAGCCTGCAGCCGGCGGCGCTCTATCCCGCAGCGTTCCCTGCGACGGAGGCGGACGCCGATAATCAGCCAATCGCGCTATCGATCCACAGCTGGGTGGTACAGACCCCCCACGATCTGATAGTTATCGATACCGCCACCGGCAACGGCCGGGAACGCGGCGGCAATCCGCTTTATCATCAACTTAACACGCCCTATCTGGAGAATCTCCGCGCCGCAGGAGTGAACCCGGAGGAGGTGACCCTGGTACTACTGACTCACCTGCATACCGACCATGTCGGGTGGAATACCGTCTGGCAGGACGATCGCTGGGCGCCGCTGTTTCCCAACGCGCGCTACCTGTGTTCGGCAAAAGAGCTGACGCGGGTGAAGAACAGCGAACGCTACCGGGCGCTGTGGCTCGACAGCCTGCTGCCGGTGATCGAGGCCGGCCAGCTGGAGACCGTGGATGTGGCGGCCAGGCCGCAGGTCGGCGGACGGATCGCCTTTATCCCTACCCCCGGCCACAGTCCGGACCATGCCGCGCTGATCCTCGCCGCCGGAGATGATTACGCCTGTTTCTCCGGCGATCTTCTTCATTCCCCGCGCCAGTTTACCCATCCGCACTGGAACTCGGCGTTCTGCGGCGATCCCCGGCAGGCGGAAGCCTCCCGACGGGAGATGATGGCGTGGGGAGCCAGCCATCATGCTCAATGGTTCACCGGGCATTTTGCCGGGTCTTCCTGCGGCTGGCTGGAGGAGGATAAGCAAGGTGACTATCGCTGGCGAGAGGCCGGGCAACAAGCTGCAGATAAGGGGAAACAGTGATGAATAATACGCAAAGCGTGTTGGTTTTTGGCGCCACCGGTCAGCAGGGCGGCTCGGTGGCGCGGGCGCTGCTGCACCGCGGCTGGCGGGTTCGGGCGCTGGTCAGGGATCCTTTCTCCGCCGGGGCCGTCGCGCTGGCGGCACGGGGAGCCGAGCTGGTGGTGGGTACCTTTGAAGACCGGGCGGCAATGCGATCGGCAATGGCCGGGGTCGACGGCGTCTTCAGCGTCCAGCCCAGTTCGCCGGGAGGGACGGTGACCGATGAGCAGGAGGTACGCTACGGGATAACCATCGCCGACCTCGCCGTCGAGTGCGGGGTGAAGCATCTGGTGTACAGCTCCGGCAGCGCTGCGGGGGAGACGCCCACCGGCGTAGCGCATTATGACACCAAAGCGGAAATTGAACGGCATATCCGCCGCCTGCCGCTGGCGGCGACCATCGTGCGTCCCGCCACCTTTATGGAGCTGTTGGTGATGCCCGGTTTTGGCCTTGATGAAGGTCATTTTCACTTTTTTATGCTGCCAGAGGGGAGGATGCAGGTGCTGGCGGTGGAGGATATCGGCCATCTAGTCGCGGCAGTTTTTGCCGCGCCAGCGCGGTTTGCCGGCAAGACGTTTGAGATCGCCAGCGACAGCGTGACCGGCCGTCAACTGGAGGCGTTATTCTCCGCGGCGGCGGGACGGCCGATCCCCTATTCGCGATTTTCCGACGAGGTGCTGGCCGCCAGCCCTTTTCTGCACAAGCTGACCGGGCTGGTGGACGACGGGCGGCTGGCCGGGCACGCCGACCTCGACGCCATGCGCCAGCTGCATCCGCAGCTGCACACCTTCGCCGGCTGGCTGGCGGGCCCCGGCCGTCCCGCCTTCGAGCGGGCGCTGACCAGCGGGGCCAGCTGGGCGTTTAATCGTTAAAGGCGATACCTCCTCTGCGCCGGCGTCTCGGTGTTTGGCCGGCGTGATGACCTGCGCAGGGAGGGCCTACAGGTCGTTAAGACAACTCACGAGGAGTACGATTGTAAAATTTTAAGCGGTTTTCACGCACAACGATAGGTAAAAGCGAACATCCAGAATTTTCAGCCGCTTACAATGGAGGAAACACTCTGGGATCGCCTGAATAATGACAATTTACCGATGGGCTTCGGCCTGCCTGTTAAGCATGACCTGCGCCGCTACGGCGGCTGAATTTAAAACCATCGAGGCCGATCTGCTGGCCTCCAACCGGCTGTTCTGTATGACCGGCTATGATCATAAGCCGATCGGCGTGGCGTGGGAGAGCGTCAAATATAGCCGCTATCAACCGCAGTCGGATGGCGACCGTATTTTCAGCGACACCGTCTCCCGGCGCTTTCTGGAAGAGGAGAATAAGACCGCCTTTTACAATGGCGCCAAATATCGCGTACTGGGTAAACCCGCCAGCGCCTGCTATGACTATTCCGCCGCGCGTATTCAACGCATGGCGGGCTACCTGAAGGTGTAACGGCCCCGCGAGGCGGGCGCTAAAACAGCGCCAGCCGGGCGAGACGGTCCAGCGCGTTGCTCAGCGCGTCGTCCCCAGCCGTCAGACTGATGCGGATAAACCCTTCGCCCCCTTCGCCAAAACCAGTGCCTGGCGCCACCAGAATATGCGCCTCCTGCAGCAGCAGGCGGGCAAACTCTTGTGAACGGTACCCGGGCGGCACGCTCAGCCAGAGGAAGAACGTGCCTTGTGCGGTACGAACCGGCCAGCGCAGCGCGGCCAGTCGACGCAGAACCCACTCCCGGCGCTGATGATACGCCTCCGTCAGCTGCGCAATCCGCTCTGCCGGCAGGCTGAGCGCGGCGATCGCCGCATCCTGAATCGCGCCAAACACCGTGCTGTAGCTGTGGGTGTGCAGCTTTTTAAATGCCCGAATGATCGAAGCGTTGCCGACCGCGAAGCCGAAGCGCCAGCCGGCCATATTAAAGGTCTTGGAGAAGGTGTAGGTTTCCACTCCCCACGCCTTCGCGCCGGGCTGAGAGAAAAGGCTCAGCGGCGCGTCACTGGCCGCGCTGCCGATGGCCGCATAGGCAAAATCGTGCAGGATCGGCACCTGGTGACGGTGGGCAAACTGCAGGGCGCTGGCGAACAGCGCCGGCGTGGCGAGGGCGCCGGTGGGGTTATGCGGATAGTTAAGCACCACCAGCCCGGCCTTGGCAGCCATCTCCCGGGGGAGGTCGTTAAAATCCGGCAGGAAATGGTTCTCAGCCCTGAGCGGCAGGCCATAAAACGTCGCCTGGGACTGCAGCGCCGCTGAGCGATAAATGGGATAGCAGGGATCGGTGGAGATGAGGTATTGCCCGGGACGGAGCAGCGCCCGCGGGATGCCGCCAATACCGATATGCGAGCCCTGAAATACCGCGACTTCGCTGTGCGGATCGAATTCCACATCATACTGGCGACGATAAAAATGGGCGATCGCTTCGCGGACCTGCGGCTTGCCCCAGAATGAGGGGTAGCCATGGTTTTCACGACGATGAATGGCGCTCTGCAGCGCGTCAATCACTTCCGGCGGGGTGGGTTGATCCGGACTGCCGCTGGAGAGGTCGATCAACGGCAGCATGTCGGTGTTGACCTCCGCGGCCAGGTTTTCCAGCAGGCTGAACAGATTCTCTTCCAGGGCGTCCACCAGCGGTGAAGCAGCAAAATCAGGCATAATTTTCCCGGTTTACGTCATCAATAATCTGCCATCTTTAAGGGATTTATGGCGCCTGGCTAAATAACAATATCTGCAAAGGATGATTATTTTTAGGATATGTCAGGATGGCAAAAGGTTATGAGGAATAAGCAAAAGGAAATCCGGCGTTCTGGCTTACAACCCTCTTGCGGCTGTGATTTAATCGCTCCATATCGCCAACCTTCCAGGAAAATACCTTATGAACAAGTCAGTTGCGCTCGGGATGACGCTTGCCCTGTTATCCGCTACCTCTTTTTACGCCACCGCAGATCAAATTATTCGTATCGGCTTCAATCCCGGGCCGTATAAAGAGCAATTTGAAAAAGGGGTCGCCCCCTATTTATTGAGTAAAGGGTATAAAATCGAATATAAAGATTTTAGCGACGGTATTCAGGTCAATGACGCGGTAGCCCGCGGCGATATCGAAGCGAATATTATGCAGCATCCGGTATACCTGAAAGCGATCAATGAGCGGCTGGGGACCGATAACGTGGGCATTGTGCAGGTACCCACACCGCCGATGGGCCTGTATGGCGGTAAACTGACCACCCTGGGCACCCCGGCAGCCGGCACGGTGGTGTCGGTGCCAAACCAGCCGTCGAACGAATATCGCGCGGTGCTGGTGCTGGAAAGTCTGGGCTGGGTGAAGATTAAACCGGACAGCGATCCCGCCACCTTTTCCCAGCGCAACATCGTTGCTAACCCCTATAAAATCGTGCTTAAGGAGATGGACAATGCCCAGCAGGTTCGCGCGCTGCCGGACGTCGACTATGGCCTGATTCAGGGCAATTTCGCCGTTTCCAGCGGCATGGCGCTCACCTCGGCATTAAAGCTGGAGGCCGCCACCAGCCATTTTATTAACGTCGTAACCGTTGCCGGTAAAAATCAGAAGGCGCAGTTTGCCAAAGATATTATCGACGGCTATCACTCTGCCGATTTCAAAAAATATATTCTCAGCCATCCGCAGTATGATGGTTACCTGCTGCCTGATTATTTAAAATGAATAACGCAATGATAGAATTTCGCCATGTCAGTAAAACCTTTTCCAGAAAAGGGCATCCGGTTCTGGCCCTGCAGGATATTAATCTCAGTATCGACCGGGGCGATATTTTCGGCATTATTGGCTACAGCGGCGCAGGAAAAAGCACCTTATTGCGGCTGATTAATCGGCTGGAAACGCCGGGCGAGGGCGAGGTGGTGTTGAATGGTGAGCCGCTACAGGACTGCAGCGGCCAGCGACTGCAGGCGATCAAAAAAGATATCGGCATGATCTTTCAGAATTTTAATCTGCTGAATTCGAAAACGGTATTTCATAACATCGCTATCCCGCTTATTTTGCAGGGCCGCGACAAGGCCTTTATCCAGGCGCGGGTTGCGGAGCTGCTGGCGTTTGTCGACCTGAGCGACAAAATGCACAGCTACCCTAATGAGCTGTCGGGAGGGCAAAAGCAGCGGGTCGGTATCGCCCGGGCGCTGGCCACCAACCCGTCGGTGCTGCTGTGCGATGAAGCCACCTCGGCGCTCGACCCCCACACCACGGTACAGATCTTACTGCTGCTGCAGGAGATTAATCGCCGCTATGGCATCACCATTGTGCTGATTACTCATGAAATGTCAGTGATCCAGAAAATCTGTCACAAAGTGGCGGTGATGCAGGCCGGGCGCATTGTTGAGCAGGGGACGGTGTTCGATCTCTTTGCCCAGCCGCAGCATCCGGTCACCGCCAGTTTCGTGCAGTCGGTGGTGCACGATCGCCTGCCGCAGCGGGTGGCGTCGCTCCTGCAGCGCGATAACGGCGCCCGGGCTTTACGCCTCGAATTTATCGGCGCGACGGCCCGGCAGCCGATCATTAACCACCTGATCCGCGAGTATGCTGTCGAGGTGAATATCCTGTTTGCCAGCATGTCCGAAGTTCAGGGCCGGATACTGGGATTTATGATTGTGCAACTCCTCGGCGAGCCTGACGAAACCGAACGCGCTATCACCCATCTGGCCGACGCAGGAGTGAAAATCACCCATGTTTGATCTGATTGATACCGCCATTACCGGCGAGCAGTTTCTGCTGGCGCTGCATGATACCCTGATTATGGTCGCCATCTCACTGGGCTTTGGCGCGCTGATCGGCGTCCCGCTGGGAATTGTGCTGGTGGTTTGTCGTCCCGGCGGCATCGTGGCCAACCCGGTGGTGCATCAGGCGCTGAATCCGCTGATTAACGTGCTGCGCTCGCTGCCGTTTATCATTTTGCTGATTGTGATCCTGCCCTTCACCAGGCTGCTGGTGGGCACGACTATCGGCACCGCGGGGGCCATCGTGCCGCTGATCGTTTTTGTCGCCCCCTATATTGCCCGGCTGGTGGAGAGCTCGCTGCTGGAGGTGGATGAGGGGATCCTTGAGGCCGCAGACGCCATGGGCGCTACCCCTCTGCAGACCGTCTGGCACTTTATGCTGCCGGAGGCGGCGGCGTCGCTGATTCTGGCCCTTACCACCGCGACCATCGGTCTGCTTGGCGCGACCGCCATGGCGGGAACGGTGGGCGGCGGCGGGATCGGCGATCTGGCGATCACCTACGGCTATCAGCGCTTCGACGCCTTTGCCACCCTCACCACCGCCCTGGTGCTGATTGTTATTGTCCAGCTTATTCAGACGCTGGGTACCCGCCTGGCTCGCCGGCTGCGTCGCGAATAACCGCTAATCCGCGCCGGGGTTGCCCCGGCTAGCGTGCGCAGACCGCGGCGAAGGCGCTGGCTACCCGCGCAATATTGCCGTGGTTGAGCCCGGCCACACAGACCCGACCGCTGGCGATCAGATAGATGCCGTGCACTTCGCGCAGAACGTCTACCTGATCGGCGCTAAAGCCGGTGTAACTGAACATGCCGCGCTGGGTCAGCAGATAGGAAAAATCCTCCGCCGGCAGGGCTGTCTGCAGGGATTTCACCAGCGCGACGCGCATGGCGCTGATGCGGGTGCGCATGGCCTCCACTTCTTCCTGCCACAGGGCATTCAGCTCGGGATCGTTGAGCACCTGCGACACCACCTGGGCGCCAAACCCCGGCGGGCTGGAGTAGTTGCGGCGCACGGTGGCTTTCAACTGGCCCAGCACGCGCCCGGCGGCATCGGCATTGTCACAGACCACCGACAGGCCGCCGACACGCTCGCCGTACAGCGAAAAAATCTTCGAGAACGAGTTACTAACCAGCGCCGTCAGCCCGGCGCTGGCGATGGCGCGGATGGCATAGGCATCTTCATCCAGCCCACGGCCAAAGCCCTGGTAGGCAATATCGAGGAACGGGATCAGCTCCCGGGCGATCAACACCTCAATCACCCGATCCCACTGCTCGGGGGTGAGATCGGCCCCCGTCGGATTATGGCAGCAAGGATGGAGCAGCACGATGCTGCGCGACGGGAGCTGCTGGAGGGCGGCAAGCATGGCGGGGAAATTGATCCCGCGAGTGGCGCTGTCGAACCAGGGATAGGTATGCACCTCGAAGCCCGCCCCGGCAAAGATGGCCACATGGTTCTCCCAGGTCGGATCGCTGACCCAGACCGCGGAGTCGGGGAAGTAGCGCTTGAGAAAATCCGCGCCCACCTTCAGCGCGCCGGAGCCGCCCAGCGTCTGGATGGTGGCGATGCGTCCGGCACGCAACGCCGGATGATGTTCGCCAAACAGCAGGGTCTGGACCGCGCGGCGATAGGGCGCCAGTCCCTCCATCGGCAGATAGAGGCTGGCCTTTTGCAACTGGCTCTGTAGCCGGTCAGCGGCCTGGCGGACCGCCTCCAGCTGAGGAATGATGGCCTGCTCGTTATAGTACAGCCCGATGCTGAGGTTAACTTTGTCTGCCCGGGGATCCTGTTGAAAGGCTTCCATCAGCGACAGGATAGGATCGCCCGCGTAGGCGTCGACGTTCTGGAACACAGTGGTTACTCCTGAAATGACCGTTAAAGGTGAAGCCATTACACCGCATAGCGTCCGGGGCGGTGGTTCATGGCGATAATCGAATTCAAAATCACGGCGCCGAGGACAGAGACCAGCAGCATCGGCAGGCTAACCACCCACAGGGAGGCGGTGACGATGCAGGCGTCCACTACCATCTGGAATTTACCGGCGCGGATGCCGCTTTTATCCTGCAGATAGAGGGCCAGAATATTGACGCCGCCGAGGCTCGCTTTATGGCGGAACAGCACCACAAAGCCGATACCGACCATGATGTTGCCGAAGAGGGTGGCGTAATAGGGGTTCAGGCGATCGACATGGATAAAGTAGCCGTGCAGGTCGGAGAACAGCGACACCAGTCCGACCGCGCAGAAGGTTTTCAGCGTGAAGGCGGCGCCCATCCGCCGGACGGAGAGCCAGTAGAAGGGCAGATTAATGGCGAAGAAAACCACGCCGAACGGCAGGTGGGTGGCGTAGTGGATCAGAAAGGCCATGCCTGCCGTCCCGCCGGTCAGGGCACCGGCCTGACGAAACAGGATAATACCAAAGGAGATCATTAGCGTGCCGAACAGCAGCGCCAGGGCATCCTCCAGCCAGGTGTGAGTCAGTTTTTCAGGTGAAAGGACGTTATCCATAAATAAGCACTATCTTTTCGTTAACAAGGATAAGCGCTTGTTTGCAAAAATCGCACCAGAGGAGCGTGCCCGGGCGATCGTTTGCGGAAAAAATAGCCGTGGTTTAGCCTAACCTGTTGTTCTGACAGGAAGAGAAAATTGCACGGGTCGTGCGTTTTATGGTTTCCTAATGCGTGAATTGTGCGAATTTGCCGCTTGTCGCGCATTGTCTGGCCCCGCGTCTGCACCAGCGCAGGGCACTGTGCCCCGGTTCAGCGCAGCGGGGTCGTGCCCGGCATCAGCTGGCCGTTCTCTTTCAGGCGGTTGAGCACAACGGCAGTTTTCAGATGGGCCACCCCTTTGTTTTGCGCCAGAATATGGCTGATCAAATGGCTCAGACCGGGCAGGTCCGGGACCGTTACCCGCAGCAGATAATCGGCGTCGCCGGTGGTTTTCCAGGCGTCCAGAATGGCGTCCACTTCACTGAGCATCTGATGAAAGCTCTCCACGCATTGCGGGGTGTGATTCAGCAGACGCACCTCAATCAGGCCAAGCATCTCCTGCCCGGCGGCATCCGGCGCCAGACGCGCATGGTAGCCGAGGATAAGCTGCGCCTGTTCAAGGGCGATACGCCGGCGCGAACACTGGGAAGCGGACAGTCCGATAAGCTCGCTCAGTTCCTGATTGGTTAAACGGCCATTGGCCTGCAGCAGGGTAAGAATTTTCAGATCATAGTCGTCGATGTTGTACATAGTGGCCACTAGCGGAACGTAAAAGTGGCTAACAGCCTAACAGTTTTTTGCCTGGCGTGAAGCCTGGGCGGACGGCGGCAAAGCGGATGCACCAAAACGGGTCAGGTTCATGCATTAAGTCGCTCTTTTTCTCATGATCTGTGCGTAATCTGGCCAGTTTTCGCGTGTGATGCGCCAGGTCAGCGCCGCGATGAGCAGCTACCGGAACTGATGTGAAAACAATAATTCAATATAATTCAATGAATTAATTTTTGTCTGCCGCTGCGCGGCGATCCGCTGGCCTGAAAGTTGCTACCGGCGAAAGTGACTTTTTACAGACAGGGGCAGGTCAGAGATGACAACGCAGCAAGAGCATCAGTTAAAACGCGGGTTAAAAAACCGCCACATCCAGTTGATTGCCCTCGGGGGGGCGGTCGGCACTGGACTGTTTTTAGGTATTGCGCAAACGATCCGTATGGCAGGCCCTTCGGTCCTGCTGGGGTACGCCATCGCCGGGGTTATCGCCTTCTTTATCATGCGTCAGCTAGGCGAAATGGTGGTAGAGGAGCCAGTGGCGGGTTCGTTCAGCCATTTCGCCAACCGCTACTGGGGGCCCTTCGCCGGGTTTATGTCAGGCTGGAATTACTGGGTGTTGTACGTGCTGGTAAGCATGGCGGAGCTGACGGCGGTGGGGATCTATATTCAGTACTGGTGGCCGGAGGTACCCACCTGGCTGTCGGCGGCGATCTTCTTCGTGGCGATCAATGCCATCAACCTGACGCACGTCAAAGTGTATGGCGAGCTGGAGTTCTGGTTCTCGATTGTCAAAGTGGCCGCCATCATCAGCATGATCGCCTTTGGCTGCTATCTGTTATTTAGCGGTCACGGCGGCCCGGCGGCGACGGTGGCCAACCTATGGCAGGACGGGGGATTTTTCCCTAACGGCATCACGGGCTTGGTGATGGCTATGGCGGTGATCATGTTCTCCTTCGGCGGGCTTGAGCTGGTGGGGATCACC
The DNA here is from genome assembly GCF_040065235.1 of Klebsiella sp. GB_Kp047. Lineage (NCBI taxonomy): Bacteria > Pseudomonadati > Pseudomonadota > Gammaproteobacteria > Enterobacterales > Enterobacteriaceae > Klebsiella > Klebsiella sp. GB_Kp047. The sequence continues at coordinate 563,664 of NZ_JBEAJG010000041.1, read as the reverse complement.
GCGGCGGAAGCCGATGAGCCGCATAAAACCATTCCCAAAGCCACCAACCAGGTGATCTACCGGATTCTGCTGTTTTACGTGGGGTCGCTGGCGGTCCTGCTGTCACTCTACCCGTGGCGGAACGTCGTGGAAGGGGGAAGCCCTTTTGTGCTGATCTTTCACGCCATTGACAGCAATATTGTGGCCAACGCCCTCAATCTGGTGGTGCTCACCGCCGCGCTGTCGGTCTACAACAGCTGCGTCTACTGCAACAGCCGGATGCTGTTCGGCCTGGCTCAGCAGGGCAACGCCCCGCGTGCGCTGCTGCGAGTGAACCACCGCGGGATCCCATTGACCGCCCTGGCGGTATCCGCCGTCGCCACGGCGCTTTGCGTGGTGATTAACTATGTGATGCCCGGGAAAGCCTTTGCCCTGCTGATGGCCCTGGTGGTGGCCGCCCTGGTCATCAACTGGGCGATGATCTGCATCACTCATCTTAAGTTCCGCCGCGCGATGCAGCGGGCCGGGAAGGTAACGGCTTTCCAGAGTTTCGCCTATCCCCTGACAAACTGGCTGTGTCTGCTGTTTCTCGCCGGGATCCTCGGGGTGATGTATCTGACCCCGGACATCCGCATCTCCGTCTGCCTGATCCCGGTATGGCTGCTGATCCTTGCCGCAGGCTATCTGCTGCGCAGGAAAAGCGCGCTGGAGCCGGTGGCGGCGCTGGAGGAGCGTTAATCTGCGACGCCCTGCCTGGCGGCAGGGCGATATTATTGCGCTGAAAACATATAGCGCCAATATATAGGATGGTTTATATAATTACGATAAATGATAACTAACAATATCACGCTGAATATAAATGAGAATGTGAGGTGACCGCGCGCTTTTTATTGATCTTGCGTACCGCTTTGCTACTATCCAGCCGGCATTGAGTCTTTATTTTATAATGCCTGGAAATGGAATGATAAAATACATAATGGAGTAGGGTATGAAGCATGTGCACAAGCTGGCCTGGATTGGCCTGTTCGTCAATATTATTATCTGTTTTGTCGCGCGTAATTTATTACTCGATGAAGGACAACTGAATTTCCATAGTCGGGTGGACAGCATGTGGTCCTGGCTGGTTCTTGCCCTGTTTATCGCCGTGGTGGTTCAGGCGCTCAGCATTATGCTGTCTGGCCGCTATCCTTATCTGGCCATTGTGCTAGCCTTTATTGGCGGTATCGTGATGATCCCCATCAGCATGATCTTTCTGGTCGGCAGCCTGTTCAGCTTTCAAACGCGGATTAACGCCGGTTTTACCCCGTGGCGGTCAACAACCGGGGCGATGAGCCGCGACGATAATCACCAGCTATTAACCTTTAATGCATCCGCTTTTTATCCGCAGGGAGCGCTGGCGCTCATCGCCGGGATAATTATCTTAATGATTGGCATGGGTATTGGCGGCGTATTTATTGCCGCCGGTATTCTGGCGTTGTGCAACGGCTATCGTCTGCAGAATCGGGTGGTGATTGGCGTCAGCGGCGAGTCGATGATATTTACGCCGGGTCTCTATGCCGACACCTACATTATTCCTTTGCGCGATGTAGTTCTCGCTGAGCGCGGCAGTCATGATGCGAAAGTCCGGCTGCTCATCCCGTCGACAGGCAGAAGTATCACCTTGCGCAAAAAAATGCTCGCCGGCGATAACGTCAGCGACACCTTCGCCGCGATCCTTGCAAAACTGACCACCGTTTAGCGCCGGCAGGAAGAAAAGCCGCCAGCGACAACGAGGGCCCTGGCGGCGGAAGGGGAAACATCAACGGCAGGCGCGTCGGCCTGGCCTTTGGTATACAGCAACAGGCTGCCTGTTAATCCACGTTAGTAAAATAATCGCGCGCGGCGGTCTCGACGCGCTTCGCGTCCAGCCCGGTCTTCTCAGTGATCTGCTCGATAAACGGTTTAAATTTTTCGTCCATCACGTTCCCTCCTTCCCAGTGGGCGACGTAAAATTTGCACTGATAGCGATAAAAATGGAGAGTGGTATCTCCTAACGTGTAGTACATGAGCTTCTCCTGTCCGGTATTGCGGTCACCGCGTCCACAGCGTCAGCAACCTTTTTCTCATCACGATCGATCTGTTCTCTATCCTCCTCCCAATTGGCTGAAATTTCCAGCGGTGCTTTACGCAAAAAGGCAGGATAAAGAAAGGATAATCTGCTGACAGGCAGTGATTATTTCTGGAGTCAGGGCGGTGACCCGGTTACCTGCGGGCCGCGCAGATAACCGGAGTAGCGACAGGCTTAGCGCAGCGCGTTGCGCTCGTCGGCGGTCAGGTCGAGGGTCTGCGCCACGCCGCTTTCCGCGGAACGCACCGCCGCTTCCAGAACGGCCATTACCGCCAGCGCTTCAACCGGCGGCACCGGATTGGCGATCTGGCCCTTCAGCGCGTCGCGGATCTGCATATAGTACTGGCGCTGATCGCCCGACGGGGTAGGCTGAGTTTGGGTCTGCAGCGAGGCGTCATAGATCACCAGCTTGTCATCATCCTGACCCCAGCCGGCGCTCCCCGGTACCACACCCGCCAGCAGCTGGCTCTCCTGCTGGTCGGCCCGCGCTTTGACAACGCTGCCTTTATCGCCATGCACCGTGAAGCGCGAGGAGCCCCCCGCGACCAGCATGCTGCAGTGGAGGATCGCTTTATGCGCCGGGTAGTTTAACACCACGTGCGCCCAGTCGTTGATCTCTGCGCCGTCCCGCAGGGTGGCAATGTTGCCCTGTACCGACTGCGGCAGACCAAACAGCTGCAGCGCCTGATCGATCAGGTGCGGGCCCAGATCGAACCATAAGCCGCTGCCGGGAACGTTCTGCTCGCGCCAGCGGACGCGGACTTCCGGGCGGAAACGGTCGAAATGGGACTCAAAATGTTTCACCGTGCCGATGGCGCCCTGCTCAATAACCTGACGGATCCCGAGATAGTCGCTGTCCCAGCGGCGGTTATGGAAGACGGAGAGCAGGCGCTGTTTCTCCTGCGCCAGGGCGATCAGCTCCCGGGCCTCCTGCATATCAAGGGTAAAGGGTTTGTCCACCACCACATGCTTGCCGGCGTTCAGCGCCAGGCGGGCCAGCGGCGCGTGCGTGGCGTTGGGGGAGGCGATGACCACCAGATCGACATCCGGATGCTGGACCGCCGCTTCCGGGGAGGCGATCACCGTGACGTCCGGCAGGTCGCGTTTGACTTTTTCTTCATCACGCGAGGCGACGAAGGCCAGGTTCAGGCCCGGCACCGAACGGATAAGCGGCGCGTGGAAGGTCTTACCGACGAAGCCATAGCCAATCAGGGCGATATTTATCGTGTTGTTACTCATCAGGTTCTCCGCGTTGTTAAGCGTCAGCAATATGTACAGAGAGGGCAGGGTCATCCCCCAGCTCAGGCCAGGGACGATCGAGGAAAAGATGGTGTATGTCGCTGAGACCGGCCACCAGCCAGGGTTCGCAATGGTTGACTTTGGTATGGTCCGCCACCAGCCAGTGTTCCGCGCTGGCGGCGAGCATGGCGCGTTTTACGTCGGCATCGGCCTCCTGGCTGGCGCTCAGTCCAAGCTCGGCATGCAACGCGCAGGCGCCGAGAATCGCGATATCGGCGCGGTAGCGCGCCACCAGCGACAGCGTGGCGCTGCCGGCGAACAGCCGCTGCTCACTGTCCCACTGGCCGCCAAGCAGGATGAGCTGGATATCGGCGCGGTCGCTAAACAGCTGGGCGATATCCAGCGAAGCGGTGATCACGGTCATGGGGCCTTTCAGCTGGGTAGCGACGGCCAGCAGGGTACTCCCGGCGTCGAGAAACAGCGTCGAGCCGGAGGGGATGCGCGCGGCGACCTGCTGGCCGAGACGCTGCTTGGTTCCGGGGAGCAGGGCGTTTCTTCCCTGGCGCGTCATCGCCGGGACGTTAAGCGCGATGGCGCCGCCGTGGCTTTTCTGCAGTACGCCCTGGTTTTCCAGCTCGCTGAGATCCCGGCGTATGGTATCGGCCGACACCTGCAGCGCATCAACCAGTTCGCTGATGCTCAGCTGACCGGTTTCACTTAGCCGGTCGAGTATGTGTTTTTGTCGGGCGAGCTTATGCATGACGAGAGACTCCGCAAGTTGACGCAATAAGCGGCATAATACAGCATAAAGTCGCAAAATAAACCGCAAAAAGTCGCACTGAGGCGCGCAAAACCTGAAGAACTTGATTTCACTACACTTTAACGTTAAATGAGGAAGGTGGGCGCGGCCCGGGGGAAAGCGCTTTTTAATGAAGCGATTAGCCCCTTTCACCGGGCAATAAACAGCGAAAAAGCGCGCTTTCGCGTACCTTATACAGAGTGCGTGCAATGTGACAGGCATGGATTAACGGAGGTTGAGTGGACGCGATTAAAGGCTCGGAGTTGCAGATACCGGACGCGATCTTCGCGTGGGTGCTCGACGGGCAGGGGGGCGTGAAGCCGCTCGCCGATAACGATATTATCGACAAAGAGAAGCCCTGCTGGCTGCATCTCAACTATACCCATAGCGACAGCGCCGACTGGCTGGCGGCCACCCCGCTACTGCCCAATAACGTGCGCGATGCCCTGGCAGGCGAGAGCACCCGACCACGGGTAACGCGGATCGGCGACGGGGCGCTGATCACCCTGCGCTGCATCAACGGCAGCACCGATGAACGCCCAGACCAGCTGGTGGCGATGCGTCTGTATATGGATGAGCGGCTCATCGTCTCCACTCGTCAGCGCAAAGTGCTGGCGCTCGACGATGTGCTGGGCGACCTGAAGGAGGGCAATGGGCCGACGGACTGCGGCAGCTGGCTGGTGGAAGTCTGCGACGCGCTGACCGATCATGCCAGTGAGTTTATTGAACAACTGCACGACCGAATAATCGACCTCGAAGACGACCTGCTCGATCAGCAGGTGCCGCCGCGCGGTTTCCTTGCCCTGCTGCGTAAACAGCTGATCGTGATGCGCCGGTATATGGCGCCGCAGCGCGATGTTTACGCCCGGCTGGCCAGCGAGCGACTGCCGTGGATGAGCGACGATCAGCGGCGGCGGATGCAGGATATCGCCGAGCGGCTGGGGCGCGGGCTGGATGAGATCGACAGCTGCATCGCCCGCACGGCGATCATGAGCGATGAGATCGCCCAGATTATGCAGGAGTCGCTGGCGCGGCGGACCTATACGATGTCCTTGATGGCGATGGTGTTTCTGCCCAGCACCTTTTTAACCGGCCTGTTCGGCGTCAACCTCGGCGGGATCCCTGGCAACAGCTGGCATCTGGGGTTTAGCCTCTTCTGCCTGATGTTAGTCGTTGTCATCGGTGGTGTTGCATGGTGGTTACATCGCAGTAAATGGTTGTAAAGAATCGCCTTTTAGCAGCGACGATGCCGGGAAAACCCGGCAATGTTTGAGCGAAATCAATAAACCCTCTACCCATTCAGGGCAATATCTCTCTCGCAGGTGAATGCAACGTCAAGCGATGGGCGTTGCGCTCCATATTGTCTTACTTCCTTTTTTGAATTACTGCATAGCACAATTGATTCGTACGACGCCGACTTTGTTGAGTCGGCTTTTTTTTTGCGCTCTCCTGACCAGCTTCTACGCTTACTAAGACACCCGACGGTCTTCAGGCCGTTTACGCCTGCGGGTACGCCCGTATCACTTTCCGGGAGGCCACTATGCATTACGCTTCAGGGCTGACAGCCCAGTCTATCCCCATCTCGCCCGAGCCGAACGATCCGGTTCCTTTACCCGATCCACGACCGCGTCCGCAGCCGCAGCCCGATCCGCCGCCTGATGAAGAGCCGATTAAATTGTCGCATCAGGCGCGGAGATCTGCGAGGATACGCGCCTGCAGATCGTCTGTCCTTTAATACGAGAATACATTGTGACCGCTTTTTCTACCCTGACTGTTTTACCTGCCGCCCAATTAGCCAACCTTAACGAGCTGGGTTATCTGTCGATGACGCCGGTTCAGGCCGCCGCCCTGCCGGCGATCCTCGCGGGGAAAGATGTGCGCGTGCAGGCAAAAACCGGCAGCGGAAAAACGGCCGCCTTCGGGCTGGGTCTGCTGCAGCATATCGATCCGTCGCGCTTTGAGACCCAGTCGCTGGTGTTGTGTCCGACCCGCGAACTGGCCGATCAGGTTGCCGGCGAGCTGCGCCGTCTGGCGCGCTGCCTGCCGAACATCAAGATTTTGATGCTCTGCGGCGGGCAGCCGTTTGGCGCCCAGCGCGATTCACTGCAGCACGCCCCGCATATTATCGTCGCCACTCCGGGCCGTCTGCTCGATCATCTGCAGAAGGGGACGGTCTCTCTCGACGTGCTGCAGACCCTGGTGATGGATGAAGCGGACCGCATGCTCGACATGGGCTTCAGCGACGCCATCGACGAGGTGATCCGCTTCGCGCCGGCTGACCGGCAGACGCTGCTGTTTTCCGCCACCTGGCCTGCGGCAATCGCGGCGATCAGCGGCCGGGTGCAGCGTCATCCGGAAACGATTGAGATTGACAGCGTCGATGCGTTACCGGCTATCGAACAGCAGTTCTTTGAAGTTTCCCGCCACGGCAAGATTGCGCTGCTCCAGCGTCTGCTCAGCCAGCATCAGCCGGCGTCCTGCGTGGTGTTCTGCAATACCAAGCGCGATTGCCAGGCGGTCTGCGATGCGCTCAACGCCGCCGGGCAGAGCGCATTATCGCTGCACGGTGACCTCGAGCAGCGCGACCGCGATCAAACGCTGGTGCGCTTCGCGAACGGCAGCGTCCGGGTTCTGGTGGCGACCGATGTCGCTGCCCGCGGCCTGGACATCAAATCTCTCGCGCTGGTGGTGAACTTCGAGCTGGCCTGGGATCCGGAAGTGCATGTGCACCGCATCGGCCGTACCGCCCGCGCCGGCGAACAAGGTCTGGCTATCAGCTTCTGCGCGCCGGAAGAGGCGCAGCGCGCCACCATTCTGGCCGACATGCTGCAGTTATCCCTCAACTGGCTGCCGGCGCCGGCGGGTAACGCTATCACGCCGCTGACGGCGGAGATGGCGACGCTGTGCATCGACGGCGGAAAAAAGGCGAAAATGCGCCCGGGGGATGTGCTGGGGGCGTTGACCGGTGATATGGGATTTGATGGCGCCGATATCGGCAAAATTAACGTCCACCCGGCCCACGTCTATGTGGCGATCCGCCAGAATATGGCGCAGAAGGCGTATAAGCAGTTACAAAACGGCAAGATCAAAGGCAAAGCCTGCCGCGTACGACTGCTGAAGTAAGGGCAGAATAGCGCGTCTCAGGCGGCGGCCTGAGACGCTTGCGGGTTACTTCACTTCCACTACGTTCAGACGCAGCTCATCCAACCGGGCGTCCTCTTCCTCCGGCTGCCAGCCGGCAGGCTGCAGGGGAATCTCTTCCCTGTCAAACGCTAAATCGCCGCCGTCCACCACCTCGGAGCCGTGGGTGATGCCTTTAAAATCAAACAGATTAACGTCGCTCAAGTGCGAAGGCACCACGTTCTGCATTGCGCTAAACATGGTTTCAATGCGTCCCGGATAACGCTTATCCCAGTCGCGAAGCATATCGGCGATCACCTGGCGCTGCAGGTTAGGCTGCGAACCGCACAGGTTGCAAGGAATGATCGGGAAGCCCTTGGCCTGAGAGAAGCGCTCGATGTCCTTTTCGCGGCAGTAGGCCAGCGGGCGGATGACGATGTGTTTGCCGTCGTCGCTCATCAGCTTCGGCGGCATTCCTTTCATTTTGCCGCCGTAGAACATATTCAGGAACAGCGTCTGCAGGATGTCGTCTCGATGATGGCCGAGGGCAATCTTGGTGGCGCCGAGTTCGCTGGCGGTACGGTAGAGAATGCCGCGACGCAGGCGAGAGCACAGTGAGCAGGTGGTTTTCCCTTCCGGGATCTTCTCTTTGACGATGCCGTAGGTGTTCTCTTCGACAATCTTGTATTCAACGCCCAGCTGCTCAAGATACGCCGGCAGAATATGCTCCGGGAACCCGGGCTGTTTCTGGTCGAGGTTCACCGCCACCAGCGAGAAGGAGATGGGCGCGCTTTTCTGCAGGTTACGCAGGATCTCCAGCATGGTATAGCTGTCCTTGCCGCCTGACAGACAAACCATAATGCGGTCGCCCTCTTCAATCATATTGAAGTCGGCGATCGCCTCACCGACGTTGCGGCGCAGACGTTTCTGCAGCTTATCGATGTTGTATTTCTCTTTCTTTGTAAGCTCTTGATTTTCTTGCATTATTAACATTCTCAAAATCTAAAAGGGGCATATAGGGGGCAAAATGTGTTAAAGCCCAAGCCGGGAATTCAACATAGAAACCTGGTCGCCGTTCATCTCTTCTATCCATGTACTATAAACGTCGTACACCATTTGCGCGTTTTCATGCCCCATCTGATTGGCTATAAAAGACGGGTTTGCGCCAGCCGTCAGGAGCCAGCAGGCAAAAGTATGCCGCGTATGGTACGGATTCCTGCGGCGAATGCCAGCGCGTTTTACTGCAGCTTCCCATCTGCTGCCTATGCTGCTGTGCGAGTAGCAGGGTTTTTGCTCGCCTTTCCGTCTCCGCGGCATGAAAACAAATCGCAAATTCTGTTCCTCGCTTGAGCCGTATTCCCTGTGGTGAAACGTGATAGTGGATACCGGATATCCAGCTGTCAGTTCATGCTGCGCTTTCAGCGCGTCCAGGGCAGCGCCGAGCAATTGTATCGTCCGGTTTCCTGCTGCTAATGCCATACCGAGGCCTTTTGCTGAGGCGCTGGTGAGAGGTAACTCGCCGGAGATGTGCCGGGCGTGAGAAACCGTAAAAGCACCTGGGAAGCAATAAAATACCCGGCAATCAGTGCCGGGTTTTGGGGCTCACATAAGATTGGAAATCTGGCTGTAAGAGAGGTGTTTACTTTACTTGACCCTAAATGATAAGTCGAAACTCCTCATTTTTTAATGGAATATAGGTGAATGGAAGCGTTATAGGGAAGGAGTAGCCCTGCGGAAGAATGGCGATGCCTCAATCCCCCGCAGAACGCAAAGCGCGCAGCTAACCCGGCTGTGATATATAATCCCCTCCATACCAGCGGGGATGAAGAAGTGGAGCCGCATCCTCCGGCGTTGCATGAAAAAGGCGTATTAGGGATCTATAGACATAAGGAAAACAACAATTGGTATCGGTTATGAAAAAAACATTACTTCTGGTTTGCGCTGTTCTTATATCAAACTTGGCACTTGCTGCAGGAAATAAAGAAGAAGTGGTGCCTGTGCGGATAAGTTGCCCTAATCCTTATTATCCAGTTTCTGCCATGGCTAATCGGATTAGTGGCACTGTAAATTACGCTGCCTCAGTAAATGAAAAAGGGGAAGTAACTTCTGTTGAGACAACTGGTGCTGAGCTCTTTTTTAGAGAAACAAGATCAGCAATGAGAAAATGCAAGTATGAGCCCGGAAAGCCAGGCATTGCGCGTGGAACAATAAGATTTCGTCCATCTCAACCGTAAATACTGCTAGCCTACCTGGATTTTCTGTACTGAGAGATCTAGCAGCCTGATGCTCTTGCAATGGGAGTCGAGCCAAGTGATGTTATGTTGGCAAGCTCTAGAGATTTACCTGGCAAAATCACTGGTTAAGGGGAGCAGGTTAGTCATGGTTGGCTGAAAAAAAACTGGAGACGAGTTAGGCTCTCCTGTTCCCAGTGTGATTGCTGAAAAATTTCGTGGCTGTGAGTTTTCGAACTTTCATTCATTCGGAGAGCTTTCAGGAAGGCGGTTTCTGATACCACTGAGCTAACTGAGCGGTTTGACAAGCTAGCTTAGGGGGTATCAAGTAAGAAACATGGTCGTTCATTCGTAAAATGAGCATGTCGGGGGAAGGCTTAAACATGAATTAGAACACGCAAAAGCTATTAAAATACCGGTGATGTGTATGGTATTGAGAACTGGCGAGTTATGATGCACAAAAAGCCATGTCGAAGTTCACTAAGCAATGGTGGTAAATGATGGACAATAAAAAAAGCATTTCTGATTACACCGAATCTGAGTTTTTAGCTTTTGTGAAAAAGATATTTAATCCGGATAATACAACCGAAGATGAAGATGTGCAAAATGTTTTAGAGTTTGAACGTATCACTGAACACCCTGATGGTTCTGATGTAATTTTCTATCCTCCAAAGGGCCGAGAGGATAGTCCGGAAAGGGTTGTTAAGGAAGTGAAAGAATGGCGGGCCAGGAATGGCAAGCCTGGTTTCAAAGAGTAGCTGATCGGTACAGTTGCGTTATCTTAACTATCTTAACGTGATAATAGATGACTTCTGATTGAAAATCGCGCCGGCGGTTTTTTATTACGTTGAATTTATTATCGATGAAAGTAGCTCACAATTTTGATTTTTTATCAACCAGCCCTAAAGATGTCCTCGGAGCCTGAGCAACTTCCTTAACTTATGCGCTTTGAGGGCATTCCCGAAGCAAAAGGCAAGCAGAACACCAAGGTCTGCTTTCAGCATAGTGCGGGTATTATCAGGTTATTGGATTTTAATAGCCTCAATCAATTACGCCCCCTGATTCCTAACGTTGTCCACCGCTCGGAAAACGGGGTGCCATGTGAAATGATCAGCAGGTACCGCACCATCTGCAATTATCTCATTCACCTCTTTTCCTCGAATAGCCTGCCTCATCCATTCCCGGGTGGATTCAGTTACCAGGACCAGCGGCCGGCGCTGTGGGGGCTGGCTGTATGTAAATATAAAATAAATTCAGTTGGTTGGAGGGGGCACAACTTATTGGTGTTGTACATTTTTACTGATTTCTTGATTTTGCAGCATGTAATAGTGGCTCAATTCATAGTGTGGCATCAGAAGAGCACGCGTTCTGCCAGCCGCTGGACAACGTGGCGCTGGCGCGTAGCAATTAATGAGGTCTGACAGACAACCGTGGCGTGTATGGTACGGATTCAGGGGCGGAATGTCAGCATCTTTCCGGCACTTTCCGCTGCGGGCAGGCAAGCTGGTGGAGCAGAAGTAAAAATAAACAGCCCGCCGGGCGGCGGGCTGAGGCGTTAGCGAACGACCAGCACCGAGCACTCGGCGTGGCGGACCACCGCGGCGGCGTTGGAGCCCAGCAGATAGGTGGTAATATCCGGCCGGTGCGAAGCAATGATCACCAGGTCGGCGGGTAGCGACTTGGCGAGGGCCAGGATCTTATCTTTTGGCGATCCTTCGGCAACGTGAAAATGTTTCCGATCTTCCGGGATAGAGAACTGTTTCGCGAGTTCTTTAAGCTGCGTTTCCGTTCCTTCACGCAGCTCATCCATACCAGGCAGTTCGGCGGTATAGGCCATTCCCAGCGAGGCATAATAAGGCAGGGAAGGGATAACGGAGAGGAAATGGACCTCAGCGTCGTCAATCCGCGCTTCCGATTCAACGTGACTGATAATGCGTTCAGTAAATTCTTTATCAGAGATATCGATGGGGACAAGAATCATTCTGCTCATAAAACCTCCTGTTTAAGTATCCCCTCATATTGTACGGCATTATGACACGTTTTGTATCATGACCGCAGTCACACTTTGACATTAACGTGACTTGTGTTCGGGAAATTTTCCCTTTATCACGCCGTCATAAAAGCGACCCTTTGACACCACCTGTAAAAAGTCACGAAAAATACGCGGTGGAACGCCGGTATATTGCAACGGCGGCTGGTGATAAAAACAAATTTCCAGCGTGGCGGAAGCGTCATCATAGGCGACAGAGATAATTCGGGAAGATTTTACCGGGTGATGATGCATGATGGACGTCCTCGGGCAGGCACTGACTGAGCACGACTATATCACTAAATGGACGGCTATTTTAAGCGGTGGGATATATTGTTTTGTTTTAGCTGGTGCGATGCAAAGAGAGAGAAAGCCCGCCGGAACCGGCGGGCTGGCGCATCAGAACTGGTAAACCAGGCCCAACGCGACGATGTTGTCGGTAGAGATACCGTTGTCTTTGTAGAAGCTGTCGTTGTCATCCAGCAGATTGATTTTGTAATCAACGTAGGTGGACATATTACGGTTGAAGTAATAGGTGGCGCCGACGTCCATATATTTGACCAGATCTTTATCGGCGTAGCTGCCGGTGTTATAGAGATCTTTGCCTTTGGACTGCAGATAGGAGATAGCCGGACGCAGACCAAAGTCGAACTGATACTGAGCGGTGACTTCGAAGTTTTGCGTTTTGTTGGCCACGCCGTCGTTGCCGTAAGGGGTCATGTTGCGGGTTTCAGAGTACATGGTCGCCAGGTAGATATTGTTGGCGTCGTACTTCAGGCCAGCGGTCCAGGCTTCAGCTTTATCGCCACGGGCGTTGGTCTGGGTCATCTGGTCGTTGGTACGGTCAGATGAGGTGTAGGCCGCTGCCGCGCTGATGCCCATGCCGAAGTTATAGGAGGTAGAGAGACCGAAACCGTCGCCGTTGTCAAAGCGAACATCGCTGTCGCTGCTGCGGTTGTTGGTGCCGACGTTGATGTCCTGGGCGTTCTGGCCTTCGTTTTTACCCTGATACTGCAGGGCGAAGTTCAGACCGTCTACCAGACCGAAGAAGTCGCTGTTACGGTAGGTCGCGACGCCGTTGGCGCGGCCTGCCATAAAGTTATCCGCATAGGTGTAAGAGTCGCCGCCGAACTCCGGCAGCATATCGGTCCAGCCTTCGACGTCATACAGCACGCCGTAGTTACGACCGTAGTCGAAGGAACCGTAATCGCCCACTTTGATACCGGCGAAGGCCAGACGGGTCCACGCCTGATCGCCGGCGCTTTCGGTATTGTTGGCCTGAACGTTGTATTCCCACTGGCCGTAACCGGTGAGCATATCGTTGATCTGGGTTTCGCCTTTAAAGCCAAAGCGAACGTAAGTTTGGTCGCCGTCTTTTTTCGAGTCGCTGGAGAAATAGTGCAGACCGTCTACCTTGCCATAGACATCTAATTTATTTCCGTCTTTATTATAAATTTCCGCCGCATGCGCGGCGCCAGCGGCTAATAAAGCCGGAATAACGAGGGCCAGTACTTTTCTTTTCATGAAGAAATTCCTTTAACTGTTTTTATGTTTTAGCTTCCGGGAAGGAAGTGAACTCATGCTAAAGGAGCGGTCTGAGATATGGTAAGACTCAATTGTTACGATATAAGTAAAATCTAAATAAAATAATACTGAAGTAATGGTGATAATTATGATGAATACATCTTCAACTAATATACAAAATAAAAATTATACATATTCAGTTTGATCGCGTATTATTCGAGCGTTATATGCCTTTATTGTCATGCCAAGCATTTTTATTTGCCGTCTCATTCTGCGGAATGATTTTGTTATCGGTAAAACGACAAGCCCGAACTTCATGTTCGGGCTTTTTTTATGGCTGCGGGATGGAAAATAACCTTAGCTCTCGCTCGGTGATTTCTCCGCTTTGCCAGCCAGCTGGGCGAGGAAGTCGTAGCGCTTCTGCAGGTCGGCGGCAGCATCTTTCCACAGCTGCTCCGCCACTTCCGGCTGCTGGGCGTTCAGGCGACGGAAGCGTTGCTCATTGAGCAGCGTCTCAGCCAGGGCGTCTGACGGTGGGCGAGAGTCGAGCGCCAGCGGGATCTTGCCTTCTTCCGCCCGACGTGGGTCGAAGCGGTAGAGCGGCCAGAAGCCGGTGGCGGTCAGCTGACGCATTTGATCGTGGCTGAGCGCCAGATCGTAGCCATGCTCTTCGCAAGGACTGTAGGCGATGATCAGCGACGGCCCCGGATAGGCTTCCGCTTCCTGAATCGCTTTCACCGTCTGGTTCAGCTGCGCGCCCAGCGAAATCTGCGCCACATAGACATGACCATACATCATCATGCTGACGCCAAGATCTTTGCGTGCCTTGCGTTTACCGTGCTCGCCAAACTTAGTGACCGCCCCCAGCGGGGTGGCTTTTGACGCCTGGCCGCCGGTGTTGGAGTAACACTGGGTATCCAGCACCAGAATGTTGACGTTTTCCGTCAGGCTCAGCACATGATCCAGGCCGCCGAAGCCGATATCGTAGGCCCAGCCGTCGCCGCCGATCAGCCAGACGGATTTCTCCACCAGCGCGTCGGCATCGGTCAGCAGCTCTTCAGCGCCTTGCACGCCGGTCAGCGCCTGGCGCAGGGCCGCCACCTGTTCACGGCGCGCTTCCGGCGTCGCCTCGGCATGCAGCGCCGCGTTCAGCTCTGCCGGCAACTGGTCGGCGAATTCGCTCAGCAGGCGCATCACGCGCTGACGATGTTGATCGACGGTTAAGCGGAAGCCGAGCCCGAATTCAGCGTTATCCTCAAACAGCGAGTTGGCCCACGCCGGGCCGCGGCCGTTGGCGTCGGTCGTGTACGGGGTCGAGGGCAGGTTGCCGCCGTAAATGGATGAGCAGCCGGTGGCATTGGCAATCAGCATCCGGTCGCCATACAACTGGGTCAGCAGTTTGATATACGGCGTTTCGCCACAGCCGGAGCAGGCGCCGGAGTATTCAAACAGCGGGCTGATCAGCTGCGAAGTGCGGATATCAATACGCTCCAGTTTGCTGCGGTCGATTTCCGGCAGGTTGAGGAAGTAATCGTAATTCACTTTCTCCTCTTCCACATGCTCCAGGCGCGACATCATATTGATGGCCTTGATCTCCGGATTCTGGCGATCTTTTGCCGGGCACACTTCCACGCACAGGTTGCAGCCGGTGCAGTCTTCCGGGGCGACCTGCAGTACGTATTTCTGCCCGCGCATATCGCGGGACTTGACGTCCAGCGAGTGCAGACTGGCAGGGGCGTTCTCCATCTCTTCCGGTGCGACCACTTTGGCGCGGATCGCCGAGTGCGGGCAGGCGGCGACGCAGTGGTTGCACTGGGTACATAGCGCTTCCTTCCAGATGGGGATCTCTTCGGCGATGTTGCGTTTCTCCCAGCGCGTGGTGCCCATGGGCCAGGTGCCGTCCGGCGGCAGGGCGGAGACCGGCAGCGCATCGCCGAGACCGGCCAGCATCGCGGCGGTGACCGTTTTGACGAAATCCGGCGCGGCGTCGGAGACCACCGGCGGGCGGTTCGGACTGTTGGCATTCACCGGCTGCAGCGGCACTTCCGCCAGCGACTCGCGGGCCAGGGCCAGCGCCTGCCAGTTGCGTTCCACCAGCTCCTGGCCTTTGCTGCTGTAGCTTTTGGCGATGGCCGCCTGCAGTTCCGCCAGCGCGCTGTCGCCAGGCAGGATGTGAGTCAGATGGAAGAAAGCCATCTGCATCACGGTATTAATGCGCGCCCCGAGGCTACATTCGCGGGCGATCTTCGCCGCGTTGACCACGTAAAAACGCGCTTTTTTCTGATTCAGGGTGGCCTGTACTTCCTGCGGCAGGCGGGACCAGACTTCATCGGCGCTGTACGGCGTGTTGAGCAGGAAAATGCCGCCGGGCTTCAACCGCTCGGCCATCTGGTATTTATCGATAAACTGCAGCTGGTGGCAGCCAACGAAATCGGCCTGCGAAATCAGATACGAAGAACGAATCGGCTTTTCGCTGACCCGCAGATGGGAGACGGTCAGGCCGCCCGCCTTCTTCGAGTCATAGACAAAGTACCCCTGGGAGAACCACGGGGTGGAATTGCCGATGATTTTGATATTATTTTTGGTGGCCGACACGCTGCCGTCGCTGCCGAGGCCGTAGAACAGCGCTTCGAGCTTGGCCTCTGATGGCAGAGTATTTTCGCCCAGCGGCAGCGACAGGTTGGTCACGTCGTCATAGATGCCGACGGTAAAGCGCGGCTTCGGCTGGGCGGCCTGCAGCTCATGGAATATCGCCAGCACGCATTCCGGACCGAACTCCTTGGAAGAGAGACCGTAGCGGCCGCCGATGGTCCGCGGCAGCGTCTCGCGCTCGCCGCGGTTAAAGGCTTCCGCCAGGGCGGTCATCACGTCGAGATACAGTGGCTCCGCGTGCGCGCCAGGTTCTTTGGTGCGATCCAGCACCGCCACCGCCCGGGCGCTCTCCGGCAGCGCTGCCAGCAGGTGGGCGGCGGAGAATGGGCGATAGAGGCGCACTTTCAGGACGCCGACTTTCTCGCCGCGGCTCAGCAGTTCATCGACCACCTCTTCGCAGGTGCCGATGGCCGAGCCCATAATGACGATCACGCGTTCCGCCTGCGGATGGCCGTAAAACTCAAACGGTTTGTACTGGCGGCCGGTGGCGGCGGCGAAGTCATCCATCGCTTTCTCGACATGATCATAAACCGCGTCGTACCACGGGTTGGTGGCCTCCCGCGACTGGAAGTAGGTGTCAGGGTTAGCGGAGGTCCCGCGGATCACCGGGTGTTCCGGATTGAGCGCGCGCTGGCGATGCTCAGCGATTTTCTCCTGCGGCAGCAGGGCGCGAATCGTGTCATCCGCCAGCGGGGCGATTTTGTTGATTTCGTGCGAAGTGCGGAAACCATCAAAGAAATGAATAAACGGCACCCGGCTTTGCAGGGTGGCGATATGCGAGATCAGCGCGAAATCCTGCGCTTCCTGAACGCTGCTGGCGCACAGCATGGCGCACCCGGTCTGACGGACCGCCATCACATCGGAATGGTCGCCGAAGATCGACAGCGCGTGGGTGGCGACAGTGCGGGCGGCGACGTGCAGGACAAACGGCATCAGCTGGCCGGCCAGTTTGTACAGCGTGGGGATCATCAGCAGCAGGCCCTGCGATGAGGTAAAGGACGTGGAGAGGGCGCCAGTCTGCAGCGCGCCATGTACGGCGCCAATGGCGCCTGCCTCCGACTGCATTTCGACCACG
This sequence comes from Klebsiella sp. GB_Kp047, assembly GCF_040065235.1. Taxonomy (NCBI): domain Bacteria; kingdom Pseudomonadati; phylum Pseudomonadota; class Gammaproteobacteria; order Enterobacterales; family Enterobacteriaceae; genus Klebsiella; species Klebsiella sp. GB_Kp047. The sequence goes on along the minus strand of NZ_JBEAJG010000041.1, from coordinate 546,909 downwards.
CGTGGCACATCGCCCCAGACGTTTTTCAGCCCATTGCCGGCCCAGGCGTCAGCCTGTTCCGCCATCGTTGAACTGGGCGTGATCGGGTAGATGGCGATAACTTCACTGGTGCGAAACGCGACGGAAGCGACCGCGCCATTACCATCAATCGTAATCATATGAAGACACCCTTACATTGCGCAAAAGAATGGACGCGTGAAACCGCGACGCGCCCTGTAATTATATAAGAGGTAGTTTAGCAAACCGTTGGCGCCGCCATTTTTGCATTTGTGTCCTCAATACGACGGCTACCCGTGACCAGATCAATATTTTGCGCGGTTCGCGGAGAAAGTAGCTTTTCTGGACGTGAAGGCGAGCCATCGCCCGGTGAGTATCCCTGTGCAGATCAACCTTTACGCAGAAATTTGCTAGAAAATGTTAATGAGACGCATAAATACGTACTTCCCCTCTCGACGCCGCGCGCCACGCTGCCTATTATTCTTGGGTTTGCTATTTAAGACGTTTCCGAGGGGAGAGAAAATGCGAGCTGCGATGTTAGTGGGATGTGCGGCGCTGTTGCTGTCGGCGTGCAGTAGTGAACCCGTTCAGCAGGCCACGGCGGCGCACGTCACGCCAGGAATGCGGGCGGCGATGAGCGACGCCGGTCAGGCCAACTGCGCCATGATAGGCGGCTCGTTATCGGTGGCTCGTCAGCTCGATGGTTCAGCGATTGGCATGTGCGCGCTGCCGAACGGTAAACGCTGCAGCGAGCAGGCGCTGGCGGGCGGAAGCTGCGGCTATTAATGGCAGCCCCGCAGCGGGCTCAAAACGCCGGCTAGTGCATCAGGTCGGCGAGCTTATAGACCAGCGTCTGGTCGGCGGTCGCCAGCGTCAACTGGTTTTCCGTCAGATCGACCTGCGCGCCCTCGCGCAGCATCTTACCAATGGTCGCATCAAGGGTATTAAGCTGGGCATCGTGGCACAGCATCCGGGTCATCGCCAGCGATTTGACCTTCAGCTCGCCGTCCGACACCTTACCTTCCCCGCTGAAGCCGTTGCACATATTGCCCGAAACATACATATTGCCGGTAATAGCCATCTTCTCGCCGAAGCTCAGCTCCAGCGGCCGGTCGCCAGCGTTTACCGCCTGGCCGTTGACGCTGGTCAGCACGAAACGATGATGCTGTAGCTGTTCCGCGCCGGTGGACACCTTACTGTTATAGACACAGCCGGACAGCAGCAACCCTGCCGCCAGTAATGCCGCAAATTTGTTCATTTTCACTCCAAAACATTCACATTACTAATAAAACAAAGCCAGTGTAACGGTATCGCAGCGGGGATCTGTGGGGATTATCTGAATGTGCTCCCCCCGGGGAGAGGAGCACAAAAGGGAAAGGAATCAGACGATAGCGTTCGGGCAGGTTTCACCGTTGGCGACCTGCTGCAGATTGCCCAGGGTGGTCTCCGAAATGCTGATCAGCGCCTCGGCGGTGAGGAACGCCTGATGGCCTGTGAACAGCACGTTGTGGCAGGCGGAGAGGCGACGGAAGACGTCATCCTGGATCACGTCGTTGGATTTGTCTTCGAAGAACAGATCGCGTTCGTTCTCATAAACGTCCAGCCCCAGCGCGCCAATTTTTTGGTGCTTCAGGGCATCGATGGCCGCCTGGGAGTCGATCAGCGCGCCGCGGCTGGTGTTAATCACCATCACTCCGTCCTTCATCTGATCGAAAGCCCCGCGATTGAGCAGATGGTAGTTTTCGTCGGTCAGCGGGCAGTGCAGGGAGATCACGTCCGACTCCTTGTACAGCGTGGCGAGGTCGACATATTCCACCCCCAACTCCAGCGCGGCGGCGCTTGGGTACGGGTCGAACGCCAGCAGACGCATGCCAAAACCTTTGAGGATCCGCAACATCGCCACGCCAATTTTCCCGGTGCCAATCACCCCGGCGGTTTTGCCATACATGGTGAAACCGGTGAGGCCTTCCAGGGAGAAATTAGCATCACGGGTACGCTGGTAGGCGCGGTGGATGCGGCGGTTAAGCGACATCATCATGCCGATCGCATGCTCAGCCACCGCTTCCGGCGAGTAGGCCGGGACGCGCACGACGCGCAGGCCAAGCTCTTTCGCCGCCTCGAGGTCGACGTTGTTAAACCCGGCGCAGCGCAGGGCGATATACTTCACGCCGTGGGCCTTCAGCTCCTCCAGCACCGGACGGCTGCCGTCGTCATTGACGAAGATGCATACCGCTTCGCAACCGTTGGCGGTTTTGGCGGTTTTCTCTGTCAGCAGGAAGTCGAAGAATTCCAGTTCAAAGCCGTAGGTATCATTCACGTGCTGCAGGTACTTTTTATCGTACTGCTTCGTACTGTAAACCGCGATTTTCATAAGACTTTTCTCCAGTGATTATAACGTCACGGTAGCATATTTAAAATAATCGTACAATTATTAAAAAATAGTTTAAATGGCAGGTGCTTATCCTAATTCTAGAGCATATCGCGGATTTGAGGAATCTCTTTGAAAGACAAAGTTTTTTTTACCACAAACTCAGGCTTAACGCGCCGGGGGAGAGCAGCAGAAACGGCCACAGCAGACCGGAGCTGACGTTAGCCAGCTGAAACGACCACAGCGGCAGGCCGCTGGCGCCGCTGACCAGGGGCAGGGTGGCGCGCAGGGGAGAGAGAAAGCGGCTGAAAAAGACCGCCCACAGCCCTCGGCGCTGAAAAAAGAGTCGGCTGCGGGCCAGCCGCTCGGCGGTCAGCCAGCGTAACTGCGTAAGGCGGTGACGATAGCGAACGCCCAACCACCACGAGAGCCAGAATCCGCCGATGGCGCCGAGGCTGGCGCTGGACCACATTAGCAGGAAATGACCGAGGCTGGCGGAAGCGAATGTCCCCAGCAGCAGCAGGCCGGAGGTGCCCGGGATGGCTAGCGACACTAGCGCGCAGGATTTAGTGAAAGTGAGCAAGAAAACCATCAGTAATACCAATGGATAGTGGCCCTGTGCGCTCTCAATGAGCGAGATAATTAACGACACCGTCTCTCCCGCAAGCAATACCTATCTTTCTGGAGTGTGGCAGGGGGTGCTTAAACAAAAGTTAAATGGTGACGGCCGATCGCCGCGCCGCGATACCGGCTGGCAACTATGCTTTAACAGGTCGCAAACTTTCACTCACTGGTCGAACGTGTCACAATGGGCGCCTTTCGGCTTTTACTTATGTTGAATCAGGATATTAACTGCCCATGAAGGGTAAATATAAAGCCGCCATCGCGCTGGTGTTAGCGCTGGTGTTACTGCCGCTAACCCTGCTGTTGACGCTGACCCACTGGGTGCCGACGCTGGCGGGCATCTGGCTGCCCGTGGGCACTCATATCGCTATGCAGGAGAGCCCGCGTCTTACGCGTTCCGCCCTGCTGATCCCCGATCTGCGCTATCTGGTGGGCGAGTGTGAACTCGCCAGGGTGACCGATGCCCGTCTCTCGCGCCCCAGCCGCTGGCGGCTGCATATTGGCCAACTTGACATCAACAGCGCCTGCCTGAGCAAACTGCCGGCCAGCGATCCCACGCCCGGATCGCCGCGCACCCTTGCCGAATGGCAATCGATGCTGCCCTACAGCTGGTTAACTATTGACAAGCTGCGGCTGTCGCCGTGGGAAAAATGGCAGGGGCGGCTGGTGATGTCACTGACCCCTGCGCAGCAGGATATCGGCTTTGCCGGTAACGATTTGAGCCTGCAGGCGCGCTTGCGCGGCCAGGCGCTTACCGTCAGCCAGTTCAGCGCCCGGCTGGCTGACGATCAGCCGCCGGTGAAGCTGGTGGGGACCTTCCATCTGCCGCTGGTGCCGGATGGCCTGCCGGTCGATGGCCAGATGCAGGGCACCTTCGAATTCCCGCAGACTGCGGAATGGATCGATGCCGAGCTGACGTGGCAGCATAATCGCGGCCAGCTGCTGGTCACCCCACGCGGCGAGGTGGAGCCCATTCTCGACCTGCCGTGGGAGATCACTCCGGAGCGGATCACCATCAGCGACGGCCGCTGGCGCACCCGCTACGAGGCGTATCCGCTGAGCGGCCGCGTGGCGCTGTCGGTGGGTAACTGGCAGCAGGGCACGGAACAGATGATCGTCAGCGGTCGCTTGAATGTTCTCACCGAGGGGCATGCCGGAAAAGGCAACGCGGTGCTGAATATCGGCCCGGGCAAGCTGAGCATGGATAACAGCGACCTGCCGCTGCGACTCACCGGCGAGGCCAAGCTGGGGGAGATGATCTTTTACGCCGCGCTGCCGGCCCAGCTCAGCGGGTCGCTGGTCAGCCCGCAGCTGGCGTTTCACCCCGGGGCGCTGCTGCGGTCGCGCGGGCGGGTGATCGACGCGCTGAACATTGACGAAATTCGCTGGCCGCTGGCCGGGGTAAAGGTCACGCAGCAGGGCGTCGATGGCCGCCTGCAGGCGATCCTCCGCGCCCATGAGCAGCAGATGGGCGACTTTACGTTGCATCTGGACGGCCTGGCGAACGATTTTCTGCCCGACAGCGGCCGCTGGCAGTGGCGCTACTGGGGCGAGGGGCATTTCACGCCTATGCAGGCGCGCTGGGATGTGAAGGGCAGCGGTGAGTGGCGGGACAATGCCATTACGCTGAGCAGCCTCTCCACGGGTTTCGACAAGCTCGAGTACGGCACGATGCGGGTCAGCACGCCGCGTCTGACCCTCGAGCAGCCGATCCGCTGGCTGCGCGATGCTGAGCATCCGCGGCTGACCGGCGCGCTGTCGCTGGATGCGGCAAAAACTACCTTCACCGGCGGCAGCTATCTTCCGGCATCGACGCTGAAATTCGCCCTCGACGGCCGGGACCCGACGTGGTTCCAGTTCACCGGCGCGCTGCACGCCGATACCATTGGCCCGGTGCGGTTGACCGGGCGCTGGGATGGCGAACGGCTGCGCGGCCAGGCGTGGTGGCCAAAACAGTCGCTGACGGTATTCCAGCCGCTGGTGCCGCCGGACTGGAAGATGAACCTGCGCGAAGGCAGTCTCTATGCGCAGGTGGCCTTCTCGGCGGCAGCCGGGCAGGGATTTGAGGCAGGCGGCCATGGCGTCCTGAAGGGCGGCAGCGCCTGGATGCCGGATAACCAGATTAACGGCGTCGACTTCGTCCTGCCGTTCCGCTTCAGCGACGGCCACTGGCAGCTGGGCACCCGCCGTCCGGTCTCCTTACGCATTGGCGAAATCGTCAACCAGGTCACCGCGCGCAACCTGACGGCGGACCTGCAGGGCACCTGGCCGTGGAGCGAGGCCAATCCACTGCAGCTTAGCGACGTCAGCGTCGACCTGTTAGGCGGCAAGCTGACCCTGCTGCAGCTGCGCATGCCGCAGCGCGACCCGGCGCTGATCCGTCTGCAGCACATCTCCAGCAGCGAACTGACCAGCGCGGTCAAGGTGAAGCAGTTCGCCATGTCCGGGGCGGTGAGCGGCGCGCTGCCGCTGTGGCTGGAGAACAATCAATGGATTATCCACGACGGCTGGCTGCGCAATGACGGACCGATGACCCTGCGGCTGGATAAAGACACCGCCGATGCGCTGGTGGCGGACAACGTCTCCGCCGGGGCGGCGATCAACTGGCTGCGCTATATGGAGATCTCCCGTTCATCGACGCAGATTAACCTGAACAATCTGGGCGTGCTGACGCTTAAGGCCGCCATCAACGGCACCAGCCGGGTGGACGGGAAAAGCAGTACCGTGCATTTAAACTACGCTCATGAGGAGAATATTTTCGATCTGTGGCGCAGTTTACGCTTTGGCGACAATTTACAGGCGTGGCTTGAGCAGAATGCCACGCTGCCCGTGCGGCGCTGTACGGACGGTAAGACATGTAAGGAACCTAAATGAAGAAGCTGTTACTGGCCATAGTGGCGTCGATGCTGCTCGCCGGCTGTACGCCGCGTATCGAAATTGCGGCGTCGAAAGAGCCCATCACCATCAATATGAATGTCAAAATTGAGCATGAGATCCATATCAAGGTCGATAAGGATGTGGAAAACCTGCTGAAATCCCGCAGCGATTTGTTCTGAGGCGACGATGAGAAAACGACTGTTAACCGCGGCGCTGGCGCTAACTCTGCTCAGCGCGCCCGCGCTGGCGTTAACCCTGAGCGAAGCGCGCCAGCAGGGGCGGGTGGGGGAGACGCTGAACGGCTATCTGGCGCCGCTGCGTCAGGATAAAGAGACGCTGGCGCTGGTGAAACAGATCAACGCCGCGCGCAGTGAAAGCTACCAGCAGCTGGCGGATGACAACAATCTGCCGGTGGATGAGGTAGCGAAAATGGCCGGACAGAAGCTGGTGGCCCGCGCTCAACCCGGCGAGTACGTTCAGGGGCTAAACGGCCAGTGGCTGCGCAAATAATTAGCGGCAGCGCTTGCGGTATTCGCCCGGCGAGACGCCAAAGCGCTGCTTAAAGGCGGTGGAGAAATGGCTATGGTCGCTGAAGCCCCAGCGGTAGCCGATCCCCGCCAGCTTTTCGTCATCGTGGACGTCCTGTAACGCCCGGGCGCACAGATCCAGCCGCCGGTTCTTAATATACTGCGCCACCACCAGCCCTTTGTCGGCAAACAGCCGATAGAGGCTGCGTACCGACATTCCCATCTCGCTGGCCAGCCACTCCGGCCGCAGATGCTCCGACTGAATGGATGCGTCGATTAACGCTATTATCTTCTGAAACTGCTTGTCCCGCCGGGACGGGGTCGGCTCACGCTGGCGCAGCACCGGGCGCAACAGGCAGGCGATCGCCTCCAGCGCCGCTTCACTTTCGCTGGCGGAGAGCGCCGTGCCGCCCATACTCTCCAGCAGCAGTCGCTGGCTGAGCTGCACCATCGGCAGAGACTTATCCAGCCGGCAGGCGGTAACTATCTCGCCCGCCGGCGCCACCCGCTGGCGCGGCAGCAGCAGCGAAGCCTGACGCGAGGTCTGCTGCCAGACGATAGAGCACGGGCGGGCGGCATCGATCAACGTGATATCCCCCGCCGCCAGGGTCACCTGGCGATCGTCCTGTTCGATCACCGCTTCGCCGGCGAGCTGAAACACGGTATAGAACCAGGCGTCGTTATCGCGTTTTATCTCATTGCGCGTGCGGTAGAGATTGACGCCGGCGGCGGTGACCGTGCTGACCTTGAGGCTGCCGGCGTAGCGGGCGTCAATCTCGCCGTGAAAGCGGCCCTCCAGCGGCCGGGCGGCGAAATGGCCGCAGACCTGATTGATCGTCGCCAGCCAGCGCTGGTACGCCAGCCCCCCCTCAGCCGTGGTCATCATTCGCCCTTCTCCTGTAATAATAATGTTTCTGCATTGTTGCATTTATGCCGCCTCAGGCAAGGGCGCGATGGCGGGTATATGAAAGAACTATTACCTGCGGCACATTTCTGTCAGGGCAGGCGACGGAATTGCGGCGACTGTCACAGCGGCGCAAACGAATGTCACAGAGAAAAAAGCGCCAGCCGCCAACCGGACATAGACTGAAAGCACTATCCGCGAAGAATAAGGAAAGGGTATGTCCACCTCTCAGATAGCGCTGCTTGCCAGCGTCCAGCAGTTTTTAGACCGTCAGCATGGCCTGTATATCGACGGCGCCCCCTGCGCCGCGCAGAGCGAAAACCGGTTAACCGTCTGGGATCCGGCCACCGGGCAGGCGATCGCCACCACCGCCGACGCCAGCCCGGCGGATGTTGACCGGGCGGTGATGTCTGCCTGGCGTGCCTTCGTCGACCGCCGCTGGGCCGGGCGCACCCCGGCCGACCGCGAGCGCATCCTGCTGCGCTTTGCCGATCTGGTGGAGCAGCACGGCGAGGAGCTGGCGCAGCTGGAAACCCTTGAACAGGGTAAATCCATCGCCATCTCCCGCGCCTTCGAGGTCGGTTGCACCCTGAACTGGATGCGTTACACCGCCGGGCTGACTACCAAAATCAGCGGCCGGACACTGGACGTCTCGATCCCGTTCCCGCAAGGGGCGCGTTATCAGGCGTGGACCAAAAAAGAGCCGGTGGGAGTAGTGGCGGGCATCGTTCCGTGGAATTTCCCGCTGATGATCGGTATGTGGAAGGTGATGCCGGCGCTGGCGGCGGGTTGTTCGATCGTCATTAAACCCTCAGAAACCACCCCGCTGACCCTGCTGCGGGTGGCGGAGCTGGCGACCCAGGCGGGCATTCCTGACGGGGTGTTCAACGTGGTCACCGGCAGCGGCGCCGGCTGCGGCGCGGCGCTGACCGCCCATCCGCAGGTGGCGAAGGTGAGCTTTACCGGCTCGACGGCCACCGGGAAACAGATTGCGCGGGTGGCCGCCGACCGCCTGACCCGCGTGACGCTGGAGCTGGGCGGCAAGAACCCGGCGATTGTGCTTAAAGACGCCGATCCCCAGTGGGTCATTGAGGGGCTGATGACCGGCAGCTTCCTTAACCAGGGGCAGGTCTGCGCCGCCAGCTCGCGGATCTACATTGAAGCGCCTCTGTTTGACACCCTGGTCAGCGGCTTCGAGCAGGCGGTGAAATCGCTGCAGGTGGGGCCGGGGATGCTGGAGACGGCGCAGATCAACCCGGTGGTCTCCCGGGCCCACTGCGACAAGGTGGCGGCCTACCTTGAAGAGGCCCGACAGCAGAAGGCGGAGCTTATCAGCGGCAGCGCCGGGCCGGATGCGGGGGGGTACTATATTCCGCCGACGCTGGTGGTTAACCCGGACGCCGGGCTGCGCCTCACCCGTGAGGAGGTGTTTGGTCCGGTGGTGAACCTGGTGCGGGTGGCCGACGGCGAGGAGGCGCTGCGCCTGGCCAATGACAGCGATTTTGGCCTGACCGCCAGCGTCTGGACCCGCGACCTGACCCAGGCTCTCAACTATACCGATCGCCTGCAGGCCGGGACGGTCTGGGTCAACAGTCACACCCTGATTGACGCCAACCTGCCGTTTGGCGGCATGAAGCAGTCCGGCACCGGTCGCGATTTCGGCCCGGACTGGCTCGACGGCTGGTGCGAAACCAAATCCGTCTGCGTGCGTTACTAGCCCTCCGTCGGGGAAGGCGCATCGCTTTTCCCGACGTCCCGCTTGCCGACCTCCGCTCTTTCTCGCTACTGTGGAGGGCAATCTTTGCCCGCGCAGGGCGGAGAATGATGAGGAGGTCTTCGGCATGACTGCATTTCCTGAAGTTGCACTAATTGGTCCCGGCGCCATCGGCACCACGATCGCCGCCGCCCTGTTTGCGGTGGGGAGGGCGCCGGTGGTCTGCGGGCGCACTGCCCATTCGTCGCTGGTGCTGCGCACTGATGAGGGTGAGATCGTGGTGCCCGGCCCGGTGCTCACCGACCCGACGGCGATAGCCGCCCCCTTCGACCTGGTGTTTGTCGCGGTGAAGGCCACCCAGACGGAGGCCATCGCCCCGTGGCTGGCGGCCCTGTGTTCGCCAGACACCGTGGTGTGCGTGCTGCAAAACGGCGTCGAGCAGCGCCAGCAGTTTGCCCCTTTGACCGGCGGCGCGACGGTGCTGCCGTCGGTGGTCTGGTTTCCGGCGCAGCGCGACGCCGATGCTTCGGTCTGGCTGCGCGCCGCGCCGCGACTGACGCTGCCGGATGTGCCGGGGGCGGAGCGGGTGCAGCAGGCGCTGGCGGGAACCCACTGCGCGGTGGAGCTGGCGGCGGATTTTACCAGCGTCGCCTGGCGTAAACTGCTGCAGAACGCCGTCGCCGGACTGATGGTGCTGACCGGACGACGCGCCGGGATGTTCGCCCGGGAGGAGATCACCGCCCTCGGACTGGCCTATCTGCGCGAATGCCTGCAGGTGGCGCGGGCGGAAGGGGCCGTCCTGAGCGACAGCGTGCCGGAGGAGATCATCGCCGGCTTTCATCGGGCGCCTGCCGACCTGAGCACCTCTATTCTGATCGATCGCCTGCATGGCCGACCGCTGGAGTGGGATATTCGTAACGGGGTGGTACAGCGTCGCGGGCGTCAACACGGCATACCGACGCCGCTCAGCGATATCATCGTGCCGCTGCTGGCGGCGGCCAGCGACGGCCCGGGCTGACCCGGGCTGGCGCGGGGTTAATCCACCAGGGAGGGATCGAGGTCGATCATCAACTGCTTCATCTCGGCGAAGTGCTGCCGGGAGAAATCGGCAATTTTCTCCCAGTCCTGGGCGGTTTTTTCCGCCACCGCGTCTGACAGCACCTTCAGCGGCTGGCCGGTTGACCAGGCGGTGATCAGGATCTGACAGGCGCGCTCCAGGGTCCAGATATCGTCGAACGCTTCGCCGATAGTCGGAGCGGTCACCAGCACCCCATGGTTGCCCATCAGCAGACGGCGTTTATCCGTCAGCAGCCCTGCCAGCCGGGCGCCTTCTGCCGCGGTGTCCGCCATCCCGCCGTACAGGGTATCGACGGCGACCCGGTTAAAATAGCGGGCCGTGTTCTGGTCAATGGGCAGGATCTGCGGCGTCGCCAGACAGGCGAGGCTGGTGGTGTACACCGGGTGCAGATGCAGCACCACCCGCACGTCGGGCAGTCGCTGATGGATCTGCCCGTGAATGGCCCACGCGGTGGCATCGACGTCAGGTCGCGCGGCGCAACGTTCATCGTCGGCGTGCAGCACCAGCAGATCGCTGGCGCGGATGCGCGAAAAGTGTTTCCACTTCGGGTTGAGTAAAAACGTTTTCCCGTCAGCGGAGAGCGCGGCGCTGAAATGGTTGGCCACCGCCTCATGCATGCCGAGATGGGCAATGATGCGAAAGGTGGCCGCCAGGTCGATGCGGATCTGCTCTTCATCGGAATCGCGCATGGGCATTACTCCGCTTTCGGCATCAGGGTCTGCAGATCCTCTGCCGTCGGCGCCTGGAAGTGATATTTCTTCAGCAAGGCGGCATATTCCGGCGTCGCGCTGTATTTTTTCAGCGCCTGTTCGAGGGCGGTTTTCACCTCCGTGTTGCCTTTTTTAACGCCAAAGCCGTTCAGCACCGGATAGATCAGGGTGTCAGAGGAGATCGCCACCCGGTCGCCCAGCTTTTCCACCACCCCGCGCGCCACGGCGGCGTCGGTGATCTGCGCATCCACTGCGCGCGACAGCAGCGCCTGGGTGGTCTGCGGGTCGGTGGTATAGACGCTCAGCGCAATTGGCTTCAGCCCTTTCTTCACGCAGTAGTCGGTGGAAAGCTTCTGCAACTGCGCCAGCCACGAGGTGGCGCCCATCGAGCCGATTTTATGCCCGCAGAAGTCTTCCGGCGTCTTGGGCTGGTAGTCGCTCCCTTTGCGGGCGAGGATCGCTTCTCCGCTTTTCAGGTACGGCACCATGTCGATCACCTTCAGGCGCTCGGCGGTAATGTACATCGACGAGTTGGTGATATCGAAGCGCCCGCCCTGCAGTCCGGGGATCAGGTTGGGGAAGCGGGTGTCGATATTCACCGCCTCGCGGCCCATGCTCTTCGCCAGACCGTCGAGCAGTTCAATATCAAACCCCGCTGGTTTGTTGTTCTCCATGTACTCGTAAGGGAAAAAGGTCATGTCCGAACCGGCGGTGATCTTGCCGCTTTGCTGGAAGGCCAGCGCGTTCAGGGATGTCAGAGCCCCCGCTGCGCAGAGCAGCAGAGCCAGCGGGCGTGGTGCGAAAAAGCGTGTCATAAAACCTCCGGAGTGTGGGCGAATTACATGCTGGCGCGATCGGCACCGGCCTGCTGAACAAAAAACGAAGCGCCGCGCGGCTTCTGTGGCAGGCGAAGCTGGTTATTGGTACTGCGCACCAGACCGCTCTCTTCCCCGGCCACCAGCTGGCCGGCATGGCGGCTCGGCAGCGGGTTTTCGCCGAAGGGCAGCGCATCCTCGGCGGCGTAGACGCTGATGAACAGGGTGCGCGGCAGGGCGGTTTCGTTGGGGCTGGAAGCGTGCAGCAGGCGGGTATGCATAAAGCAGACTGAGCCCGCCGGGCCAAAACAGGCCTGCGGCTGCTGGCAGTGAGCCGTCACCACCTCGTCATCCACCGCCCCGGTGAAGCGACCCTCCTGCCAGTGGGACCACAGCGGCCCCTGATGGCTGCCCGGCACCACATTGAGCGGGCCATTCTCAGGAGTCACCTCGCTGACCATCAGCAGGGCGGTGATAATGTCGTCATTGCTGTGCGGGGTGAAGAGGAAATCCTGATGCCATTTCACCTCGGTGGCGGTGTGCGGCAGCTTGGAGTTAATTTTGCTGTGGTGAAAACGGGTGCCGTTGCCGCCGATCAGCTGCCCGGCGATGGTCGCCATCCGCGAATTCAGCGCAGTATGGCGATAGGCCTCGGAGATCTCCGTCGGGGAGGCGACCCGGCGCAGCGACGGATGGTCAGGAGCATGGTCGCGTTCGATATCGAAACGCGGCCGCCCGTCGAGGGTTTCTCCCCACGCCGTCGCGTGACGGCGGCTCTCCTCGACCCAGCCGTCGAAATCGCTCTGCAGCGTGGCGATGTCGGCGGCGGAAAGCACCCCTTCGACCACCAGATAACCCTGCTGATGAAACTGCTCAATTTGCCACTGCGCAATCATAGTTTTTCCTCTTCACGTCCCGATAATTAAGCCAGAGAAACATCTTTCAGAAAGGCCTCGACCCGCGGGTGTTGCCCGCTGCGCATCGCCTGCGGCGTGTCATCGCACACCACCCGGCCTTTCTCCATAAACACGATCCGGTCAGACACTTTGAAGGCGAAGTTCATCTCGTGGGTGACGATCACCATCGTGATGCCTTCGTGGGCCAGGGATTCGATAACCTGCAGCACCTCATTCACTTTTTCCGGATCCAGCGCCGAGGTGGGCTCATCGAACAGCATGATCTGCGGGCGCATCATCAGGGCGCGGGCGATCGCCACCCGCTGCTGCTGACCGCCAGAGAGCTGGTGCGGATACTTCCAGGCGTGTTCCAGCATGCCCACCTTGTGCAGCAGCTCGCAGGCGTGCTGGCGCAGCTCCGCGTCGCTCGCCAGATGGTGATAGCGCGGGGCCAGCAGCAGATTGCCGAACACGGTCAGATGCGGGAACAGGTTGAAGCTCTGGAACACCATGCCGATATTCAGACGGTGTTCGGCATTCTCCATAAAGCGCGGCTTCTGCTGCCCCTGATGGTCGAGATGAATAAAGGGCTGGCCGTTAATCTGAATTTCACCGTTATCGATCTGCTCAAGACCGTTAAGCAGGCGAATGAGGGTGGTTTTCCCCGAGCCCGACGGGCCGATAACCGAGACCACTTCGCCGGGCTGGATCTGCAGGCTCACCGCCCCCAGCACTTCGACATTGTTGTAGGCCTTATGCAGCTTAGAGGCCTGCAGTGCCGGCTCCTGGCCCTGGGAGACGCTGCGCGCCATCGCCGGGCGACGGGCGGTCGCCAACTGCTGCATCTCGGCATCCACCGGCCGGGCGGTGTCGCGTCGGGTGACATCGAGGTAGTTCTCCAGCCGTTTCAGCAGAAAATCGAACACCGTGACGATAAAGATGTAATAAAACGCCACGGCGGTCATGGTCTCCATGACCAGAAAGTTCTGCGAGTAGAGCTGCTGGCCGACCATCAATATTTCGGTCAGGGAGATCACCGACACCAGCGAACTGAGCTTCACGATGGCGATATACTCATTGGCCAGCGCCGGTAGGGCGACGCGCAGCGCCTGGGGAATGATCACCCGCCACTGGATCCCGGCGTAGCGTAAACCCAGGGCCCGCGCGGCTTCACTCTGCCCGCGGGGGATGGAGAGCAGCCCGCCGCGATGGATCTCGGCAATATAGGCCGCTTCGCTGAGGACCATCGCCAGCAGGCCGGCCCAGAAGGGATCGTTCAGCACCGGCGCGAAGGAGGGCAGCGCCTGCGGCATGTTGTAGACAAAAATCAGCAGGACCAGCAGCGGCATACTGCGAAATAACCAGATATACAGCCGGGCAGGGGTGGATAACCAGCCGCGCGGCGACTGTTTAGCCAGCGCCAGAATAAAGCCGAGCACAATACTGCAGCCCCAGGTCAGCAGACTTAATTTAATGACGGTCCAGGTGGCCCACCAAAAATCGGCATCGCTGAGCAGGCTTAACATGTAGTTCCAGTTAAACGTCATGGGCTATTTCACTCGTCATAATTAACCTAAATGAAAGCGGCTCGGCTGTGCATTAATGGGGAGCCGCCGGTGTTCATCGTGCGAATACACTATGCTGGCAGGATGCTTTCAGAGGCAATTAGTAAATTTTTGGTCTTTAAGTTTAAAAAAACTATACAGCGTTATTAACGATATGGAATTTAAAGTGATTATCAGGATACTTTGCGTAAACAATTTAAAAACAATAGCTGCAATTGAATAACGATATTTTATGCAGACAGGTTATTTTGCGCGAAACTGGGGCGACCGCTGCCTGCTCAATGTGCAGCGTGTTGCATGATGGTGCAAAAGCGGAAATAAACCGTGCCGGCGCGGGAGGAGAATAAATAATATCGCCCCCTGGCGGGCAATGCGCCGCCTTTTTTCGCGGGTGGCACGCGGATTGCTTGGGACTTAGGGGAAAACTATTTCCTGCGTGCGCCGGACCATATTTTATCAATGGTGATGCTATGAACCGATTTACCCTGAAGCAGCTCAAATATTTCGTCACCGTGGTGGAGACGGAGAGTATCGCCGAGGCCTCCCGCCAGCTGCATATTGCGCAGCCGTCGATTTCCATTGCCATTAAGAATCTGGAGAGCACCTTCGACCAGCAGCTGTTTATTCGCCACCACGCGCAGGGCGTCTCGCTCACGTCCAGCGGTCGGCGGATCTACGATAAAGCGAAGGAGCTGCTGCGCCTGTCGTGGGAATTTGAGCAGAATTCGCGGGCGGATAAAGAGCTGGTTTCTGGCATGATCTCCATCGGTTGCTTTGAATCGGTAGCTCCGCTGTATATGCCGAAGCTGGTGGCTGGATTTAAGAAATGCTATCCGGAAATAACGCTGCATCTGTATGACGGCGAACAGCATGAGCTGATGCATGGCCTGCACCGCGGCCGCTTTGACCTGGCGCTGGTCTACGATCTGGAGCTTGGCCACTCGATCAATAAAGAACGGCTTAACGCCCCGCATAAACCCTACGCGCTGCTGCCCGCCGCGCATCCGCTGGCGCAAAAGGCGCAGGTGACGCTGCAGGAGCTGAGCCGCGAGCCAATGATCCTCCTTGATGCGGTCCCGAGCAAAAATTATTTCATCTCCATCTTTAAGGAAAAAGGCTATCACCCGGAAGTAGCTTACAGCTCACCCTCTATCGAAATGGTGCGCTGTATGGTCGGCCAGGGGCTCGGTTTTTCGGTGCTGGTCACCCGGCCCTGTTGCGATATGACCTACGATGGTGAAAGGGTGGTGCAGCGGGATATTGCCGACGATATGCCCGCCTCAACCTTAATTATGGCGCATCTCGCGAATAATGAGCCGACGCGGCCAACGCAACTGTTTATGGATTATTGCCGCAGTATCGAATTAACCCCCTCTCACGGCTGAAATAACGCCTGTCGATCCGGCAGGCGTTATTTTTTTTGTCGTCAATCAGCCTCGTAAAATTCTATTCAGTCGATCGTTTTATAATATTTTACCAATTCGTCACAGTTAAATAACCTGAAAGCCGTCAATTCCGGCGACCTCGTCGGCAACTGTGCTTGAAGGATAGAGAAATGACTGAACAGATAACCGAGATCGATACCCTGGTGGTCGGCGCGGGGCAGGCGGGCGTCGCCATGAGCGAGCATCTGACCCGGCTGGATATTCCCCACCTGGTGCTGGAGAAACAGGGTATTGCCCAGGCCTGGCGCAGCGGGCGCTGGGATTCGCTGGTGGCCAACGGCCCGGCCTGGCACGATCGGTTTCCGGGGATGGTGTTCCCGGACTGCCCGCCGGATAGCTTTGTCGGCAAAGAGCAGGTTGCGGACTATTTTGCCGCCTATGCCCGCAGCTTCAACGCGCCGATCCGTACCGGGGTGGAGGTGTACAGCGCCGAACGCCTCGCCGGGCGACCGGGCTTTCGTGTCGACACCTCCCAGGGGGTGATTGAGGCGCAGCGGATCGTAGCGGCCACCGGACCCTTTCAGCGCCCGGCGATCCCGGCGATCGCCCCGCAGAGTCCGGCTATTCAGCAGCTCCACTCGGCGCACTATTTTAATCCGCAGCAGCTGCCGGAGGGCGGCGTGCTGGTAGTGGGGGCCGGATCCTCCGGCGTCCAGATTGCCGATGAGCTGCAGCGTGCCGGACGCGCGGTGTGGCTGTCGGTGGGGGCGCACGACCGGCCGCCGCGTCGCTATCGCCAGCGCGATTTTTGCTGGTGGCTCGGGGTGCTTGGAATGTGGGACGCCGCGGCCAATGCGCCGGGGAAAGAGCATGTCACTATCGCGGTGAGCGGCGCGCGCGGCGGCCATACCGTCGATTTTCGCCAACTGGCGCATCAGGGGGTCACCCTGGTGGGGCAGACCCGCGGCTTTGACGGCGCCAGGGCGTTGTTCCACCCCGACCTGGCGGAGAATATCCGCCGCGGCGATGCCTCTTATCTTGCGTTGCTCGACGCCGCCGACGACTGGGTAGCGCGCAACGGTTCGGATCTGCCTGAAGAGCCCTCCGCCCGTGAGTTTCTGCCCGATCCGGCCTGCGTCAGCGACCCGCTGCTTAGCCTCGACCTGGCCGAGGCCGGGATCGGCGCCATCATCTGGGCGACCGGATATACCACCGACTATCGCTGGCTGAAGGTCAACGCCTTCGATGACGCGCAGCGGCCGCAGCATCACCGCGGCGTGTCGACGGAGCCGGGGGTCTATTTTCTCGGCCTGCCGTGGCTGTCGCGGCGCGGGTCCACCTTTATCTGGGGCGTCTGGCACGATGCCAAATATATTGCCGACCAGATCGCCATTCAGCGCCAGTATCAGCGTTACCAGCCGTCCTGATAACCGTTTCCTGAAGGAGTGCTTTGATGCCAACCCATACCCGTATTCGCATGTTTAACACCAAAGAGACCTACCCGAACCAGGCGCTGAACAACGATCTGTGCCAGGCGGTGCGGGCCGGGAATACCGTCTACGTTCGCGGCCAGGTCGGCACCGATTTCGCTGGCAACCTGATCGGCCTCGGCGACCCGCGAGCCCAGGCGGAACAGGCGATGAAGAATGTCGAGCAGCTGCTGAAAGAGGCCGGCAGCGACCTCTCGCATATCGTCAAGACCACCACTTATCTGATCGACCCCCGCTATCGCGAGCCGGTCTATCAGGAGGTGGGAAAATGGTTGAAAGGGGTCTTTCCCATCTCCACCGGGGTGGTGGTGTCGGCCCTGGCGCAGCCGCAGTGGCTGATGGAGATTGACGTCACGGCGGTGATCCCTGACGACTGGCAGGGGGAGGCGGCAGAATGACCCTTTCCCTTACCGCCCGTTGCCCGGAAACGGGTCAGTTGGGCATCGCCATTAGTTCATCGAGCATGGCCGTCGGGTCGCGCTGTCCGTGGCTGCTGCCCGGCGTGGGGGCGGTTTCCAGCCAGAACATTACCCTGCCGACGCTGGGGCCGCAGATCCTCAGCGCGCTCGAAGCGGGAGCCAGCGTTGAGCAGGCCCTGAAGCAGGCGCTGGCGGAGGATCGCTTCCGCGAATATCGCCAGGTCGCGGCGATTGACGCCAACGGCGACACGGCGGTGTTCAGCGGGGAATTCACCCTCGGGATCGGCGGCGCCCTGGCGGGGGATAACTGCGTGGCGGCGGGCAACATGCTGGCCAGTGAGGGGGTGATCGCTGCGATGGTGGGCGCCTTTGAGGCCGCCACCGGTGAGCTGACCAGCCGGCTGCTGGCCGGACTGCGCGCCGGGATCGTCGCCGGGGGCGAGGCCGGGCCGGTCCACTCGGCGGCGGTGAAGGTGGTGGACGATTACCCGTGGCCGGTGGTCGACCTGCGCATTGACTGGGCGGAAGCGGATCCGCTGGCGGCCCTTGAGCAGCTGTGGCTGGCGTGGGAGCCGCAAATGGAGGCCTATATTACCCGGGCGCTCGACCCGCGCGAGGCGCCGGCCTATGGCGTGCCTGGCGATGAATAACACGCCGGGAGCGATCCTTGCCGCGCTGCTGGCCTTTGATACCACCAGCCGCCATTCAAACATGGCGATGATCGACTGGATCGCCGATTTTCTCGCCGCCCGCGGCGTGGCGTCCCGCCGCTTTTATGACCCGTCGGGGGGAAAGGCCAATCTCTACGCCCGGCTGGGGCCGTCCGGCGGCGGCGGGGTGATGCTCTCGGGCCATACCGACGTGGTCCCGGTGGACGGGCAGGACTGGAGCGTGCCGCCGTTCAGCCTGACCGAGCGCGATGGCCGCTACTACGGCCGCGGCAGCGCCGATATGAAGGGCTTTCTCGCCTGCGTGCTGGCGGCGGTGGATGACTTTCTGGCGGCGCCGCTGCGGATGCCGCTGCATCTGGCCTTCTCCTATGACGAAGAGGTCGGCTGCCTCGGCGTGCGCAGCCTGGTGGATTTTCTGCAGGCCTCGCCGGAGAAACCGGCGCTGTGCCTCATCGGCGAGCCGACGGAGATGCAGCCGGTGTTCGGTCATAAAGGCAAACTGGCCATGCGCTGCTGCATCGAGGGCCAGGCCTGCCATTCGGCCTATGCCCCGCAGGGGGTGAACGCCATCCGCTACGCGGCCAGGCTGATCAACCGCCTGGATCGGCTGGGCGCGCGTCTGGCCCGGCAGCAGGACAGCCGCTTTTCGCCGCCTTTCAGCACCCTGCAGGTGGGCACCATCCAGGGCGGCGCCGCGCTGAACATCGTTCCGCAGTCCTGTCGCTTTGATTTTGAAATCCGCTACCTGCCGGGGATGCGTCCCGAAACGGTTACCGAAGCGCTGGCGGCCTACGCCCGCCGCCGGCTGCTGCCGGAGATGCGCCGGGTCGGCGGCGGGAGCGACATCCAGTTCCAGCTGTTGAGCCACTACCCGCCGCTGCTCAGCGATCCACAGTCCGACTTCGCCCGCTGGCTGGCGCAGTGGTGCGGCAGCGATCGGTTTTCCACCGTGGCGTTCGGCACCGAAGGGGGGCTGTTCGACGAGATGGGCGTCGCGACCCTGGTCTGCGGGCCGGGCAGCATGGCCCAGGGCCATAAGGCCGATGAGTACATCAGTATCGACCAGACCGAACGCTGCATGGCGATGCTGGGCCAGCTTTGCGCGTGGATGCGCGCCGAGCCCGCAGAACCGCTTACCTGATCCACCCACACAGGAACCCAAGCGATGCACAACCAACACTCTCACCATATCGATCAAGCGACAGTCGACCGCTGGCAGGCGGACGGCGTGGTATTACTGAAGGGCGTTTTTACCCCCTGGGTTGAGCGCCTCGCCGAGGGGGTCACGGCGCTGATGGCCAGCCCCAGCGAATATGGTCATGCGCGCACGGTGATCCCCAAAGATGGTTCGCCGCCTTTTTTTCAGGATTACTGCAACTGGTCGCGGATCCCGGCGTTTAGCGAGTTTGTCTTCCAGTCGGCCGCCGCCGAAATCGCCGCGGCGCTGATGCAGTCGCAGACGGCGAAATTTTTCCATGAGCATACGCTGGTCAAACCCGCCGGGGGCAGCACGGTCACCCCCTGGCATCATGACCAGCCTTACTATTGCGTCTCCGGCCGACAGAACGTCAGCTTCTGGATCCCGCTGGACCCGGTAGCAGAGGCCACCTCGCTGCGCTGCATTCGCGGGTCGCATCGCTGGGAGGCGGAGTACAGTCCCACCCGCTTCAATGGCACCAGGCTCTACGAGCACACCCGGTTCAGCGCGCTGCCGGATATCGACGCCCATGAGGACGAGTACGATATCGTCAGCTGGGCGCTGGAGCCGGGGGATGCGGTGGCCTTCCATTTTCGCACCGTCCATGGCGCCCGCGGCAACCCCGGAGCGCGGGCGCGACGGGTCTTCTCCGCCCGCTGGGTGGGGGATGACGCCGCCTTTGCCGACCGCGGCGGCGTGACGTCGCCGCCGTTCCCCGAGCTGACCCTGCGGGACGGCGACCCGCTGGATTCTCCACTGTTCCCCCAGGTCTGGCCGCCAGCGTAAGCGGCTTCGGACGGGATCTGCTATGATCCCGTCTTTCGTTGTCTGGAGCCAGTCGATGTTCAACGACGCCATTGTTTATGACCGCTACGGGCCGCCGGCCGCGGTGCTAACGCTGAAACGCGCCCCGCTGGCGCCGCTGGCCGGTGGACGGGTGCGGGTCAGGATGCGCTATGCCCCGGTGAATCCTTCAGATCTGATCCCCATCACCGGCGCCTATCGCCACCGTACCCGACTGCCGGCCGTCCCCGGCTACGAAGGCCTTGGCGAGGTGGTCGCCGCGCCATTCGGCAGCCGACTGACCGCGGGCCAGCGGGTGCTGCCCCTGCGCGGGGGCGGCACCTGGCAACGGTTTATCGATCTCGATGAGACCTGGCTGGTGCCGGTTCCCCCGGCGGTGGACGATCTGCTGGCCGCCCGCGGGTATATCAATCCGCTGACTGCGATGCTGATGCTCAGTCGCTGGCCGGTTGCCGGGAAACAGATCGTGCTGACCGCCGCCGCCTCCTCCTGCGCCAGCCTGCTGGGGCAGTGGGCGCTGGCCATGGGCGCCCGTTCGGTAAGCGGGATTATTCGCTCGCCGCAGCATCGGGCGCGTCTGGAGCAGGCCGGGATCTATCCGATCCTCGACGCCGACCGGGCGCTGGTGGAGAAGGTCAGCCAGCACAGCGATCTGGTGTTTGACGCGGTGGGCGGGGAGCTGGGGAACACGCTGTTGTCGGTGCTGCCCGCGTCGTCGACCCTGGTCTCCTACGGCTTATTATCCGGGCGGCCGTTGATCCAGACGCGCGCCAGCGCGGCGGTGCGCAAGTTTCATCTGCGGGAGGCGCTGCCTGGCCTCAGCGTGGCGGCATGGCGGGCGGCGTTCGATGAGATCTGGCAGCGGCTACCGACGACTACGCAACCGCCGGCCCAGCGGGTGGCGGTGAACGACTGGCGCGAGGCGATTGCCGCCGCCGGCCAGCCGGGAAGAGGCGGTAAAATCCTGCTCGATTTCACCGTGGGTTAAGATTACTGTTTCTTCTCGCCGAGGGTCGGCGTTTCGTCAAAGAAGTTCCATGGCTTCAGCAGGGCGTGCGCCCATTCGGTTGGCATGATCGGCCACTCTTCAGCGCGCGCCACGTGGGTGGTGCCGGTGGTGATCCACACCACGTCATCCTGGTGCGTCAGCGACTCATCGTCCTTGGCATACTGGCCTAACCCGGTATCGTGAGCGGAGCGGTTGGGGTATTTGCCTTCCGGATAGCGTTCGCTCGGGTGGTAGCGCGTCACCCACAGCTGTTTATCCATAAAGCTCAGACGATGGTAGATCCACTCGTCGGGGGCGAACTTAGCGCCGGTCGCCGCCGGATGGGTGCCGCCAGCGTAAGGGATGATCTGGTAAGAGACTGGGTTACCCATGCGGTTCTCTTTGCTGGTGTTGCTCAGCAGGCGAATCGTACCCGGGTCGAATTTCTGCGCCGCTTTCTGTTCGCTGTCAATCGTGTACTGATTCACCTGCATGGTGCTGGTGCGCGGGCCGCCGGCGGTGTTGGGCTTCACCTCCGGGTCCATCGCCACCAGAGTGTTGTTTTCGCCGTCCACGTCGAGGTCGAGGCGGAAGTTATAGATATGCTGGTGGGTGGTGCCGACAATATTATGGTCGATCAGCGTTCCGTAGCGGGTATCTTCTTTGGCGCTCGGGTCGTGCATGGTTTTCGCCAGCACGCCTTTCACCGCCTCAATCCCGGTGGCGCCGGCGTCGATGCCGATGGTGCCGTTGTCGTGGAATACCCAGTCAAAGATATAGTCGTAGTTGCCGACGGTGCTGATCCAGCGCACCACCAGCTCCCGGCGCTCGGTACTGACGTTGGGCTTGCCCATCTCCAGGTGCTTATATTCCGGCCCGGCGTAGCGCTCGAATATGGCGACGGCGTGCGGGATGGTGGTCGGCGCGCCGGTGTAGTCGGCGATGGTTTCATCCAGCAGCACCGCATTCGACGGCGCGTCTTTGCCGCGTACAATCGGCGAGGTCAGGGTGCCCATGCCGTAATCGCCGGAGTCCAGATAGGCTTTGAAATACCAGCCGACGTCCGGGTCACCGTAGGGGACGATCATCCCGCCGAGCGAACCTTCATACATTACCTGGCGTTTTTTGCCGTTATCGTTGTAGGTCACCGTCGAGAGGATTGGCCCGACGCGCGAGTTAAGACGCAGATGGAAATCCCAGTTCCGCCAGTGAATGGTATCCCCGGTAATGGTATAGTTTTTGCCTTCCGGTTCAGTAATATCCAGCGGTTTCACCGCCGGGGCGTTGCGGTCGCGGCCATCGTACGGACGCGGTTCCATCGGCACCGGAATCACCGGGCCTTCCTCGATTTTGATGATTTTCTTTGCTTCCAGGTCGACCACCGCCACCAGGTTTTCAATCGGGTGCGCCCAGTAGTTGCCGTCGCCGGTATCGAGATAGCTGACCACCTTCAGCAGACGCGCATCCTGCTGCAGGCCATCTTTGCCATCGAAGTAGCCGACGGTGAGCGGGGTGGTGACCACCTTGCCAGGATCGGTAATACCGTGTTTTTTCAGCACCGCCGCGAATTCGCTGCTGGCGTTGATGATGTTCTGCACGCTGGCGAAATCATCGAGCAGCACCATGCCGTGCGCGCCTTTGATCGGCGTCCATGAGAGGATTTTTTTGTTTTGCAGATCGACGACGGCTTCAATGACATGTTTGCCATCCAGCATCACCACATCGGCAGTGCGTGGCGCATCCACCGGCGTGCCCTGCAGGGCAAAGGCCCATACCGCGGCTTTATCCGGCTCGTGCAGGGAAATTTCGGTAAAGCGGGTATTGGGCTGGAACTCCGGCGCGGCTTTAACAATGGTCACCGCTTCGTTGATTTCCGCCGCCGAGAGCGAGTTTAACGGGTGAGGGCGTTTTTCCACCTGGAAGGTCTGGTCGAGACCGGACTGGAACACGTCGTTGATAAAGGTATCGGAGACCCAGGCTTTACCTTCCTTCATCACCACCGGCACCGGCAGATCAAGGGGTTTACCGTTGACGATCGCGGTTTTGGCGCCGGGCTTCACTTTGACGTAAGCGCCATCTTTTACCAGGGTAAACATTTGCGCATAGTCATCCCACTGCACGTCAGCGCCGAACGCCTCCAGCGTTTTATCCAGCGGTACCATGTGGGCTTCGCTACCGTGAGCGAAGACCGGTGATTGCCAGGCGCAAACCACCGCGACAGCGAGAGCCAGTGCGGTTTTACGCGGGGAAAATTTCAAGCCGTTTGCCATTGTGACCTCATCTTATTGTTGTGTTGTCTTATGCCGCTGCGAATGTCGGCTTTGTCACCCTTAAGCTACCAGCCCGCGGCGCCGTAGCGTTTGTTTGCTCTTGCCAGGTTATTTGTCAGTTTTGCCAGAGGGACGTAAAAAATGCCTCCGCAGAGGCATTGAGCACGAGCGCCGATTTTTTTGCCGGGTGGCGGCTAACGCCTTACCCGGCCTACAGCCCCAAATCACTGCTGGCGCTAGCGCTGGGGCCGCTGAAACTGCCGGTGCTGGCGGCCTCAAAATCGCTGAGACGTTCCCGGCAGGCCGGGGCAGCCCGCATGGATGCGGGCTGAGGGCCGTGTTTTGCATGGACGCTACCTCGGCCCGACCCGAAGCCTGCAGGGATAAGTCGAAGGGACCGCGCAGCGGCGATTTTGCTGGCCGGAGCCCGGGGGTACAGGGGGCGGCGGCGACTGGCCGCCCCCTGTGCGCTCCCTGCGCCACGGAAAACAGAATGAAGAAAAATTAACCGGGAGCGCAATGTGCGCTGAAGCCACAGATAACATAAAGAACCACACTTCAGTACTTCCCCTCACCCTGACCCTCTACCGGAGGGAGAAGGAACTGTCCGGTAGCTGTTTTCGTCCCCTGCGCCTTGAGATAAATCACACAGAACAAACGTTTTCCCGGGGCGAAACCGTTGCAAACCGATTGCAGAAGCAATAGCTCAAGGACCGGCCAACAGCGCGCCAGCGGTCTATTTTCCGCCATTACGCCGGGAAATCCCCCTGCTGGCGCGCCACCAGGGTGAGAATGGAATACAGCGCCACCGCCTGCTGGTGCTGGTTGAAAATCTCCACCGCCCATTCCACCACGCCGGTGGCTTTCTCCTCAGCGCTGCGCTGCCGCTTGACCGTTTTCCGCTTACAGGTCAGACGCACATGGATGGTGTCTCCCGGCTTGACCGGTTCAATAAAGCGCAGGTTTTCCATCCCGTAGTTGGCGATAACTGGCCCGACGCCGGCATCGACGAACAGACCGGCCGCCGCGGAGATCAGGAAATAACCGTGAACCACCCGCTCGCCGAAAATCGACTCGGCGGCGGCGATTTTGTCCATGTGGGCGTAGAAATGGTCGCCGCTCAGGCAGGCGAAGTTAACGATATCCGCTTCGGTCAGTGTCCGGCGCGGGGTCAGCAAACTGTCGCCGGGCTGGATCTCTTCGAAATATTTGCGAAACGGGTGAATGCGATCTTCGCTCACCTGGGCGCCGCGTACCCACTGCTGGCCGATGGTCGCCAGCATCGTTGGGCTGCCCTGGACGGCGGTGCGCTGCATATAGTGTTTCACCGAACGCAGTCCGCCTAGCTCCTCTCCGCCGCCGGCGCGGCCGGGGCCGCCGTGCACCAGCTGCGGCAGCGGCGAACCGTGGCCGGTTGATTCTGCGGAGGATGCTTCGTTCAGGATCTGAATACGGCCATGCGCGCGGGCGGCGCCGAGGATAAACTCCCGCGCCAGTTCGCCGCTGGCGGTAACCAGCGTCCCCGCCAGGCTGCCGCCGCCGGCGCGTGCCAGCGTCAGCGCATGCTGGCGGTCCTGGTAGGGCATCAGGGTCGCCACCGGGCCAAAGGCTTCAATGGCGTGAACCGCCGGGGTTTCATCCGGCTGCGCGCAGTAGAGCAGCGTCGGCGGGAAAAAGGCTCCGGCCGCGCTGAGGTCCGCCTGTCCGCCAAGCAGCGCTTCGCAGCCGGCGGCAATCAGTTTATTGACGCTCTCCTGTACGTCCCGACGCTGCTCGTGATTAACCAGCGCCCCCATCTTAATCCCTTCCTGCGCCGGGTCGCCGACGGTCACTTTATGCAGGCGGGCGATCAGCGCATCGCTAACCGCATTGATCTGCGCCAGCGGGACGATGATGCGGCGGATAGCGGTACATTTTTGTCCGGCTTTCGCCGTCATCTCGCGGACCACTTCCCGGATAAACAGCGCGAACTCCGGTTGCTCCGGCGTGACGTCTTCGCCTAACACACAGCAGTTGAGCGAATCCGCTTCCATGGTAAAGGGAATCGATTTGGCCACCAGGTTGGGGTGCGACCGCAGCTGCTGGCCGGTGGCGGCAGAGCCGGTAAAGGTCACCACGTCCTGGCTATCGAGGTGGTCGAGCAGATCGCCCGCGCCGCCGCAAATCAGGCTGATGGCGCCCTCCGGCACCAGGCCGCTGTCGACAATCGCTTTCACCATTGCCTGGGTGAGCTGGGCGGTAGCGGTTGCCGGTTTAATGATAGCTGGCATACCGGCCAGCCACGTGGGGGCCAGTTTTTCCAGCATTCCCCAGCAGGGAAAGTTGAAGGCGTTGATATGGACGGCGACGCCTGATTTTGAGGTCAGCACGTGACGGGCGGCAAAACCGCCCTGTTTTGAGAGCGGGATCAGCTCGTCTTCCGGCCACAGGATATCGTCCGGCAGTTCGCGACTGCCCAGCCCGGCATAGGTGAAAAGGGTACCGATACCGCCTTCAATATCCACCCAACTGTCGGCGCGGGTGGCGCCGGTTTGCGCCGAGATGGCGTAGAACTGGTCTTTCTGCGCCAGCAATTGTTTCGCCACCGCTTTTAACATCGCGCTGCGTTCAATAAAGGTCATGGCTTGCAGCGCCTTACCGCCGCGCTCAATCGCGAAGCGGCGCGCCTGCGCCATATCCAGACCTTCACTGGTCACCTCCCACAGCGCCGCGCCGGTGATGGCGTGATGAATAGTACGGGCGCGGCCCCGGCCGGTCTGCCAGGCGCCGGATAAGTAGCTGGCTAACTGCTGCATCGCAAATCTCCAAATGTGTTACGTGTGATATCTATAAATAGTTCTTTTATGAATCATAAAATGCAAGCCCGTATTTAATAAATTATTAACATTGTGATCGCGATGGCGTTACACCTTATGCTTAACTTACTGTATTTATTGTGGTTTTCAAAAGGTTTTGCGGAGATCATCACAAAAAGAGCAAACAAAATTTGTGGTTTCATTTAACCAATATGTAACCTTCAATAAACAAAGTGATTCACATAAATGTTTTTGTTGTGAATATCGGAATCATAAAGGTGATGACGTGACAGAAGAACAACGCTTTGACCAGCGCATCGCGCAGGAAACGGCCATCGAACCGCAGGACTGGATGCCGGATGCCTACCGTAAGACCTTGATTCGGCAGATAGGCCAGCACGCGCACTCGGAGATCGTCGGCATGCTGCCGGAAGGCAACTGGATCACCCGCGCGCCAACCCTGCGCCGCAAAGCGATCCTGTTGGCTAAGGTACAGGATGAGGCTGGACACGGGCTGTATCTCTATAGCGCCGCGGAAACCCTTGGCTGCGCGCGGGAAGACCTGTATCAGAAGATGCTCGACGGGCAGATGAAATACTCCTCCATTTTTAACTACCCGACGCTGAGCTGGGCGGATATCGGCGTGATCGGCTGGCTGGTGGATGGCGCGGCTATCGTCAACCAGGTGGCGCTGTGCCGGACCTCCTACGGGCCCTATGCCCGGGCGATGGTCAAAATCTGCAAAGAAGAAAGCTTTCACCAGCGCCAGGGATTCGAAGCCTGCATGGCGCTGGCGCAGGGCAATGACGCGCAGCGGCAAATGCTGCAGGACGCCATCAATCGTTTCTGGTGGCCAGCGCTGATGATGTTTGGCCCCAACGACGACAACTCGCCAAACAGCGCCCGCAGCATGGCGTGGAAAATCAAACTGCACTCCAACGACGAGCTGCGTCAACGCTTCGTCGACAACACCGTGCCGCAGGTGGAGATCCTCGGCATGACCGTCCCGGACCCGGATTTGCAGTTTGATGAAGCCAGCGGCCACTACCGCTTCGGCGAAATCGACTGGCAGGAATTTAACGAGGTGATTAGCGGCCGTGGGATTTGCAATCACGAACGCCTGGCCGCCAAGCGTAAGGCCTGGGAAGAGGGCGAATGGGTGCGCGAAGCCGCGCTGGCCCATGCGCAAAAACAGCAGGCCCGCAGCGCGGCATAAGGAGAGACAACATGAGCAAAGTTTACTGGCCGTTATATGAAGTGTTCGTTCGCAGCAAACAGGGGCTTTCCCATCGTCACGTCGGCAGCCTGCATGCCGCCGACGATCAAATGGCGCTGGAAAACGCCCGCGACGCCTACACCCGCCGCAGCGAAGGCTGCTCCATTTGGGTGGTGAAGGCCAGCGAAATCGTTGCTTCGCAGCCGGAAGATCGCGGCGAATTCTTCGACCCGGCGGAAAGCAAAGTCTACCGCCATCCGACTTTCTATACCGTGCCGGACGGCATGGAACATATGTGAGGCGGCGATGAATAACCCGAATCCCGTCGCCACCTACGCTCTGCGTCTTGGCGACAACGGCCTGGTGCTGGCCCAGCGTTTAGGCGCCTGGTGCGGCCATGCCCCGGAGTTGGAGATCGATCTGGCATTGGCCAACATCGGCCTCGACCTGCTTGGCCAGGCGCGCAACTTTTTAAGCTATGCCGCCGAGCTTAACGGCTGCGGCGACGAAGATACCCTGGCCTTCGGCCGCGATGAGCGCCAGTTCAGCAACCTGCTGCTGGTGGAGCAGCCCAACGGCAATTTTGCCGACACCATCGCCCGCCAGTTCTTTATCGACGTCTGGCACGTCGCCCTGTACAGCCGGCTGGTGAACAGCCGCGACGCGCAGCTGGCGGCCATTGCCGCTAAAGGGCTGAAAGAGGTGCGTTACCACCAGCGCTTTAGCCGCGGCTGGCTGGAGCGTCTCGGTAACGGCACCGAATTATCAAATCGCAAAATGCAGCAGGCGGTCGACAATCTGTGGCGCTTCACCGGCGAACTGTTCCTTGCCGATGACCTGGAGCTCAGCCTGGCCGGGCAGGGCATTGCGGTTGATCCGCGCGAGCTTCAGGCCGAATGGCAAAGCACCGTGCATACCGCGCTGCTTGATTCAGGCTTATCGATCCCGCAGGAAGCGGCCTTCCGCAGCGGCGGCAAACAGGGGCTGCACAGTGAACATCTCGGCCCGCTACTGGCGGAGATGCAATATCTGCAGCGTTCGCATCCCGGCCTGCAGTGGTAAGGGAGGGGAAGATGCAACGTTTAGATGACATCGCTCCCGCCGAGGTGCGCGCTATCTGGGGATTGTTAAGCGCGATCCCGGACCCGGAAGTGCCGGTGCTGACCATCACCGATCTCGGCATGGTGCGCAGCGTCGCGCGCCACGGCGACGGCTGGGTGATTGGCTTTACCCCGACTTATTCGGGCTGTCCGGCGACGGAGCATCTGCTGGGGGAGATCCGCGCGGTGATGAGCGAGCATGGTTATCTGCCGGTACATATCGTCCTGCAGCTGGACCCGCCCTGGACCACCGACTGGATGAGTCAGGATGCCCGCGAGCGCCTGCGCCAGTACGGCATCAGCCCGCCGCAGGGGCACGCCTGCCATGCGGATATGCCCGCCGAGGTGAGCTGTCCACGCTGCGGCAGCACCCATACCTCGCTGCTTAGTGAATTCGGTTCCACGGCCTGCAAAGCGCTCTATCGCTGCGACAGCTGCCGGGAACCTTTTGATTACTTTAAATGTATTTGAGGTTGCCATGACGACGTTCCATTCGCTTAAGGTGGCGAGAGTCGAGCCGGAAACCCGCGATGCGGTGACCATCACTTTTGCGATCCCGCAAGCCCTGCAGGCGGAATACTGTTTTCGCCCGGGCCAGCATCTGACGCTAAAAGCCCGTCTGGGCGGTGAAGAGCTGCGCCGCTGTTACTCCATCTGCCGCAGCCGCACGCCGGGAGAGATCAGCGTCGCGATCAAAGCCATCGACGGCGGACGCTTCTCGCGCTACGCCCAGCACGATATCCAGCAGGGGATGGAGCTGGAGGTGATGGTGCCGCAGGGGCATTTCGGCTATCAGCCGCAGGCCGAGCGGCAGGGCGACTATCTGGCGATTGCCGCCGGCTCCGGGATCACGCCGATGATGGCGATCGTTAGCGCCACCCTGGCCACCGAGCCGTACAGTCGCTTCACGCTGATCTACGGTAACCGCAGCAGCCACAGCATGATGTTCCGCCAGGCGCTAGCCGATTTAAAAGACCGCTATCCGCAGCGCCTGCAGGTGATACATCTGTTCAGCCAGGAGTCGATGGACAGCGATCTTTTACAGGGGCGCATTGACGGCGACAAACTGCGCCAGCTCGCTGACCATCTGCTGGATTTCAGCCGTTTCGACGAGGCCTTTATCTGCGGTCCGGCGACGATGATGGACGAGGCGGAAGCAACGTTACGTGAACTTGGCGTAGCGGAGAAATCGATTCATCTCGAACGCTTCAATACGCCGGGCGGCAGCGTTAAGCGCGCCGCCGGGGTGCAGGCGGAGGGACGCACGGTCACCATCCGCCAGGACGGGCGCGATCGGCTGATCGCCCTCAGCGCCGAAGACGACAGCATCCTGGATGCCGCATTGCGTCAGGGGGCAGACCTGCCGTTTGCCTGCAAGGGCGGGGTGTGCGCCACCTGTAAATGCAAAGTGCTGCGCGGCGAAGTGGCGATGGCCGCCAACTATAGCCTCGAAGCGGATGAGCTGGCGGCGGGTTATGTACTGAGCTGCCAGGCGCTGCCCACCAGCGGCGACGTAGTTGTCGACTTTGACGCGCGGGGGATGGCATGAGCGAGCTGCTGATCCACCGCCATGGCCGGGTGCTGCAGCTGACGCTCAACCGTCCGCAGGCCCGCAATGCACTGAACAATGCCTTATTAACCCAGATTGCCGAGGCGCTGGAGGTCGCGGCCGCTGATAACCGCGTCAGCGTCTGCGTCATCAGCGGTAACCCGCGCTTCTTTGCCGCCGGGGCCGACCTGAATGAGATGGCGGAGAAAGATCTCCCGGCGACCCTGGACGATATCCGCCCGCGGCTGTGGGCGCGTATCGATGCCTTCCCCAAACCGCTGATCGCCTCGGTCAACGGCTACGCCCTCGGAGCCGGCTGCGAGCTGGCCCTGCTGTGCGATCTGATTGTCGCCGGGGACAACGCCCGCTTTGGCCTGCCGGAAATTACCCTCGGCATAATGCCGGGCGCTGGCGGCACCCAGCGGCTGATCCGCAGCGTTGGCAAGGCGCTGGCCAGCCGGATGGTGCTGAGCGGCGAGAGTATTGACGCCCGTCAGGCGCAGCAGGCCGGGCTGGTGAGCGATGTCCATCCGGCGGCGTTAACCGATGAGTATGCCCTGCAACTGGCGACCACCATCGCCCGCCATGCGCCGCTGGCGCTGCGGGCGGCGAAACAGTCGCTGCGCCTGTCGCAGGAAGTGAGCCTGCAGGCCGGTCTCCAGCAGGAGCGCCAGCTGTTCAGCCTGCTGAGCGCCACCGAAGACCGCCGCGAAGGCATCGACGCCTTCTTACAAAAACGTAACCCGGACTTTAAAGGACGCTAATCGTGGAAGCTTTCATTCTCAGCGCAGTGGAACAGGGCGTCATGACCATCACTCTCAATCGCCCGGACCGCCTCAACAGTTTTAACGATCGGATGCATCAGCAGCTGGCGGAATGTCTGAAGCAGGCCGAGCGCGACGACGGCGTGCGTTGCCTGCTGATCACCGGCGCCGGCCGCGGCTTTTGCGCCGGCCAGGATCTGAATGACCGCAACGTCGACCCCAGTGGGCCGCCGCCGGATCTCGGCCTGTCGGTGGAACGCTTTTACAACCCGTTAGTGCGCCGTCTGGCGGCGCTGCCGAAACCGGTTATCTGCGCGGTCAACGGCGTAGCCGCTGGCGCAGGCGCCACCCTGGCGCTGGGCTGCGATATCGTGCTGGCCGCGCGTTCGGCCAAGTTTGTGATGGCGTTCAGCAAGCTCGGGCTGGTGCCGGACTGCGGCGGCAGCTGGTTCCTGCCGCGGGTGGCTGGCCGCGCGCGCGCGATGGGGCTGGCGCTGCTGGGCGACAGCCTCAGCGCGGAACAGGCCGCGCAGTGGGGGATTATCTGGCAACTGGTGGACGATGCCGAACTGGCGGATACCAGTCTGCAGCTGGCGCGCCATCTGGCGGCCCAGCCGACGTTTGGTCTTGGGCTGATTAAAAAGGCGCTGCTGGCGGCGGAAACCAACAGTCTCGACGCGCAGCTGGATCTGGAGCGCGATTATCAGCGCCTCGCCGGGCGCAGCGATGATTACCGCGAAGGGGTCAGCGCGTTTCTGGCCAAACGGCCACCACAGTTCAGCGGGAAATAGATGATGACGACATCCTTAGCCAACGTGGCGGTGATCGGCAGCGGCACCATGGGGGCCGGCATCGCCGAAGTGGCCGCTGCCGCAGGACATCCGGTGCGTATTTTTGATATTAACCCTAAGGCTGTAGGCCAGGCGATTGAGGGCATCGCCGGGCGTCTGGCGTCGCGCGTTGCGCGCGGCAAACTGGCCCCTGAGCAGGCCGACGCGCTGCTGGCGCGGCTGCATCCGGCCCACGATTTAGCCGCGCTGGCCGACGCAGATTTAGTGATCGAAGCGGCCTCTGAACGGCTGGAGGTGAAAGCGGCGCTGTTCGCGCAGCTGGCGGCGATCTGCTCGCCGTCAACATTGCTGACCAGCAACACCTCGTCGATTTCGATTACCGCCATCGCCGCCGGGGTCAAAAACCCGGAGCGGGTGGCCGGGCTGCACTTTTTTAATCCGGCGCCGGTGATGAAGCTGGTCGAGGTGGTGAGCGGCCTGGCGACGTCTGCGGAAGTGGTGGAGCTGCTGTGCCAGTGCGTGAGCGGCTGGGGGAAACGGCCGGTTCGCTGCCGCTCGACGCCCGGCTTTATCGTTAACCGCGTGGCGCGTCCGTTCTATGCTGAAGCCTGGCGGGCGCTGGAGGAGCAGGTGGCCGCCCCGGAGGTTATCGATGCCGCTTTGCGTGACGGCGGCGGCTTCCCGATGGGACCCCTGGCGCTGACGGACCTGATTGGCCAGGACGTCAACTTCGCCGTGACCTGCTCGGTATTTAACGCCTTCTGGCAGGACCGGCGTTACCTGCCATCGCTCCTGCAGCAGGAGCTGGCGCTGGCCGGGCGATTGGGGAAAAAGAGCGGTCACGGCGTCTATCGCTGGCCTGCGGAGACGCAGCCGGAGGTGACGCTGCCGCCGGTCGCCACTGGCGCGCAATCCGTGATGACGGTAAGTGACAGTGTCACCGAGCTGGACGAGCTTTTGTTGCTGGAGACCGAAGGCGAAACCGCCCTGGCGCTGAGCGTTAAGCATCGTCGTCCGGTGGTGGTGTATGACCTGTGCGCCAGCGATACGGTGGTGCTGGCCGCCGCGGCGACCAACGCGCCGGCGGCGACGGACAAAGCGGTGCACTATTTCCAGCAGCAGGGCAAGAAAGTGCTGCGCATCGCCGATTATCCCGGCCTGCTGGTGTGGCGCACGGTGGCGATGCTGGTTAACGAAGCGCTGGACGCACTGCAGAAAGGGGTGGCCAGCGCGCAGGATATCGATACCGCCATGCGTCTTGGCGTCAACTACCCGCAGGGCCCGCTGGCGTGGGGGGAAAGCCTCGGCTGGCGCCGCGTGCTGCGCCTGCTGGAGAACCTGCATCACCATTATGGCGAGGAGCGCTATCGCCCCGGTTCCCTGTTGCGCCAGAAGGCGCTAATGGAGAAGCACCATGAGCAATGATCCGTGGCGCAACGCGCGCGCGATGTACGAAAAAGATACCTGCGCCAGAAAGATGGGGATCGAACTTATCGAAATGGACGATGGTTTTGCGCAGATGACCATGACCGTCTCGCCGGACATGCTTAACGGCCATCAAACCTGTCACGGCGGTCAGCTATTTACCCTTGCCGATACCGCTTTCGCCTACGCCTGTAACAGCCAGGGGCTGGCGGCGGTGGCTTCGGCGGCCAGCATTGATTTCCTTCGCCCGGCGTTTGCCGGGGACCGGCTGGTCGCCACCGCCCGAGTCAAACAGCAGGGCAAGCTGACCGGGGTCTACGACATTGAAATTGTTAATCAACAGCAAAAAATTGTGGCCCTGTTTCGCGGCAAATCGCACCGCATCGGCGGCACAATCACAGGAGAAGTCTAATGCGCGAGGCCTTTATTTGTGACGGGATCCGCACGCCGATTGGCCGCTACGGCGGCGCGCTGGCCAGCGTGCGCGCCGACGACCTGGCGGCGATCCCGCTGCGGGCGCTGCTGAGCCGCAACCCCAGGCTTGACCCGACCGCGATCGATGACGTGATTTACGGCTGCGCGAATCAGGCGGGCGAAGATAACCGCAATGTGGCGCATATGGCGACGCTGTTGGCCGGTTTCCCGCATACCGTACCGGGCACCACGATTAACCGTCTATGTGGGTCTGGTCTGGATGCGATCGGCTTTGCCGCCAGAGCGATCAAAGCCGGCGATGCCGATCTGCTGATTGCCGGCGGCGTGGAGTCGATGTCGCGCGCGCCGTTTGTGATGGGGAAGGCCAGCGCGCCGTATCAGCGTCAGGCGGAGCTGTTTGACACCACCATTGGCTGGCGTTTTGTGAACCCGCTCATGGCGCAACACTTCGGAACTGACAGCATGCCGGAAACGGCCGAGAATGTAGCTGAATTGTTAAATATTAGCCGCGCCGATCAGGATGCTTTCGCCTGGCGCAGCCAGCAGCGCACGGCGCAGGCCCAGCGCGATGGCATTCTGGCGCAGGAGATCGTGCCGGTGCAGATTGTCGGCCGGAAAGGGGCGGTCAGCGATGTGCGCGAGGACGAGCATCCGCGCCCGGAAACCACGCTTGAGCAGCTGGCGCAACTGAAAGCGCCGTTCCGTCAGGGCGGCGTCATTACCGCGGGCAATGCTTCCGGCGTCAACGATGGCGCCGCGGCGCTGATCGTCGCCAGCGAACAGCAGGCTGCTATCCAGGGGCTCACGCCGCGCGCGCGTATCGTGGCGATGGCGACGGCAGGGGTCGAACCGCGGCTGATGGGGCTGGGGCCGGTACCGGCGGTGCGTAAAGTGCTGGAGCGGGCGGGACTCAATATCCACGATATGGATCTGATTGAGCTGAATGAGGCCTTCGCCGCCCAGGCCCTGGGCGTGCTCAGACAGCTTGGCGTGCCGGACGATGCGGCGCATGTGAATCCCAACGGCGGCGCCATCGCGTTAGGCCATCCGCTGGGCATGAGCGGCGCGCGTCTGGCGCTGAGCGCCAGCCTTGAGCTGCAGCGCCGCGGCGGGCGCTATGCGTTGTGTACGATGTGTATTGGCGTGGGTCAGGGCATCGCCATGATCCTCGAGCGAGTGTGAGCTAATTTACCTGCGAGTACCCTACAATGATAACTACTACAAAATTAGATCCGATTGAAACCGCCTCGCGTGATGAGCTGCAGGCCCTGCAAACCCAACGGCTGAAGTGGACCCTGAATCATGCGTATAACAATGTGCCGATGTATCGTCGCAAATTCGACGCCGCCGGCGTGCACCCTGACGACTTTCGCGAACTGAGCGACCTGACCAAATTCCCGTGCACCACCAAACAGGATCTGCGCGACAACTATCCCTTCGATACCTTCGCGGTGCCGATGGAGCAGGTGGTGCGCATTCACGCCTCTTCCGGGACCACCGGCAAACCGACGGTGGTGGGCTACACGCAGAACGATATTGATAACTGGGCCAATATCGTCGCCCGTTCGCTGCGCGCCGCCGGCGGCACGGCGAAAGATAAAATTCACGTCGCCTACGGCTATGGCCTGTTCACCGGCGGCCTTGGCGCGCACTACGGCGCGGAACGCTTAGGCGCGACGGTGATCCCGATGTCCGGCGGACAGACCGAAAAACAGGCGCAGCTGATCCGTGATTTCAAGCCGGATATGATCATGGTGACGCCGTCCTACTGTCTGAATCTGATTGAAGAGCTGGAGCGCCAGATGGACGGCGATGCCCGCGGCTGTTCATTACGCGTCGGCGTCTTTGGCGCCGAGCCGTGGACCCTGGCGATGCGCGCGGAGATCGAGCGCCGGCTGGGGATCACCGCCCTGGACATATACGGTCTGTCGGAGGTGATGGGCCCGGGGGTGGCGATGGAGTGTCTGGAGACTGTTGACGGCCCGACCATCTGGGAAGACCACTTCTTCCCGGAAATCGTTAACCCGGACGACGGCACGCCGCTGGCCGATGGCGAACACGGCGAACTGCTGTTCACCACGTTGACCAAAGAGGCGCTGCCGGTGATCCGCTATCGTACCCGCGATCTGACGCGCCTGCTGCCGGGCACCGCCCGCACCATGCGCCGTATGGACCGCATCAGCGGACGCAGCGACGATATGCTGATCATCCGCGGGGTTAACGTCTTCCCGTCGCAGCTGGAAGAGGAGATCCTTAAGTTTGAACATCTGGCGCCGCACTACCAGCTGGAGGTCAATCGCCGCGGCCATCTTGATTCGCTGGCGGTGCGCGTGGAGCTGAAAGAGAGCGGGCTGGCGCTGAGTCACGAGCAGCGCTGCCAGATTTGTCACCAGTTGCGCCACCGCATCAAGTCGATGGTCGGGATCTCCACCGATATCACTATCGTCAACTGCGGCAGCATTCCGCGCTCTGAAGGCAAAGCCTGTCGGGTATTTGATCTGCGTAAAGCGGTTGTCAGCGGTTAAACCTCTCCCCTGTGGCGCTGCGCTGACCGGGGCTACGCGGTTAGCCCGGCTGAGGCCTTTACGCCCTCAGCCGGGGAAATTCCTGTGCTATGATTCATAAAGGAAAAATATAACAACAGCATGAATCAGATGAGTAAACTCGACGCCTTTATTCAACAAGCCGTGACGGCGACGCCGATCAGCGGCACGTCATTGATCGCCTCGCTGTATGGCGACGCCTTATTACAACGCGGTGGGGAAGTGTGGCTGGGCAGCGTCGCGGCGCTGCTGGAAGGATTAGGCTTCGGCGAGCGCTTCGTCCGCACCGCGCTGTTTCGCCTCAATAAAGAAGAGTGGCTTGATGTCGTCCGTATCGGCCGCCGCAGCTTCTATCGTCTGAGCGACAAAGGGCTGCGCCTGACCCGTCGTGCGGAACATAAAATTTATCGCGCGAACGCCCCGGAATGGGATGGTACCTGGCTGCTGTTGCTCTCGGAAGGCCTGGAAAAAAATGTGCTGGCCGACGTCAAAAAGCAGCTGCTGTGGCAGGGATTTGGCGCGCTGGCGCCGAGCCTGTTAGCCTCGCCGTCGCAAAAGCTGGCGGATGTCCAGTCGCTGCTCCACGAAGCAGGCGTCGCCGAAAACGTCATCTGTTTTGAAGCCCACTCGCCGCTGGCGCTCTCCCGGGCGGCGCTGCGCAGCCGGGTAGAGGAGTGCTGGCATCTCACCGAACAAAACGAGATGTATGAATCGTTCATCTCGCTATTCCGGCCGATACTGCCGCTGCTCCGTGACTGCGACCCCGCAGAGTTAACGCCGGAGCGCAGCTTTCAGATCCAGCTCCTGCTGATTCATTTCTATCGCCGGGTGGTGCTCAAAGATCCGCTGCTGCCGGAAGAGCTGCTGCCGGCGCACTGGGCGGGGCAAACCGCCCGCCAGCTATGTATCAATATTTACCAACGGGTGAGTCCCGGCGCGCTGGCGTTCGTCAGCGAGAAAGGTGAAAGCTCGGTTGGCGAGCTTCCCGCGCCGGGCCCGCTCTATTATCAGCGCTTTGGCGGTTTGCCGGGCGCATAAGGAGGTTGCATGCCGATTTATCAGATTGATGGACTGACCCCGGTGGTGCCGGAGGAGAGTTACGTCCACCCGACCGCGGTGTTGATTGGCGACGTGATCCTCGGTAAAGGGGTCTATGTTGGGCCCAACGCCAGCCTGCGCGGCGATTTTGGCCGCATCGTGGTCAAAGACGGGGCCAATATACAGGACAACTGCGTGATGCACGGCTTCCCAGGCCAGGATACGGTGGTGGAAGAGGAGGGTCATATCGGCCACGGCGCTATTCTGCACGGCTGCGTAATTGGCCGCAACGCGCTGGTGGGCATGAGCGCGGTGATTATCGACGGGGCGACTATCGGCGAAAACAGCATTGTCGGCGCCTCGGCCTTCGTCAAAGCCAACGCCGAGATGCCCGCCAACCATCTGATTATCGGCAGCCCGGCAAAAGCGATTCGCGCCCTGAGCGAACAGGAGCTGGCGTGGAAAAAGCACGGTACCCGTGAATACCAGGTGCTGGTGGAACGCTGTAAGCAGACGCTGCACCAGGTTGAGCCATTACGGGAAGTGGAAGACGGGCGTAAGCGGCTGGAGTTTGATGAAAACCTGCGGCCAAAATCCTCCACCTGAGGGGTAAATATAATGGCAGAGAAATTATCCGCTCACTGTCACTGCGGTGCGGTGGCCTTTACCGTTGAGCTCAGCGACGGCTTCAACACCGTTCGGCGCTGTAACTGTTCATATTGTCGAATGCGTGGGGCGGTCGCGGTCTCTTCGCCGCGTTCAGGAATCGATGTGGTACGCGGCAGGGATAAGCTCACAGAGTATCGCTTTAATACAGGGGAAGCCGTGCACTTTTTCTGCTCGGTATGCGGGATCTACACCTTTCATCAACGGCGATCAAACCCACAGCAGTATGGGGTGAATGTGGCCTGCATTGACGGCGTTTCACCTTTCGATTTTCCTTGCGTGGAAGTCAACGACGGCGTGAATCATCCAAAAGATGGCGGCGGAGGCGTGGTGGGGTATTTGCGCTACGAGAAAAAGCAAAAATCTCCTCCCGCAGGAAGCGAGAGGAGTTAACTATTAGGCTGCAACCACGCTGTCGATGGCCGCTTTCGCGTCAGACTGCGCTTTGGCCGCGACTTCCGGGCCGTAAGCGATACCTTCGGCGAACACGAAGTTCACGTCGGTGATGCCGATGAAGCCGAGGAAGGTGGACAGGTACGGGGTGACCAGGTCGGTCGGGGTATCTTTATGGATACCGCCGCGGCTGGTCACGACGACCGCGCGTTTACCGGTCACCAGACCTTCCGGCCCTTTTTCGGTGTAGCGGAAGGTCACGCCGGCGCGAGCCACCAGGTCGAAATAGTTTTTCAACTGCGTCGGGATGTTGAAGTTGTACATCGGCGCAGCGATAACAATCACATCGTTGCCTTTCAGTTCAGCGATCAGCTCGTCGGAAAGGGCCAGCGCTTCCTGCTGACGCGGAGTCAGCGGCGCGTCGCTCGGACGCAGGGCGCCAACTAGTTCACCATCCAGAACCGGGATCGGATTAGCGGCCAGGTCACGCACGGTGATCTCGTCGCCCGGGTGTTTTTCCTGCCATTGTTCAACAAAATAGTCGGAAAGCTGACCAGATTGTGAGTACCCTGCCAGAATACTGGATTTCAGAACTAATACTTTGCTCATGGGTGTTTCCTTTTTTAATGTGATTGACGGGTCAGTGCCCTGGTGCTTGATGACACTGTATTCACAATCGCGCCACAGAGATAGCGCAATATATCGAATCCTAAGTTCAGATTTTTTGAACAAGGCATGAGTGGCGCAGATGTGGTACTCTAAGGCAATACTTCAAAAGAGATTTTCCCGGCAGAGCTCTGCCCGATAACGCTATGACAGAACAACAAAAAATCACCTTCCCCCAGCTTTATCAACAGCTCGACGGCCTGATGCTGCGCGACAAAACGCGCTTTGCCCGCCGTCTGCACGGCGTGAAGAAGGTTAAAAATCCTGAATCGCAACAGGCCATCCTTCAGGAGATGGCGCAGGAGATAAGCCAGGCAGCCAGTAAAGTCCTGCTGCGCGAAGCGGCGCGTCCGGCCATCACCTATCCGGAAAATCTGCCGGTTAGCCAGAAAAAACAAGAAATTCTCGAGGCGGTACGCGATCACCAGGTGGTGATTGTCGCCGGGGAGACCGGTTCGGGTAAAACCACCCAGCTGCCAAAAATCTGCATGGAGCTGGGCCGCGGGCTGAAAGGGCTAATCGGCCATACCCAGCCGCGCCGTCTGGCCGCGCGAACCGTGGCCAACCGTATCGCCGAGGAGCTGCAAACGGAGCCGGGCGGCTGTATCGGCTATAAGGTCCGCTTTAGCGATCACGTCAGCGACAACACCATGGTCAAGCTGATGACCGACGGTATTCTGCTGGCGGAGATCCAGCAGGATCGCCTGCTGATGCAGTACGACACCATCATTATCGATGAAGCGCACGAGCGCAGCCTGAACATTGACTTCCTGCTCGGCTATCTGAAAGAGCTGCTGCCGCGCCGTCCTGACCTGAAAATCATCATCACCTCGGCGACCATCGACCCGGAACGTTTCTCAAAGCATTTCAATAATGCGCCGATTATCGAAGTCTCCGGGCGGACTTACCCGGTGGAAGTGCGCTATCGGCCGATAGTGGAAGAGGCGGACGATACCGAGCGCGATCAGCTGCAGGCGATCTTTGATGCCGTCGATGAGCTCGGGCGCGAAGGACCCGGCGATATTCTGATCTTTATGAGCGGCGAGCGGGAGATTCGCGATACCGCCGATGCGCTGAATAAGCTGGATCTGCGCCATACCGAAGTGCTGCCGCTGTACGCTCGCTTGTCCAACAGCGAGCAGAACCGCGTCTTCCAGCCGCACAGTGGACGACGCATCGTGCTGGCGACCAACGTGGCGGAAACCTCGCTGACCGTACCGGGCATTAAGTACGTTATCGATCCCGGTACCGCCCGTATCAGCCGCTACAGCTACCGCACCAAGGTGCAGCGCCTGCCGATCGAGCCAGTTTCCCAGGCGTCCGCCAACCAGCGTAAAGGCCGCTGCGGTCGCGTCTCGGAAGGGATCTGTATTCGTCTTTATTCAGAAGACGATTTCCTGTCGCGCCCGGAATTTACCGATCCGGAAATTCTGCGCACCAACCTGGCGTCGGTCATCCTGCAGATGACCGCCCTGGGCTTAGGCGATATCGCCGCCTTCCCGTTCGTTGAAGCGCCGGATAAGCGCAACATTCAGGACGGCGTGCGCCTGCTGGAAGAGCTGGGCGCCATCACCACCGATGAGCAGGCCACCGCCTACAAGCTGACCCCGATGGGCCGTCAGCTTAGCCAGTTGCCGGTAGACCCGCGTCTGGCGCGGATGGTGCTGGAGGCGCAGAAGCACGGCTGCGTGCGAGAAGCGATGATCATCACCTCCGCGCTGTCGATTCAGGATCCGCGCGAGCGGCCGATGGACAAACAGCAGGCCTCTGACGAAAAACACCGCCGCTTTCACGATAAAGAGTCTGACTTCCTCGCCTTTGTGAACCTGTGGAACTATCTCGGCGAACAGCAGAAAGCCCTGTCGTCGAATCAGTTCCGCCGTCAGTGCCGGGTCGATTATCTGAACTATCTGCGCGTGCGCGAGTGGCAGGATATCTATACCCAGCTGCGCCAGGTGGTGAAGGAGCTTGGCCTGCCGATCAACAGCGAGCCAGCGGAATATCGCGAGATCCATACCGCGCTGCTGACCGGTCTGCTGTCGCACATCGGCATGAAGGATGCCGATAAACAGGAGTTTACCGGGGCGCGCAACGCCCGCTTTTCCATTTTCCCGGGGTCCGGTCTGTTTAAAAAGCCGCCGAAGTGGACGATGGTGGCGGAACTGGTGGAGACCAGCCGGCTGTGGGGCCGCATTGCCGCCCGCATTGAGCCGGAGTGGGTGGAGCCGGTAGCGCAGCACCTGATCAAACGCTCATATAGCGAGCCGCACTGGGAGCGGGCGCAGGGCGCGGTGATGGCGACGGAAAAGGTCACCGTCTACGGCCTGCCGATCGTGGGCGCGCGTAAGGTCAACTACAGCCAGATCGATCCGGCGCTGTGCCGCGAGCTGTTTATCCGCCACGCGCTGGTGGAGGGCGACTGGCAAACGCGCCACGCCTTCTTCCGGGAGAACCTGAAGCTGCGGGCGGAAATCGAAGAGCTGGAGCATAAGTCGCGCCGCCGCGACATTTTGGTGGACGACGAGACCCTGTTCGAATTCTACGACCAGCGCATCAGCCACGACGTCATCTCCGCCCGCCACTTCGACAGCTGGTGGAAGCAGGCCAGCAAAGAGACGCCGGATCTGCTCAACTTTGAGAAGAGCATGCTGATTAAGGAAGGGGCGGAGCAGGTTAGCAAGCTGGACTATCCGAACTTCTGGCATCAGGGCAACCTTAAGCTGCGGCTTAGCTATCAGTTTGAGCCGGGCGCCGACGCCGACGGCGTGACGGTGCATATTCCGCTGCCGCTGCTGAACCAGGTGGAGGAGGCTGGGTTTGAATGGCAGATCCCCGGCCTGCGTCGTGAGCTGATTATCGCGCTGATAAAATCGCTGCCGAAGCCGGTGCGGCGCAATTTTGTCCCGGCTCCCAACTATGCGGAAGCGTTTCTTGGCCGGGCGACGCCGCTTGAGCTGCCGCTGCTCGATTCCCTGGAGCGCGAGCTGCGTAAGATGACCGGCGTGACCATCGACCGCGAAGCCTGGCAGTGGGATCAGGTGCCCGATCACCTGAAAATCACTTTCCGGGTGGTGGATGATAAAAACAAGAAGCTGCAGGAAGGGCGCTCGCTGCAGGCGCTGAAAGAGGCGCTGAAGGGCAAAGTTCAGGAGACGCTGTCGGCGGTCGCTGATGATGGCATCGAGCAGAGCGGGCTGCATATCTGGAGCTTTGGCACCCTGGCGGAAAGCTATGAACAGAAGCGCGGCAACTATAAGGTGAAAGCCTGGCCGGCGCTGGTGGACGAGCGCGACAGCGTGGCCATCAAGCTGTTTGATAATCCACAGGAACAGCAGCAGGCCATGTGGCGCGGTCTGCGTCGCCTGCTGCTGCTTAACATTCCGTCGCCGATTAAGTATCTGCACGAGAAACTGCCGAACAAAGCCAAGCTCGGGCTCTATTTCAACCCGTACGGCAAAGTGCTGGATCTGATTGACGACTGCATCTCCTGCGGCGTGGATAAGCTTATCGACGAGGCGGGCGGTCCGGTATGGACGGAAGAGGGCTTCAACCAGCTGCACGATAAAGTTCGCGCCGAGCTCAACGAGACGGTGGTAGAGATCGCCAAACAGGTCGAGCAGATCCTCACTGCGGTGTTCAATATCAACAAACGGCTGAAAGGCCGGGTGGATATGACCATGGCGCTGGGGCTGTCGGACATCAAAGCGCAGATGGCGGGGCTGGTTTACCGCGGCTTTGTCACCAGCAACGGCTTCCGTCGTCTTGGCGATACGCTGCGCTACCTGCAGGCGATTGAAAAGCGCCTGGAGAAGATGGCTATCGATCCGCACCGCGACCGCGCGCAGATGCTGAAAATTGAGAGCGTGCAGCAGGCGTGGCAGCAGTGGCTGAATAAGCTACCGCCGAACCGCCGTGAGGACGACGATGTCCGGGAGATCCGCTGGATGATCGAGGAGCTGCGGGTGAGCTTCTTCGCCCAGCAGCTGGGGACCCCGTACCCCATCTCGGACAAGCGTGTCCTGCAGGCGATGGAGCAGGTGACGCCGTAATCCCACCCTTTTCCCTGCCCGGCGGCGCA
This sequence comes from Klebsiella sp. GB_Kp047, assembly GCF_040065235.1. Taxonomy (NCBI): domain Bacteria; kingdom Pseudomonadati; phylum Pseudomonadota; class Gammaproteobacteria; order Enterobacterales; family Enterobacteriaceae; genus Klebsiella; species Klebsiella sp. GB_Kp047. The sequence goes on along the minus strand of NZ_JBEAJG010000041.1, from coordinate 504,150 downwards.
GTGCTTGCCGGGCAGGGGAAACCCGGGGGCGGTCGCGAAGCCGTACCCGATTATCTCCCCGCCCTGATGCTTCCCCGCCGAATGAAAAATGAACGGAATCTGAAAATCGACCTGCCGGCTTGGGTCATCGGCCGTCTTCGCGTATTTTTAGCCTCGTTTCGCAGGAAAACCAGAACACGGAGTCTATTTTTACCCTTCTTGATATGGACAAATTCCTCATGCTGGCGCTGGCTATCCTTGTGATGCCCGCGTGTAAACCCTTCGTTGACGCTTCCTCCTGCGATGAAACACAGCGGGCGATCAACGATGCGAACTTTTTTATTTTGACCTCCCTTCCGCCGCTGAACGGCGAAGTGCAGAGCGTGCAAATCGTCGGCAGCCAGAATAACGAATATGGCGCCCTTCGTTTCGCGCGATGCCGCCGGCTGGCAAGCTATGAGCGGGCAAAAGACCTTAACACCGCACATGGCGCAACGATCGTCAGAGATAATGTTCGCTGGCGAAATGATAAAGGATGGATGCGGGAATATATCCGGCAGACCCGGAGCGCGACGGGAAATATCAGCAAGATGGTGATGCGCGAACAGTTTTATACCGATTCTCTCGGGCGGATTGTGCGCGCCGAAAATGTGTCCGCGACGCAGCAACCGCCCAAAGTCCTGCATACGACCACCTATCAGTATGACGACCGGCACCGCCTGGTCCGTAAAACGGTCAACGGCGGTATGATGGTCATGCTTGCTGTCGATTACCGCTATACGGATGGGCGCCTTAGCCGCATGGCTGACTCGGACTCCACCTCGACGCTGCGTTGGGATGAAAAAGGGCGCTGGATATCCCGGGAAACGACCTCAACGTATAGTGGAGCACGCCAGGCCCGTTGTTTAGGGTGGGATCACCAGGGGAACTGTACCGCGGAGTATGGCGAGCAGCCTGCAGCAGGGGCAATGAAAGATCAGTCTCTGCACTACCAGTATACCTATTATCCTCGATGATCCTCCGCGGCAGAAAGCCCTGCGGGCCCGGCAGCATAGGTTCATGCAGGCTGGTGCTGCCGGGCAGGAGAGCGGGGTTTCTCCCTCTCTCTGGGGGAGAGGGCCGGGGTGAGGGCATCAGGCCGCCCGGATCTCAGCCATTCACCAGCGCCAGCGTAAAGCCATCCCATCCCTTAATGCCCACCGTCTGCAGCGCGGTGGCGGTGAGCCGCGGGTTATCGCCGATCATCTCGATAAACCGACGCACGCCCTGCACACGCGCGTCATCGCTTTGCCCATTAATCACCTCGCCATCGCGCACCACGTTATCGCCCACGATCAGCGTCCCGGGGCGGGAATAGTGCAGCGCCCACTCCAGATAGTGAGGATTATTAGGTTTATCGGCATCAATAAAGATCAGGTCGAATGGCGGCGTGTTCGCCAAATTTTCCAGCGTGTTCAGCGCGGGTCCTTCAATAAGCTCAATGCGCTCGTTTAGCCCGGCGAGGCGGATATTCTGGCGCGCCACCCCCGCATGCGTCGGGTCGGCCTCGAGGGTAATCAGCTTTCCGTCGGCGGGCAGCGCACGCGCCATCCAGATGGCGCTATAGGCGCCGAGCGTGCCAATTTCAAGGATCCGCCGCGCCTGGGTCATGCGCACCAACAGCGCCAGAAATTGCCCCTGATTGGCCGCAACATCATGTTCAGGTAGCCCGGCGCGTTTGTTGTTTTCCAGAACCTGTCTCAGCACGTCATCATCAGGAATAAGCGAAGAAATCATGTAATTATCGACAGCAGACCACTGTTGTTGCATAGATTAACTCCCTGGTGGTAGTAGTGGACGGGTGGCGCAACGCTATCCCGGCCTGAATACTGGCTTCCGCGCTCCGGACGGTGGCGGACCGACGCGCGCAGGCTTTCACGCGTTCATCCAGCCGCCTCCCAGCGCCCGGTACAGATCGATCTGCGCCAGCAGCAGGTTATTCTTCACCTGGACCACGCTAAGCTGGGTGGAGAACAGCGTTCGCTGGGCATCAAGCACATCCAGATACGAAGAGTAGCCGTTACGGTAGCGATTCTGCGCAATGCGCAATGTTTCCTCCGCTACCGCCACCTGTCCCTGCAGCTCGGTCAACTGTTCGCCGTAGCGGCTAATGGCGTCAAGGCTGTCATTGACCTCTTTGAACGCGCCGCGCACCGTTTTCTCATAGCTGTACAGCGCCTGGTTGCGCTGGGCCATGGAGACATCCACCTGGGCGTTTAACGCCTGGCGGTTAAGCAGCGGCGCCAGGATGCTACCGCCAATGCTCCACAGTCGCAGCGGATCGTCGAGCAGATCCGGCAGCGTCCGGTCCTGCAGGCTGCCGGTGGCGGTCAGGTTGATAGACGGCAGCAGCTGCGCCTGCGACGAGGCCAGGGTGGCATCGGCGGCTACCAGCTGACGCTGGGCCTGTACGATATCTGGGCGGCGGTTGAGTAGGGTGGACGGCAACTGCGAGGGCAGACGCAGCGGGGTGAGCCCGGCGAATTCGCCGCGTTTTACCGCGCCGGGGTTATCCCCCAGCAGCACGCTGAGGGCGTTTTCCTGCTGCGCAATCTGGTGCTGCAGCGGCGGGATCTGCGCCCGCGTTGAGCGCAGCTCCGAATCCGCCTGCATCAGCTCAAGGCGCGAGGTATACCCGGTTTCAAACTGACGTTTGGCCAGCCGCCAGGCGTCTTCCCGTGATTGGAGCGTCTGCTGCGTGACCCGCAGCTGCTCATCCAGCGACAGCAGCGTCACGTAGCCCACGGCCACCGAGGTGGCGACGCTCAAATTGGCCGCGGCGGCAGCGGCTTTCTGCGCCTCGAGGCTGGCCCCGGCGGCGCTGGCCGCGCTGCGGTTCGCGCCCCAGATATCGACATCATAGCTGGCGGTCAGGCCGCCTTTGTACAGCGTGCTGTGGATCGGCAGGCCGGTGGCGGCGGACTGCGCGCGGGCGCGGGTGCCGGTCAGGCTGGCATCCAGCGAGGGAAAAAGGCTGCTGTCGGCGGCATACGCCCGCGCCTGATACTCATTGACCCGCTCGCGGGCGATCAGCACATCGCTGTTATAGCGCAGCGCCCGGTCGACATACTGATTCAGCGCACTGTCATGAAAATTGCGCCACCATACGCCTTCCACCGGGCTGGCAGGGCCAACGTCGGCCCGCCAGGCGGCAGGGATGGTCAGGGTCGGCTGCGCGCGCTGGACATCGGCGGACTGACAGCCGACCAGCGCCAGGACGATGACAAGGGTGACCGGGCGGATCATGGCTGCTTCTCCGCGCGGGTATCAATGGTCACCTGCACCGACATGCCGGGGCGCAGGCGCTCGCTGTTGCGCTGCCCCTCGTTAACCGTGATGCGCACCGGGATGCGCTGGGCGATCTTGACGAAGTTGCCGGTAGCGTTGTCCGGCGAAATAGCGCTGAACTCCACCCCGGTCGCCGGGGAGATACTCTGCACCTTGCCGTGGAAGGTCTCGCCGTTGAGCGCGTCAACGGTGAAGGTAACCGGCTGGCCGATACGCACATCGGCCAGCTGGGTCTCTTTCAGGTTGGCGATCACCCAGTGCTGCGGCGGGACCAGCGAAGTCAGATGGGTTCCGGCGCTGACGTAAGCGCCAAGACGCACCGAAATCTGCCCCAGCTGGCCGCCGGTGGGGGCGATGATCTGCGTATTCTGCAGGTCAATCTGCGCCAGTTCGAGGGCGGCTTTGGCGCTGGCCACGTCGGCCTCCAGCGAATCGCGATTGACGATGGTCGATTCGAGATCCTGGCGCGACATCTCCAGCGCCGCTTTCGCCTGTTCAATATCCGCTGCCCCCTGGGCGGCGCTGGCGCGGGCGGAATCACGCTCGCGGATCGACAGCGAGCCATCGGCGGTCAGTTCCTGCACCCTTTTTAAATCGGCCTGGATTTTCAGATTCTGCGCGCGGGCGTTTTGCAGCGCGGCTTCGTTTTTGGCGATCGTCGCCTCGGCGCTTTTGCGCTGCTGCAGGTTGTTGCGCAGCGCCGCCTCCTTCATCGCCAGGGTGGCCTGGGCCTGGTGCACCCGCTGTTTATAGATGCGATCGTCTATCTGGAACAGTACCTCGCCCGGCTGAACGATGGCGAAATCCTTGACGTTGACGGCAGTGATGTAGCCGTTGACCTGTGGGCTGATAAAGGTGGTCTGCCCGCGCACGTAGGCGTTGTCGGTAAACTGGCTATGCCGGGTGAACGGCGGTAGCTGCCAGGCATAGAGGATCACCAGTACGCCGACGAGGCCTATCGCCGCGGCGGTAAAAATGGAGACCACGCGAATGTTGTTTCGGGTATTGGCCTGTTGTTTGGCCGCATCCTGCTGACTCATAACGACTCCAGAGATGAAATGATGATAATTATTTGCTGCCAGTGGCGCGTTTTAAAGCGATACGGGCGGTCAGTCGTAAGCGAATTAAGCGCCAGAAAACCCACACTAACGTCCCGGCGGAGATCGCCGCCGTCAGCAGATAGGTATCATTCCAGGCGAGAATATTGGCCTGCAGCGTCGCGGCGTTTTGCAGGAGCGTCGTGGCCTGGACGTTAAGCAGCGTGCTGTCGCCGATCTGGCTCTGGTACATCTGGCTGTACTGCTGCAGGCGCTCGACGATCAGCGGGTTGAGGGTGGTGATCTGATCCGCCAGCTGACTGGAGTGAAATTTCTCCCGCCAGGTCTGGAAAGTACCGAGGATCGCCGATCCCAGCAGGCCGCCGATGTTCTGGCTCATGCCGAACAGCACCGAGAAGCTGACCAGGTTGCGCGGATCGGCGAACACCCCGCCAATACCGGCGAGCATCGCCGGCGCCAGAAAGAAGGCGCTGCCGAAGCCAAGCAAAAACTGGCTGAACATCAGTTGTTCCGGGCGGGTGAGGGCGTTGGACTGACTGTCGAGCAGCGAGGCCACCATGATCAGCGCCAGGGCGGTGGCGGTCGGCCAGTAGAGCTTCTGCGGGTTAAGCGTCAGGCAGCTGGCAATGATCCCGCACAGAATGCCGGCGAAAATTGACCACGCAAGGTTGGTCATCTGTTCGTTTTGCAGGCCAACGTACTGCAGCCAGCCGATCACCCCGGTATTCTGCTCCGCCAGCACGATGCGGATCAGCAGCATAATCAGACCGAGGCGCAGGATACTGCCGCTGGAGAGCCATTTGGTATTGAGCAGGGGATTGCTGCGGTTATGCTCGAAGGCGATGGCAGCGACGATCAGCACCACCGCCGCCGCCAGCGACCAGCCGATCCACGGCGCTTCGAACCACCACTCGAGCCGCCCCAGCGACAGCACCGCGCACACCAGCGCCATGCCGGGGGCCAGCAGGAAGAAGGTGATAAAATCCTTCTTCTCGAACACCTTTTTACGATCGCTCGGCGGCAGCTTCAGCGCGATGACGCAGGCCAGCGACACCAGCGCCAGCCCCAGTTCAAAGAAGTAGAGCCCGCGCCATTCGTCGGTCTGCAGCAGCTCGGTGGAAAAGAGGCGCGCCAGCGGAATGGCCAGCGACGAGCCAGTGATACCGATGGTCAGCCCTTTAAGGCGGTGGCGTGCGGGCCAGGCCTGCACCTGATAGTAGATCCCCAGCGAGCTGAGCGCCGCGGCCACCATGCCGTGGGCGGCGCGGACCATCATCGCCGAGCTGAGATCGTTGACGAACAGGTGGAAGAAGGTGACCAGCACATAGAGCACCAGAAAGCCTTCGGTAAAGGCGCGCAGCCCGAACTGTTGACGAAATTTCACCAGCAGCAGGTTGATGGAGACGTTGGTCATGACATACACCGCCGGCAGCCAGGCGATCTCCGTCGACCAGGCGGCGAAGGTGCCCTGCAGCAGCTGCAGATTGGCGGTGACTACCGCGTTGCCCAGCGCGCCGGTGAGGCACACCAGCAGCCCGACCACCCCGTAGGCCAGGCGCTTCGCCGGGCTGTGCAGCGGCGTCGATGGCGAGCCGAGCAGGGCCGGTTTTTCATGCGGCGCCCAGTCATGGGGGGCGTAAGGGTTACTCTGACGACGGGGCATTATTTCTTCTCCACTTCGCGCAACAGCTTTTCCAGCACCCGCTGAGTTTGTTCCCGCTCCTGCGGAGTAATCGCCGTCAGGATCTCTTCACGCAGATCGTCCGCCACCGTTTTGACCTGCTCGAAGAGGGCCTGCCCCTGGTCGGTGACCACCAGCAGCCGCTTGCGTTTATCGCGGTCGGTGGTGACGCGCTCCACCAGGCCGAGGGTCACCAGGCGGTTGATCAGCGGCACAATGGTCGCGCTCTCCACTCCCAGCTCCTGCGCCAGTTCGCTTTGCGACAGCGGCTGGTGATGACGGGCGATAGCGGCGACCGCTACCCAGCTGGCCTGGCTGAGGCCGAGGTTTTTCAGCCGACGATTAACCGCCAGCCGCCAGTGATGGGCGGTCAGATATAAAAGATGGGAGAAGTTTAGCTGTCGATGGTCCATAGGTCGTCTGCCAAAATCGTTAGAGCTCTAACGAGTTTATGCCTGACGACCGACGAAATTCAAGGGAAAGGATAAATAAGGGTTAACGGTGTGTGCGTTTATTGTAGCGAACAGGAGGATACCCCCTCAGGCCATTTACTCATGGAGGATGCTCTTATTCTGCGCCATCACCCAGGTGATAAAAGCGCGCAGGGGCGCGGGAATATGTTTGCGACTCGGATAGTAGACGCAGAAATGATCCGCCGGGTAGCGGTAGCTGGGCAATAAGCGGCTCAGGCTGCCGGCGTTCAGTTGCGCGGAGACCAGCGACTGATAGACAAAGGCGATCCCCAGTCCGCTCTCCGCCGCCTGGATCATCGCCGTATCGGAATCGACGACCAGATCGCCTTTGACTGCGACTTCGCCTGGCTCGCCGTCGGGGCTGATAAACTCCCACCGATACTTTTCGCCGCTGGGAAAACATCGGTTGATACAGCGAAAATTGATCAGCGACTGCGGGGTGTCGGGCGCTCCGGCCTGGCGGAGATAGTCCGGGCTGGCTACCGGGATCAGCGACAGTTTCTCGCCAAAGGGGATGGCAATCATATCTTTGGGCACATCCCGGGAATAACGAATGCCAGCGTCAAAACCGGACTCGATAATATTCACTTTCCGATCGGTGGTAAACAGCTCCAGCGTCACGTCAGGATAGGCGGTTTTAAAAGCAATAAAATAGCGCTGAAAGAAAAGGTCGAGAACAATGCGCGGTAAATTGACTTTCACCACCCCTTCCGGGGTCAGACGGTGATAATTCAGACTGTCGACTACCCGGCGATAATCATTAACCACCGGCGTCATATTATTAAGAAATTCCTCACCCACGGCGGTTAAAGACAAACTGCGCGTCGAGCGATTGAGCAGGCGCACGCCTAATTTTTCTTCCAGATGATTAATAGCGCTGGTGAGGGCCGGCGGTGAAAGATTTAATGCTCTGGCAGCTTGTCGAAAACTACCATGTTTCACTATGAGTATTAATATTTCAATTTGTTGCAAATCAGGCAACGTTTTCATTGTTAATTTCCAGCTAACACCGCGTTCGGAATAGATTAATTGTTATCAATGTAAAAGGGAAGTATATATTTAATAACATTCAGCACGTAAGGAAAATAAGGTGAAAACACGTTATCTCGGAAAAGAGAAGTTCCAGGTTTCCGCATTGGGTCTCGGGTGTATGGGAATGAGTTTTGCCTATGGCGGCGCTGAGGAGTCGCAGGCGATAAATACCATCCATGCCGCAGTGGACATGGGCGTGACCTTCCTCGATTCCGCCGAAGTGTATGGGCCATTTGACAATGAAGTCCTTGTCGGGAAAGCGATTAAAGGCATCCGCGATAAGGTGCAGATTGCCACCAAATTTGGCTTTCGTATTCTGCCGACCGGCCAGGGGCTGGAGCGGATGGCCGGCGTCGACAGCCGTCCGGAACATATTCGTGAGGCGGTGGAAGGGTCGCTGAAGCGGCTGAATATCGAGACCATCGATCTGCTCTATCAGCACCGCGTCGATCCCGCGGTGCCGGTGGAAGAGGTGGTGGGCACCATGGCCGACCTGGTTAAAGAGGGTAAAATTCGCCACATCGGGCTGTCGGAAGTGTCAGCCCAGACGCTGCGCCGGGCCTGCAAGGTGCATCCGATTACCGCGGTGCAGACGGAATACTCGCTGTGGACCCGTGAGCCGGAGGGCGGCATCCTCAAGGCCTGCCGCGAGCTGGGGGTGGGCTTTGTCCCTTACAGCCCGCTGGGGCGCGGCTTCCTGACAGGCAAAATCACCGACCCCAGCCTCTTCGCTGCCGATGATTTTCGTCGCAATCTGCCGCGCTTCCAGGCCGAAACCATGCGCAAAAACCAGCAGTTGCTCGACCATCTGCAGCAGGTCGCCGGCCGCTACGATGCCACCCTGGCGCAGATGGCTCTCGCCTGGGTGATGAGCAAAGGCGAAGATATCGTGCCGATCCCCGGGGCACGAAAAATCAATCACCTGCGCGATAATGCCGCTGCGGCCGATATTATGCTCTCGCCTGAAGATATTCTCACCATCGATCATATTTTCGCTGCCGAAAACGTCGCCGGCTTACGCTATAACCAGGGCGACTTTAATTTAATCGATAAATAATCTCCTGAATACGTTCCTCCCGCCGTTCTGGCGGGAGATAAGGTAACTTATGACTATTGCTGTTTCCCGTCCGGCGGGATTGCCTGCGGCGGTGTATGCGCTTTCCGTGGGTTCATTTGGTATTGGCACCACCGAATTTGTGATTATGGGTTTATTACTCGATGTGGCCCATGATTTTCATATATCCATTACCCTTGCCGCCTGGTCTATTACCGCTTATGCCTGTGGGGTGGTGATTGGCGCGCCGCTGCTTACGCCGCTATTAAGCCGTTATCGCAAAAAACCGGCGCTGTTATTTTTGATGATCTTATTTTCCATTGGAAATTTAGGCTGCGCGATCGCCGGTAATATGACCATGCTAATTATTGCCAGGGTAATAACCGCTTTCGCTCACGCTTCGTTTTTCGGAATAAGCTCAGTCTATGCCGCGGAGCTGGCGCCGGTAGATAAACGAGCTTCGGCGGTCTCCGCCGTGTTTCTCGGCGCCACCCTGGCCAATATTCTGGGCGTGCCGCTCGGCGCCTGGGTGGGGCAGTACCTTGGCTGGCGCTATACCTTCTATATGGTCACGCTGATCGGCGTTCTCTCCGCCCTGGCAGTCATTGCCCTGGTGCCTGGCCGTCAGGCGCAACCGTCGGCCCAGAGCCGGATCCGTGATGAGCTAAAGGTGCTCCGCCATCCCGCGGTGCTGCGCAGCCTGCTGATCACTGCCCTCGGGTTCTCCGGCGTCTTCGCCGCCTTCACCTACATCGCGCCGATGCTGAAAACCGTCACCGGGATGAGCGAACACCTTATTCCGCCGGTGCTGATGCTGTTCGGCGTTGGGATGGTCGCCGGGAATCATCTTGGCGGCCGACTGACCGACGGCGGCGTCCGCCGGGCGCTGCTGCTGACTCTCGCTTTGCTGAGCGTCGTCCTGTGCCTTTTCCCGTTGGCTATTCAGACGCTGCCTGGTGCCTGCGCGGCGGTGTTTTTGCTGGGGGCGGCGATGTTCTCCACCATTCCGCCGCTGCAGATGCAGGCGCTGGACAGCAGTGAGAGCGGTAAAAGCATGGTCTCCTCGTGCAATATCGCCGCCTTTAACCTCGGCAATGCCGGCGGCGCCTGGTTTGGCGGGCTGCTGCTCGCCTCTGGCGTCTCTCTATCTCACATTCCTCTGGCCGGTGCTTGCCTGACCGCCAGCGGATTGGTTATCGCTAGTGTGACGTTGTCACCTTTAAAAGGAAGTCAAGCATGAAGTATCGGTATTTAGGTTCCACCGGGCTGTCGGTTTCGGAGCTCTGTTTCGGCGCCATGACGTTTGGTGAGAAAGGGGCCTTTCTCGGCGCGCCGGGGCGCAACTGGTCGGAATTCGGCGTGGTGCCTGAGCAGACGGCCTACGATCTGGTGTACAAAGCGCTGGACGCCGGGATTAACTTTTTTGATACCGCGGACTGTTATAAGAACGGCCAGGGCGAAGAGCTGCTCGGCAACGCGCTGAAGGGAAAACGCCAGCAGGTGATTATCGGCACGAAAGGGCGCTGGCAAACCGACCCCAACCCGAATGCGCTGGGGGCGTCGCGCTACCATATCATCAATGCCGTCGAGGCCAGCCTGCAGCGGCTGAAGACCGATTATATCGATATCTATCACCTTCACGGGTTCGATCCGCGCACCGCACTGGAGGATACCCTGCGCACGCTGGATACCCTGATCCGCGCCGGGAAAATTCGCTATATCGGGGTCTCCAACTACGCGGCCTGGCAGCTGGCGAAGGCGCTGGGGATCTCGGAGCGCCTTGGGCTGGAGAAATTCTGCGTCTATCAGGGCTATTACAATATCGCCGCGCGTGAACTGGAGCATGAGATTATCCCGCTCAGCGTCGATCAGAACGTCGGCATCACCGTCTGGAGCCCGCTGGCCGGGGGCTTTCTCACCGGCAAATACCCGCGCAATCAGGCGTTTCCCGAAGGTAGTCGCCTGGCGAACGCCACGCCGTTCGAATCCGCGCCGATCGCCAACCGCGAGCAGGCCTGGCAGACCCTGGAGGTGATGCAGGAGATTGCCCGCCAGCGCAACGCCAGCGTCGCGCAGGTGGCGCTCAACTGGCTGCGTACCCGTCCGGGGATCGCTTCGCTGGTGATCGGCGCGACCAAACTGGCCCAACTGGAAGATAACCTGGCGGCGCTGAACTGGACGCTGAGCGACGAGGAGACGGCGATCCTCAACAGCGTGAGCGAGAAAGAGAAACCATACCCCTACTGGCATATCTGCAATGTCGCCGGCGATCGTCGTCTGGCCGATGATATCTATCCTTAATCACCCTGCACCCAGGCAACACGCGTATGCCCCACATGGGGCATACAGAGAGGCTCGATCGTGAAAAAAGTACTCATTGTTGGCGCCGGCCCGGTAGGGTTAATCATTGGCTGCTATCTGAATAAGTATGGAATTGATTTTGATATCATTGATAAAAATACCCACAGCACCACCTGGTCCAAAGCGCTGAGCGTCAGTCCGGCGACCATTAAAGCCTTCCACGGCTTAGGCCTTGCCGGGGAACTGATCGCCCAGGGAAAACAGGTGCAGTCAGTCTACGCTTACTATAAAAACCGCAAATTTCTGCATATTGATAACCGCCGACTCGCCACCTGCTATCCCTTCCATGTCAGTATCCCGCAGCCGCGGACGGAGAAGATCCTCGAAACGGCATTAGCCGCCGCCGGGCGGCAGGTGAGACGCGGGCACCAGCTGGTCTCCTGGCGCCGGGAGGGGGAGCGCTATCACGTCTCCCTGCTCGACGATGCCCGTCGGGCCTGTTCCGCCGCTTATGACTATATTATCGGCGCCGACGGCGCGGCCAGCACCGTCCGGGAGCTGGCCGGGATCGGCTTTAGCGGTCATGACTATCCGCTGCATTTTGTGATGGCGGATGTGCAGTTCGACCCAGCGGCGGCGCTCCCGGGGACCTCCTACCATATTGATGAGCAAGGCTTTCTGATTTTCCTGCCCATGCCGGACAATCAGGTCAGGATTGTGATTAAAAAAGCCGGGCGCTTGCCGTCGCCGCGTCCGGTGCCGGACCTGCAGGAGATTAACGCCGCGCTGGCGCGCTACTGCCCTCAGGTGCCGCCGGCGCAGAGGCTCACCTGGTCCTCCAGCGCCAATTTCTATAACCGCATCGCCGATGACAATCTGCAGCACCATATTATGCTGGCGGGAGATGCCTTCCACCTGTTCAGTCCCATTGGCGGGCAGGGGATGAACACCGGCGTCCAGGATGCGGTGAACCTCGCCTGGAAGCTGGCTTTCTGTCTGCACGGCGTGGCCACTGACCGACTGCCGGCGTCCTATCGCACCCAGCGCTTCGCCGCGGTGAGCGGTGTGCTGCGCTCCACCGACCATGATACTGGCCTGATCGCCGGTCTGGTGCCGAGAAATCATATCGATGGGGTCTACTTTCCGGAGTTTTGCAACCGTCACTACTATCGTCACCAGCTGCCGCTGCAGTACGCCGGTTTCACCGCGACGCAGGCGCAGGAGACGGAGGGCCTGGCAGGGCACCATGTTCCCTGGTACGTTTTTGCCTCCCCGCAGGCGACGTTTCGCAACAGCTATGACGCCTTCGCCAGCGGTAAGGTGGTGATCATTTCCGCCCGCGCCGCCTGTCCTCCTTTGTCCCGCCTGAAGCAGGCCGGCTGGTTTATGTTCTGCTCCCTCGAACCGGCGGACAAGGCGTTTCTTGAGGCGCTACAGATCGGTCCCGATGACTACGCGGTGGTTAATCCCGATGGCTATGTGGGCTTTACCGGCAGCGAAGCCGGGACGCGGCAGTATCTTTCCTCGCTCTACGTAATGGAATAATCATGAACAAAGTCTATATCGTCGCGGCCTGCCGTACGCCGGTGGGGCGCTTTCTTGGCGCCCTGAAAACGGTCTCCGCGGTGGAGCTGGCAGCGCTCACCGTCAGGCACAACCTGCAGCAGGCCGGCATTGACCCGGCGTGGATCGATGAGGTGATCTGCGGCTGCGTCCTCGCCGCCGGGCAGGGAATGGGACCGGCGCGTCAGGTTGCGCTGCGGGCAGGGATCCCGGTGCAAACGCCGGCTTACACCCTGAATATGATCTGCGGTAGCGGCATGAAAAGCATGACCGAAGGGGCGATCCATATCCAGAGCGGTTATGCCGACCTGGTGGTCGCCGGCGGAATGGAAAATATGAGTCAGGCGCCGTTTTTGCTGCAGGGAGAGATAAGGGGCGGGATGAAATTCGGCGCATTCAGCAGTGAGGATGTGATCCAGCGCGACGGGTTAACCGATCCGCTGCTGCAGATCCCGATGGGGGAAACGGCGGAGGCCATCGCCGCGCAGGAGCAGATCTCGCGCGCGGCGCAGGACCGGTATGCGCTGGAGAGCCATCAAAAAGCCTCCGCCGCCAGCCGTGCCGGCTATTTTGCCGATGAGATTGTGCCGGTGACGGTAAGCGCGAAGCGGGGCGTCAGCACGGTCCGCGAGGATGAGCCGATCCGCCATGATCTTAGCGCCGGGCAGCTGGCGGCGCTGAAACCGGCTTTTCGCGCTGACGGCAGCGTCACGGCGGGCAACGCCTCCGGGCTGAACGATGGCGCCGCGTCGGTGATCCTCGCTTCGGCGCGCGCCGTTGCCCGCTATGGCCTGCAGCCGCTGGCGGAGATCGTCTCCTTTGGCGAAGGCGGCGTCGATCCGTCCATGATGGGGCTCGGCCCACTGCCGGCGATAGCGTGCGCCCTGCGCCGCGGTGGTTTTCAGCTCAGCGATATGGCCCGGCTGGAGATTAACGAAGCCTTTGCCGCGCAGGTGTTGGGGGTGGTCAAGGGACTGGCCAGAGAGCATCAGATGACGGAGGAGGAGATTACTTCCCGCCTGAACGTCCACGGCGGCGCGATCGCCCTCGGTCACCCGCTGGGCAGTTCCGGGACGCGGATTGTGGTCAGCCTGGTGCACGCGCTGCGCCGGGAGAATCAACCGACCGGCCTGGCGTCGCTGTGCATCGGCGGCGGGATGGGGATTGCGTTACTGGTGAAAACGATCTGAGGAGACAAGCGCCATGGAAAAATTAATTGTGGTGGGTGAGAAATTTACCGATTTTGCCCGGCGGCATGAGAATGTGCTGACGGTTAATGAGTTTGAGCGATTTGTCTGGAGCGGCGAGCTGGCCGGCGTCGATAAAATCGTTATTGGTCAGGGGGTACAGCTCGACGACATCTCCCGCACCATCTGCATTATTCGTCAGCACTATCCGGATAAAATCCGCCAGATCGTCAATCTGCAGGATCTCTATTATCAAAACAACCGCGATCATCAGCGGCTGGTACATAAACGTAAAAAAGCGAATATCCTCATCACCTCGCCGGAAAAACGCGATGAGGATAACTATTGCGCGCGCCTGATCCTGCAGGATGCCTCGGAGTTACTCTGCGACCACCAGACCGGGCAACATATTCAGGGGATGGTGCTGATCGAGGCGGCGCGGCAGACCATCATCGCCACCTCGGAAAAATTCCTGCTGGCGGAGGCCGGCGTGGCAATGGCGGAGAAGTACTTTACCCTGAGCTCGCTGCATGTGGCCTTTTCCTGCTTTGTTTTTCCGCTGCCGGTGACCATCGTCCTCAACGTAGTATCACGCAAAAGTTCAGCCCATGGCCGCTTCACCTGCGAATGCTCGGTGGGGTTTGACCAGACCGGCACCCGCAAAGCGGAAGTTGGCTTTAGCTTCAGCGTCTATGACCTTAACTACATCACTCGCAAAGAGTGCGAGCAGGCGGCGCAGTGCCATCAACATTATCTGGTCAGTATTGAGCAGGGGGACGGGGATGAGCATCGCCTTTTTTGATGTGGATGAAACGCTGATAACCGGCAAAAGTATGTTCCTGTTTCTGCACCGCTATGCCGAGGAATATCCGCTGCAGTGCGGTTTGACGGCCGCGGCGATTGTCCGCCAGCTTCAGGCGCTTAGCGAAGCGGGTCAACCGCGGGAAGCGATCAACCGCTACTATTACTCGCTGTTTCGCCACGAGTCGCGCCTCCGGGTGCGGGCGGTCGCCGAGCGTCTGTATCGCGAAGGCGGATATGGTTTTCACCACGAGGTGGTGGTGCGCCTCAGGCAGCATCAGGCGCGGGGGGATGACGTGGTGTTTGTCTCCGGGTCGATGACCGACATTCTCTGGCCGGCGATGGCGGCGCTGGGGGTGGAACATGCCCTGTGCTCGGAGCCGGTGGTGGTGGATGACCGCTATACCGGCGAGCTCTGGCGGACCGCCATCGGCGAACACAAGGCGGCGCATGCTCAGTGCTATGCGCAGGAACAGGGCCAGCCGCTGGCGGCGTGCTACGCCTTTGGCGATCATATCTCGGATCTGCCGCTGCTCACCGTGGTTGGCAACCCCTGCGCGGTGAATCCCTGTCCGGGTCTGCTGGCGGAGGCGCAGCATCGGGGATGGCCGGTGCTGTGGTCCACCGTCGGCTGACGGCGCGACGGCAAAAAAAAGGGGCGGCGCAATGCCACCCCTGGTGCACTTTCTGACGGGGATCAGCCCGGGTAGATGCCGCGGTCTTTACGCGCCATCAGGATGCGCTCGCAGGCCACGATATAGGCGGCGGTACGCAGCGTACATTCTTTCTCGGCCGCTTTATCGCAGACGTGAATGATGGCGTCGGTCATGATGCGGTCCATCTTGGCGTTGATCTCCTCTTCGCTCCAGAAGAAGCTGGCCATGTCCTGCACCCACTCAAAGTAGCTGACGGTCACCCCGCCGGCGTTACAGATAACGTCCGGCACCACGATCACGCCGCGCTCGGCCAGCACATCGTCCGCTTCCGGATAGGTTGGGCCGTTGGCCCCTTCCAGCACCAGTTTGCAGGTCAGCTTCTCAGCGCGCTCGCGGGTGATTTGCCCTTCCAGCGCCGCCGGGATCAGGATGTCCATTGGGGTGGTCCAGAAAGCCTCTTTATCAATCTCCTGGGCGCCCGGGAAACCCGCGATCTGCTTTTTCTCCGCCTGCCAGGCGGTGAGGGCGGCCATATCAATCCCGCCTTCGTTGTACAGGGTAGCGGTGTGATCCTGAATAACCACGATACGGGCGCCGACGCCGGCGAACAGGCGCGCTGCTTCGCTACCGACGTTACCAAAGCCCTGCAGCGCCACTTTAGCGCCTTCAATTTCGATGCCGGCGCGACGGGCCACTTCCCGGCCGGTGACGAACACGCCGCGTCCGGTGGCTTTTTCACGACCGAGGGAGCCGCCGAGGTGGATCGGTTTGCCGGTGACCACGCCGGTGATGGTGGTGCCATGGTTCATGGAGTAGGTGTCCATCATCCACGCCATTACTTTGCCGTTGGTGCCAACGTCCGGCGCCGGAATATCTTTCTGCGGCCCGATGATAATGCCGATTTCGCTGGTGTAGCGGCGAGTCAGGCGTTCCAGTTCACCTTCCGACAGCGAGAAGGGGTCGACGCGGATGCCGCCTTTGGCTCCGCCGTAAGGAATATTGACCGCGGCGCACTTAATGGTCATCCAGGCAGAAAGTGCCATGACTTCGTTAAGATCGACATCCGGATGGTAGCGAACACCACCTTTACCCGGTCCACGCGAAAGATTGTGCTGAACGCGATAGCCCTCGAAGTGGCGAATGGTGCCGTCGTCCATCTGCACAGGGATGTCGACGATCAGCGCACGCTTCGGATGGCGCAGGGTTTCCACCCAGTAGGCAAGATCGGCGAGATAAGGCGCGACACGGTCGATCTGGCGCAGGTAGGTGGTCCATGGAGATGTACTACTTTCAGATGCGTAAGATAACTTTTCCATAAGAGTCCTGTTTCTCAGTGTTATTTATGTCGTGTAAAACCGTGGAATAGCTACAGCAGTAAACTCTGTGCAATGAATGGTATCACCAATTTTATAAAGCGGTATTTGACGGCAATTCCGATTTTTAAATTTTTGTTAGATTTTTTATTTTTTAAGTGAATAACTACGCACAAGAACCACCCGCAAGCTGTGAATTTTAATTCACTTTTTATTCACTTAAGTGAATAGGAAAATATTTTTTCTATGTTTTTCATTATCTTGATGATCTTCAAAAAGTGAATAAATTGCGTTTCCCCGTATTGACAATCTTATTGTTCACAGGCCAGCATTAGCCCACACAACAACATGGCATTAACCATGAATTAACAATTACCCGCGCAAAGAATAGGGCTTAACTTTTCTGTGGTGAATATTTTTACCATCGCAGCGGGCGCGCTCGTGCCCAAAATAAGCCGAGGGTCAGGGTTAATGTCGATTGTCCAACGCGACGGGAGCGTTTTCCGTCGCCTTACGTTCCGGAGATAAATTATGTCAGGCAGCATGACTCGCGAAGATTTTGACGCTTACCTGGTTCCCTGTTTTGCCCCCGCGCCGTTTATTCCGGTGAGGGCGGCGGGCTCCCGCGTCTGGGACCAGCAGGGGAAAGAGTATATTGATATGGCGGGCGGCATCGCAGTGAACGCCCTGGGCCATGCTCACCCGGCGCTGGCAGAGGCCCTCCAGGGGCAACTGGCGAAACTGTGGCATATCGGCAATGGCTATACCAACGAACCGGTGCTGCAGCTGGCGAAAACCCTCGTGCAGTCCAGCTTTGCCGACAAGGTGTTCTTCTGCAACTCCGGCGCCGAAGCGAACGAGGCGGCCCTTAA
This sequence comes from Klebsiella sp. GB_Kp047, assembly GCF_040065235.1. Lineage (NCBI taxonomy): Bacteria > Pseudomonadati > Pseudomonadota > Gammaproteobacteria > Enterobacterales > Enterobacteriaceae > Klebsiella > Klebsiella sp. GB_Kp047. Next base: position 486,853 of record NZ_JBEAJG010000041.1, on the reverse strand, counting down.
GCTGGCGCGGAAATATGCCCACGATAAGTTCGGCGGTGAAAAAAGCGAAATCATCGCCTTCAACCACGCCTTCCACGGTCGCACGCTGTTCACCGTCTCCGTCGGCGGCCAGCCGAAATATTCCAGCGATTATGCGCCGCTGCCGCAGGGCATTACCCATCTGCCCTATAACGATATCGAGGCGGTGACTGCGGCGATCTCCTCGCGCACCTGCGCGGTGATTGTCGAGCCGATTATCGGCGAAGGCGGGGTGATCCCGGCGGACCCGGCGTTCCTCCAGGCGCTGCGCGCCCTTTGCGATCGCCATCATGCCACCCTGATATTTGATGAGGTACAGACCGGCGCCGGGCGTACCGGCCATCTCTACGCCTACCAGCATTACAACGTCGTCCCGGACATCCTCACCAGCGCCAAAGGGCTGGGGGGCGGCTTCCCGATCGGCGCGATGCTGGCGAAAGAGGCCTGGGCGCAGGTCTTCCAGCCAGGCACCCATGGCACCACCTTCGGCGGCAACCCGCTGGCGGCGACCGTCGCCAACGCCGTGCTGGCCCATCTGGATGCGCCGCTGCTGGCGGGCGTCGGCGAGCGCCATGCGCTGATCGTCGACCAGCTGAATGCCCTCTCTGCCCGTTACGATGCGTTTAGCGCCGTGCGCGGCGCCGGTCTGCTGATCGGCGCCGAGCTGGCGGGACCGCTGCGCGGGAAGGCCAAAACCCTGACCAACCTGGCGGCGGAAGAGGGTGTGATCGCCCTGATTGCCGGTCCGGACGTGCTGCGCTTCGCGCCGGCGCTCAATATCCCGCTGGCAGATATTGCGGAAGCCTTCGTGCGCCTCGATCGCGCCGTTGCCCGCTTAACCCGCTAACCGGGAGGACGGCCTGTGATGCTATTTCGTCCCGTACGGGAAAACGATCTTGACGACATCGTCCGCCTTGCCGCGCGGGCGGGGGTCGGCATGACCTCCTTACCCCATGATGCCGGGCGCCTGGCCGCCCGGATCCGCCGCAGCATTGACACTTTTGCCGGCGCGCTGCCGCGCGGCCAGCAAGGCTTTCTGTTTGTGCTGGAAGACACCGCGCTGTCGCGGGTGGTGGGGGTCAGCGCCATTGAGGTGGCGGTAGGCCTGGACGAGCCGTTTTACAATTTTCGCATTCAGAAAACGGTCCGCGCCTCGAAAGCGCTGGGGGTCTATAAGCCCCAGGAGCTGCTCAATCTGAGCTATGACCACACCGGCCACAGCGAGCTGTGTACGCTGTTTCTCGACCCTGAGTATCAGCGCAACCGCAACGGTCTGCTGCTCTCCAAAGCGCGGTTTTTGTTTATCGCCGCCTTCCGCGAGTGGTTTTCGCCGCACCTGTTTGCCGAACTGCGCGGCTGCAGCGATGAGCAAGGGCAGTCGCCGTTCTGGGATGCGCTGGGCCATCACTTCTTCGAGATCCCGTTCGCCGATGCCGACCGGCTGACCGGCACCGGCATGAAAACCTTTATTGCCGAGCTGATGCCGGCGTACCCGATCTATATCTCGCTGCTGCCGGAGAATGCCCGTCAGGTCATCGGCCAGGTGCACCCCAACACCGCCCCCGCGCGGGCGATCCTCGAGAAAGAGGGGTTCAGCTGGCGCGGCTCGGTGGATATTTTCGATGCCGGTCCGGTGCTGGAGGCGGAGACCGATCAGATCCGCGCCGTGCGCGACTGCCAGTGCCTGCCGGCTCAGCAGTTGGCGGGCACGCTGTCGGCGCCGACGCTCGTCGCCAACGGTCAGTTCGACAATTTTCGGGCGCTGCTGGTGGCCCACGAAAAGCAGGTCTCACTGGACGCCGCCGCGCTGGATGCGCTGCAGGTCACTGAGACCGACCGCGTTTATACGGTAACCCTGAACCCAGAGGAAAACAGATCATGGCGGTAAAAGCACAGTTCATAGCCGGGCAGTGGCAGCCGGGCAGCGGCGCAACGATGAGCAAACTGGCCCCGGAGGATCAGTCTCTGCTGTGGCAGGCGGCCAGCGCGGGGGCCGACGACGTCCAGGCGGCCTGCGCCGCGGCGCGCGCCGCGTTTTATCCCTGGTCGCACCGCCCGCTGGCCGAGCGTATTGACGTCGTACAGCGTTTCGCCGCGCTGCTGGAGACGCATAAAGAGGCGCTGGCGACCCTGATTTCCCGGGAGACCAGCAAGCCGCTGTGGGAGACCCGCACCGAAGTGCAGGCGATGATCGGCAAAGCCGCCATCTCCATCGAGGCCTATCACCAGCGGACGGGCTTTCACGAGTCGACGATGCCGGACGGTAAAGCGCTGCTGCGCCACAAGCCGCACGGCGTGATGGCGGTCTTCGGCCCTTACAACTTCCCGGGCCACCTGCCCAACGGGCATATCATTCCGGCGCTGATCGCCGGGAATACTATCGTATTTAAACCCAGCGAGCTGACGCCGGCCACTGCGGAACTGACGGTCCAGCTGTGGCAGCAGGCGGGCGTCCCCGACGGGGTGATTAACCTGCTGCAGGGCGGGAAAGCCACCGGCCAGGCGCTGCTGGAAAACCGCGATATCGACGGCGTGCTGTTCACCGGCAGCGCAGCGGCGGGTTTCCACTTCCATCGCTACTTCGGCGGCCAGCCGGAGAAGATGCTGGCCCTCGAAATGGGCGGCAACAACGCGCTGATCGTGGCTGATGTGGCCGATGTCGATGCGGCGCTACATGTGATTATCCAGTCGGCGTTTATCTCCGCCGGACAGCGCTGCACCTGCGCACGCCGGCTGATTGTTCAGCGCGGCGAGCAGGGGGATGCGCTGCTGCGGCGGCTGGTGGAGGCCAGCGCGCAGATCCGCGCCGGGAAATGGGATGACCAGCCGGCGCCGTTTATGGGTGGGGTGATTTCCCTTGAGGCGGCGCAGAACATGCTGGCGGCGCAGCAGAAACTGGAGGCGCTTGGCGGCAAGGTGCTGCTGCGCCTGCGCCAGCCCGACCCGCACTCCACGGTGCTGACCCCGGGGATCGTCGACGTCACCGGTATCGAGGTGCCGGATGAAGAGTACTTTGGCCCGCTGCTGACGGTTATCCGTTACGACGACTTCCCGGAGGCGATTCGCCTCGCCAACCAGACCCGCTATGGCCTGGCCGTGGGGCTGATCTCCAGCGATGCGGCACAGTTTGACCAGCTGGCGGACGAGGCGCGCGCCGGGATCGTCAACTGGAACAAGCCGCTGACCGGCGCTTCCAGTAAAGCGCCGTTTGGCGGGGTGGGCGCCTCCGGCAACCACCGCGCGGCAGCGTGGTACGCCGCCGATTACTGTGCCTGGCCGATGGCCTCTCTGGTCAGCGACACGCTGACGCTTCCGGCGAACGTATCGCCGGGCCTGCCATTCTGATAACGGATCCTGTGAGGACATATGTCTGGTTTTGAAGCTAACTTTGATGGCCTGGTCGGCCCGACGCACCACTATGCCGGACTCTCCGTCGGCAATGAAGCCTCGCAAAATAACCGCGATGGTCTCTCTAACCCTAAAAAGGCGGCGCTGCAGGGGCTGTATAAAATGAAAGCCCTTGCCGATCGCGGATTCGTGCAGGGGATTCTGCCGCCGCAGCCGCGGCCGAACCTGCGTCTGCTGCGCGACCTGGGATTCGAGGGCAGCGATGAGCAGGTCATCCGCCAGGCGGCCCAGGCGGCGCCGCAGCTGCTCTCCGCCTTCAGCTCCGCCTCGTCGATGTGGACTGCCAACGCGGCGACCGTTTCGCCGTCGGCGGATAGCGCCGATGGCAAAGTTCATTTCACCGTCGCCAACCTGAACAATAAACTGCACCGCATGCAGGAGGCGCCCACCACCTCGGCGATCCTGCGCGCCACCTTCGCCGATCCGCGCTACTTCGCCCACCACGCGGCGCTGCCGCAGCATGGCGACCTCGGCGACGAAGGCGCGGCCAACCATAACCGCTTCTGCCGGGAGTACGATCGTCAGGGCGTGCAGCTGTTTGTCTACGGTCGACGCGCCAGCGGCGGGATCGCCCCGGTGAAGTATCCGGCGCGGCAGACCCTCGAGGCCAGCGAAGCGGTGGCCCGTCTGCACCAGCTGGATCCGCGCTATACGGTGTTTGCCCAGCAGGCGCCGCAGGCTATCGATCGCGGCGTGTTTCATAACGACGTTATCGCGGTCAGCAATCGCCATGTGCTGTTCCACCATCAGCAGGCGTTTGTCGATCAGTCGACAGTATTGGCGACGCTGCGGGCAAAAAGCGACAGTCTCAATATTCCGTTTACCAGCGTGGAAGTGCCGGACGAGCGGGTGTCGCTCGATGACGCGGTGGCCTCCTATCTGTTCAACAGCCAGCTGCTGAGCAAACCCGACGGCAAGATGCTGATTGTGGTGCCAGAGGAGTGCCGCCAGCGGGAAAACGTCTGGCGTTACCTGAGCGATCTCGCGGCCGACAGCGCGTCGCCGATCGATGAAGTGGCGGTTTTTGACCTGCGGGAAAGCATGCGCAACGGCGGCGGCCCGGCCTGCCTGCGGCTGCGGGTGGTGCTCAACGAGTCTGAACGTAAGGCGGTCAACGCCCACAGCCTGATGAACGACGAACGTTACCAGCAGCTGACGGCGTGGGTGGAAAAACATTACCGTGACCGGCTGCACGCCCGCGATCTGGCAGACCCGCAGCTGCTGCGCGAGGTTTATCAGGCGCTGGATGAGCTGACGCAGATCCTGCGTCTGGGCGCTGTCTATGATTTTCAGCGTTAAGGAGCGGCAGATGGAGCATCTGGTTAACGATTTACTGCACTGCCGCCTGCAGGCGTGGACCTTTCCGGCGGACATCGAGGCCCGCTGGCTGGGCGAGGGCATCCTGCAGTTGCTGCCGGCCACGCCGTGGCGTCAGGCGACGATCCTCTCCGCTGGCGTCCATGGCAATGAGACCGCGCCGACCGAGCTGCTGCTGCAGCTGACTCACGATCTGAGCCAGGGGCGGCAGCCGCTCACCCAGGCGCTGCTGATCGTTTTTGGTAACCTGCCGGCGATCCGCGCCGCGCGTCGCTATCTGCACAACGACCTCAATCGCCTGTTCGGCGGCCGCCATCTGGCGGTCACCCCGGGCAATGAGTCGCGGCGGGCTTTTGCTCTCGAGCAGGCGGTGCAGGCCTTCTATCGCGCCGCCGATGCGGCGGGGCCGGTCAGCCGTAGTCATCTCGATATGCATACCGCCATTCGCGGGTCGCTGTATCGCCAGTTTGCGCTGCTCCCGGCCCACGAGGAGGATTTTTCGCCCGGTTTCTATCAGCTGCTGCAGGCCAGCGGGATGGACGCCATCGTGCGCCATACCGAAGCGGGCGGGACCTTCACCCACTTCACCTGCGAAAAGTTCGCCGCGCAAAGCGCCACCCTTGAGCTGGGAAAAGTGATGCCGTTCGGCGCCAACGATCTTAGCCTGTTCGCCGCCGCCGACGCGGCGATCCGGGCCTGGATTTCTGACGCGCCGCTGCCGGCGCGCGATAAAGCGCCGGTGGATTACTTCCTGGTCGAGGAGAGCATCATCAAGCGCGAAGGGGAATTTACGCTCAATCTGGCGGCCAACGTCGAGAACTTCACCGCGCTCCCGGCAGGGTATGAGATCGCCCGCCAGGCAGAGAAACGGTGGGTGGTGCAGGCCCGTGCCCCCTATATCCTCTTTCCCAATGCCGGGGTCGCTACCGGCCAGCGCGCCGGGCTGCTGCTCCGCGCCGCGGCGCTTCACCTCCCGCAACCAGCCTGAGGAAACACCATGACTGAACATCAACATCAGGCGCCATCTGCCGCCGGAGGTGAAGGCGCGTCACAGCTTAAGCGCGGGCTTGGCGCCCGCCATATCCAGATGATTGCCCTCGGCGGCGCCATCGGCACCGGGCTGTTTATGGGGGCGGGGCGCAACATCGCCGTCGCCGGCACCTCGATCCTGGTTATCTATGTACTGGTCGGGTTCTTTACCTATATGGTGATGCGGGCGATGGGGGAGCTGCTGCTCACTCGCCATGACTACCGCTCGTTTGCCGACTTTGTCGGCGAGTATCTCGGACCGCAGGCCAGCTTTTATCTCGGCTGGACCTACTGGCTGAGCTGGGTGGTGACCTGCATCGCCGACGTGGTGGTGTGCGGGAGCTATATGCAGTACTGGTTCCCCGAGCTGTCGGCGTGGATGCCGGCCCTCAGCATGCTGGCTATCCTGTTCCTGCTCAACCTGCTGTCGGTGAAGATGTTTGGCGAGGCGGAGTTCTGGTTCGCCCTGATCAAGGTGATCACCATTATCGCCCTGATCGTCACCGGCGGCTGGATGATTGCCACCGGCTGGACCTCTCCGGACGGCGTGACGGCTTCCCTGAGCCATCTCACCGACCCGACGGCCTTTATGCCTCACGGTATCACCGGCTTTTTCGCTGGCTTCCAGATAGCGATCTTCTCTTTTACCGGTATCGAACTGCTGGGGACGATGACGGCGGAGACCCGCGATCCGCAGCGCATTTTGCCCAAGGCGATCAATGCGCTGCCGCTGCGGATTATCATCTTCTATCTGCTGTCGATGGTGGTGATCATCGCTGTCGCCTCCTGGCCGGGGGTGTCGGCGGAGACCAGCCCCTTCGTAACGCTGTTTGCCAAAGCCGGGCTGCCCGCGGCGGCGGCGGTGATTAACTTCGTGGCGCTGACCTCGGCGATGTCCTCGGCCAACAGCGGGGTCTTCTCCAGCACCCGCATGCTGTACGGCCTGTCGGTGGAGAAGCATGCGCACTGGCAGTTCCGCATTCTGTCGCGCAGCACCCGCATTCCGGTGCGCAGCCTGCTGTTCTCCTGCTTCTGCATGCTGATCGGTACGCTGCTGCTGTTCCTGGTGCCGAATGTGATGACCCTGTTCACCATCGTCTCGACCCTGGCGGCGATTATGGTGGTGTTCAGCTGGGGGATGATCCTCGCGGCCTATCTGGTTTATCGCCGTCAGCGTCCGGACCTGCATGCCGGTTCGATCTTTAAGATGCCCTTTGGCGTGGCGATGAGCTGGGTGAGCCTGCTGTTCTTCGCCTTCGCCATCTTCATCATGATCTTTGACCCGGACACGCTGCTGGCGCTGCTGGCTTCTCCGCTGTGGTTTATCGCGCTGTGGGCCTTCTGGAAGCTGAAGCAGCGGCGCGAGGGGCAGCTTCAGCTGGACAATCAGAGCGCCTGACACCCGCCGGCCCTGGCGGCCGGCTAAAGGGGGTGGCCAGGGCGTCTTAGCCGTTGTTCCCGTTCGTCTGCCCGGTGGCGGCTGGCACCTTACCGGGCCTACTGTCTTACTGAGCCTGGGATGAGCGGTTTCCCCCGCGGCGTGATCCCCCTGTAGGCCCGCGCAAGCGCAGCACCCGGGCAGGATGGTCGGCGCCGAGGTAGCCCGGACCGGCTGCGGTTAGGCGCTTTCCGCCCGGGAGCGCGCCGCGCCAGGGACGGATTTCATCCGGCTGGCGCAGAATATCGCCAGCAGCGAAATCGCCACCGTCACGCCCAGGTAGACGGCCACCGGTCGCCAGTCACCATCGTATTTCGCCAGCAGACCGGTGGCGATAAGCGGCGCGGTGCCCCCGGCCAGCGCGGCGCCCAGCTGGTAGCCGAGGGTGATCCCGGTATAGCGCACATTGGCGCTGAATATCTCTGAGCACAGGGTGCCCAGCACCGCGGTCACCGGCGCCCACAGGATGCCGAAGGCAACGATCGTCGCCAGCATAATGCCCCAGCTGGTGCCGGTGTCGAGCAGCAGGAACCACGGGACGATAAACAGCCCCAGCAGCACCACGCTCAGGGTGTACATTTTTTGCCGACCCACCTTGTCGGACAGCAGCCCCATCAGCGGGATCATCACGGTGGCCACCAGCGCGCCCAGGGTGACGGATTCCAGCGCCTGCGACTTCTGATAGCTCAGGGTGGTGGTGGCGTAGCTGACCACAAAGGTGGAGAAGATATAGAAGGGGGCGGTCTCCACCACTTTCAGACCCGCGGCGATCAGCACTTCCCGCCAGTGGTGTTTGAGCGTCTCGCGCAGCGGAGCCTTCGCCACCTGGCCAGACTGTTTCACCTGCTTAAAGGCGGGCGTTTCGTCGATGTCTTTGCGGATCCACAGGCCGAGGAAAACGAGGACGGAGCTGAGCAGGAACGGAATGCGCCAGCCCCAGGCGAGAAACTGCGCCTCATCGAACAGGGTCATCAGCGAGACGATGAAGGTTGCCATCAGCATGCCGATGGTCACGCCGGCCTGGGGAATACTGCCGAAAAAGCCTTTCCGCTTTTCCGGGGCGTATTCGTAGGCCAGCAGCAGCGCGCCGCCCCATTCGCCGCCGATACCCATGCCCTGAATAATGCGCAGGGTAATCAGCAGGGCCGGCGCCCACAGGCCCACCATCTCGTAGGTGGGCAGCAGGCCAATGGCCACCGTGGCGCTGCCCATCAGCGACAGGGTGAGCACCAGCGTCTTCTTGCGACCGATGCGATCGCCGATATGGGCGAAAATGACTCCGCCGATGGGGCGGATAAAAAAGGTGAGCGAAAAGGAGAGCCAGGAGAGGATCAGACCAATGACCGGGTCGACCATCGGAAAGAAGATTTTGTTAAACACCAGCGCGGCGGCGGTGCCATAGAGAAAATAATCGAACCATTCGATGGCGCTGCCGGTCAGGCTCGCGATCAGTACCTTCTTGTTTTTCTGCAGAATGGATGCAGTGTTGCTTGCTGGATTGCTCATTACGAAACGTTCTCCCGCCACGGTAAAAGGTCAGGTGTCACTCTGTGCGTGCAGGGTGCAACCTGATGTGAAAAAGGTTGTGTAATTGTTAAGCAACTTAGAGTTGATGGTTACAATTGGCAAGTTATCCCTCGGCAATGCGGGCAAGAAAACGCGCTTTTATCTGGTGTAACCGCGAGGTAAATTTTTATTTTCCACCTGTTTTTGCTGTTTTTTGTTATTTTCATGGTCAGTTATTCAGGTGCAACCTGCGTGTTTTTAGATGTTTCTTGTTATTTCAAAATAGTTACAAATCAGCGTCGCTTTGCGCCCCGGCAGGCGGCGTTTATGATGGCCAGACTATTCTCTCTGCGCGGCTGAGAGGTGATTAAGGAGATCAGAATGGCAGAACACTTTCCCCCGCTGTCGGCGACGACGCTGGCGGCGGCAAACCTGACCGGCGGCTGGCTGGCGCAAAACGATCTGGCGACGCTGACCGCGCCGCCGGCGGTGGATGTGGTGGTGCTGGCTGGCAACGCCGTGATCCCTACCATCGACGCCGCCTGCCGACTGGCGGTGGAGCAGGAGGTTCCGCTGCTGATCAGCGGCGGCGTAGGGCACTCTACCGGTTTTCTGTATGAGGCGGTGCGCGAAGATCCGCGCTACCGTTCGCTCGCGGTGGAGGGGCGTCCGGAAGCGCATATTCTGGCTGATATTGCGCATGACTTCTGGCACATTCCTCGCCCGCGGCTGGTGGTGGAGGATCGGTCGACCAACTGCGGCGAAAACGCGCGCTTTACTCGCACAATGCTGGAGAGTCGGGGGATCCCCCATCGTCGCGGGATCGTCATTCAGGACCCCACCATGCAGCGGCGGACGATGGCCACCTTCGCCCGCGTCTGGCAGGGGGCGACGACGCCGCCGCAGTGGCTGAGCTTTCCCGGCTGCACGCCGGTGCTGCAACAGACCGACGGCCAGCTGGGGTTCGTGGGCGGCGGGGCGGGGCTGTGGCCGGTGACCCGCTACCTGGCGCTGCTGCTCGGCGAACTGCCGCGTCTGCAGGATTCCCCTGAAGGGTACGGTCCACGGGGGAAAGACTTTATCAGCCACGTGACTTTCCCGCCGGAGATCCTCGACGCCTGGCGACAGCTGCGGGAGGATGACCGGCTCGCCGGGGCGCTGCAGGCCCGCATCCTCGGCTGATAAATGCCCGTTTGCGGCAGATTTATCGCAAACGGGCAATTTGTGTTATTGAAATGTAACCTCAACCGGGTATTTTTGGCCCGGTTTTATGAATCAGCTCACAAAACTGCGCCAACGTGCTGCGAAGCCACGGCTTATCCGCCCGATATTTAACAAAAAAATCACTTGTTAAATACAAATGCACCACAGGAGCAGCCATGACAGCACCCGTTCAACACCAGATGTATATTGATGGCCAGTTCGTTTCCGGTCACGGCGACGGCTGGATCGACGTGCTTAACCCGGCGACCGAAGCGCTGCTGTCGCGGATCCCGGACGGGACCGCGGAAGAGGCGCGGCTGGCGATTGACGCGGCGGAGCGCGCCCAGCCGGCCTGGGAGGCGCTGCCGGCCATTGAGCGCGCGGGCTGGCTGCGCAAAATTGCCGCCGGCATCCGTCAGCGTGCCGATGACATCGCCGGGCTGATCGTCGCTGAAGGCGGCAAGATCCAGCAGCTGGCGGCGGTGGAGGTGGCGTTCACCGCCGACTATCTCGACTACATGGCCGAATGGGCGCGGCGTTATGAAGGGGAGATCGTGCAGAGCGACCGTCCCGGGGAAAATATCCTTGTCTTCAAACGCGCGCTGGGGGTGACCACCGGGATCCTGCCGTGGAACTTCCCGTTTTTTCTTATCGCCCGCAAGCTGGCGCCGGCGCTGATCACCGGAAATACCATCGTCATTAAGCCCAGCGAATTCACGCCCAATAACGCCATCGCTTTCGCCGAGATCGTCCACCAGGTTGGGCTGCCGAAAGGGGTCTTTAACCTGGTGCTCGGCCGTGGGGAAACCGTCGGCCAGGAGCTGGCCGGCAATCCGAAGGTGGCGATGGTCAGCATGACCGGCAGCGTGGCGGCGGGGGAGAAAATCATGGCCGCCGCGGCGAAAAATATCACCAAAGTGTGCCTTGAGCTTGGCGGCAAAGCGCCGGCCATCGTCATGGACGATGCGGATGTGGAGCTGGCGGTGAAGGCGGTGGTGGACTCGCGGGTGATCAACACCGGGCAGGTGTGCAACTGCGTCGAGCGGGTCTATGTTCAGCAGGGGATTTACGACCGCTTCGTCAACCGCCTCGGCGAGGCGATGAAGGCCGTGCAGTTTGGCGACCCGGCGGCGCGGGATGACATCGCGATGGGGCCGCTGATCAACGCTGCCGCGCGGGATCAGGTGGCGCGCAAAGTGGCGAAGGCGGTGGCGCAGGGGGCGCGGGTAGCGCTGGGCGGTCAGCCGCTGGAGGGGAAAGGCTATTTTTATCCGCCGACCCTGCTGCTGGATGTGCGTCAGGAGATGGATATTATCCATGAGGAAACCTTCGGTCCGGTGCTGCCGGTGGTGGCGTTTTCAACTCTCGATGAAGCGCTGGCGATGGCCAATGACAGCGATTATGGCCTCACCTCCTCAATTTACACCCGCGATCTCAACGTGGCGATGAAGGCGATTAAGGGGCTGAAGTTCGGCGAAACCTATATCAACCGCGAGAACTTTGAGGCGATGCAGGGATTCCACGCCGGCTGGCGTAAATCAGGGATCGGCGGCGCAGATGGCCGCCATGGCCTGAATGAGTACCTGCAGACCCAGGTGGTCTATCTGCAGGCCTGAGGCGCTCAATACAGAATCGGCGGGCCGCGCAGGCTGTCCGCCGTTCACTTAGCGGGCAAATTTCTCCAGCACGCGGATCAGCTGGGTGACAAAACCGTATTCGTTGTCGTACCAGGCGACGGTTTTCACCAGCTGTACGCCGCCGGCCTCCACAATCTCCAGCTGGGTGGCATCGTAGATTGAACCGAAATGGCTGCCGATGATATCGGAAGAGACAATCTCTTCTTCGGTATAGCCAAAGGATTCATTGCCCTCGGCCGCCTGCTTCATCGCTTGATTGACCTCATCCGCAGTTACCTTTTTCTCCAGCACCGACACCAGCTCTGTCACTGAGCCGGTTTTGGTCGGTACGCGCTGGGCATGGCCTTTCAGCTTGCCGCTCAGGGCGGGGATCACCAGGCCGATAGCTTTGGCCGCGCCGGTGGTGTGCGGGATGACGTTTTCCGCCGCCGCCCTGGAGGCGCGCAGATCTTTACCGCGCGGCCCGTCCACCAGCGACTGGGTGCCGGTATAGGCGTGGATGGTGGTCATGGTGCCTACGGTGATGCCGAAGGCGTCCTGCAGCACTTTGGCCATTGGCGCCAGGCAGTTGGTGGTGCAGGAGGCGACGGAGATGATGGTGTCATCCGCCGTCAGGGTGTCATCGTTGACGTTATAGACGATGGTTTTCATCTCGCCGGCGGGGGCCGAAATCAGTACCTTGCGTGCGCCGGCCTGAAGATGGGCCTGCGATTTCTCTGCCGAGGTGTAGAACCCGGTACACTCCACAATCACTTCCGCGCCCGCCGCCTGCCACGGAATATGCTGCGCCTCTTTTTCGGCATACACGGTGATGGTCTTGCCGTTGACGATCAGCGCATCTTCCGTGAAGTCGACGCTCCACGGGAAGGGGCCGTAGTTTGAATCATGCTTTAACAGGTAGGCCAGCACTTTTGGCGAGGTGAGGTCGTTGATGGCCACCACCTCGAGGCTGCTGTCGACTTCTAATAAACGGCGTAACACCAGACGTCCGATACGACCAAAACCATTAATCCCAAGTTTACTCATGGATATTCTCCGGTTGGTAAAACGACTCGATGTGATAAAACTTCTCCAGGCTTAGTCCTGACTGGCAGCCAGGTCAACTGACAATCTGTGCGGTTCGCTGTCAGGCCCACAGCATGAGGCAAAAAAGTGGATGTTTTGGCGGACTTTTTTATCCGTGACGGCAGGAAATAATTTTTGTTACCGGAGATGAGGGCGCAGCCTGCTGGCGAAGCGGTGAAAAGCGTCTATGCTTAACTATTGAATAGCTTAGTAAAATGTTGACATTAGATGAAGGGAGAACTTATGGGATTCTGGAGAATCGTTTTTACTATCATTCTGCCGCCGCTGGGGGTTCTGCTGGGGAAAGGTTTCGGCTGGGCGTTTATTCTCAACATTATTTTGACCCTGCTGGGCTATATTCCAGGCCTGATCCACGCCTTTTGGGTGCAGACCCGCGATTAAGAGCTGGCCCCGCAAACCAGACTTCCCCCCGGGACCCGCTCAGGGGGGAATCAGGCTCTCTTTATACAGCAGCCGGTTATCCTTCGACCAGTAGTGGCGAGTCTCCTCGTCCAGGTCGACACTCCACTTAAACACCCCGGCGCTGGCGAGATCCTTACAGTATTGTTCAAAGTTGATGGCGCCGGCAAAATGGCGGATGACCGCAGCCGAGGTCAGCTGCTGGTTGGGGGCGCTGCGCACGCGCAGCAGGCTGCGGGCGCTTTTTATCGTGATCACCTTGTCGTTTGCCATCACGAAATTCATATTGCCGGTGGAGACAAAGTAGATGTAACACGAGACCTGGTGCCGACGTAGTTCATTGGCGAAGGTGGCAAAATCGGCATCTGCACGCACTTGCTCAAAAAAATAACCCAGCCTGGCCAGCAGTTCCATTTCTATCCTTATTGTATTGCTGTGTGCGGCTTTGGCCGGTAGCGGCAGAAACCATTCACGAAGTTACTTATTCGTATTTTAATAATATAGCCGCGTTATATTAATGGTTATTTGATAACTGGAACACCGTTTCAAGTGTTACAATCTATTGCAATCGTTTGCCTGCACGGCCCATCTGATGGTGAGGACATGGCGAGACGGGGAAATCCATGCCGGCGATGAAGGTCGCCGGCGGGAAAATGGGATTACTTCTGGATCAGATAGCGAATGGTCGGGCCATCCTGCTGAATATCCAGCACCGTATAGCCATGGTTCCTGGCATCGAGCGGAATGTTATTGATCGACTGCGGACAGTCGCTTATCACTTCGAGGATCTCGCCTTTTTGCAGGGAGGGCATCGCCTCCAGGGTGGCGACCGCCGGATAGGGGCAGGGCTCGCCGACCATGTCCAGGCGATAATCAGGGATGATGTTTTTCATGCACTCTCCTTCACGGTCCGGACCGCTGCCGACTGGCGGCGGAAAAAATGTCTCTCCCAGGCGATCACCAGCAGCAGGGCGATCAGCAGCAGCAGATAGGTCGCCAGCAGTCCGCCGAAGGGACCAAAAGCGTTCAGCAGGTTGACCTTTTGCCAGTGGGTGGCGAGCGGGGCGGCGATATCGTCCCAGCACCAGGCGAGCAGCGTGGAGCCAATGACGTTGCCCAGCCCCACCCACCAGTAGTGAACCTGGCCTTCCACCGCCCGGTACATCCAGCCGGTCTCACAGCCGCCGGCCAGCACGATGCCAAAGCCGAACAGTAGCCCGCCGATCGCCGCATTGGGACCGGCCCACATGATTTTCGGCGCCATCCCCAGTTGCACATAGCTGAAGATGCCGATGGCGCTCGCCGCCATGCCGAAGATTATCGCCTTCGCCATCACCGTCCGGCCGGTGATCCACATATCGCGAAAGGCGGAGGTAAAGCAGATCTGCGCTCGCTCGATAAGCAGACCGAAGCCGATGCCGAACAGCATCGCAAGGCCGAGCGCAGGGTGGTCTGCGGCGGTGAGCAGGCCCCAGCCGATCATGGCGAAAAAGACCGCCATGCCCAGGCGGAAACGGCGGCGTGCCTGCAGCGGTTTTTGGGTTAACGGCGAAGCGGCGGATACCTTTTGCATTTTTACCGGGATGCGAAATAGAGGCAGCAGGGTGAAGCGAGCGCCAAACCAGGAGCCGATGGCGGTGGCGATGGCAAACAGCCAGGCGTGCAGGGAGAACTGCGGAATGCCGGTGAAAAACGCCGCCAGGTTGCAGCCCATCGCCAGCCGCGCGCCGAACCCGGCGATGATGCCCCCGGCCACGGCCTGCACTATGCGGATCCGGCTGCGTGGCAAGCGCAGTTTGACGTTATTGGCCCACAATGCCGCGGCCAGGCAGCCGCCGAACATGCCGATGATCATCCTGCCGTCGATGCGGGTCAGCGGCGTCCCGTCGAGATGGATCAGCTGATAATAGCCCCACTGTTCGCTGTGGACCCCCAGCAGCTGCAGCAGCTGGCCACCCCAGCGGGTAAATTCGCCGGTCACCGCCCAGAAGGTGCCGGTGATGCCAAAATAGTAGGTTGAGAGAATGCCCGCGGCGATGACCGCCGGGACGGGAGACCAGAACCGGATAAGCCAGGCCTGTTTGAAGGATTGCCATGTCATAAAAATGCCTCTGAACTCAGAAGGTATTAACGGTCGATGACCGACCGAAGGGGGCACATAGTATCCGCCTTAGCGCCTGCTTTCTCTGTTTTGGATCAAGACCCTACGCCTGCGCCAGCACCACAAGCAGCGCCAGCAGCGCGGGCAGCGCCTGAATATAGAGAATTTTGCGGCTGGCGGTCAGCGCGCCGAATATCCCGGCGGCCAGCACGCAGGCGAGGAAAAAGATCACCACCTGCACGCCCGATGCCCCCAGCCACAGCCCCCATGCCAGGCCGGCGGCCAGGAAACCGTTATACAACCCCTGGTTGGCCGCCAGCACCCGGCTTTCCCGGGCGAAATTGACGCTGAGGTTAAAGGCCCGGCGCCCGGCGGGCGCTTCCCAGAAAAACATCTCCAGCACCAGGATGGCGAGATGAATAATAGCGACCAGCGCAACGAGGAGAGTGGCTAACACAGCAGTCCTTAATCAATAAGATGAATGTGTCAGCAGTATAGCCGCTGGCGCTCACCAGGCGAGAGGGCGACTGCTATAGTGCTTATAGCATCATGTTTGCCTGCCGCGAAAAGCGTCGGTGTATCTGATTGCCCTTTGGTTTAGCTTCGCGGTGATAGTATGCCGGGTTCTTTTTTACAGGTGTGGCGTAGGTTACTGAATGTTAAATAAATTATGGATCTTGTTATCCGGGCTATTGTTGGTTGCCATGCCGTCGGCGCAGGCCGGGGAATTCAATCTTTATTCGATGAATACCGGCTCCTATGTTTATCACATGACCGGTAACCACGGACAATATAACGAGCATTTCAACAACAACTTTTTCTCGGTGGAGCGCAAGTTTTCAGCGGATTCAAAATACAGCGCGCTGGTCGGCACCATGAAAAATAGCTTCGACGATCGCTGTCTGACCCTCGGCGTGCGCCGCGACTGGCTGAAAAACGACACCGGCTGGCTGCTGAAAGGGGTGTATGCCTATACCGGGGAATTTTTCTTTGACGCTTTCAGCCACTGCGGCGACTCAGGCACCTACCGCACCGCCAAAAAAATCACCGGCGTCGGTTTTTCGCCCTATATTTATCATGGTCTGCAATACAACTTTACCGATTACTTCGGCGTCGAGGGCGGGATTATTATACCGGCGATCTTCGTGATGAGTATTCAGTGGAGCTTTCGCTAAGCGCCTGGATCAGCCTGAAAAAGAAGAGGCCACGCTGGGTGGCCTGCTCATGGTGCCTTGACGGCAGGGATTAATGGAAACCGAGACGGATCAGATCTAACGGGCAGAAGCGTCCCTCGCAGCCGTCGATTTCCACGCAGTCCGCCCGACGCAGCTGCTCGGCGGTTTTCCCCTCGCCATGGATCGCTTTAATCACGCCCGTCGTACCGTTACCAGCGATCATGACCATACTGCCGGTAGCAATAGCGTTACGATTACGGTCATAGGTTTTCATGGTCTCCTCCTCAATAAACCAGTGTAAGCAATGATTAAGCGGCCAAATTAATACCGCTTCCCGCCTAAAAAAGTTTTGAGGAATATCAAAATTATTTTAATAGTGACAATAAAAGCACAGCGAGAAGGCCAGATCGTCGCGCGATGCGCTTGGTCAGCACGCCGGGTATGACTCAGGCATGCTGCCCGAAATATGTCCTTCAGATGACGGTTTTGCGGCAGGATTATTAACCTTGCCAGTCCGCGAAAAATAGCGAAATATGGCGCTATCTGGGCATCAACGGTGCCAGTGCCTGTCCTGAGGGAGCCATGAGTCAAGACGTCACCGCGAAGATGTTAAAGCCCGATTTTGATATGGAAGTGTCCGGCCTGGTGTATGGCTATCTGTTTCATGAAGATCACCCCCCACAGCCTATTGCCTCTGGTGAGGTATGCGCCAGCTATCAGGCGCTGGCTGACGATAAGGCCTTTATCTGGCTGCATCTTAATCTCAATCACGCCACCGCCGAAAAATGGCTAATCAGTCACTTTCCCGTGGCGGACTTTTTCTTTGAGGAGATCCGCAGCGGCTCGCATACCACCCGTATTGAACGGCAAGGGGAAAATCTGTTCGCCGTGCTTAACGACGTGCTGTTTCGTCCGCAAGACACCAGCGCGGAAACCGCCACGCTGTGGCTCTACTGTAGCCCGAAGTTGGTGGTGACAGCGCGTTTCAAACCATTGCGGTTTATCGAATGGATGCTGCCGCGTCTGCATACGCTTAAGGTGCATACCTCCGCTGAACTGCTGGCCTTTTTGCTGGAGGAGCAGGAGGAGGTGCTGGAGCAGGTGGTGCGCCAGGCCAGCCGCCACGTCGACCTGATTGAAGAGCGGCTCCTGAGCAATCACGTGCAGCGTAATCGGGCCGATCTGGCGCGGCTGCGGCGGATGCTGCTGCGTTTTCAACGGCTGCTGGCGCCGGAACCGGCGGCAATGTTCCGGCTGCTTAACCGGCCGCCAGCGTGGATGGATCGCGCGGTGGTGCAGGCATTTCGTCAGTTCACCGAAGAGTTTAGCGTGGTGCTGAATGACCTGTCCGGCCTGATCGAGCGCATCAGCCTGCTGCAGGAGGAGATCGGCGCCCGCCAGCTGGAGCAGAGCAACCGCACCCTCTACACCCTGACGGTGATCACGGTCCTCGCGCTACCGATTAACATTGTGGCCGGTTTCTTCGGCATGAACGTCGGCGGGATCCCGCTGGCGAGCAATCACCACGGGTTTATCCTGCTGGTGGTGATTGTCGGCATCTTTACCCTCGGCGCCGGCTACCTGGCGTTCCGCCGGCGTGACGATCTGTAGTCAGTGCCGCGCGTCAACTGAGGCTGCGCAGGGCGGCTATCAGCCCTGCGACACCGCGCTCCAGCTTCTCGCGTGGACAGCCGACGTTGAGACGCAGAAAGCCATTGCCTTCGGGTCCATAGGTATATCCCGGCATAATCGCCACCTTCTGCCCGGCGATCAGCGCCTGCTGCAGTGCGCGGTCGTCAATGTTGAGGGGGCGCAGGTCGATCCACGCCAGGTAGGTGGCCTCCGGCGGCTGCCAGCGTAGCGCAGGAAAGGCGCGATTGAGCGTATCAGCCACAAAGCGCAGGTTCTCCTGCAGGTAGTCGCGCAGGGCGTTGAGCCAGGGCGCCCCATCGCGGTAGGCGGCGATATGAGCCAGCAGCGCCGGCACCGAGGGCGACGAGAGTCCATCGCGCGCTTTCAGCGCCTGCAGATAGCTGTCGCGGCAGTTTGCCTCAGGGATAAAGCCATAGGCCCCGGTAAAGGCCGGAATATTGAAGCTCTTTGATCCGGAGGTGAACAGCGCCCACGGCCCCTGAGCCACCTCGCTCCACGGGATATGACGGTGGTCGCCCCAGGTCATGTCCATATGAATTTCGTCGCTAATCACCCTGACGCCATGCTTTTGGCACAGCGCCGCCATGGTCTGGAGCTCCTCGCGGCGCCAGACTTTCCCCGTTGGGTTGTGCGGGCTGCAGAGCAGCAGCAGGGTATTCTTCGG
This sequence comes from Klebsiella sp. GB_Kp047, assembly GCF_040065235.1. Classification (NCBI taxonomy): domain Bacteria; kingdom Pseudomonadati; phylum Pseudomonadota; class Gammaproteobacteria; order Enterobacterales; family Enterobacteriaceae; genus Klebsiella; species Klebsiella sp. GB_Kp047. The sequence continues at coordinate 468,219 of NZ_JBEAJG010000041.1, read as the reverse complement.
CTCCGCCAGCGCCGCTTCCAGGCGCGCCATATCGCAGTGCCATTGATTGTTCGTCAGGGTCAGTGGCACCGGGGCGATCTGTCGGCGGTTAGCGGTGATAGTGTTATAGAACGCATCGTAGGCGGGAGTATGGACGACGACGCCGTCGCCTTCTTGCGACCACTGGCGGATGGTTTCCGCCACCATATAAATAACCGACGGTCCGTAAACCACCGTTTGCGGATCGATGACGCTGTGAAAGCGGCTGGCGTACCAGTGGGCAATCGCCCCGAGAAACGCCTCGTTCTGCCAGCGGCTGTAGCCGAACACGCCGTGGGCCAGCCGCCGGCTGACGGCGTCGAGGATGCAGGGCGCGGTGGCGAAATCCATATCGGAGATGGTGAACGGCAGCAGGTCGGGGACGCCAAAGCGGTCTGCGACATAGTCCCACTGCGTGCACCAGGTGCCGTGGCGGTCGATGGGTATAGAAAAATCAAACATCGGAACTTCCTTAGCAAGGGTCCCCTTCCGTGCCGGAAGGGGACCGGTGAGATCAGGCCTGAACGGTATTCATCAGCGTGGCCATTTCATCTTTTACCGACTGCACCTGCGGGCCAATCACCACCTGCAGATTATGCTGGTTGAGCTGAACCACCCCGATGGCGCGGTGGGCTTTCAGCGCGGCAGCGTCCACTTTGCTCATATCGTGTACCGACAGACGCAGACGGGTAATGCAGTTATCCAGCGAGACAATGTTGTCGGCGCCGCCGAGGGCCGCCAGAATCGCCGGCACGTTATACCCGGATTTACCAATGGTGCCAGCGACCGCTTTCTCCACGCTGGCGGCGGTGTCGATATCGCGGCCCGGCGTTTTCAGATTGAAGCGGGTGATGGCGAAGCGGAAGATGGCATAGTAGGCCGCAAACCAGATTGCCGCCACCACCGGCACCAGATACCACTTGGTCGCCAGACCATGCAGGATGCCAAACACCACGAAGTCGATAATATTGCCGTCGGTGTTGCCGATGGTGACGCCGAGCACCGCCATGATGGTAAAGCCGAGACCGGTCAGCAGGGCGTGGATGACATACAGGACCGGCGCCACGAACAGGAACAGGAACTCCAGCGGCTCGGTGGTGCCGCCCACCACGCAGGCGATCACCCCGGAGATCAGCAGGCCTTTAATTTTATGCCGGTTTTCCGGACGGGCGCAGTGGTACATCGCCAGCGCGGCGCCCGGCAGACCGCCGAGGAAGGCTGGCATCTTACCCTGCGACAGGAAGCGGGTGGCGCTTTCGGCGAAGCCGTGGGTGGTCGGGCAGCTTAGCTGCGCCTGGAAGATGGTCAGCGCGCCGCTGACGCTGTGGCCGCAGACGTCGAGGGTGCCGCCGGCTTCCGTGAAGCGGATCAGCGCCACCAGGATGTGGTGCAAGCCAAACGGCAGCAGCAGTCGCTCGCCGGTGCCGAAGATCATCGGCCCAAAATCGCCGGCGCTATTGATCATCTTCCCGAGGGCGTTGATCCCCATGGCGAAGACCGGCCACACCAGCGGGATCGCCAGACCGACCAGACCCAGCACCACGGTGGTGACGATCGGCACGAAGCGGGTGCCGCCGAAGAAGGCCAGGGCGTCCGGCAGGCGAATGTTGTGAAAGCGCTCATGCAGCAGCCAGACGATAATCCCGGCGATAACCGCCCCGAGGATCCCGGTATCGATCGATGGAATACCGATGATGTTCTGGATATTGTTGGCCTTAAGGATCGCGGCGTCGGTGGTGGGCAGAATGCCTTTCGCCGTCAGCCAGAAGTTGACCGCCAGGTTCATGACCGCGTAGCCGACAAAACCGGCGAAGGCGGCGACGCCTTTGTTCTCCCGTGCCAGCCCCAACGGGATGGCGATACAAAACATCACCGGCAGGAAGCTGAAGGCAAAGGAGCCGACTTTGCTCATCCAGATAAAGATGGCCTGCAGCAGCGGCATATCCAGCCACGGCAGCAGGGTCAAAACATCGTGACTGCTTAACGAGCTGCCGATCCCCAGCATGATCCCGCAAAACGAGAGCAACGCCACGGGCAGCATAAAGGTTTTTCCCAGCTGCTGGAAAAATTCCCACAAGGTGATTTTTGGTGCGGTTTTCGCCGTCATAGCACGGTTCCTGATTCTCAAGTGGTCGGGAAGAACTAACGCCACGGCAAGATAAAACGTTTTATCACTTTTTAGTGCGATAAAAATCACATATTCAAGCGATAATAAGGTTTATAAAGATCACACAATGATAAAACGTTTTATCGACAGGCAAGGGAGTCAGCCAGCAGGTTATGGCAATCGCAAAAAAGATCACCATCAATGATGTGGCACTGGCCGCCGGCGTCTCCGTGAGCACCGTTTCGCTGGTGCTGAGCGGCAAAGGGCGCATCTCCAGCGCCACCGGCGAGCGGGTTAATCAGGCCATCGAGCAGCTGGGATTTGTGCGCAACCGTCAGGCCGCCTCGCTGCGCGGCGGACAGAGCGGGGTGATTGGCCTTATCGTCAGCGATCTCTCTAAACCGTTCTATGCCGAGTTAACCGCCGGCCTCACCGATGCCCTGGAGAGGCAGGGGAAAATGGTGTTTCTCACCCAGGGGGGACGCAGCGGCGAGAAGATGGCTCAGCGGTTTGATACGCTGGCGGCGCAGGGGGTGGACGGGGTGATCATCGCCGGGGCCATCGACCGCGGCAGCGAGCTGCGCGAGCGGGCGGCGGAGGCGGGGGTGCCGCTGGTGTTCGCTTCCCGCGCCAGCTATCTCGACGATGTCGACCTGATCCGCCCGGACAACATGCAGGCGGCGCAGCTGGTGACCGAGCATCTGATCCGCCGCGGCCATCAGCGGATCGCCTGGCTTGGCGGCCAGAGCTCGTCGCTAACGCGCGCCGAGCGGGTCGGCGGCTATTGCGCCACCTTGCTGAAATACGGTCTGCCGTTTCACAGCGAATGGGTGCTGGAGTGCGAGTCGAGCCAGAAGCAGGCGGCGGAGGCGATGACCGCGCTGCTGGGGCAAAATCCGACCATCACCGCGGTGGTGTGCTACAACAACGTGGTAGCGACCGGCGCGTGGTTCGGTCTGCTGCGGGCTGGAAGGCAGAGCGGGGAAGATGGCGTCGACAGCTACTTCGAGCAGCGGGTGGCGCTGGCGGCGTTCGCCGATGTGCCCGAGGCCGCGCTTGACGACCTGCCGCTCACCTGGGTCACTACCCCGGCGCGCGAGATGGGCAAAACGCTGGCGGAGTCGATGCTGCGGCGGCTGGAGGAGGGCGCGGGCGAGACGCGAAACCAGATCATGCCCCCGCGGCTGGTGACGAGAAAATGACGGAGACGGCGCGCGGTGGCCGTCTCCTGAGCCGATACGTTACGGCTGCGGGGCGGCGTCGTCCTGCTGAGGCTGGCCGTCCTGCGGCGCGCCGTCCGGTAGCGAAGGCGCTTCCAGACCAAACATCGCGGCAAAATCCTCCAGCGGCATTTTCTGGCCGTTCAGCGTCACCTGGCCGTTCGCGTACTGCAGGCTGCTGCTGATGGCGTTATCTTCCATGGTGGTGATGCGGAACATCTGGCCCATCGCCGCCAGGCCTTTGACCTGCTGATCGGCGAGTTTGGCGGCGTCGGCTGGCTGGTAGCCTTCCAGACCGGCGATCTTAGTCATAAACTCCGTCGCCATATCCACCGGGATCACCACTTTGCCGTCAAGGGACTGCACCACGCGATCCAGGCTGTCCGCCAGCGTCTGCGGCGGAGCGGTCACCTGGGCCGGATCTTTCAGCAGAACCGAGAGGTTGAGGGTGCTTTCGCCTTTGGCATTGCGCCAGCTCAGCGGGGAGATGGTCACCGACGGATTGCCCTTAAGCAGGATCGGCAGCGCATTGAACAGGGTTTCGGTAAGCGCCTGCTGGTACAGCTCCGGGTTCTGCGCCAGCTCTGGCTTCGCCAGCAGCGCCTGAGACTGCGCGCTGTACTGCTGGCTGAACTGGTGCCACGCCTGACCGTCGACGTTATCCACTTTCAGCGTCAGTTTGCCGCTGCCCATATCCTGACCCTGCAGCTTAAGGCTGTTGACGGTGTAGTTCACCTGGCTGTTCACGCCTTTGCCGTCCTTGGTCAGCGTCGAGCCGCCGTCCAGCGCCATGCCGTCAACCAGCGCCAGCTCTTTGCCTTCGACGCTGATGGCCAGCTTATCGAGGGTCATTTTTTGCTGGCCGATACGCTCGTTGAAGCTGGCCAGCTCGGTGGCGCCGTCGGTGGTCAGGTTGACGAAGCGCAGTTGCACCTTCTGGTTATATTCGTTGAGGGCATCGATCTGACCGCTGCCGGCCTGGCCCTTCAGGCTGATGTTTTTGCCGTCTCGGTCGGCGTCGAGCTGGAACTGGCCGCCGCTGAAGGTGACTTTCTCATCCCCTTTGGCGTAGTCGAGGGCATTGAGAACGATCGCCGACTGGCTGTCGCCGCTGTAGGCGATGCGCGTATCAACGGTGAAGGGGGTAGTGCCTTTGGCTATCTCGAACAATGCCTGGCTGGCGTCGTTTTTCACCAGCGTGGTGTGGACCGAAGCCATCGCCGGGGCCAGATTAAAGGTTTTTAACGAGGCCAGCGGGAAGGGGCCGTGATCGACCACCTCGTCAAGCACCACGCTCTGTCCGGCGGCCAGCCAGCCGTTAGCCTGACCGGCGATGGGCTTCACCACCAGCTGCAGATGGCTGCTGAACAGCCCGCGCTGGTAGTCCTGATAGCTCAGCTCCAGACCTGACTCCGGCGCGCTGCTGCGTAGCTGCGTGTTAGCCTGCTGCACCATATCGGCAATTCGGCCTTCCAGCTGTTTACCGGTGTACCAGGCGCCGCCTGTCCATACCACGCCCAGCGCCACGATGATTCCTGCTGCGACCAGCGATTTTTTCATAGCATTTGTCCATAAATGAAGCCAGGCGGAGAGACCGCCTGGCTGAGTTGTCATAATCAGTAAGCGCGACCTGAAAGGTCAGTCGTTTACTGGAGCTTATTGAACACGCGCGCCACGCGGCCATGGCCGCTGACCTGCACCGGCGATTCATTGGCGGCCACAAAGGCCGATTCGCCCGGCTTGAGGGTCAGGCTCAGGTCGCCTTTGCGCAGCACGGCTTCGCCGTCGACGCAGAAAACGATCGCCGCGCTCGCCTGGGCCAGATCGCTGGCCTCGGTGGAGAGATCGTGCAGCGAGAAGGCAAAATCTTCCACCGGGATCGGGAAGTCCAGTTCCGCGCCGTGGCGCTGGGGCTGGGTCAGCAGCTCACCCGCCGGTTTAGCCTCGAACTTAACGTTGGCCACCAGCTCAGGGATATCAATGTACTTCGGCGTCAGGCCGGCGCGGAGCACGTTATCCGAGTTGGCCATCACCTCCAGCGCTACCCCTTGCAGATAAGCGTGCGGCGTTTCGGCAAACAGGAACATCGCTTCGCCAGGATTCAGCTTCACCACGTTCAGCAGCAGTGGGGAGAAGAGGCCGCTGTCGTCGGGATAGAATTCCGCGATCAGGCGGATGGTCTGCCACGGTTCGCCCTGCTCACGGTCCAGCACCTCGCGCAGCGCCTGCAGCGCCTGGGCTTTTTCCTCGCCCTGCATATTCAGCAGGCTGGCAAACAGCTGGCTCAGGCGAGTCGCGTCCGGCTGCTGCAGGAAGGCGCCGATCGCCGGGTGTGCGTTGGCCACCGGCTGCAGCAGGCTGACAATTTCGCTGAACTCGCGAAACGCGTTCATCGCCAGGAACGGGGTCAGGGCGAAAACCAGCTCCGGCTTGTGGTTCGGATCTTTGTAGTTACGTTCGGCGGCGGAGAGGGGGATGCCGGCGGCGTTCTCGCGGGCGAAACCCTCTTCGGAGGCCTGCTTGTTAGGATGGACCTGAATGGACAGAGGCTGCGCGGCGCACAGCACTTTAAACAGGAACGGCAGCTCACCGAAGCGTTGCGCCACTTTGTCGCCGAGCAGGGCGGCTTTATCCGCGTCAATCACCTCGCGCAGCGAACGCGGCTGGCCATCGGCCGTCAGGACCTGCGAGCTGCTCTTCGGATGCGCCCCCATCCACAGCTCTGCCATCGGCTGGTTGTCCGGGTTGGCGATGCCATACAGTTCAGTTAAGGCGGTATGGCTTCCCCAGGCATAGTTCTGTACGGCGTTGATCAGCTTTTGCATTCTCATTCCCTGTATCAATCAAAGTAAAATTATCGCCCTATTAAACCAGCAAACGCTGGAGAAGCAACTGCTGAAAGAAAAAGTCGTCCCTGTCTCAGTTTTTGTTAAAAAATTGTGTAAGATTGATCGACTCGCTTTTCTACAGGCACATGGAGTCCCTGCCTGAAACATAATCAGCCAAAGCAGTAAGTGAGAGTACAATGTCGAATAAACCGTTTGTTTACCAGGATCCTTTTCCCCTCAAAAAGGATGACACCGAGTATTATCTCCTCAGCAGTGATTACGTCTCCGTCGCCGAATTTGCCGGCCAGGAAGTGCTAAAAGTTGACCCTCAGGCGCTGACCCTTCTGGCGCAACATGCCTTCCACGACGCCTCCTTTATGCTTCGCCCGGCGCATCAGCAGCAGGTGGCGGATATCCTGAACGACCCGGAAGCCAGCGAAAACGACAAATACGTCGCCCTGCAGTTCCTGCGCAACTCCGATATCGCCGCCAAAGGCATTCTGCCCACCTGTCAGGACACCGGCACCGCGATCATCATGGGTAAAAAAGGCCAGCGCGTCTGGACCGGCGGCGGCGATGAGGCCGCCCTGGCGCAGGGGGTGTACAACACCTATATCCAGGACAACCTGCGCTATTCGCAGAACGCCCCGCTGGATATGTATAAAGAGGTCAACACCGGCACCAACCTGCCGGCGCAGATTGACCTCTATGCTACCGATGGCGATGAGTATAAATTCCTCTGCATCGCCAAGGGCGGCGGCTCGGCTAACAAAACCTATCTGTACCAGGAAACCAAAGCGCTGATCACCCCGGCGAAGCTGAAAAACTATCTGGTCGAGAAGATGCGCACCCTGGGGACCGCCGCTTGTCCGCCGTACCATATCGCCTTTGTCATCGGCGGGACTTCGGCGGAAGCGACGCTGAAAACCGTCAAGCTGGCCTCCACCAAATACTACGATGGCCTGCCGACCGAAGGTAACGAACATGGGCAGGCTTTCCGCGACGTGCAACTGGAGCAAGAACTGCTGCTGGAAGCGCAGAACCTCGGCCTCGGCGCGCAGTTCGGCGGCAAATATTTCGCCCACGATATCCGCGTGATCCGTCTGCCGCGTCACGGCGCTTCCTGCCCGGTAGGGATGGGCGTCTCCTGTTCCGCCGACCGCAACATCAAAGCCAAAATCAACCGCGACGGCATCTGGATTGAGAAGCTGGAGAGCAATCCGGGGAAATATATCCCTGAGCATCTGCGCCAGGCCGGGGAAGGCGAAGCAGTGAAAGTGAATCTTAACCAGCCGATGAGCGAGATCCTGGCGCTGCTGTCGCAGTACCCGGTGTCCACGCGTCTGTCGCTGAGCGGCACTATTATCGTGGCCCGCGATATCGCCCACGCCAAGCTGAAAGAGCTTATTGATAATGGCGAAGCCCTGCCGCAGTACGTCAAAGATCACCCGATCTACTACGCCGGCCCGGCCAAGACGCCGGACGGTTACGCCTCCGGCTCCCTCGGCCCGACTACCGCAGGGCGCATGGACTCATACGTCGATCTGCTGCAGTCGCACGGCGCGAGCAAGATCATGCTGGCGAAAGGCAACCGCAGCCAGCAGGTCACCGACGCCTGCCACAAGCACGGCGGCTTCTACCTCGGCAGCATCGGCGGCCCGGCGGCGGTACTGGCTCAGCAGAGCATCCGCAGCCTTGAGTGCGTGGCGTATCCGGAACTGGGGATGGAGGCTATCTGGAAAATCGACGTGGAAGACTTCCCGGCGTTTATTCTCGTCGATGATAAAGGCAACGACTTCTTCCAGCAGATCCAGACGTCGCAGTGCGCCCGCTGCGTGAAGTAAACCTGGCCGCCCTTCGGGGCGGCTATGGCCGATGACAAACCGGTTTTCGTTATTGGGATCGCCTTTCTGCCGGGTGGCGGCTTCCGTCTTACCCGGCCTACGAAAAACAGCAATATTAAACAGTTAAGCAATTCTCTGTAGGCCCGTGCAAGCGCAGCGCCGCCGGGCAATCCCGACGATTGCATTTTGTCAGCGGTCTGGGCCGCCCTTCGGGGCGGTTTTTTTATGCCGCTTCGCGGCACGAACCACCAAAACAACTTTTCAATCTGGCCAATACTTACTCTTTTAAGCAGGTGAGCTTTGTCGCTATGACGCACTTTTCATCCAAGGAGAAAGTAATGACAACGCATCGCAGTGAAAAAGACTCGATGGGCGCCATCGACGTCCCGGCCGATAAACTCTGGGGCGCCCAGACCCAGCGTTCTCTGGAGCATTTCCGCATCTCGACCGAAAAAATGCCCGGAGAGCTGATATATGCCCTCGCGCTGACCAAGCGGGCGGCGGCGAAGGTCAATCAGGATCTTGGCCTGCTGACGCCGGAGAAAGCCGGGGCGATCGTCGCCGCCGCTGACGAAGTGCTGGCCGGAAAACACCCCCAGGAGTTTCCGCTGGCTATCTGGCAGACCGGTTCCGGCACCCAGAGCAATATGAATATGAACGAGGTGCTGGCCAACCGCGCCAGTGAACTGCTCGGCGGTGAGCGGGGGATGGCGCGAAAAATCCACCCCAATGACGATGTCAATAAAAGCCAAAGCTCGAATGATGTGTTCCCCACCGCTATGCACGTCGCGGCGCTGATTGCCCTGCGGGAAAAATTGCTCCCGCCGCTGCAGGCGCTGCGGGCCACGCTCAACGAAAAAGCGGTGGCCTTCAGAGATATCGTTAAGATCGGTCGCACCCATCTGCAGGACGCCACGCCGCTCACCTTAGGCCAGGAAATCTCCGGCTGGGTGGCGATGCTGGACCATAACCTGAAGCATCTTGACGCCAGCCAGCCGCATCTCGCCGAGCTGGCGCTGGGCGGGACGGCGGTGGGTACCGGGCTGAATACTCATCCGGAATATGCCGTGCGGGTGGCGGCCGAACTGGCCTCGCTCAGCGGACAGCCGTTTGTCACCGCGCCGAACAAATTCGAAGCGCTGGCCACCGTCGATGCCCTGGTCCATGCCCACGGCGCGCTGAAAGGTCTGGCGGCCTCGCTGATGAAAATCGCTAACGATGTCCGCTGGCTGGCCTCCGGGCCGCGCTGCGGGATTGGGGAAATCGCCATCCCGGAAAACGAGCCCGGGTCATCGATTATGCCCGGCAAGGTCAACCCGACGCAGTGCGAAGCCCTGACCATGGTCTGCTGCCAGGTGATGGGTAACGATGTGGCAGTGAATATCGGCGGCGCCTCGGGTAACTTCGAGCTCAACGTCTATCGGCCGATGGTCATTCACAACTTCCTGCAGTCGGTGCGTCTGCTGGCGGACGGCATGGCGAGCTTTAACGAGCACTGTGCGGTGGGGATTGAGCCGAATCGCGAGCGGATCAACCAGCTGCTCAACGAGTCGCTGATGCTGGTGACCGCGCTGAATACCCATATCGGCTATGATAAAGCGGCGGAGATCGCCAAAAAAGCGCACCATGAGGGGCTGACCCTGAAGGCCTCGGCGCTGGCGCTGGGCTACCTGACGGAAGCCGAATTCGACAGCTGGGTGCGCCCGGAGCTGATGGTCGGCAGCCTGGCTACTCGCTAGCCAGCCAGAGGTGCAGGCGAGGGATCAGTAATCTCAGCGACTGCGCCTCCGGTTTGTAGCGGTATTGCACGTTGTCGGCATCGTAGTTGAGCAATTCGCCAATATCCGGCACGCTGACCCCCTGGCTGCCGGATATCAGGGCGATCAGCGGGCTGGGGCAGGCGTACTGCACCTGTTTCTGCTCGCTGGCATACCAGACGCGGGCAATCGGCTGTACTTTCACCGGCCGTTTAATTTTCAGCCGCGCCCGCTGCGGCAGGGCGGCGATATCCTGATACTCCCTCTCCAGTTTGCTCTGCCACTGCTCGCGGGTCCAGGGCGGCACCGCCCGCGGCGATTGCAGGCTTTTCTCCAGCATCATCAACACCTGGTCGCGGGTCAGGTTTTTGATCACGTGCTTATTGGCCCAACCGAAGCGGATAGTGCTCGGGTCGAGAAGGGGCGTTAGCGTGCGATAGGCGCTGAGGGTAATTAATCCAGGCAAATGGCGATGCACCCACTCAAAGCGGGCGGTGGGGGGCAGGCCAGAGTCGACGGTGACGATTTTCTCGAAGGTGGCCTTAAGGGTGTTGATCTGCTGAATGCGCGCCAGCAGCGCCTGCTGTTCCGCGGCGGTGACCTGCAGGCAGATAGCACCCGGCAGGCGGACGGCGGCTTTGCTGCTGCGGGTTTCCGATTGCTGCTGGATAAACAGATGGCCATAGTGTCGCAGGGCGAGATCCAGCGCCGCCTCCCCGGTGTGCTGGACGACAGTAATGTTCGCCAGCGGGTCATGCTCGGCATCTTTACTGATTGCCGGCAGCTCAAACACCCGGCCCGCCAGCAGTCGACAGGTCGTTAACGCCTGGCGCAGCGCCTGCAGCTCCAGCTCGATCTGGCGAAAGGTATCATTCAGACGTTCAACGAGGTCGTAGCTGGTCATCGCATTCACCTTAGTTACAACATAGTATTCGATTTTTACAGCATACCCAGCCCGCGGCCGCTGTGCAACTTTTATTCAGGCAGAGGTAAAATCGGGCAACTGATGATAGACCGGCCAGCTAAAGCAGAAGCGGGCGCCGCCGAGAGGACTGGCCTCGCAGCGAACCTCGCCCCCCATCGCCTGGGCGATACTGTGGACGATGGCCAGGCCGAGGCCGCAGCCTCCGGTCGCCCGATCGCGGCTGGGGTCAAGACGAACAAAAGGCTCGAACACCCGCTCGCGCTCCTCGGGGGCAATGCCCGGGCCGTCATCATCGACCTGCAACGACGCGCGGGCACCCTGCAGGGTCAGGCTGACCGCCACCCGCTGACTGCTGTAGCGCAGGGCGTTATTCACCAGATTATCCAGCACCCGCTCCATCAACCGCATATCCAGCGCGCCATAGTTGCCGCGGGTCAGCGTCGCCAGGCAGACCTCGCGCTGCGGGTTGACCATCTGGATATCCTCGACGTGGTCGCTGATCCAGGCGGGAAAATCGGGGGTGGTCAGGCTGAGCTCCGTCTGCGGGCGGTCGAGACGGGCGTAGGTCAGGAGCTCTTCAATGAGCGCCTCCAGTTGGCCGATATCACGGTTCAGCGCCTGCGATTCCGCCTCGGTGAGGTTTTCGCTCATCTCCAGACGGTAGCGCAGGCGCACCAGAGGCGTCCTGAGCTCATGGGCGATGCCGTCAATCAGCTGCTTTTTGCTGGCAATGAGGGCGTTAATGTTGTCGGCCATCTGGTTAAAGGCCACCCCGAGCCGCTCAAAGCTGGACATGCTGTCAAAATGAATACGCTCGCTGAGGTGGCCTTCGCCAAAGCGCTGGGCGGCGGTCTCAATGCGCAGCATGTCCTGCCAGTGCGGACGCATCCAGATAAACACCGGGAAGGCCAGCGAGATAGCGATAAACGCCATCAGCGCCACGTCCAGCAGGCGCATTTCATGCAGAAAATAGAGATAGGGTACCGGGCCCACGGATAACACATAGTGGCTGCGGGGGATGCGCTGGATAAAGGTGTACTGGTCGTCGAGCGCAACAATATCCCCAGCGCGCAGGTGCTGCATCGAGCTTTCCGACAATTTAAATTTGCTCATCGGCTCGATGTGCAGGTCGAACGACAGATTAAGGTCCAGCTCTTTAAGCGTCTTGCTCCAGTCGCGAGGCGGAATTTCCCGCAGCTCGCTGCGCATCAGATACAGTGAGCTTTTCATCAGATCGTCAAGCGACTGCCTTCCGGCGCGTTCAGCGGTAAATTTATAGACCAGGCCCACCAGCATGGTCATCACCAGAAAGCAGACGAAGAGCAGAAGATAGAACTGCACGAACAGCTTTTTCATTACATTACCGCATATTCAAAAAGAGAAACCTGCCGGCGCCCCGGACCATCTGCAGGGCAGGGCGAAAACGTCACGGATTTACCGGGGCGAGCCGAAGCCCGCGCGGGCATAACCGATACGCTATCAAAGCAGGGTTTATGCCCCCTGACAATAGCCAGCCGGGGGGAGCGACGCCGTTAAAAATGTGACGCTGTCACTCATTGCGGGCTTACGTCTGCATGAGGCCAGGATTGTGGCCAGCGTATTCTGCGCGCCGCTGGGCGCTACTCGCGATAGTAGGGTATATCCACCGGATAGAGGGTGGCCAGGCTCAGCAGCCGACAGCGCACCAGCTGTTCTGCTTCGGCATACCAGTAAGCAAATTCGCCGGTGGTCTGGTGGTAAATCATCTGATCAAGATTAGCAAACGGGATCACCAGCAGCGGCCCCTGGCGCACGTATCCGCCGCCGGTTTCGAAATGGTGATCTCCCCAGGATTGCTGGGTATGTTGATAGCGGTGAAGAAGCACCTTAATCTGCCCGCGCTGTGGACAGAGGAGCCGGATATCGGCGTTATCGAGAGAAAAAGCCCAGCCAGAGAGTGACGTGAAGAGAGTAAGTGCCAAAAGTACAACGTATTTCATCATGCAAAAGTCCTGTGTTTTCAGGCTTTATGCCACTCTGACAACGCTAAGTCCTTGAGCACAATCATATTGAGGGGTTATGTGATGGGCTTCTGTACGGCGAAACATATTGATTTACTCAATATGACAAATGGGCGGCGGTCAGCCAGCGCGAAGGTGGCGAAAAAATGCGATGCGCTTGCCGCCGGGGAACAGGCGGTGAAACGGGCCCCTTTCAGGGCCGCAGACTGACCGCTCAGTTATCCCAGGCGTGGGGGGCGAAGAGGTAGCCTTTGTTGCGTACCGTCTTAATCCGGTAGGGTTCGGTGGCGTTATCGAGCAGTTTTTTGCGCAGGCGCGAGATAGCGACGTCAACGCTGCGATCCATCCCGTCGTAGGTGACGCCGCGTAAATTTTTCAGCAAGGCGTCGCGGTCCATAATCTGCCCGGCGTGGGTGGCCAGCTCCCACAGCAGGTCGAAATCGGCGGTGGACAGGGCGACGCTTTCTCCGCCGAGCAGCACCTGGCGGTTGACCGGGTCAATGGTCAGTGAGCCAAAGGAGATGGTCTTGTGCGGGGTCAGCGTCGAAGGCGCGCCTGTACCCGCCGGGGCGATATGCTGGCGCAAATGCAGACGCAGTCGCGCCAGCAGCACAGCCGGCGGTGTGGTCTTCAGGATATAATCGCTGGCGCCCATCTCCAGGGAGAGGATATGGTTCATATCGCTGTCGAGCGAGGTCAGCAGAACAATCGGCCCTTGCCATTGCCCACGCAGATCGCGACAGAGGGTCATTCCGTCCTTGCCGGGCAGCATAATGTCCAGCAGTACGAGGTCCGGTTTCTCCCGCGCGATCACTTCCTCTGCGCGGTCGCCGCGAGGCTCGACCACCACCTCCATATCATGCTTGCCGAGATAGGCGGCGATCAGCGCTCCTACCTCAGGATCATCCTCAACAAAAACGATTTTATTCATGTCTATTGCACATCAGTAAAAGAAGTAACATACACCGCGGCTATTTTACCCGCCATTCCTGTTTTATAAACAGCGCTAATTCCGCTATGCTGCGCTAACTTGTTGATTCATTGTTAAGGCATATGGACATGGGGCTGTTAATCAAAGGGCTGCTGGGCGCGCTGGTGGTGGTGCTGATTGGCGTGCTGGCGAAAACCAAAAACTACGCCATCGCCGGGCTTATTCCGCTGTTTCCCACCTTTGCGCTCATCGCCCACTATATTGTTGCCAGCGAGCGTGGTATTGAAGCCCTGCGCGCCACTATCGTGTTCGGCATGTGGTCGATCGTTCCCTATTTTATCTATCTGCTGTCGCTGTGGTACTTCACCGGCATCATGCGCCTGCCGTTAGCGCTGGCAGGCGCAGTGGGGTGCTGGGGGCTGTGTGCCTGGCTGTTGATTGTTGGCTGGAGCCGCTTCCACTAACGCAGAGGGCGACCGCCGTCGACGGCGTATGACCGGCCGGTCACGTAGCGGCTGGTAAACAGATAGTCGATAAGGTCGCTGATCTCTTTCTCGCCCGGGGCGATTTTCATCAGCGATTTATCCAGCGCCTGCTGACGATAGGCCTCGTCGTCACCTTCATTGAACATGATCAGCGACGGGGCTATAGCGTTGACTTTGATCTCCGGCGCCAGCTTACGGGCGAAGGAGCGGGTCATGTTGTCCAGCGCGGCCTTGCTGGCGGCGTAGGCGATATGTTTATCGCTCCCGCGCTCCACCACGTAATCGGTGATATGGATAATGTCGCTGGCGGCATGGCCGTGGCCGCGCAGGAGTTCTTCCAGCGCGTGGTTGAGCAGATAGGGGGCATGGACGTGGATCTGCATCATGCGGTTGATCACCGTGCTGAGCGGTACTCCCGGCTTCTCCGCCATCCAGTCGCTGGCGTTGTGGATGATGGCCCGCAGGCCGCTGGTATGCGATTTAACCGCTTCGGCAAAGGTCAGAATGCCGTCATCGCTGCTGAAGTCGGCCTGCAGACAGAGAGCGCCTGCCTGGCGCAGGTCATCGATCGCCGGATAGGGCGTGCGATAGCTGACGATGACCGGCTGATGTTGCTGCAGAAAATGGTGCGCCAGCGCGAGGCCGATGCGGCGGCCTCCTCCTGTGATCAGAACCGGGCGGGGCTGTAGTTCAGCCATGGGTATCTCCTTTGATTTAGGCGGCAGGGCGACCGCTTACCCCACCAGCATCCACGTTGCCGGCACAGCGGCAACCAGCAATAAACCAATTAGCGCCAATTCGCGGCGTTTGAGCGAACGATCGTGCTGGTGCGTACGCCGCGCGTACAAAAAGACCAGAAGACCCGGAGCGTAAAGTACCACTGACAACAGCAAATGCACAGGTCCCGACGCGTATAATAACCATAAGCCATAAATGCAGGCGCCGATACCCACCGCTTGATGCAGCGGACGGGTGGCGATTTTCAGCAAAAAGGCGCCGACCAGCAGATAGGGCACGAGGATCATCTCTGACGCAATAGTCAGCAGGGTGCCGTAGTCCGAACCGGTCAGCCAGATCAAAACCAGCGACGCCTGAACGCTGATATTGGTCAGCCACAGCGAAGCGGAGGGGGCGTTGTTGCGGTTCTGACGGGCTAACAGGCGCGGGAAGGCTTTGTGGGTGGCCGCGAGGTAAGGCACTTCGGCGGCCATGATGGTCCAGCTGAGATAGGCGCCGCACACCGACACGATAAGCCCGGCGGCAATCACAATTTCACCCCACGAGCCCATCAGTCTGACCATCAGTCCCGCCATCGACGGGTTGCGCATTTCGGCCAGTTCGCTACGCGGCACCACACCCAGCGACAGCAGGGTGACCAGCAGATACACCGCGAGGGCCGAAAGCACCGCGAGCAGCGTCGCGCGCCCAACGTCGCGCTTGTGACGCGCGCGTGCGGAGACCACCACCGCGCCTTCGACGCCGATGAACACCCACAGAGTGATCAGCATCGTGTTTTTAACCTGCTCCCACACCGGTACGCCCAGCGCCAGGCCGCTGAAATCGAGGCGGAACGTATCCAGCTGAAAGGCCAGGGCGGCGAGGGCGACAAACGCTCCCAGCGGCAACAGCTTGGCGAGGGTCGCGACCAGGTTAATCCCCGCCGCCGTCTGCACCCCACGCAGGACCAGAAAGTGGACTACCCACAGCAGAACTGAAGCGCCGACGATCGACTGCCAGGTGTTGCCATCGCCAAACAGGCGCAGCTCAGGGGTATCGGTGAAGAAACTGAGCGCCGAAAAGACGATCACCAGATAAGAGACATTGGCAATCACCGCGCACAGCCAGTAGCCCCACGCGGAACAGAAGCCGATCAGCTCGCCGAACCCTTCACGGGCGTAGGTGAAGATCCCGCCGTCGAGGTCGGGGCGAATACGGGTCAACAGCAGCATCGCGAAGGCGAGGAACAGGATCCCGACGCCGGTGATCGCCCAGCCGATGAGCAGAGCGGAAGGGCTGGCCACGGCCGCCATATTTTGCGGCAAACTGAATACGCCAGCGCCGAGCATTGAGCTAAGGACCAGGGCGGTCAGGGCGCTCAGGCCCAGTTTCTTTTCCATTGCATTCCCGAGGTGAAAATGGCTGTTCCAGAATATTTATTTTGCGAAATCGCATAAAAATGGAGGATTGCGCTAAGGCGCGGGATTTTACGGAGTGTCCGGGGGCCATGCAATGGCGGGGGATGAAAAAAAATGAAAAGGCGGCGATGCGCCGCCTTTTTAGCCAGTCAGCAGCGATTATTTGTACAAATCGGCGCTGATGGTGATGTTGCCGCCGCGTTCCTGCCACTGGCGGGTAATGTGGTAGTACTTCGCCCCTTTCTTCGCCGCGCGTTTCGCCGTCTGATAAGAGATTTCCGTCATGTTGCCATAGTTGCCGGTGAACTTGATGTTATCGAACGGCACCATTTGCGCCGCGGTCACTTTGTTCACTTCTTCAACTTTGGTGCCGTCCGGCAGCGTGACAGTGTAACGTCCGCCTTTCGACGACTGGGTCTCGAAGAAACGACCTACGCCGGTGCCGGAGCCAACCGCCGCGGTGGTGGCGACGCCCGGGATTTCGACGTTTTTCGCCGCTTCGCCGCCTTTGGCCAGCGCCGCGCGGCCGGCTTCAGAATCAGCCGGGATAGCGTCCGGGCTCTGCAGAACGCGTTTCTCCGCATCTTTTTTATAGATATACGCGGTAATGCGCTGGTTGCCGCCCTGGTTGGCGTCCACCTGGCGGACGATGAAGAACGCATAGGCGCCTTTCGCTTTCGCCGCTTTGGTGATGGCGTCGTTCACTTCCGGCTGACTGCGATAGAAGCCCTGGACGGTGACGGTGTCGTAAGGCATCAGCTCAACGGCCTGATCTTTCGGCAGCTCCATCACGCCATTGATGATGCGATTTTTCGGCGCATCCGCTTTCGGCGCGTCGTCTTTATAGAGGTCAGCCGTGACGCGCCAGTTGCCGCCATTGCCGTAATCCGACGTGTCGACAACATAGAATGAGGCCGCGCCGTCTTTGTCAGCTTTGCGCGATACCGCTTGCACCGCGTCGCCAATGGCATTAAACCGGCCGGTGACGACAACGCGATCGTAGGGCTTCAGCGCAGCCGCCTGCTCCGGGGTCAACTCGGTCGCTGCGTGGGCAGACAACGTGGCGGTTGTCAGGAGAGCAGACGCCAGGAGGGTGTTTTTAAGCTTCATAAAAATAATCCTTTGCCTTGCGCAAACCATATACTGGTGTTGTTGTTGACTGAAAACGTTTGATTATTGCATTTAATCGCCGTGACTGTCTGCGTCATTTTTTGCTTGCCGCCCGAATCGTATACGACGGAAAGATAACATTTTTCGATATGTTGAAAAAACAGCCGCTTGACCAGCAAAAACGATAATCGATACCACTTTTATTAGTTAATGTAATGTTAATACAATGATCTCAATGGCGATAAATGGCGTTTTATACCACTGGATAAGCGGATTATCAGGCCTGAAAGGCAAATTCAGGTAAATATTGCTGCCCGGAACCATCTGTGCTGACAATAAGCAATAAAATCAAAATTTCTGTTTTATCGCTGTAGATCACAATCGCTATTTTCAGTAGGTTATAAAAAGTTTGTTACTGTTTCATTTTGCAGACAGCGAAAGACGGCGAGGACGATTTTGCCGTCCTGTCGTTGTTGGTCAGAAAAGTAAACCATCATCAAAAACCGATGGAAGGGAAAACTATGCGTATTGGTGTACCACAAGAAAGGCTAGCCCAGGAGACCCGGGCCGCCGCCACGCCGAAGACCGTTGAGCAGTTGCTCAAACTCGGCTTTAGCGTCGCGGTAGAAAGCGGCGTCGGGAAGCTGGCCAGCTTTGACGATGAGGCCTTTGCCCAGGCAGGGGCTGAGATCGTGACCGGCGACGAGGTGTGGCAGTCTGATGTCATCCTCAAGGTCAATGCCCCGAATGACGATGAAATTGCCCTGTTGAATCCAGGAACCACGCTGATCAGTTTTATCTGGCCGGCGCAAAACCCGCAGCTGATGGAGAAACTGGCGGCCCGCAATATCAACGTGATGGCGATGGATTCGGTGCCGCGTATCTCCCGCGCCCAGTCGCTGGATGCGCTAAGCTCAATGGCCAATATCGCCGGGTACCGCGCTATCGTTGAAGCGGCCCATGAATTCGGCCGTTTCTTTACCGGGCAGATTACCGCGGCAGGCAAAGTTCCGCCCGCCAAGGTGATGGTTATCGGTGCCGGGGTGGCCGGTCTGGCGGCGATTGGCGCCGCCAACAGCCTGGGGGCGATTGTTCGCGCCTTCGATACCCGTCCGGAAGTGAAGGAGCAGGTGCAGAGTATGGGCGCCGAATTCCTCGAACTGGATTTTAAAGAGGAAGCGGGCAGCGGCGACGGCTATGCCAAGGTGATGTCCGAGGCCTTTATTCAGGCCGAAATGGCGCTGTTCGCCGCCCAGGCGAAAGAGGTCGATATTATCGTCACCACGGCGTTAATTCCGGGCAAGCCGGCGCCGAAGCTGATCACCCGGGAAATGGTTGACGCCATGAAGTCGGGCAGCGTGGTGGTCGATCTCGCCTCGCAAAACGGCGGCAACTGCGAGTACACCGTGCCGGGCGAAGTGGTGACCACCGCCAACGGCGTGAAAATTATCGGTTATACCGACCTGCCAGGCCGTCTGCCGACCCAGTCCTCCCAGCTCTACGGCACCAACCTGGTGAACCTGCTGAAGCTGCTGTGCAAAGAGAAAGACGGCAATATCGTCATCGATTTCGATGACGTGGTGGTGCGCGGTGTGACCGTGGTGCGTGAAGGCGAAATCACCTGGCCGGCGCCGCCGATTCAGGTCTCCGCTCAGCCGCAGGCCGCGGCGAAAAAAGTGGAAGCGCCGAAAGAAGAGGTGAAACCGGCGTCGCCGTGGCGCAAATATTCGCTGATAGCGCTGGCGATTATTCTCTTCGGCTGGCTGGCCAACGTGGCGCCTAAAGAGTTCCTCGGCCATTTCACTGTCTTCGCGCTGGCCTGCGTGGTGGGTTACTACGTGGTATGGAATGTCTCCCATGCGCTGCATACGCCGCTGATGTCGGTGACGAACGCCATTTCGGGCATTATCGTGGTTGGCGCGTTGCTGCAGATAGGCCACGGCGGCTGGGTCAGCTTCCTGAGCTTTATCGCGGTACTGATCGCCAGCATTAATATTTTCGGTGGTTTTACCGTGACTCAGCGCATGCTGAAAATGTTTCGCAAAGGATAAGGGGTAGCACATGTCTGGTGGATTAGTTACAGCTGCATACATTGTTGCTGCAATCCTGTTTATTTTCAGCCTGGCGGGTCTGTCGAAACACGAAACCTCGCAGCAGGGCAACTATTTCGGCATCGCCGGGATGGCCATCGCCCTGATCGCCACTATTCTGGGTCCGGACGCCGGCAACGTCGGCTGGATTATCCTCGCGATGGTGATCGGTGGGGCAATCGGTATTCGTCTGGCGAAGAAGGTCGAAATGACCGAGATGCCGGAGCTGGTGGCCATCCTGCACAGCTTCGTGGGCCTGGCGGCGGTGCTGGTAGGGTTTAACAGCTACCTGCAGCATGAAACCGGCATGGAGCAGATTCTGGTCAATATCCATTTGACCGAAGTGTTCCTCGGCATCTTCATCGGCGCGGTGACCTTCACCGGTTCGGTAGTGGCGTTTGGTAAACTGCGCGGCAAGATCTCCTCCAAACCGCTGATGCTGCCTAATCGCCATAAGCTTAACCTGGCGGCGCTGGTGGTTTCCTTCATCCTGATGGTGATTTTTGTGCGCTCCGATAGCACCGGCACCCAGGTCCTGTGCCTGCTGGTGATGACCGCGATCGCGCTGGCCTTCGGCTGGCACCTGGTGGCCTCCATCGGCGGCGCGGACATGCCGGTGGTGGTCTCGATGCTCAACTCCTACTCGGGCTGGGCGGCGGCGGCGGCGGGCTTTATGCTGAGCAATGACCTGCTGATCGTCACCGGCGCGCTGGTGGGCTCTTCCGGCGCCATTCTCTCTTACATTATGTGTAAGGCGATGAACCGCTCCTTTATCAGCGTGATCGCCGGCGGCTTCGGCACCGATGGTTCCTCCAGCGGTGGCGATGAAGAAGTGGGCGAGCACCGCGAAATTAGCGCCGAAGAGACGGCGGAGATGCTGAAAAATTCGCACTCGGTCATCATCACCCCGGGCTACGGTATGGCGGTGGCCCAGGCGCAGTATCCGGTGGCAGAAATTACCGAGAAGCTGCGGGCGCGCGGCATTAAGGTGCGCTTTGGCATTCACCCGGTCGCCGGCCGTCTACCGGGACATATGAACGTCCTGCTGGCGGAGGCTAAAGTGCCTTACGACATCGTGCTGGAGATGGATGAGATCAACGATGATTTCAGCGATACCGACACCGTGCTGGTCATCGGCGCTAACGATACCGTCAACCCGGCGGCGCAGGACGATCCGAAGAGCCCGATCGCCGGCATGCCGGTGCTTGAGGTGTGGAAAGCGCAGAACGTGGTGGTCTTTAAGCGTTCGATGAACACCGGTTACGCCGGCGTACAGAACCCGCTGTTCTTTAAAGAGAACACCCATATGCTGTTCGGTGATGCCAAAGCCAGCGTCGATGCGATCCTGAAAGCGCTGTAATGTAACATTATTGTTTTACAACGTTTGTTTATAAGCCGTCTCCTGTGAGACGGCTTTTTTATATGCACTGGGATACCAGGGATTGTTCATAAAATAAGCGGTAAAAGGTGATATAATGTTCCGGTTATTACATCAGACAGAGGATATTATGGATACCGAGTTAACCCCAACGCAGATGGCCATCGAATTCTTACGCCGCGATACCACCGTCATGACTCCAGCGCAGTATCTGAAAAAACTTAAACTGCTGGAACTGGAGTTTGCTGACCTGATGGCGCTCTCCTCGCTGGAGCTGAAAGAAGAGATCGATCTGGCCTGGCGTCTGGGTATCCACTGAGTCGTTCAGGGTCGCCATGCCATGACGGGGCCGCAAGCGGCCCTTTTTTGTGCCTGAGGGAAAGCGGGCAAAAAAATCCCCCGCGAGGCGGGGGATGATGAACGTTCCGGGAGGGAAGGTTAATCGTCGTCGTCGTCGTCCAGTTCCACCGGCGTCTGATAGGCCTCTGGTTTAAGCACCAGCAGATCGCAGCGCAGGTGGTCGACAACCTGCTCCGCGGTATTGCCAAGGAACGCCGCGGAGAGGCCGGTTCGTCCGACCGTACCCAGCACCACGATCCCCGCCTGCAGATGCTCGGCGAGATCCGGGATCACCTCCTCAGGCAACCCTTTTTCCACGTGGGTGAATTTCTCGTCAATGCCAAACTTCTGCCGCAGGGCTTTCATCGCCAGCAGATGCTGGCCGCGGATGGCGTCGTTGTAGACGCTGGGATCGAAATCCGGCAGCTCAATCGCGATATTGATCGGGGTGACCGGATAGGCGCCGATAAGGTGCACTTCAGTGTGGTTGACTTCTTCCGCCAGCGACAGGGTCTCGCGCACCAGCTTCTCGTTGAGGGTGTTGTGATAATTTTCTTCACTGGCCAGATTGACGGCGACCAGCGCTTTACCGCCTTCTGGCCATGGCTGGTCTTTCACCATCCAGACCGGGCAAGGGCACTTACGCAGCAGATGCCAGTCGGTCGGGGTGAAGATCACCGCTTCCAGCTTGTCGTGTTGGTGGGCCATCTTCAGCAGCAGGTCGTGTTTCTCACTGATCACTTCCTGAATAATGGCTTCGAAGGGGCGGTTGTGCCACACCACCTTCACGTCAATCGGCACACCGGATTCAAGATAGAATTTCGCCTGCTCGCGGATCCAGGCCGTTCGTTGGGCAATGACGCCCTGACGCATCGCCGTCCGTTCATCCGGCGACAACAGGGTGGTCATTTCATAAGAAAAATCATAGATCGGCAAAAAGGCTTTGATGCGTCCACCAATCCGTTGGTGCAGGTACACCGCTCGCCTTAGTGCCGGCTGGTCGTCCTGGTTAGGATCGATTACTACCAGCATGCTCTGATACTTCGCCATACAGGGTCTCCTTACAACTGCAGCTACCGTCAGTTATTAAAAAGATAACCTATATGGATGAATTGAAACAGGGGAGGAGCCTGGTCAGATCAACAAATCTGAAAAAATTGCCGATCCTGACCAGGTGTTGCGCGGAGATTAAGCGACGTTACGCGCCTGACCGGCCAGCTGGGCCAGCAGGTCGCCGTTTTCAATGGTGATGTATTTGCCTTTCACCGCCAGCATGCCGCTCTTCTGGAAACGCCCCAGCAGACGGCTGATGGTTTCGACGGTGAGGCCGAGATAGTTGCCAATGTCGCCGCGGGTCATGGTCAGACGGAACTCACGGGGAGAGAAACCGCGCTGCGCGAAACGGCGGGACAGGTTATAGATAAACGCGGCCAGGCGCTCTTCGGCGTTCTTTTTGGAAAGCAGCAGGATCATATCCTGGTCGCCTTTGATCTCACCGCTCATCAGGCGCATCATCTGCTGACGCAGATTCGGCATTTTTCCGGAAAGATCGTCGAGGGTTTCAAAGGGGATCTCGCATACCATCGACGTTTCCAGCGCCTGGGCGAAGCTCGGGTGCAGGCCGGTGCCGATGGCGTCAAAGCCCACCAGATCGCCCGCCAGGTGGAAGCCGGTAATCTGCTCATCGCCTTGCTCGGTGATGGTGTAGCTTTTGATGGTCCCGGAGCGAATGGCATACAACGATTTCAGCTCATCACCGGCTTTGAACAAGGTTTGACCTTTCTGGATGGGCTTTTTCCGCTCGATAATATTATCCAGCTGATCAAGCTCGTGCTCGTTCAGAGTAAAGGGGATGCAGAGCTGGCTGATACTGCAATCCTGACAATGGATAGCACAACCGCCAGACTGAATGCGTCGAATAATTCGCTTCTCAGGGATCATATGTCTGCTCAGGCCTTAATTGATATTGGTCAATTTTAACATCTTTTTGATGAGCAGGTAAGTCTTCAGGCTCTGAAACACGTAATATCAGCAGGGGAAATCAAAACAGGCTGATATCTGCTTGATTAAAAATAGATTATTCAGCCACATTTGATTGTAAAATTACCTGAAAATTCCAGAAAAGGCATTTTCAGTCAAAGCAACAGATAGCCCTCGTGGCGCAGAAGCCACTCTTTACGCTGCACGCCGCCGGCATAGCCGGTCATCGTACCGTTACGTCCGATGACCCGATGGCAAGGCACCACAATACTCACCGGGTTGGCGCCATTGGCGGCCCCCACCGCGCGCGCCGCGCCGGGACGACCAAGCGCTTCGGCCAGCTGACCGTAGTGCATCACCTGGCCGCAGGGGATATCGCGCAACGCTTGCCAGACCTGGCGCTGGAAAGGGGTGCCGGCGGTAGCGGTAGGCAGGGTCTCGATAACGGTCAGGTCGCCGGCAAAATAGTCGTTCAGCTTACTGCTGAGACCGCCCGGATTGCGGCAGTCGACGCGCTGATAGCCTTCCCGGCGATAGTGTACGTCGAGCAGGGTTTCCATCCGATCGCGGTGCTCGTCCCACTCGACGGCGCGTAAATTAAACTGTTCGTCGCAGAGTACCCACAGCGCCCCCAGCGGGGTATCCATTTTATCCTGCAGCAAGGTCAACATCGTTTCAGTCATCCACCATCGTACACGAGGGCCACACGATACCACGCGCCGGCGGCGGTCAACTATACTCCCAAAAGATAAACCCGTATCCCCGGCCGGCATTCAGCAGCAGGTACCTTGATTTATTTTTGGATCGATCCTCGCGGGTTATCGGGCATGGTTTTTGCTACTTTTAAGCTGACGACGCCGGTCCTCCGCGCCGCTTTGCGCGCCCGGGAAGGTGCCACCGCGTCGTCGCGGCGCGGTTAATAACTCAGAGGTGGGGCTATGCAATATATACTGACTGGCGTAATCGTATTGATCTGCAGCGGCCTGGTTATCCACGGCCTCACGCTGTTGCTCGAACGCGGGTATCGCGCGCTTTTCGGCATCTTCGCCGGAGCCGCAGATGTCCCCCGTAAGGTCAAAATGAAGGTGCCGCGTTAAGAGTAAGCAGCCGTCCCTGGCGCTTCAGCGGCTTAAGGGAGCCGCGGATAAATGCCAGGGCCGATGGGCAGTCCTGCCAGATACCAGCCCACCAGCAACAGCAGCCAGACGGCGAGAAAAATCAGCGGATAAGGGAGCACCAGCGAGTAGTAAGTCCCGAGGCGGGCGTCGGGTCGGTAGCGCTGTAAAAAACCGAGAAACAGCGGTACAAACGGTGAAACCGGCGCCAGCGGCAGCACCGATGAATCGGCGATGCGAAACAGGATCTGCGCAAACGCCGGGTGAAAGCCCAGCAGCATAAACATCGGCACGAAGATCGGCGCCAGAATCGACCAGATGGCCGAGCCGCTGGCGATAAACATGCACAGAAAAGCCGACAGCAGCGCCAGACCGACAAACGCCGGGACGCCGTTCATGCCGGCGCTCTCCAGCAGGTCCGTCAGGCCAACGGCCATAAACTTGCCCATATTGCTCCAGTTGAACATCGCCACGAACTGCGCCAGCGGGAAGACCATCACGATAAATCCGGCCATCTCTTTCATCGGCTCAATCATCAACTGCGGCAGATCGGCCTGACGGCGAATTTTGCCGGTGGCGATGCCGTAAGCCAGCGACACGACAAAGAAGAAAAAGATGATCAGCGGCACGATGCCTTTGATAAACGGCGAGGGCATCACCGTGTGCTGAACCGGATCGCGAAGAATGCCGTTTTCAGGAACCACCATCAGGGCGATGACCGCCACGAACGCCAGCGTTGCTACCCCGGCGATGCGCAGGCCGAAACGCTCCTCAGTGGTCAGGGTTTGCAGCTTTTCGTCGCGGCTGCCTTGCCACTGTCCGAGCCTCGGCTCCACCAGCTTGTCAGTGATTAAACCGCCGACGAGGGTCAGGAGGATCACCGAGGTCGCCATAAAGTACCAGTTGTCGATCACGCTGACGTGCAGAGAGGCATCGATGGATTTGGCCGCCTCGGTGCTGATCCCGGAGAGCAGCACGTCGGTGGTGACGATCAGTAAATTGGCGGTAAAGCCGCAGCCCACGCCGGCTATCGCCGCCAGCAGGCCGGCGACCGGATGCCGACCGACAGCGAGAAACATCAGCGCCCCCAGCGGCGGCATGATCACCAGCGCGGCGTCGGAAGAGATATGGCTGAAAAAGGCGATGAATAGCACCATATAGCTGGCATAACGGGCGCTAACGTGGGAGGCCATCTTGACCATCAGCGCGGGCAACAGGCCCACCCGCTCGGCAAAGCCGGCGCCCAACACCAGGGCGAGGATCGCCCCCAGCGGCGCGAAACCGCTGAAGTTTTTAATCACGTTCGGTAAAAACCAGTGCAGCCCTTCCACGCTGAGCAGGTTTTTGACCACCACCCGCGACCCGTCCGCAGGGTTTTGCACCCCGACGTTGAAGGCGGAGAGTATCGCCGTGGCGGCGATCAGCGCCACGATAAGATAGATAAACAGCAAAAACGGGTGCGGGACCTTATTACCGATCTTCTCTACCCAGCCATAGCGCTTTCCGGCGGGGGAAGGCGACGGTATGGATGACATACTCATGGGCGTTCCTCTGTTGTCGTTGTTGTGTTGGGCAGGCCTGCTCCCGTACTGCCGGCGGTTATTATGGTCGGTGCGTGCCGCTATGCCGGTCAGCGTCTGTCAGGAGCGGTCTGGTCTTATGGTTATCGTAAAACCGACGGTCTCACCTCCGCCGGAATCGGGCAGCGGTAAGGATGTTCGGCCAGCGCCTGCCTGAGCTCTCGCTGGCTGGCCTCCAGCAGCGCGCGGTCGCTGAATAAACGGATCGCCGTCGCCGCGAGGACTTTCCCCGCCAGCAGCATCCCTTTATGGGCGATGGCGGTGCGTCCCTGGCTCACCAGCTGCCAGCTGTGCAGCGGGGTACCCACCGCGAAGCAGGGGCTGAAGCATTGGGCCACCGGCGCTTTCCAGCTGACGTCGCCGACGTCGGTGGAGCCGGCGAGAATCGTATCCGTGGCCGCCCACGGCGCCACCTCATCAATCAGCAGCGTATCGCGGTGGCGACGAGCGAAGGTTTTCCCCGCCTCGCCGCCGGTGCCGGCGATATTGTTCAGGCTGTTGTTGATATCGTTGGCGCTGAGAGTGGCGCGGATCGCCGCGGCAAAGGCGCGATCGTCGTCGCTCCATGCCGGCGTGCCGTAATGCGCTACCGCCTGATACATCGCCGCTTCGAGCGTGCGGTTGGGCAGATAGCTGGAACAGGCTTTTTCAAAGCGGCAGCTGACGTGGGTCTCGGTCATTAGCGCGGCCCCCTGGGCAATCTTCTCAATGCGGGCGAAGATCTGTTCTACATCTGCCATCTCCGGGGCGCGGATCAGATACAGCACTTCCGCCTGGGCCTGGACGACGTTGGGCGAGACGCCGCCGGTATCGGTAATGGCGTAATGAACCCGCGCCTTTTCGATAATATGTTCATTCAGGAAGTTACTGCCGGTGGTCATCAGGGTGACCGCGTCCAGGGCGCTTCGCCCCAGGTGCGGCGAATTGGCGGCGTGGGCGGCGGTGCCGGTAAAGCGCCACGCCGCCTGAATGTTGGCGAGAGTGCGGGTGCTGAACATCCCGGCCCAGGCCTCCGGATGCCAGGTGAGGGCCGCATCGACGTCATCAAACAGCCCTTCGCGCACCATGAACGTTTTGCCCGAGCCGCCTTCTTCCCCCGGGCAACCGTAGAAGCGCAGGGTGCCCGCGCCGCCGTGCTGCTGCAGCCATTTTTTGGCGGCAACCGCCGCGGCGAAAGCCGCTGTCCCGAGCAGGTTGTGCCCGCAGCCGTGACCGTTGCCCCCCGGCGTTGACGATGTCGGCTCCGCGCAATGGGCCTGCTGGCTGAGACCCGCCAGGGCGTCAAACTCGCCAAGCAGGGCAATAACCGGTTGGCCCTCGCCGAGGCTGGCGATAAAAGCATTGGGGATCCCGCCAGCATCACGGGTTAGCTGGAAACCTTCCGCTTCCAGGGCGTCCGCCAGCCGCCGGGCGGACCAGAACTCCTCAAAGCGCGTCTCCGGGTGGTCCCAGATATCATCGGCGATGGCGCAATAGGTCTCGTGGCTTGCCTCAATTACCTCTTCAACAAACTGAAAAATCGGGTCCATCACACCCCCCGCTGCCAGGGAAAGTTAAGCGCGACGCGCGCCAGGGTGTCGACCGCGACCGTCATTACGCTCTCGTCGAAGTCAAACTTCTCGTTGTGATGACCGGCGCTCAGTTCGGTGCCGAATATCATGTATGACGCAAGGCCGCCGCGCGCCTGGACCCGGGACATCATCAGGGTGGCGTCTTCCGATCCCGCCGGGGCGGCGATGCGATCCACCGCCTGCTGCACGCCGGGCACCCGCGCGGCCTGTTCGCGCAGGTACGCCACCCACGCCGGCGACGGGGCGCTGGCGGTGGCGGCCCCCATCATGCGTAACTCGTACCCGGCTTGATACATCGCCGCGGCCCCGGCGATGACGTGCTGCGCCCGGTCAAAAACATACTGGTTGACGGCTTCGCTTTCGCCGCGGGTTTCCACTTTTAACAGAGCCGAGGAGGGCACCACGTTGCGTCCGGTGCCGGCCTGCATCACCCCGACGTTGACCCGCGAAGCGCCGGCGCTGTGCGGTGGGATGGCGTGCAGGGCAAGGGCGGCCTGGGCGGCGGCGAGCAGCGCGTTGCGCCCATCTTCAGGCTTGCCGCCGGCATGAGCGGCCACGCCGCTGAACTGCACATCGAATTTGGTGGTGGCCATAAAGTTGTCGCCACCGCACACCACGGTGCCGACCGGGACGCCGGTGCCGATATGGATGGCGGTAAAATAGTCCACCTCGTCCACCACGCCGGCGGCCACCATCGCGCGGGCGCCGCGGGTACCCTCTTCAGCAGGCTGGAAAATCAGTTTAATGACGCCATTGAGCTGGGCGACATACTGCTTGAGCACATGCGCCAGCCCCAGCCCGATGGCAGTATGCCCATCGTGGCCGCAGGCGTGCATCATGCCGGCGTTGCAGGAGGCGAAATGGTCGCGATGGGGGCGATGGCTGTCATCGTGCTGCTCATTGAGGTCGAGGGCGTCCATGTCGACGCGAAAGGCCAGGGTTGGGCCGGGACGTCCGGTGTCGAGCGTCGCCACCACGCCGGCGAACCCGCCTTCAAACGCCGGCAACCAGCGTTCCGGCGCCCCTTGCTCGCGGGCGCGCTCGAAAGCCTGGGCCAGGGTCTCCTCATCCGGCAGCCCCATCCGGCTGTCGGCATCGATGACGTCGCGCCCCAGCGCCAGCTGGTAGCCGAGCCCGTCGAGGATCTCCGCCACCTTACTGGCGGTGCGAAACTCCAGCCAGCCGGATTCAGCGTGCAGGTGAAAATCGCGGCGCCATTGGGTCATGGCTGGCGCCAGCTGGCGCAGGTATTCATCAAGTTGCGGCATAGCTTATCCTGTCATAAGTAAAAAATGTGATGGCGTTCACGATGTGATAGCTTTTATTTATCACTGACGCGCTACAGGCCTTAACGCTCTTAACCTGCCACAGCCTGATGGATTACAGTAGATGTCATTTTCTTGCGTCTGATAAACAACGGTTATCACCAAAAGCATGGCCTTTCAGATCAAATTTCATCAAATTCGCGCCTTCGTCGAGGTGGCCCGGGAAGGGAGTATTCGCGGCGCCAGCCGCTCGCTGGCGATCTCGCAGCCGGCCCTGACCAAAGCGATTAAAGAGCTCGAGGAGGGGCTTTCCGCTCAGTTGTTCGTCCGCCGCCGCCAGGGGGTGGCGCTGACTGACAATGGCGAAAGTTTTTATCAACATGCGAGCCTGATCCTTGAGGAGCTGCGGGCGGCGCAGGATGAACTGCTGCAGCGTCAGGGAGAGCAGGCCGGGCAGATCAATATTGGCCTTGGCGCCAGCGTCGCCCGGTCGCTGATGCCGTCGGTGATCTGCCGCTTTCATCAGCAGCATCCTCAGGTGAAGGTGCGGATCATGGAGGGCCAGCTGCTGGCGATGATCAATGAGCTGCGCCAGGGGGAGCTGGATTTCACCATCAATACCTACTATCCCGGGCCGTACGACCATGAGTTCAGCTTTGAAAAACTGTTTGAGAAACCGTTCGCGGTGTTCGCTCGCGCGGGGCATCCGGCGGCGCAGGCCACCTCGCTGGTGGAGCTGATGGATCACCACTGGACCATGCCGACGCCGCGCGGCAGCTACTTTAAACAGCTGCAGGACAGGTTTAATCAGGCCGGGCTGGCGCCAAAGGTGAATATTGTGTGCGAGACCTTCTCGTCGTGCATCAGCCTGGTGGTGAAAAGCGATTTTCTCAGTATCCTGCCGGTGGAGCTCGGCAACGATCCGCTGATGGCGGACAAGCTGATGATGATCCCCGTCCGCGAAGCGTTGCCGACGGCGGCCTATTTTCTGATCCAGCGGCGCGACACCCGACAGACGCCGCTAACGGCGTCATTGATCACCCTGTTTCGCCGCCAGAGTCGACAATGTTTTCCTTAACCGCCCGTCGCGCTCACTTTGCCAGCAGACGGGGATAAACGCATTGAGGGGGGAGCGCGAGGCGGCTATAGTAGCTGGCGACAGCCGCTGGAGGAGAGCCCATGAACCTTGATGACAAATCCCTGTTTCTTGACGCCATGGAAGATGTCCAGCCCCTGAAACGTAACAATGACGTGCACTGGCATCCCGGGCGCAACAGTCGCGCCCCGCAGCGCGTCGACACCCTGCAACTGGATAATTTTCTCACTACCGGCTATCTCGATATCGTACCGCTCGCCACGCCGCTGGAGTTTAAGCGCGAAGGGCTGCAGAGCGGCGTGCTGGATAAGCTGCGGCGGGGGAAATACGGCCAGCAGGCGAGCCTCTCCCTGCTGCGCCAGCCGGTGGAGCAGTGCCGGCAGATGCTCTTCGCCTTTATGGTGCAGGCGCAGAAAGAGGGGTTACGCAATGTGCTGATCGTTCACGGCAAAGGCCGCGACGATCAGTCCCACGCCAATATCATCCGCAGCTATCTGGCGCGCTGGCTGGAAGAGTTGCCGGAGGTGCAGGCCTTCTGCGCCGCGCTTCCGCACCACGGCGGCAGCGGCGCCTGCTATGTCGCGCTGCGTAAATCGGCCGAAGCGAAGCAGGAGACCTGGGAGCAGCACGCCAAGCGCAGCCGTTAGCGCATCAGCAGCGTCAGCTCACGGGCGGCTTTTTGCAGCTCCGGCAGCACGCGGTCGATCATTTCGCGGGCCGACATCTGGCCCGCATGCACCCCGACGTTGAGCGCCGCCTGCACCTGACCCTGGGCGTTAAACAGCGGTACCGCGAGGGAGCGCAGGCCCATCTCCAGCTCCTGATCGTTGAGGGCATACCCCTGTTGATGCACCCGTTTCAGCTCGGCGCGCAGCTTCGCCACCGAGTCCACCGTCTGCGGGGTATAGCGGATCATGGTTACCCTGGCCAGCATATCGTTGAGCTTCTCCTCTGGCTGATGGCTGAGCAGCACCCGGCCCATCGAGGTCGCCCACGCCGGAAGGCGGCTGCCGATATCGAGGTCGATGGTCATGATCCGCGAGCTGGAGGCGCGGGCGATATACAGAATATCGTCGCCATCGAGGGTGGCGATGGAGCAGGACTCGTTGAGCATTTCGCTCAGATGCCGCAGCACCGGCTGCGCCGAACGCGCCAGCGGCGTCGAGGCCAGCCAGGCGTGACCGAGGGCCAGGATCCGCGGCCGTAGCTGAAAGTTTTTACCGTCTTCGGCATAGACGAACCCCAGCTTGCTCAGGGTATACAGGCAGCGGCGCACCGCGGCGCGCGGAATACCGGTCTTCTGACTGATCTGTGAGATAGACAGCAGGGGCCGCTGCGGCGTGAATGCCTGAATGACCTCCAGGCCGCGCGCCAGCGAGGCCATAAAGTTAGGATCGCCCTTAAACGGATCGCCGTCGCCGGTCAGTAAATCGTCTGGATGCTTATCCATTTCTGTTCCCCATATTTGCCATCGATCACATTCTTTCGCTAAAGATAACCGATGTTCGATTATCGCACCATATTTCGATTATCGCCCTTGACCGACATCGTTAAGCGGGTCACATTTTGTGCGAACAACGAATAAAAGTGCGATTACCGCACATCAATGGAGCGACCTGATGATTGATAAAAGCGTATCGACGCTGAGCGAGGCCATCGCCGGGATCCACGACGGGGCGACTATTATGATCGGCGGCTTTGGTCCTGCCGGCCAGCCGACCTTTCTGATTGACGCCCTGATTGACCAGGGCGCCCGCGACCTGACCATCATTAACAACAACGCCGGCAACGGCGAAGTGGGGCTCGCGGCGCTGCTGAAGGCTGGCCGGGTGCGCAAAATGATCTGCTCCTTCCCGCGCCAGGTCGATTCACAGATTTTTGATGACCTCTATCGACGCGGCAAAGTGGAGCTGGAGCTGGTGCCGCAGGGCAACCTCGCGGCGCGGATCCAGGCCGCCGGCGCCGGGCTGGGCGCGGTCTTTACCCCCACCGGCTACGGCACGCCGCTGGCGGAAGGGAAGGAGACACGGGAAATCGACGGCCGCCACTATGTGCTGGAGTATCCGATCAAAGCCGATTTCGCGCTGATTAAAGCTCACCAGGGCGACCGTTGGGGCAACCTGGTGTATCGCAAGGCGGCACGCAACTTTGGCCCGATTATGGCGACGGCGGCGAAAACCACCATCGTTGAAGTCTCGCAGCTGGTGTCGCTGGGCGACCTCGACCCTGAACACATTATCACCCCCGGCATTTTCGTCCAGCGCCTCTTCTCGCTGGAAAACCTGACTGCCGCACAACGTGCCTGAGGAGCCCGAGATGCAAAAACTGACCCGTGACGAAATGGCCCAGCGCGTGGCCCGCGATATCCCCGAAGGCGCTTACGTTAACCTCGGTATTGGCCTGCCGACCCGGATTGCCAATTACCTGCCCGCCGACAAAGAGGTGTTCCTGCATAGCGAGAACGGCCTGCTGGGCATGGGGCCGAAACCGCTGCCTGGCGAAGAAGATCCGGAGCTGATCAATGCCGGAAAAGAGTACGTCACCCTCCTGCAGGGCGGCTGCTATTTCCACCATGGCGACTCCTTTGCCATGATGCGCGGCGGCCATCTCGATATCTGCGTGTTGGGGGCCTATCAGGTCTCCGCCAGCGGCGATCTCGCCAACTGGAGCACCGGCGCGCCGGACGCTATCCCGGCGGTCGGCGGGGCGATGGATCTGGCCATCGGCGCTCGCCAGGTGTTTGTGATGATGGACCATCTGACCCGCGACGGCGAGTGCAAGCTGGTGGAACAGTGCAGCTATCCGCTGACCGGGGTCGGCTGCGTTAGCCGGATCTATACCGACCTGGCGGTGATCGACATTACCGACCGCGGCCCGGTGGTGCGGGAAATCTTTAACGGTCTCTCTTTTGAAGAGCTGCAGCGCATCACTCCGGTGACGCTGACCTTTGAACAACTGGCGGAAAGCGCGTAAGGAACCTATGATGAATCAGGCATTTATCTGTGATGCGGTGCGTACACCCTTTGGCCGTTTTGGTGGTACTCTGGCGACGATGCGCGCCGACGACCTCGCGGCGCTGCCGCTGAAAGCGCTGCTGGAGCGTAACCCGGGGCTGGATCCCTCGCGCATTGACGATGTGATTCTGGGCTGCGCCAACCAGGCCGGGGAAGACAACCGCAACGTGGCGCGCATGGCGCTGCTGCTGGCCGGGCTGCCGGAGAGCGTGCCCGGTAGCACCATCAACCGCCTGTGCGGCTCCAGCCTCGACGCGATCGGCGTCGCGGCGCGGGCGATTAAAAGCGGTGAAACGCAGCTGATGATCGCCGGCGGGGTGGAGAGCATGTCCCGGGCGCCGTTTGTGATGGGTAAAGCGGAGAGCGCCTTTAGCCGCAACATGCAGATGGAAGATACCACCATCGGCTGGCGCTTTATTAACCCGCAGATGAAAGCCTTGTACGGTGTCCATTCCATGCCGGAGACGGCGGAAAACGTCGCCGATGAGTTTGCCATTTCCCGCGCCGATCAGGACGCGTTCGCCTTGCGCAGTCAACTGCGCGCCGCCGCGGCCCAGGAGGCAGGACGTTTCGCCGATGAGCTGATCGCCGTCCAGGTGCCGCAGCGCAAAGGCGAGCCGCTGCGGTTTAGCCGCGATGAACACCCGCGCAGCACCTCGCTGGAGGCGCTGGCTAAACTGCGCGGCGTGGTGCGCGCCGACGGCAGCGTCACCGCCGGGAATGCCTCCGGCGTTAACGATGGCGCCTGCGCGCTGCTGCTGGCCAGCGAAACCGCGCTGGCGGCCAACGATCTTCAACCGCTGGCCCGGGTGGTCGGCGTGGCGACGGCGGGGGTGGCGCCGCGCATTATGGGCTTTGGCCCGGCGCCGGCGGTGCGGAAGGTGCTGGCGCAGACCGGCCTGACGTTAGCCCAGATGGACGTGATTGAGCTGAATGAAGCCTTCGCCGCCCAGGCGCTGGCGGTGACCCGCGATTTGGGCTTACCGGACGATGCCGCCCATGTGAACCCCAACGGCGGGGCGATCGCCCTGGGGCATCCGCTCGGCGCCTCCGGCGGCCGCCTGGCGATGACCGCGGCTTACCAGCTGAAACGGACCGGCGGCCGCTACGCGCTGTGCACCATGTGCATCGGCGTCGGGCAGGGGATCGCCCTGATTATTGAACGTGTTTAAGGAGCCAGAATGAGTTTGTTGACCCCGATGTTGCGCAGCAGTCCGCTGACCGACTGGTTCAGCGACGCGCAGCGGGTGCAGGGCATGCTGGATTTTGAAGCGGCGCTGGCCCAGGCGCAGGCCGCCTGCGGCATGGTGCCGACGGCGGCGGTCGGGCCGATTGTCGCCGCCTGCCGCCACGAGGCGATCGATTTTACCGCCCTCGGCGAGGCGGCGGTGGGGGCGGGTAACCTGGCGATCCCGCTGGTGAAACAGCTGACGGCCCAGGTAAAAGCGCGCGATCCGGACGCCGCGCGCTACGTTCACTGGGGCGCCACCAGTCAGGACGCCATCGACACAGGTCTGGTGCTCCAGCTGCGCGGGGCGCTGGAGGCTGCTGAGACCCTGCTTGAGCAGCTGTTGGCGGCCCTCGCCGGGCAGGCGGATCGTTATCGCGATACCGTGATGCCGGGCCGGACCTGGATGCAGCACGCGCTGCCGGTGACCTTTGGCCTGAAGCTGGCGGGTACCCTCGACGCGCTCCTGCGCTGGCAGCAGCGGCTGCGCGAGATGCGTCCGCGTCTGCTGGTGCTGCAGTTCGGCGGCGCCGCGGGGACCCTGGACGCGCTAAAAGAGAAAGGGCCGGCGGTTGGCCAGGCGCTGGCGCAGAATCTTGGTCTGACGCTGCCGGATACCCCGTGGCACAGCCAGCGCGATCGGCTGCTGGAGGCGGGCGCCTGGTTCGCCGGCGTCTGCGGCACCCTGGGGAAATTCGCTAACGACTTCTCCCTGCTGATGCAGACCGAAGTGGCGGAGGTGGGCGAGCCGGTAGCGGAAGGGCGCGGCGGCTCGTCGACGATGCCGCATAAGCGCAATCCGGTGGCCTGCGCGGCGATCCTGACCGCCGCCCAGCGCACGCCGGGGCTGATGGCGACCCTCTACGCCAGCCAGATTCAGCAGCACGAGCGGGCGCTGGGCGGCTGGCAGGCGGAGTGGGAGACGCTGCCGGAGCTGATTACCCTGGTGGGCGGGGCGCTGGCGCAAAGCGAGGCGCTGGTGCGCGACATGCAGGTCTTCCCGCAGAAGATGCGCGCCGACCTCGATATTACCCACGGGCTGATTATGGCTGAGGCGGTGACCCTGGCGCTGGCGGAATTCATCGGCAAAGCCGAGGCGCATCATCATATTGAGGCGCTGTGCCGTCAGGCGCTGGACCGCCTCTGTCCGCTGGTCGATCTGCTCGCGGCGGATCCGCAGGTCAGCCAGTATCTCTCCCGCGAACGTTTAACCACGCTGCTGGACCCGGCAACGGCGACCGGCAGCGCCGAATGCTTTGTGCGCCAGGTGCTGGCGCGTTATCAGGAGCAACATGATGAATCTTGATTATCAACTCGACGGACCGGAAGGTGCGCCGGTTATCGTTCTCTCCAACTCGCTGGGCACCACCCGGGCGATGTGGCAGCCGCAGATTGAGGCGCTAACCGCCCATTTCCGGGTGCTGCGCTACGACACCCACGGCCACGGTAAAACGACGAAAAATGGCAAAGTGACCCTCGCCCAGCTGGGGGAAGATGTAATTGCGCTGCTCGATCATCTGAATATCGACCGGGCCTGGTTCTGCGGGATTTCGATGGGCGGTCTGACCGGTCTGTGGCTGGGCCGCTTTGCGCCAGAGCGTTTTTATGGTCTGGCCGTCGCCAACACCGCGGCGCGCATCGGCGATCAGGCCAGCTGGCTGTCGCGGGCGCGGGCGGTACGCCAGGAAGGAATGGCGGTGGTGGCCGCCGGGGCGGCGGACCGCTGGTTCACCCACGCGTTTCGCCAGAAGGCGCCGGAGGTGGTGGAGGCCCTGTGTCACCAGCTGACCCATACCGATGCCGAAGGCTATGCCGCCTGCTGTGAGGCGCTGGCCGCCGCCGACCTGCGGGGCGAAGCGGGGAAGATCCCGCTGCCGACATTAATCATCGCCGGGGAAAGTGACCCTGTCACCACGGTCGCTGACGCCAATTTTCTGCAGCAGCAGATCCCCGCTTCCCAGGTGGTGGTTCTGCCGGCATCGCATCTGTCAAACATTGAGGCGGCGAAAAGCTTTACTTCAGCGCTGCTGAGCTTTTTCCAGGGAGAACGCCATGGAGGATAAACAGCGCTACCAGGACGGAATGGCGGTGCGGCGCAAAGTGTTGGGCGACGCCCACGTCGACCGTACCCTGCAGCATCTGACGCCGTTGAATGACGAGTTTCAGGACTTTATCACCCGCTACGCCTGGGGTGAGACCTGGACGCGTCCGGGGCTCGACCACCACACCCGCAGCATGATCACCATTGCCATGCTGATCGCTCTCAATCGCGAGGCGGAGCTGAAGATGCATCTACGCGCGTCGTTTAACAACGGGGTGACCCGCGATGAGCTGAAAGAGCTGATCATGCACTCTGCGCTGTATTGCGGGCTGCCGGCGGCCAATGCCACGATGCATCTGGCGCAGCAGGTGTTTGACGACATCGACGCCGGGCGGGGTTAAGTCGTCGTCCGAGTCGGATTGCCCGGCAGTTGTTGTAGGCCGGGTAAGGCGTAGCCGTCACCCGGCGAAATAACGGCACAACCGGAAATGTCCCTGTTCGCACTATGTTTGGCAGGGCTACAACTTCTATGTTAATTCCGGGCAGATTGCGCTCCCGGTTGATCTTCTGCGTTATGTCTCTTATGGCGCAGGGAGCGCACAGGGGGCGGCCAGTCGCCGCCGTCCCCTGTACCCCCGGGCTCCGGCCAGCAAAATCGCCACTGCGTGGTGCCTTCGACTTATCCCTGCAGGCTTCGGGTCGGGCCGAGGCAGCGTCCCTGCAAAACACGGCCCTCAGCCCGCATCCATGCGGGCTGCCCCGGCCTTCCGGGAACGTCTCAGCGATTTTGAGGCCGCCAGCATCGGCAGTTTCAGCAACAATGGTGAATAAATTAACGGCAGGTCGTACGTAGGCCGGGTAAGGCGTAGCCGCCACCCGGCGACATTCCCGATACGTTAACCCTTATTTCTCAGGCTCCTGCGGCGCGACAGCCGGGGCGGCGTACCAGGCTTCCTGCGGCACCACCACCGCGGCTCGGGGCTGCATCACATAGTTTGGCGACATAATCTGCACCCCGAATTCGTTAAACACATCAATAATGCTGCTGTGTAACGCGTTACGACCATCTGGCAGCTTCGTCGCGGGTAATAAGCGCACCTGCAGCTCATACGAGGTGTACCAGTCGAGCAACCCCAGCTTACGCACCACCGGCGCAATTTGCTGATCGACCCCGGGGGTGCGTCTCGCCGCCAGCTCCAGAAGCGCATGAACCTGGCGCCAGGGCGTATCGTACCCGATGGTGACATTGGTAGTGAGATTGAACCCGCCGTCGCTGCTCTCGGCGCTGAGATTGACAATCTTGCCGCTCACTACCACCGCGTTCGGTACCGTCACGATGTAATTCTCACGGGTGAGGATCTTGGTCGCCAGCACGCCAATCTCGCTGACCTGTCCCTCATTGTCAGCGAGGCGGATCCAGTCGCCTTTACGCAGCGCCCGGGAGTAGATTAGCACCAGGCCGCTCATCGCATGGGTCATCACCCCGGTCGAGCCGAGGGTCAGCATCAGGCCGAAGAACACGCTGATGCCCTTGAAGGCAAGGGAGTTGGCGCCGGGAAGAAACGGGTAGGCGGCGGAGAGGGCGAACAGCCAGATGACCACCGAGATAAGCCGACGGGTAGCGCTCACGGTCTCCGGATGAATGCCGGGAACCTGAATGCGGCCGGCGGCGACCTGGTCGAGAACCACCTTCACCAGGCGAATGATGAGCCAGGTAATGAGAAAAATAAGCACCACGATCATCAGCCCCGGCAGGGAAGCGACAATCGACAGCGAGATATCGCGGATCACCCCCAGCGACCAGTCACCCAGCGATTCACTCCATACGCGCGTCCAGGGAAACAGACTGAAGGCCCAGCTCAGCCAGATGTAACAGGCCAGGACACCGACGAGGATCGCCAGCGCGGCATACAATCGGACCTCGATATTGCCGAGAAAGCGCCGCCAGTGCTGAGGAATAGCGCTGCGCTTTTCGAGGATCCGCAGCTGGAAAAAGCGCCGTACCCGCCGCCAGGCGCGGAAAGCGCCGTAGTAAAACAGCGCCAGCAGCAGCGCCCCGGCGAGGGCCTTACCGGCGGAGATCAGCAGATAGCGTTGATTGAACTGTTCCTGCAGGCCGGTGCGCTGGGCTTCCATCCGCGCCAGCACCCGCTGGGCCGCCTGGTCGAGGCTTAAGTCATCGCCCTCGTCGAGATCCGCCTGGCTCAACAGCAGCACCGGTTTGCCGTTCATCAGAAACAGCCGTCCCGGCTGACCATAGCGAATAACCGGCACGATCCGCAGCGGCTGGCGAATATCATCCTCGGTAAATGCGCGCAGGGCGCTGCGGGTGCGCAGCACGCGCTCTTCTGGCGTCGTCTGGCCAAAGGTCGCCTGCAACATCACTACCGGCTGGTGGAAAATATATACCGTGCGCGCCTTTTCGCGAGCGGTTGGCTGCTGCCGAGGCTCTGCGGCCAGCGCCGGCTGTAACGCCAGCAGCGCCAGTACCCAGAGGATAACCACGCTTATCCTGTTCATAGAAGCACCTGAGAAAGAGAATTATTGTTATTTTTCAGCAAGCAAGGTAGGACTTGTAGTTGAGCATAGCCTGGCAGGAAGTGAATTCAAGCTGGCGCGGCGCGGGCATAAAAAAAGCCGTCACCTGAACGGCGACGGCCTGCTGTTAGCGCCAGAAGGGGGTGTTAGCCGTGCTGTTTACAGCCAGCGCACTGCTTGTTCTGGATCTGCTGGAAGAAATCGTTGCCTTTATCGTCGACGAGAATAAACGCCGGGAAATCTTCCACTTCGATTTTCCAGATAGCCTCCATCCCCAGTTCCGGGTAGGCCACGCACTCGAGGCTCTTGATGCTCTGTTGCGCCAGCACCGCCGCCGGGCCGCCGATGCTGCCGAGGTAGAAGCCGCCGTGTTGGTGGCAGGCGTCGGTGACCTGCTGGCTGCGGTTGCCTTTCGCCAGCATCACCATGCTCGCGCCGTGGGACTGCAGCAGATCGACGTAAGAGTCCATGCGGCCAGCGGTGGTCGGGCCGAGGGAGCCGGAGGCGTAACCGGCAGGCGTTTTGGCCGGGCCGGCGTAGTAGATCGGATGATCTTTCACGTACTGCGGCAGTTCCTCGCCGTTGTCGAGCAGCTCTTTCAGCTTAGCGTGCGCGATATCGCGGGCGACGATAATGGTGCCGTTGAGGCTCAGGCGGGTGGAAACCGGATGGGCAGATAGTTGCGCCAGGATCTCGCTCATCGGCTGATTCAGGTTGATGCTGACCACCTTGCCTTCGCCCTGCTGACGCAGATGTTCAGGGATATATTTTCCTGGATTGCTCTCCAGCTTCTCAATCCAGATGCCGTCGCGGTTGATTTTGGCTTTGATGTTGCGGTCGGCGGAGCAGGAGACGCCCATGCCGATCGGACAGGAGGCGCCGTGGCGCGGCAGGCGGATCACCCGGATATCGTGGGCGAAGTATTTGCCGCCGAACTGCGCGCCGAGGCCGAGGTTCTGCGCTTCCTGCAGCAGTTCCTGTTCAAGCTGCACATCGCGGAACGCCTGACCGTGCTCGTTGCCTTCGGTCGGCAGGCCGTCGTAGTAGCGGGTGGAGGCCAGCTTGACGGTCTTCAGCGTCGCTTCCGCCGAAGTCCCGCCGATGACAAAGGCGATGTGGTACGGCGGGCAGGCGGCGGTACCGAGGGTGCGCATCTTCTCGACCAGATAGTTTTTCAGCTTCGTCGGGGTGATCAGCGCTTTGGTTTCCTGATAGAGATAGGTTTTATTGGCGGAACCGCCGCCTTTCGCCATGCACAGGAATTTATATTCGTCGCCGTCGACGCTGTAGAGATCGATCTGCGCCGGCAGATTGGTGCCGGTGTTGACCTCTTTATACATATCCAGCGGGGCGTTCTGGGAGTAGCGCAGGTTATCTTCGGTATAGGTGTTGTACACGCCCTGCGCCAGGGCGGCTTCGTCGCCGCCGCCGGTCCAGACGCGCTGACCTTTTTTACCCATGATGATGGCGGTGCCGGTGTCCTGACAGGTGGGCAGGACGCCTTTGGCGGCGATTTCCGAGTTGCGCAGGAACTGCAGGGCGACATACTTATCGTTATCGCTGGCCTCCGGGTCGAGCAGAATCGAGGCCACCTGCTGCTGATGGGAGACGCGCAGCATAAAGGCGGCATCGTGGAAGGCCTGTTGCGCCAGCAGGGTCAGCGCCTGCGGTTCCACTTTCAGCACTTCCTGGCCGTCAAACTCGGCGACGGAGACGTGCTCTTTGCTGAGCAGATAGTATTCGGTATCGTCGTGCGCCAGCGGGAATGGATCCTGATAAACAAACGGTTTAGTCGACATAATCACTTACTCCATAAAGATAAAAACCGCCGGGGTGCTCCCGGCGGTTATGAATCAGAACATCATGGACATCCACGGATAGCCAATCAGCAGCAGGGCGGCCAGGAAGATGGCGCCAAAGATGGTGCCGAGGCGCCAGTAATCTTTGGTCGGCAGATAGCCGCTGCCGTAGTAGATCGGGCTCGGGCCGGTACCGTACGGGGTGATGATCCCCATCACGCCCAGCGAGGTCACCATCAGCAGAACGAACACTTCCATATTCATTCCCGGAATGGTGGCGGCGATGGTCAGCATGGCCGGCAGCAGCGCGGTAGTGTGCGCGGTGGTGCTGGCAAACAGATAGTGCAGCAGGTAGAACGCCAGCAGCAGGACGATGGTCGCCATCCCCGGGGAGATACCGCTCATCAGCGCGCCGCCCTCTTTACCCAGCCAGGCGATAAAGCCGGTGGAGGAGAGGCCGTCGGCCAGCGCCACCAGGGTGGCGAACCAGACAAAGGTGTTCCACGCCGCTTTATTGTTGGTGATATCGCTCCAGGAGAGCACGCCGGTCCACAGCATCAGCACGATAACCAGCAGGGCGGCCAGGGCCGGTTCAATCCAGTCGGCGGCGAAGATCCACATCATCAGCGCGAAGCAGACGAACACCAGCAGCAGGATCTCATTGCGCGACAGTTTGCCCAGTTTTTCCAGTTCACGAGCGGCCCACAGCGGCACTTCGTTATTGACTTTCACTTCCGGCGGGTAGAACCAGTAGGCCAGCAGCGGCATGGTCAGGATCAGCAGTACGCCAAGCGGCAGGAAGGCGATGAACCAGGTGCCCCAGGAGATATTGATACCGACGATGCTTTTTACCAGCGCCAGCGCCAGCAGGTTCGGCGCCAGTGCCGACAGGAACATCGAGCTGGTAATACAGGCGGCGGTGATCGCTACCCACATCAGATAGGAACCGATTTTACGCGCGCTCGGATCGTTTGGTTTTGAACCGTACAGCGGCGGCAGGTTGGCGATAATTGGGTAAATGGTGCCCCCGCTGCGCGCCGTATTCGACGGCGTAAACGGCGCCAGCAGCAGATCCGCGAAGGTGATGGCGTAGCCCAGCGTCAGGCTGCGACGGCCGAGATATTTCACCAGAATCAGCGCCAGGCGGCGGCCGAACTGGGTTTTATCGTAGCCGGCGGCGAACATAAAGGCGCCGAAGATAAGCCACACGGTGGAGTTGCCGAAGCCGCTCACCGCCCACTTAAAGGAGGCGCCAGCCATTTTGAAGCCGGGTGCGGCCATCTGTTCCGGGCTGAACAGCAGCCACTGACTGCACAGGGCGATGACCACCACGCCGGTGATGCCGATAACGGCGCCCGGCAGTGGTTCAAAAATCAACCCGACGATCACCCCGACGAAGATAGCGAAGTAGTGCCAGGCGTACGGCGGCAGGCCGTCCGGGACCGGGACGAAGAGTAATAGCACAGCAACGATAATCGGCAGCGCCATCATCAGGAGACGTTTTTTATTCGCAGTCGTTGGATTGACTGCACCGGCAGGCGGTATGGTTGTCTTTTTCTCTTTCATAATGAGTATCTGCAAGTTGTTGAAAATAACGTTTCCGCCAGCGATGCGCTCAGTGATTTCTTTAATTACAAAAATTACTTTAGTTTTTATTTTGCGTTTCTGAGTATCGTCTTGGCGATTATTTAACGCGGTTTGATGGGCGTTAAATTAAATTTGTTGGTTATTTATATATTGCGCTTTCAATGGTCGTTGCAATTGATCGAGATCAAGAAAAGCAGGTGATTTCACTATTTTTTTTTATTTTCGATATAACCCTATCTGATGAGGTGTTATTTTGGCGAAAATATCGATAAATGTTAAAATAAAAATGTACAATTAATGCTGTTTTTACTCGACACATGCCTATGTCTATGAAATAAAAACAAATAATCTTGATGGTTGGTCGCTTTGAATGTTAACGAAAGTATCTAAAATGTTATCCTTCATTTGTATTATGTAAATGCTATTTATTATTTTAATAATACAATAGGGGTAGCGATGTTATTGCTGGGGTTAAATAGTTTTATAACTAACGTAATTGATTTAGTAACTAAAAAAGTCGCTATATTATTAGCATGACAACAGGAATTAAAAAACCACAACCATTAATGATTCCGTCACCCCATTCTGAATTTTTAATATTTCAAAATCTGGAGCGTAACTTATGACCAGTAACGAACGTATTTTGCAGCCATTTACTTTACCAAATGGTACGGAGCTGAAAAACCGTTTGCTGATGGCGCCGATGACCACCTGCACCGGTTATTTCGACGGGACTGTCACCAGCGAGCTGGTGGAGTACTACCGCGCCCGCGCCGGCAGTATCGGCACCATTATTGTTGAGTGCTGCTTTATTGATGACTACGGTCTGGCCTTCCCGGGCGCTATCGGTATCGATAACGATGAAAAAATCGCCGGCCTGGCGAAAATCGCTGAAGCAATTAAAGCGGAAGGTTCGAAAGCGATTCTGCAGATCTATCACGGCGGCCGCATGGTCGACCCGCAGCTGATTGGCGGACGTCAGCCCGTGGCGCCGAGCGCCATCGCCGCCCCGCGTGAGGGCGCCGCGATGCCGCGGGCGCTGAGCGGAGAAGAAGTGGAGGGGATGATCGCCAAGTTTGGCGAGGGCGTCCGCCGCGCTATCCTTGCCGGCTTCGATGGGGTCGAAATTCACGGCGCCAACACCTACCTTATTCAGCAGTTCTATTCGCCAAACTCCAACCAGCGCGACGACGAATGGGGCGGTAGCCGCGACAATCGCGCCCGCTTCCCGCTGGCGGTTCTCGACATCACCCATAAAATGGCCCGCCAGTACGCTGACGATGCCTTTATCATCGGCTACCGCTTCTCGCCAGAAGAGATGGAGGTCCCGGGGATCCGCTTCGATGACACCATGTATCTGCTGGAAAAACTGGCCGCTCGCGGCGTCGATTATCTGCACTTCTCGGTGGGCGCGACCCTGCGTCCCTCTATCGTCGATACCAGCGACCCGACGCCGCTGATCGAGAAATACTGCGCCATGCGCTCTGACACTCTGGCTCAGGTGCCGGTGATGGGCGTCGGCGGGGTGGTTAACGTTGCCGATGCCGAGCTGGGCCTCGATCACGGCTATGACCTGATCGCTGTGGGCCGCGCCTGCATCGCCTATCCTGACTGGGCGGCTCGTATCGCCGCGGGTGAAGAGCTGGAGCTGTTTATCGACAGCACCCAGCGCGAAGCGCTGCACATTCCGGAACCGCTGTGGCGCTTCTCGCTGGTGGAAGCGATGATCCGCGACATGAGCATGGGCGACGCTAAATTTAAGCCGGGGATGTTTGTTGAAACCGTTCAGGATGACGCCAATGAACTGGTGATCAACGTCAGCCTCGAAAATGACCATATCGCCGATATCGAACTGGCGGCGAGCCCGGTGCAGACCGTGGAGTTCACCACCAGCTTCGAAGAGATCCGCGAACGTATTCTCACCGCCAATACCCCGCACGTCGACGCCATTTCCGGGGCCACCAGCCAGAGCGAGGCGGTGAAAAAAGCGGTCGCCAAAGCGATGCTGAAATCGAGCAAAGCGCTGGCGGCGGAAGAGGGCGGCAATGACGCCGCGCCGAAAAGCTATGATGTGGTGGTCGTCGGCAGCGGCG
Organism: Klebsiella sp. GB_Kp047; assembly: GCF_040065235.1. Lineage (NCBI taxonomy): Bacteria > Pseudomonadati > Pseudomonadota > Gammaproteobacteria > Enterobacterales > Enterobacteriaceae > Klebsiella > Klebsiella sp. GB_Kp047. The sequence goes on along the minus strand of NZ_JBEAJG010000041.1, from coordinate 424,145 downwards.
GCGCCGGCCTGGCGGCCGCCATTCAGGCTCACGACGAAGGCGCCAGCGTGCTGATCGTCGAGAAAATGCCGACCATTGGCGGGAACACCATCAAGGCTTCCGCCGGGATGAACGCCGCGGAGACCCGCTTCCAGCGCGTGAAAGGCATTCAGGACAGCAAAGAGCTGTTCTATCAGGAAACCCTGAGGGGCGGGCACAATAAAAACAATCCGCAGCTGCTGCGCCGCTTTGTGGAGAATGCCCCGCAAGCCATTGAATGGCTGGCGGACCGCGGCATTATGCTCAACGATATCACCACCACCGGCGGGATGAGCATTGACCGCACCCACCGTCCGCGCGACGGGTCAGCGGTCGGCGGCTATCTGATTAGCGGCCTGGTGCGCAACATCACCAAACGCGGCATCGACGTCCTGCTGGATACCTCGGTGGAAGAGATCCTGATGAGCGGCGATGAAGTCAGCGGTGTGCGTCTGATCAACGACGAAAACGAGATCGTAGAGGTCCAGACTAAAAGCATTGTGGTGGCCACCGGCGGCTTCAGCGCCAACAGCGCGATGGTGGTGAAGTATCGTCCTGACCTCGAAGGCTTCGTCACCACCAACCACAAAGGGGCCACCGGGAGCGGTATCGCGCTGCTGGAGCGCATTGGCGCCGGTACCGTGGATATGGGCGAAATTCAAATCCACCCGACCGTTGAACAGCAGACCTCCTATCTGATTTCCGAGTCGATTCGCGGCGGCGGGGCGATCCTCGTCAACCAGCAGGGTAACCGCTTCTTCAACGAAATGGAGACCCGCGATAAAGTCTCCGCGGCGATTATCGCCCTACCGGAACACTATGCGTACATCGTCTTTGACGAACATGTGCGGGCGAAAAACAAAGCCGCCGATGAGTACATCGCCAAAGGCTTCGTCACCAGCGCCAGCTCGCCGCGTGAACTGGCGGATAAACTGGGGATGGATTACCATGCCTTCCTCGCCACCCTCGAGTGCTACAACGGGGCGGTGGAAAAACAGCATGATGAACAGTTTGGCCGTACCACCGCGCTGCGCGCGCCGATTAACGAAGGTCCGTTCCATGCCATCCGTATCGCCCCGGGGGTGCACCACACCATGGGCGGCGTGACCATTAACACCGATGGCGAAGTGCTGGACGTTGCCCGGCAGCCGATCCGCGGCGCCTACGCCGCCGGTGAGGTGGTTGGCGGGATCCACGGCGGCAACCGTATCGGTGGTAACGCGGTGGCGGATATCATCATCTTCGGCACCCTCGCGGGTCGCCAGGCGGCGAAACGCGCCAGAGGATAAGACGTAATTGCCTGATGCCGGGCTGGCGCTCTCGCCGCCCGGCTTATCCCTTCTAAGGAGAGCCCGATGTCTGATAACCGCGTCTATAGCTACTCCACCGTTCTGATGGGTTCTCCCATCCTGCTCAAACTCTGCTCCCATAATGAGGCGCTGGCCTCCCGCGTATTTCAGTTAATCAAACGCTACGAAGATCTGCTTACCGTTAACCGCGCCGAGTCGCAGGTAATGGATATCAACCACGCCGCCGGACGTCACCCGGTGACGGTCAGCCGCCCGGTCTTTCAGCTCATTCAGTGCGCCAAAGCCGCCAGCATGGTGCGCGACAGCGCCTTTAACCTCGCGATTGGGCCGCTGGTGAAGCTGTGGCGAATTGGCTTTCAGGGACACAGCGTGCCTGACGCCGGCGAAATCAGGGCCCGGCTGGCGCTGACCCGCCCGCAAGAGGTGATCCTGGATGAGGCAACCTGCAGCGTGTTTCTTCAGCAGCCGGGGATGGAGCTGGATCTTGGGGCGATCGCCAAAGGCTATATCGCTGACCGGGTGCGTGATTATCTCCGTCAGCAGCAGGTGGAAAAGGCGCTGATCAACCTCGGCGGCAACGTGCATACCCTTGGCGAATGGGCCATTGGCCTGAAAAAACCGTTTGCCGATGCGCAGGCGCTGATCGGCTCTCTGACGGTTAACGGGCAGTCGGTGGTCACCTCGGGCACCTACGAACGTTATTTCGAGCAGGATGGCAGGCGCTGGCACCATATTCTCGACCCGCGCAGCGGTTACCCGCTGGATAACGAACTCGACAGCGTCACGGTGATTTCCACTGATTCTTTAGACGGCGATATCTGGACCACGCTGCTGTTCGGCCTCGGCGTCGAGAAAGGCTGCGCAGCGCTGCGTCAACGGCAGGATATCGACGCGATTTTCGTCACCAAAAATCGCGACATTATACTTTCATCGCCGCAGCGATTGCGCTTTGCGCCGCTGGACAGCGGCTACCGCGTTATTGACTGTACTGCTTAAGCAAACTGTACTGTTCGGCCACCAGCCGGTAGCGATAGACCGGCCGCCCGGTGGCGCCGTAGTGGATAGTGGTATAGAGAATATTGATCTGCGCCAGCCAGATCAGATACTTACGGCAGGAAACGCGGGAGATATTCACCGCCGCCGCCAGCTCATCGGTAGAGAATTCAACGTCCGGGTGGGCGTCAATCCACTGGCACAGCGTGCGCAGGGTTTGCGCGGTAAGCCCCTTGGGCAGCTTGCGCGCGTCGCTGGCCTCCGGCGTGCCGCCGTGCAGCAGGCGGTCAACGTCGGCCTGCTCGTAATAGGGTTGGCCGGTTATCAGCTTGCGCTTCTCCCGCCAGGTAGTGAGCGCCTCTTCAAAACGGGGAAACTGGAAGGGTTTGATCAGGTAATCGACTACCCCGTAATGCATGGCGGTCTGCACCGTGGCGGCATCCGCCGCTGAGGTGATCATGATGACGTCGATGGCGCGCCCCGATTGACGGATAGTCGGCAGCAGATCGAGCCCGCTGTCCTGCTGCATATAGACATCCAGGAGCACCAGATCGATCTCCTGTTGCGGATCGTTAATCATCTCCTGGGCTTGACTGAGCGTCGAAGCGCTCCCGCTGCAACGAAAGCCGGGAACCCTTGCCACGTACAGGCGATTCAGTTCGGCCACCATGGCATCATCGTCAACAATCAACACATTTATCACGCACGTTTCCTTTTACTATCCCAGGGGAGATGAACAAAAAATTGAGTAAATACGCCGGGTTCCGACTCGACGGCGAGGGTGCCGCCCAGCTCGCGTAATTGCTGGTTGGCGAGAAACAGCCCGACGCCGCGATTCTCCCCTTTGGTGGAGAAACCTTTGTTAAAGATAGCGTCGATGTTGTTTTCCGGGATCCCCGGCCCGTCGTCGCTCACTTCACCGCTTAGCCAGCCGTCCTGATAGTGCAGCAGCAGGCCGATCTCGCCCTCCGCCTGACCGTTCATGGCATCCAGCGCGTTCTCAATAAGGTTGCCCAGCACCGTCACCAGCACGGTGACCTGCTTCTCATTCGGGCAATCCGGCACCAGGCTCTCATCCGCCAGCTTAAGGGTAAAGCCGCACTCGGTGGCGCGCTGCATTTTACTTATCAGAAAGCCGGCGACCACCGGGGATTTTATGCGGTGCTGAATATCGCCGATGTCCGCCTGGTAGCGATGGGCGGTCTGCAGCACGTACTCCTCGAGTTTGCCATAGCTTTTCATATTCAGCAGGCCGAGGATCACGTGCAGTTTATTCATAAATTCATGGGAGGTGGTGCGCAGGGCATCGACATAGCTCATCATACCGTCCAGCCGCTGCAGCAGCTGGCTGACTTCGGTCTTATCGCGGAAGGTACAGATGGCGCCGACCACGGCCTCCTGGCTGCGGATAGGCACCGTGTTGCTGATTAGCAACAGGCCATTGCATCCCAGCTCGCGGTCGTACATCGGCTCGCCGCTGTGCAAAACCGTCTGCAGGTCAGCGAGCAGCGGGGTATGAGCGAGCGTCTTGTCCGGCCCGGAAAAGAGGATCTCGCGCGCCGCCGGGTTGATCAGGTTAACCTCACCATGGGCATCGACGGCCACCACCCCCTCCTTGAGGGCGTGAAGCATGGCCTGACGCTGCTGAAACTGAGTGGAGATTTCGTGCGGCTCCAGTCCCAGCAGGACGCGCTTCAGGCCGCGCACCAGGCTCCAGGTGCCGAGGGCGCAGACCAGCGCGCTGAACAGGATGGTCAGCAGCACGTCCCAGCGGCTGTTGGCGATCTGCTCGTCCACTTTACTCAGCGAAATGCCGACCACCACCACGCCAATCTGCTGATGCTGATCGTTGAACACCGGGGTAAACACCCGCAGCGCCGGGGCCAGCACGCCGTGGTTAATGGCCACGTTCTCTTTTCCCTGCAGCGTCGGCTGGATATCGTGGCCGATGAAGGGTTTGCCAATAATTGAGCTGTCCGGATGCGAATAGCGAATACCCTGCATATCGGTGACGATAGCGTACAGCAGGTCGTTGCGCCGGGTGATGGCCTGCGCCAGCGGCTGAATAATTTGCTGCTGCGGCGGCGCCTCCAGTCCGCGCTTCACCTGCGGCATATCGGCCATGGTGCGCGCCACCGCCAGCGCGGTCTCTTTCAGACCATCGCGAGTGGCATTGCTGATCTGCATATACCACAGGGCATAGACCAGCAGCAGCACGGCGCCGATCACGCTGCCGATCATCAAGGAGACGGCGGTGCTCAGCTTTAACGGTAAGGCGCGTTGACGAACGCGAGGCGGGTGCTCTGATGCCTTCATGACGATCCCGGATAGAGTCAGTAAACGATTATTATCGCTGATAGCGTGGCATTCATAAAGCCGTGTAATCAAAGCAAAAGGCCGCTTTTGCTACGGTAGCCTCGTCCCGTCCACGATAAACTGTCGCTTTTCGCCACAGGCTTAAGGCAGACATGATGGAACTGGCATCTCTGGTCCGGGATATTCTCCGGCAACAGCACGTTGAACAACTGGCGCAGCATCGTGAACAGGACCATGAAGCGGAAGCAGAGTGGAAGATCGCGCGCTGGCGACATCGCAGCGGGGTGGTGATCCAGCACCGCTACGAACTCGAACTTCCGCAACAGGATGCCGCCTCCTGCCCGGAGTGCTGGATCGAGTGGCAGGTTATCGATAGCGCCGGCCTGGTGGTGCAGCCAATGCGCAAACAATTTTATAACCTCTGTCAACAATCCTTCTGGCTGGCCATGCAGGCGGACGGCGAAGATGAGAGCTGAGACAGGATTGTTCAGATAATCGGCAATTGCCCGTGAATGGGCGATCGGGACGGTAAACTGTGACCCCGACGGCGGTAAAGCGCGGAAGATTCCCCTTATAGTGGCGACAGAGGTTAAATAGTCCTGATGAATATAAGGATATGCATCAGGCCGCTGATTTCGCCGAGATGCGCTTTTTCTGTCGTAAATGGAGGTTGTTATGAGCAGTTCGCTAACCGCGTCAATGCAGGCACGTCGTCACCCGGATACCACCCACATCGATCGCCTCGCCACCGCCGACATGCTGGCGATGCTGCATCAGGATGATAAGCAGATATCGGAGGCGGTTGGCGCCTGTTTGCCGGATATCGCCCGGTTGATTGATATTGCCACCGCGACAATGAGCCGGGGAGGGCGTCTGGTTATTATCGGCGCCGGGGAATCAGGCCGCACGGCTGTCCAGGCGGTCAGCGACTACTCTCCGGAAGGCAAACACGCGCTGGTGGGGCTGATTGCAGGTGGGCAGACGCCGGCGATGGCCGAGCGGGAGACCGCGGCGAATAATTACGATCTAGGCGCCTTCGAGCTGCAGTCGCTGGACTTTTCCAGCCACGATATGCTGCTGGCGCTTACCGTTAGCGGCAAGACCCCATGGGTCTGGGGGGCGATGCGCCACGCCTGGTCGCTGGGGGCTCCGATCGCGGTGGTGACTCAGCAGGCGGCCAGCGAGGCGGCGCAGCTGGCGGATATTATTATTGCTCCGCAAACCGGGCCGGAAGCGGTGGCGGGCTTGACCAATCCGAAGGCCCGGCTGGCCCAGCGGCAGATCCTTAACATGGTGTCGACGGGCCTCGCTATCCGTGACGGCCGGGTGTACAGCAACCTGCGAGTGGATCTGCAGGCTGACAGTCCACACTGGGCGGAGCGGCAGGTGGCGATTGTCATGGCGGCCACCGACTGCACGCGCAGCGAAGCGAAAGCCGCGCTGACCAGCTGCCACCACCAGTGCCGCACCGCCATCCTGATGCTGCTCAGCGGGCTGGACGCCTGGCACGCGCGGGAGCTGCTGACCAAACATCACGATCATCTGCGTCTCGCCCTGCGCGAAGCCCAGCGCAGCGCTGTCACTCCCGCCCATTAAGCCTTTAGCCAGGCGCGCACAAACGGTATGCGCGCCTGCACTTTATTAACTAAAGAAATTCCTCTCTTCTATTTATTCCGGTAATTGCGCTGAATTTTCAGTGAGTTTTTACGCCGACGCTTATTTTTTAGTGCCGCTCTGATTTTTTAAGTTAAATAATTATTTGATTAAAAATGCGAGAGTGTAAATGATATTTTAAAATAAAGTAAAAGTGCGTTAATATGCTGCCTCTTATTACCGTGTGCTACGTGATAATTCTATTATGCCTGCAATGAAAAAAACGATTATTTCCTTTACCGCATTAGCGATGTTCGTCAGCGCGGCGACGCATGCTGAAGCGGATACCTCTAAAAAAACCGACTTCCTGCTGATTGGCGGCGGGATCATGAGCGCCTCGCTTGGCACCTGGCTGCAGGCGCTGCAGCCGGACTGGAACCTGACGATGGTGGAGAAACTGGACGGCGTGGCCCTGGAATCCTCCAACGGCTGGAATAATGCCGGTACCGGTCACTCGGCGAATATGGAGCTGAACTATACGCCGGAGCGGGCGGACGGATCGATTGACGTCAGCAAAGCGCTGGATATTAACGAACAGTTCATGATTTCCCGTCAGTTCTGGTCGGCACAGGTGAAGCGCGGTATTTTGCACGACCCGCACTCCTTTATTAATTCCACGCCGCATATGAGTTTCGTCTGGGGCGATAATGTCGACTATCTGCAGAAGCGTTATACCGCGCTGCAGCAGACCACCTTATTCCAGGGGATGAAATTCTCCACCGACCACGCGCAAATTAAACAGTGGGCGCCGCTGGTGATGGAAGGCCGCGATCCGCAGCAGAAAGTGGCTGCCACCTGGACGCCGGTGGGTACCGACGTTAACTATGGCGAAATCACCCGACAGCTGATCGGCAGCCTGAAGAAAAACAGCCATTTCACCCTGCAAACCTCCTCTGAGGTCACCGATTTCAAACGCAATGCCGATAACTCCTGGCACGTGACCATTAAGAACGTGCAGAGCGGCGAGGCGCAGACCATCGATGCGAAATACGTCTTTATTGGCGCCGGCGGCGGCGCGCTGAAGCTGCTGCAAAAAACCGGTATACCGGAAGCGGACAACTATGCTGGCTTCCCGGTGGGTGGTTCGTTCCTGATGACCGAGAACCCGGCGGTCACCGCGCAGCACCTCGAGAAAGTGTATGGCCAGGCTTCGGTCGGCGCACCACCGATGTCGGTACCGCACCTTGACGCCCGCTACCTCGATGGCAAGCGCGTGGTGCTGTTTGGGCCTTTCGCCACCTTCTCGACCAAGTTCCTGAAGAACGGTTCCTTCTTCGACCTGTTGAGCACCACTACCACTGACAACGTGCTGCCGATGACCCACGTCGGTCTCGACAACTTCGATCTGGTGAAATATCTCGTCAGCCAGGTGATGCTCAGCGATGATGACCGCTTCGCCGCGCTGAAAGAGTACTACCCTGACGCGCGTAAAGAGGACTGGAAGCTGATCCAGGCCGGCCAGCGCGTGCAGATCATTAAGAAAGACGCAGAGAAGGGCGGCGTGTTGAAACTGGGCACCGAAGTGGTGGTCGATCAGCAGAAAACCATTTCCGCGCTGCTTGGCGCGTCGCCGGGGGCTTCCACCGCTGCGCCGATCACCCTCAATGTGCTCAAGCAGATGTTCCCGACGCAGTTTAACTCGCCGGAGTGGCAGACCCGTATCCACCAGATCGTGCCGAGCTACGGCCAGAAGCTGAACGGCAACGTGGCGCTGACCCAGCAGGTTTGGGATGATACCGCCGCGACCCTGCAGCTGACGAAACCGCCGGTGATCCAGATGCCAGCGGCTGCGCCCACCGCGACCGCGAAGCCGGTTGAGCCTCAGCGCGACGCCTCGCCGCAGCATGATATGGCGCTGTAAAAGCAAACTTGAAAGTGAACAAAAGGGAAGACCACGGTCTTCCCTTTTTTGCGTCCATTCCCCGCCTGCGCCGCGCTCTGCCTGCAACTTTGCCGTCATAAACGATATACTGATTTGAATTGAAAAAGAAAAGCAAATCAGGAGTGTGGAAGGGCTATGCAAGACGATATCAACCAGGAGATCACCTTCCGCAAGTTGTCGGTCTTTATGATGTTTATGGCGAAAGGCAATATCGCCAGAACCGCCGAAGCGATGAAGCTCAGCAGCGTCAGCGTCCACCGCGCGCTGCATACGCTGGAAGAGGGGGTGGGCTGCCCGCTGTTTGTTCACAAAGGGCGCAATTTACTGCCGCTGCAGGCGGCATGGACGCTGCTGGAATATTGTCAGGATGTGATGAGTCTGATGAGCCGGGGGCTTGAGGCGACGCGCAAAGTCGCCGGCGTCGGCCAGGGGCGGCTGCGCATCGGCACTCTTTATTCCCTGACCCTGGAAACCGTCCCGCGCATTATCATGGGCATGAAGCTGCGGCGCCCTGAGCTGGAGCTGGATCTGACCATGGGCTCTAACCAGATGCTGCTGGATATGCTGGAAGACGACGCTCTCGACGCTATCCTGATCGCCACCAATGAAGGGGAATTCAACAATACCGCTTTCGACGTGGTGCCGCTGTTTGAGGACGATATTTTTCTCGCCGCCCCGGCGACGGAGCAGCTGGATGCCTCACAACTCGCCGACCTGCGCGATTACGCCGATCGCAAGTTTGTGTCGCTGGCGGAGGGGTTCGCCACCTATGCCGGATTTCGGGAAGCATTCCATATCGCTGGTTTCGAGCCGGAGATCGTCACCCGGGTGAATGACATCTTTTCGATGATTAGCCTGGTGCAGGCGGGCGTCGGGTTTGCGCTGCTGCCGGGGCGAATGAAGAAAGTCTATGAAAAAGATGTACAGCTGTTAAAGCTGGCGGAACCGTACCAGATGCGCCAGCTGATCTCGATTGTCTATTCACACCATCGCGAGCGCGATGCCGACCTGCTGGCGCTGGCGGCGGAAGGAAGGATGTACGCCCGGAGCCTTATTCGTTAAGCCGCTGCGCCAGATGGCGGGCAACGTCCACGCCGCTGCGTTCCAGCGAAAGGGTCTCCCCGCGCCAGCCCGCCTGGCGGGTCAGGCAGGTCAATACCCCGCCGGGGGGCATCTCAATGGCTAAGCGCGCGTCGCGCTCATCGGCGGCGATCATCGCCTCCTGCCAGTGGACGGTGCGCGCCATGTTCATCGCCAGATCGTCGGCGATCCGCTGCGGCTCCCACAGCACGCGCGCCGTCGAGCCGCTTAAATAGGCGCACTGCGGGCGCGTTAAGGTCAGGTTGGCAAAGGCTTTTGCCAGCGCTGCGGCGGGTTTATCCAGCAGCGCACAGTGCGATGGCACGCTGACCGCCAGCCGCTGCGCCTTGCTGGCGCCCGCCTGCAGCGCCAGCTGTGCCACTTCGGCCATGGCTTCATCGCGTCCGGCGATCACAATCTGCGTTTCGGCGTTGAGGTTGGCGAGATAGACCTCGTGGCCCTGCATCAGCGCCTCAAGCCGCGGGCGGGTCAGGCCCATAATCGCCGTCAGCCCGTAACCTTCAGGATAGGCCTGCTCCATGAGATCGCCGCGCAGGGCTACCAGCCGCAGCGCGCTGGCGAAATCGAGCGCGCCGGCAATGACCGCTGCGGGAAAGGCGCCGATGGAGAGGCCGCTGACCATCTGCGGATTAACGCCCTGGCGCTGTAGCTCGCGCGCCCAGGCTACCCCGACGATCAGCAGACAGAGCTGGACCGCACGGGTGTGTTTTAGCGCATCAGCGCTATCGAGAGTCTCGACTTCATCCCCCAGCACGGCGCGCGCCTGGCTGAGGATCGCTTCGCGATCGGGGATAGCCGCCAGCATGTTGGGACGCTGGGCGCCCTGTCCGGGAAAAGTAAACAAAATCTTCATCATTCCTCCCTGCGCCACGGCGCAGTAGTTAAGCGCGCACCGTGTGACGTTTTCAGCAGCGCCCGCCCATCGCGTAGCCACTCATTGAGGGCGAAGGCGCCGTACGGCGTTTCGACCTGGGTATCGGCGCGGCACGGGAGCTTGGCCACCCGGGACTGCCATTCCAGCAGCGCCTCGCGGGCCAGCGGCTGCGGCGCGCGGATCAGCAGATCCAAATCGCTTGCTGCATGGAGTACCGGGATTTCGGTCGCCAGCGCGTAGCCAGTGCTGCCGGTGACGCCCCAGCGCCAGGGCCATTCGTCCAGCGTCAGGGCGATAGCCGCCTGCACCGGCGGCTGCGAAACAAAAGGAGAGCCCAGCAGGCGCTCGCGCTCCACCAGCATCTCCGGGGTGACGCTGCGCACGATATTCTGCGCCTGTACCCAGCCGGCGGCGCGCTGCTCGCGCTTCATGCCCCGCACCCCAACCGGGATGCGGGCCAGGCCGTCAACGTCGCGCCTCACCACCACCGGCAGCGCGGTTCGCCATTGCTGAACCACCCACGGCTCGGCAATATCTTCCAGGGCGCTGGCGTGGTTTAACCAAACTAAATCGTGGGGACGCGGCGTTGATGACATGGTTTACAGTCCTGAAGTCAAAGAGATAAACAGCGGTAACGACAGGATACACAGAACCGAGCTTAACAACAGCACGGCTTCAGCATCCGGGGACTGCACGCCGAAGCGGTTGCCGAAGACCACGCCGAAGAAGCCGGCGGCCAGGGCAATCATCAGGATCGCGGTAATCGCGATGGAGCCATGCAGACCCAGCAGCATCACCAGACCCCAGGCGATAAACGGCTGTACCAGCAGTTTTACGAGGGTGGAGGTGGCGATCAGCGCATTGATCTGCAGTTTACGCGCCGAGAGGATCACCCCGGTGAGGAACAGCGCTGCTGCGGTAGCGGCCAGGCCCAGCGGTTTGATGGAGGCCAGCAGCAGGTCCGGCATGTTAATGCCGATAGCGGAAAGCACCACCCCGAGCAGCGGGCCCCAGACGATCGGCTTTTTCACCGAACGCCACATCAGCACCGGCAGCATCGCCAGCGTAGAACCGGTGTTTTCCCCCGCGGCGCGGGCTTTTTCACGTTCCAGAATGAGCAGGCAGAAGGGGGTCATCAGGACCGAACCGCAGGCGATAGAGACCGCCACCGACAGCGAGGTCGATGCGCCTTCGCCGAGCACGCTGCCAAGGATCGGCAGGCCCAGCGCGGCGTAGTTCGGCAGCGCGACGGTGAGGGTCAGCACCGCGGCATCCTGCGGGGTGCGTTTGAACACGCTGGTGGCGAGGAAGTAGATCCCGGCGTAGGTGATCCACATCGCGCCGGTGAGCACCAGCACCAGCGGCGACTGGGCGACGATACCGGCCCATGGGGTTTGCACCGTGGCGCTGAACAGCGTAGCGGGTAAGGCGAAATCCATTACAAAGATATTGAGCAGGGAGACATTTTTGTTATCTACCATACCGGCCTTACCGGCCCAGAAGCCCAGCAGCATAATGACGAAAATCGGGGCAAGAGCATGAATAATCACATAAGTCATAAATCACCTGTAAATAAAATAGAGTACTGGCGCGATTGTTATTTTTTCTAAAAGCCGTCCCTGCCCGGCGCGGTTATTACGCGCTCCGGGGGACGGCTTCCGGCAGGTTTTCTTCTACTACTTACGTACGAACGAACGTCTTACCAGCTGGCGCGCATAAGGTCGCGGACCTGCTGCGAACTGCGGCGGTTTTCCGCACCCAGGCGGCACTTCAGCGAGGGATCCTGGCGCGCGTCAGCGATGGCGTCGCGCAAGGTGTGGCTGACCAGCGCCAGATCGTGGTCGTCAGGCGCGTCCGGATTGCTGATGTCAAGCAGAGCAGAGAGCAGGCCGAGCGTGGCGTAGTTGTTGACGTCATAGGCCATCGGCGGGATGGTTGCCGCCAGTTTCTCCAGCGCCTCCACGCTGCGCAGGGTAATGCGCGCGGCCGATGCTTTCCCCATCGCGTGGACCAGCACACCGCTGTCGTTAAAGGCGATCAGGCGATTGGCCTGGTAGCCGTGGGCCAGAAACGCCCCGGACATCGCTTTGCCGACGATCAGGCCAATCACCGGGTGGCCGGCCAGACGGGCTTTGGCGTAGGCGCCTGCCGCTCCGGCCAGCGCCTGGTGAATACCAAAGGCTTCTTCGCGACGGCCATAGGCCTGGCTCGGCACATCGATCACGGCGACGATCGGCCGTTTACCAGGCTGGTCGGCGTCAGCGGCGATGGTTTCGTTGACCACTTTCGCCAGCGTCCAGCCTTCCAGCAGGCCGACTTCGCCGCCGGCGGCGCGCGGGTAGTGGTTGTTAGCGTCAGGTACCACGGCGATAAAGCGGACGCTTTCGCCATCAATCTGGCCATCTGCGACCTGCACCGAAGGGCACAGACCACTCATCAGCGGCGCGTCGGGCGCCAGTTTGTTCAGCCACAGCGCGGCGCGGTTTGGGAACTGGCTCATTATTTCTCCTCCCGGGCAAAAAGCTGTTTAATCTGCGCGGTATCCGCCTGCTGGCGGGTGTCGAACTGGCTTAAACGGCGCAGGTAATCGTCATAATTGTCGCTGCGGTGCTGCGCCGGTACGCCTTTGGCGATCGCCTCGTTCATCGCGGTTTTGACCGCGTTGACGCCATCGTTAACCAGCGCGTCGACCAGGCCGCTGGCGGCGCGAATTTCGCCGCCGGTCATGCTCCATATAAACGGCCGGTTGCGTGAGTCGTACTCTTCAATGCCGGCTTCCTGCTCGATAACCTGTGGGCCGTTGAGGCCGAGACGGGCTTCACGGGTGACGATAAGGTAGCTGCACAGCGCCGCGGCGATGGACATACCGCCGAAGCAGCCGACGGTACCGGTAATAATGCCGACCACCGGGGTGTAGCGGCGCAGGTCGACAATCGCCGCGTGAATATCGGCGATGGCGGCCAGACCGAGGTTGGCCTCCTGCAGACGTACGCCGCCGGTTTCCAGGCACAGCACCGCCTGTGTCGGGATACCGTTGCGGTTATCTTCCGCCGCCAGCTCCAGCGCGGCGGCCATTTTGGCGCCGGAGACTTCGCCCATACTGCCGCCCTGGAAGGTGCCTTCGATGGCAATCGCCACCGCCGGCTGGCCGTTGATCGTGCCTTTGGCGACCACCATACCGTCGTCGGACTGTGGGACGATGCCCTGCGCGCCGAGCCACGGCGACATAATGCCTTCAAACGGATCCAGCAGTTCGCGGTAACTGCCGTCGTCCAGCAGGGCGTGGGCGCGTTCGCGAGCGCGCAGTTCGATAAAGCTGCGATCGTTACGCATGAGCGGCCTCCTCAAAGACTTGTTCAATACGAATACGAGCGACGCCCGGCGTGGCGCCGAAGTCGTGAATAACCAACTGCCCGGCGGGCAGGCCGTTGATCAGGTTCAGCCGGTCGAACAGCGCCTGCCAGCGCGCCTGGCTGTTATCCACCGAGGTGGTAATTTGCACGCGGAGCGTATCGCTCCCGGCGGCGGTATAGAGCACCTCCATATCGCCTGAACCTACAACCCCTGCCAACGCTCTGCCGCTGAGGGCGCGGCTGGCAGGAAATGACAATGTAATCTGTTCCATAACATCCTCTGAATGCGTTAGCCGGCAACCCGGTCGAGAAACAGGGTGGCGGCAAGGAGATCGGCGGCGCCGCCCGGCGAGGCGTTGTGCGCCAGCATCTGCGCGTCAAGTCGCGCCAGGGCGGCGCGTCCGGCGACGCTGGCGCAACCGCCGGCCGCCAGCACCTCGCGGGCGCCCTGCTGCATGGTCTGCAGGCCGCTCATGCCGGCGCGCGACAGCACGCAGGTATCGCTCAGCGAGGTCATGATGGCCATCAGCGCGTCAAGTCGCGCCTGCGGCTCGCTGGCGCCCCGGGCGCGGCTTTGCTGTAACTGCGGCAGCGCCAGGGCGGTGATATGCGGAAAACCGCGCTGCGCCTCTTCGCGCGCGCCAGGCACCTGCCAGCGGCGGCTGGCGCGCAGCCCTTTACTGAAGCTTTTCGGCGCCAGGCTGTCGGGCAGGCGGGCGAGGGCGGCGGCGGTGTCGGCGATCGTCTGTGATTGACCCTCTCCACCCAACATCGCCACCGCGCTGACCAGCAGCCCCAGCGCCCAGATGGCGCCGCGGTGGGTATTGACCCCGCCGGTGGCCTGCATCATCTGCGCTTCGCCTTCGCGACCGAGGCGGCCGACGGTTTCGCGCAGCGCGATATCCGCCGGGCGGCGCCAGCTTTGCTGGGCCAGCGCGTGGAAGGTCGGCTGCAGGCTGCGGGCGGAGCGTTCCATCAGCGCCAGCGTGAGGTCCTGATGCGCGCCACTGCCGCGGCTGTCGACCAGACCCGGTTTCGGGCTCAGACGGGCTTCGTCAATCAGGCAGGCGCTGGCGGTGTCCGCCAGCCAGCTGACAAGACTTTCGGCGTGCAGGGGAGAGAGAATTTTCATTACCAGCTCCGGAATTTTGCCGGTGGGTTGTACAGTCCGTCGGACCATTCCACCAGGTCGGCGACGCTGCCGGCGGCCAGCAGTGAACGGGTTGCCTCGCTGCGGCGAATACCCAGATCTTCCGGGTAGACCACTTTGCCGCTCTGACGCAGGGCAGCCACGCGTTTTGCGTCCACCCCGAGGCCAATGTCGGTGATCCCGGCCACTGCGGCGACCATCGCCCGGCGCTCTTCCAGGCTTTCCGCACGATACAGATAGGCGATACCCTCTTCGGTCAGCACGTGGGTGACGTCATCGCCGTAAATCATCACCGGCGCCAGCGGCATGCCGGAGGTTTTAGCGACGTCGACCGCGTCGAGGGTCTCAACGAAGGTCGGTTTCACGCCGGCCTGGAAGGTTTCGACCATCTGCACCACCAGTTTTTTACCGCGCTGCATTGGGTCCGGCTCGGTGATCATATTGAGCCAGGCAGGGGTAGCGTGGCGGCGGCCGTGCGGATCGTGGCCCATGTTCGGCGCGCCGCCGAAGCCGGAAAGGCGGCCGCGTGTGACGGTCGAGGAGTTAGCCAGTCCATCCACCTGCAGGGTCGAACCGATAAACATATCCACCGCGTACTGACCCGCCAGCTGGCAGAAGGCGCGGTTGGAACGCATGGAGCCGTCCGGGCCGGTAAAGAAGATATCCGGGCGGGCGCGGATGTACTCTTCCATCCCCAGCTCGCCGCCGAAGCAGTGCACGCTCTCCACCCAGCCGCTCTCGATCGCCGGGATCAGGGTCGGATGCGGGTTCAGGGTCCAGTGTTTACAGATTTTGCCTTTCAGGCCGAGCTGTTCGCCGTAGGTCGGTAGCAGCAGTTCGATAGCGGCGGTGTTGAAGCCGATCCCGTGGTTGAGGGACTGCACCTGATGCTCTGCGTAGATGCCCTTGATCGCCATCATCGCCATCAGAATGTGTTCTTGCTTAATCAGGCGCGGGTCGCGGGTGAACAGTGGTTCAATAAAGAACGGCTTGTCGGCGACCACCACGTAATCAATCCACGAGCCGGGAATATCGACGCGGGGCAGATCGCACTCGTCGTCCACCAGTTCGTTGACCTGAGCGATAACAATGCCGTCGTGGAAGGCGGCGGCCTCCACCAGCGCCGGGGTATCTTCGGTACTCGGCCCGGTATAGAGGTTTCCTTTGCGGTCGGCTTTGTAGCCGGCGATCAGCGCGACGTTAGGCGACAGATCGACGTACAGGCGGGAGTAGAGTTCGATATAGGTATGAATGGCGCCGATTTCCAGCAGCCCATCTTCCAGCAGCTGCGAAATGCGCAGGCTTTGGGTACCGGAGAAGGAGAAATCGAGCTTACGGGCGATGCCTTTTTCAAACAGGTCAAGGTGCTCGCTGCGCCCGACGCTGGGCATGATCATATGCAGATCGTGGATTTTCTGCGGATTGACTTCCGCCAGCATGCGGGAGAGAAAATCGGCCTGCTTCTGGTTGTTGCCTTCCAGCACCACCCGGTCGCCGGGGGCGAGCAGGTTTTCCAGTACGCTGACCAGCTGGTCAGTGGGGATGACTTTGCCCGGGATGTTGGCCTCGGCCAGCCGCCGTTGCTTTTCCGTCCGGCGACGGTTCCAGACCCGCCCCGTCGTTTGTTCGGCATTCATTATTAACCTCCTGATTCGACAAATCGTTTTGTTTGTCCTGGTGGAGGGTAGTGTGCGACGCGGGGCGCGGAGCATCAATTAAGCACGGCGGCCAATCGTTAGCCTGAGAGTAACAATGGTGAGTGGCCCTTTGTGATGAGGATCAATAATACAAAAGGCGTAGTGGTCTACTGCAGGTGACAAGGAGAGGAGGGCCGGTCAGCCACCGGCCCGGGGAAGGGTTACTGTTTGCTCACATCACTTAATAAGAAGGCGATGCTCTGCCCGCCGCTGGTCTGCTCAAGGGCAATTTTGACGATAATCGTCAACGGCACCGACAGGAGCATACCGACCGGACCCAGCAGCCAGCCCCAGAAGATCAATGACAGGAACACCACCAGGGTGGAGAGCCCCAGGCCGCGCCCCATGATCCGCGGTTCGAGAATATTGCCGAACACCAGGTTAACGATCAGATAGCCGGCCAGCACCACCAGCGCCTCGTACAGGCCGCCGAACACCAGCACCTGCAGGATCGGCGGGATGGCCGCCAGTACGGAACCGATATTGGGAATATAGTTCAGCGCGAAGGCCAGTAGCCCCCACATAAAGGCGAAGCGCACGTCCAGCAGAACCAGCATGCCCCAGACCACCAGCCCGGTGACCAGGCTAATCGCGGTCTTCAGCACCAGATAATGCGACACGCTGTCGATGGCGCGCTGAATGGCCCCCATGCCTTCTACCGGGCGGGACATCAGCTGCTGCAGTTTGGCGGGCAGTTGCGGAACCTCCAGCAGCATAAACACCACCGTCAGCAGCAGCAGAAAAATCGAGGACATGGCGTTCGACAGCTGAGTGAGCAGACTGGTGACCAGGGTCATCACGGCGTTGGGGTCGATGTATTTGTTAAGCTCCACCACCGAGACGGTAAAACCCAGGCGCTGCAGCCAGGGGGCGATGGTTTGCATCGGTTCGTAGAGATAGTTGCGGTACTGCGGCAGGGTGCGCGCCAGCTCGTTAAGCGAGGTCCCCAGCGAGGCCAGCAGCACAACGGCTAACATCACGATAAGGCCGATCAGCAGTGAGATCGCCAGCACACGCGGCACCCGGCAGCGGACCAGCAGCTGCACCAGCGGATTAAGGATCACCGCCAGAAAAATCGCGAGAATAAACGGGACAATAATGTCTGCCGCAAAGCGAATGCCGGTCAGGATGATCACCAGCATGCCCAGCATGATGACCATCTTTAGTCCGTTAAGTGTAATAATAGGTTTAGCCATAGGATCCCGTCCTCAATCTTCCTTGCCTGTTAACAGGTTGCGTTACATTAGCATAATGACGTTTTTTTTCAGAAAAAACGCATTGCTGCAAAACCGCGGCGTAAAGAATTGCAAAGTCTTTGAATTAAATGTAGCACTATGCTACAAATCTACCTGTGTTTAACTACTGAGGACAATTTCCATCCGCACCGGACGAGAAGCAACACCGCGGATAATTGTAATTTTATGGACAATCAGTTCAGGATGTATATTTTAAATCACCCCGCAGTATCCCTCACTTTTTCCCGTTTTGCCGGCGAACAGCACTGGCATTCGGCGCTATAGTCACCTTTTTTCTGCCTGAGCTGGCGCCAAGCGCACAGCGAAATCTACGTCAGAAATTTTCCGGTTTACGCGTCTCGTAAACGGTAATGGATTATATTCTCAAGCAGGAGAAGGGATCATGTTTTATTGGATTTTATTAGCTTTAGCTATTGTTGCTGAAATTACCGGCACGTTGTCGATGAAATGGGCAAGCATCAGCGGTGGGCATACCGGCTATATTTTAATGCTGGCCATGATAGCTCTGTCATATATTTTTCTCGCCTTTGCAGTTAAAAAAATTGCCCTCGGTGTGGCTTACGCGTTATGGGAAGGGATTGGCATTTTGCTGATCACCCTGTTCAGCGTTCTGTTATTTGATGAAAGCTTGTCGCTGCTGAAAATAGCCGGTCTGACCACACTGGTGGTGGGGATCGTCCTGATTAAGTCCGGCACCCAGAAAAAAGCGTCGTCGAAGCAGGAGGTGGCTCATGCAGCAGTTTGAGTGGATCCACGCCGCCTGGTTGGCTATCGCCATTGTTCTGGAGATTATTGCCAACGTCTTTTTGAAGTTTTCCGACGGTTTCCGCCGCAAGGTCTATGGCATCCTGTCGCTGGCGGCGGTGCTGGGCGCATTCAGCGCCCTGTCGCAGGCGGTAAAAGGCATCGATCTGTCGGTTGCCTATGCGCTGTGGGGCGGCTTCGGTATCGCGGCGACCATCGCCGCCGGCTGGGTGCTGTTTGGCCAGCGCCTGAATAACAAAGGCTGGGCGGGAGTCATCCTGTTGGTTGCCGGCATGGTGTTAATTAAACTCGCCTGACGTCGCGCCGCCTGCAAAGCCAGGCGGCAAAACGGGTCCGCTGTAGTATGCTTACCTCAAGACCGGCCCCGCAGTTATTGTGCCCGGTGACGATGAGGACTGCGCATGTTCACAGCTTTCGGCTGGCGGAAAATTCCTTCCGCCAGGACGTTGTCAATAATGATTTTTCTCGCCGGGCTCGGCCTCACCGCGTCGGTGATCTCCCTGCTTTACCTGTCCCAACACCTCATTGCCAGCAAATCCAATGAAATTGACCAGCAGCGTTCTGTCCTGTCGGTGGAAGGGGCGGTGCAGACATCGGTCAACCGGGTGCTGTCCCTGGTGCTGGACAATGCTATCTGGGACGATGCGGTGACCCAGACTTACGCCCCCAGACTGGATCAAAAATGGCTGTACGACACCTGGGGATCGGGCTTCAAAATCAATAACCTGTACGACGGCACCTTTGTCCTTGATGAACATTATCACATTCTGTGGGGCGCCTTTCAGAGTCAGGTGATGCCCCGGACAGACCTTTCATTTCTCGGCGCCGGGCTGACCAGCCTGATCCGTTATCATGCAAAAGCTCTGCGCGAGGGGAAAAACGCCTTCGCCGGCATCACGCGCACCGAGGCAGGGATCGCTTTCGTCGGCATCGGTCTGATCCGGCCAACGACCGGCCGGCTGCAAGTGGCTGACGATACCCGGCGCTATCTGGTCATTACCCGGCACATCAGTCCTCAGCTGCTGCAGCGTTTAGGCGACACCTTCCAGATAAGTCATCTCCATCTCAGCGACGGCCCCGGCGAACACCATATTCCGTTGCGCACGCAGGGAGGCGAGGTGCTGGGCTATCTGGCGTGGCAGCCGCGTCTGCCCGGCGCCGAAGCGGCCCTGGCCTCATCAGGCAGTATGCGGCTGATCGCCGGGGTGGCCGCCAGCCTGATCCTGCTGTTTATTCTGTTCAGCAGCCTCGGCATGTATAAGCTGGCCCGCGGCGAACGTCAGGCGCGGGAGATCGCCCTGATTGACTGGCTCAGCCGGCTGCCCAACCGACGAGCGCTGCTGCTGCGGTTAAGCCAGGTGTGCGACACGAGTAAGCACGACATGCAGTGCGTGGTGTTTATCGATCTGGACGGATTTAAAGATGTGAATGATAACTATGGCCACGATGTGGGCGACGCCCTGATCCGCCATATCGCCAGCGCGCTGCAAAAACGGGTGCCGGCGGAGGCCATGCTGGCAAGAATGGGCGGGGATGAATTCGCCATGGCGGTGAGCGGCGAACAAGCGATCGACCGGGCGGCGGCGTTCGCCTGGGCGGCGCTGGAGCTGCTGAAAGCGCCGGTGGCACTGAGCAAACGCAAAATTTATATCGGCGCCAGCATCGGCATCGCCAGCGGAACCCCGGCGGAATGCTCCAGTACCGAACTGTTTCGCCGGGCGGATATCGCCATGTACCACGCCAAGAAGAGCGGCAAGGGGCAGACGGCCTGGTATGACGATGCGCTGGATGCCGTGCGACGTCATCAGCTGATGATCGAGAATGGCATCCGTCAGGGGCTGGAGCAGGATGAATTTGAGGTCTGGTATCAGCCGGTAGTCGATGCCGATACCCTGACGATGACCGGCGTTGAAGCGCTGCTGCGCTGGCCGCGTCGCCCGCAGGGTGCGCTGGCGCCGGATGCATTTATCGCCATTGCCGAGAGCAGCGGCCTGATTGACACCCTCGGCCAGTTCGTTCTGCAACGTGCCTGCAGCGATCTGCAGCCGGTGAGCGATCTGCTGCTGTCGGTGAATATCTCCCCGGCGCAATTTCGCGATCCGGCTTTTGAAAGCCGGGTGATGGAGACGGTCGCTGCCTGCCGCTTTCCGCCGTCACGCCTGCAAGTGGAGGTGACGGAGAGTTATGTGCTGGAAAATCCGGAACGTTCGCAGGCGGTGGTGGAGAATCTGAAGGCCCAGGGCATCGCCGTGGCGCTGGACGATTTTGGCACCGGTTATTCGAGCATCGGCTATTTACGCCGCTTTCGTTTTGACAGCCTGAAGATTGACAAATCCCTCGCCGGGCGGGTGGACTGTGATGCGCAGGCGGCGGAGATGGTGCGCGGCACGGTGCGCATCGCCCGCGCGCTGGGGATGACGGTCGTGGCTGAGGGGGTTGAAGATCCGCAACAGCTGGCGCTGCTGCGGCGGGCCGGTTGCGACCGGCTACAGGGCTTTTACTTCAGTAAACCGATGCCGATCGCCGACCTGTTGCAGCGGCGCCAGCAGCAGGGGTAATTACTCTCCGGCCAGCGCCTCCAGCTTATCGCGAAAGCCGGTCACCGCGATGGCGCGGTTGTCCGCTCGCCAGCGATCCTGCGGGCCGGGAGCCGAACTTTGCACGGCGATCACTTGCCAGCCGTCTGCGGTTTTCAGCAGCAGCGGCGAGCCGCTGTCGCCGGGCAGGGTGTCACACTGGTGCGACAGAACGCTGTTTTGCGCCCAGCCGGTGACGATGCAGTCCTGGTGGCTATAAAGATTATCCAGATGATCTTCAGGATAACCTGACTGGGTCACTTTCCGGTCCGCCGCCTTCAGCGCTGCGGTTAAATCGGCCTTACTGCCGGGGAAGAGCGGGATCGGCGTGATGCCTGAGGGAGCATAGCGCAGCACGATCAGGCCAAAATCCGAGGGCGCCGCGGCGGAGGGAACGATCCAGCCGTCGCCGTCGGCTTTCAGGCGCTTGCCTAACACGGGATCCACTCGTCCGTCAATGCCGTGGATCTCATACACCCAGTTTCCCTTGCGGGAAATAAAGCGCAGAGCGACCGCTTTGTCCGGCTTGCCGCGCGGGGGCGTTAACAGGCAGTGGCCCGCGGTCAGCGCCAGGTTGGGGGAGATGAGCGTCGCCGTGCACAGATTGCCGCTGGCGGTCTCCAGCTGGCCAATCGCGTCCCACGGGCTCTCCTCCGGACGGCTCACCGCTTTACGGTCATCGTGACCGAAAAACAACGTCTTAATATCTTTGGCGCTCAGTCCGTTATCATCGGCATGTGCGCCCAGAGGTAACAGATAAAATGTACACAGTAATAACAGAACGTTTCTACGCATATCACTCTCTGGGGAGGCTATGATGTCTATTGACAGTAGCAGGAGATTTAAGTTTATGAAAGTAAACAATAATTCTTATCAGGCCAAACGGCATGTCTCATCTGCGCGCGGCGGGCCCTGGCGCGGGTAAAACCGTCTGATTTCAATCGGTTAATACCAGTAACCTTCTGCTGCTATTTCCGCAGAAAGCGCGGTCTGGCGCAAGAACATTCGTGTATCAGAACGTACTGAAATTGGCGAATAATGCAGCAACACTTCTTTAAGGTTATTCCTGGTTTGTCAGCGGAATGTGCAAAAATAATACGTTTACCCGCCAGAACTTCACCAGAATTCGCACTTCTTTACGCCTCACGTAATAATTTTCAATGCGAAACATTTTCTCACCGAAAACATTGTTACCGTCACCCCGCCGTTGAGTAAATAGAGAGGTAATACCGGCGATGATAGCCTGAATTCTATTTCCCCGGCGTTCGGAGGGTATATGTCTAAAAAAGGTATTCGCGCACTGGTGTATGTTTCCCTGGTCTCCGTGGCCATCTGGGGCGCAACCGGCTATCTGGTGATGGAAGCGGTACGTGCTTTGTGATGAGTCTGGCCGCCGCATGGGGGCCAGGCGCGCGATGGTTTCTTGCTAACGTGTCTGGCGTCTTCGGGCGCCGGGCATTATTTGCGCCGCTGGCAGCGGCAGGGTACAGAGAGTGGTAAGAGGCAGGCAATAATATTTGCGCGACATTCACCTTCCGGGAAGTCTGCGCCAGGCGGCAAAAAGGGAGAGGGGGCGAAACAATTAATAGAGGAAAAAGCGGGTCGCAACCACTGCGCAAATGATTAACAGGATCAGGATGAGCTCAAAACGATATCGCCGCAGCATAGTGCTCTCCAGAAAAAACGGCGCTGAAACAGCGCCGATTATTTAAGAAGGTTGGTTCACCGGGAGGAATTATGCTGCCGGCTGTGCAGCAGGTTTAGCGGCCTGGTGTTTGGTGGTTTTGTGGTGTTTTTTCGCTGCCTGGGCTTTCTGGGCTACTGGTTTAGCGGCAGCTTTGTGGTGCTTTTTAGCGGCCTGGGCTTTCTGCGGAGCGGCTGGTTTAGCTTCTGCTTTTTTGTGTTTTTTAGCGGCCTGGGCTTTCTGGGCAGCGGCTGGTTTCGCTTCTGCTTTCTTGTGTTTTTTGGCAGCCTGAGCTTTCTGCTCTGCAGCTGGTTTTGCTGCGGCTTTATGGTGTTTTTTGTGATGGGTGGTCTTGGCAGCAGTGCTGTGGGTAGCAGCAGGCGCCTGAGTGGTGCTTACTGCGTCAGCAGCGAAAGCGGCGGAAGAGAGACCCATAGCAGCGGCAACGACCAGAGCTAATACTTTTTTCATTCTGATATCCTCGAAAAGTTTTCTTAATTTCAACCCCACTGCGGGGCCGGTGAAATTACTATATGCTTGTCTTTTCGGGCTTTCCGTGAGTGTTTGGTATCGGCGTGTAACCGAATGTACAAGGCGAGGAGCGAAGGACGCGCCGGGCAGCCCGGCGCGGACGATTACAGATAGCGGGCGGTAAGGTGGTCGCGGAAGTAGCGGCTGTTAAGATCCTCTCCGGTGGCCTGCTGGATCAGCTGCGAGGTGGTGAAGCGGCTGCCATGCTGCCAGATATTCTGCCGCAGCCAGTCAAACAGGGCACTGAAATCCCCTTCCGCGATATCGCGGTCTAACGTCGGCAGCGCGCGGCGGGCGGCGGCCATCAGCTGCGCGGCGTACATCGCCCCCAGCGTATAGGAAGGGAAGTAGCCGAAGCCGCCGTCGGTCCAGTGAATATCCTGCATACAGCCGTCCCGGTAGTTGCCGGTGGTCGACAGTCCCAGCCAGTGCTGCATTTTCTCATCCCACAGCGACGGAATATCTTCCACCTCGATCTCGCCATCGATCAGCGCGCGTTCAATTTCATAGCGCAGGATCACATGCGCCGGGTAGCTGACCTCATCGGCATCAACGCGAATAAAGCCTGGTTTCACCCGCTGGTTCCAGGCGACAAAATTCTCCTCGCTAAAGGCCGGCCGATCGCCAAAGCGTTCGCGCACCGCCGGCAACAGGCGGTGGAGGAAGCGCTCGCTGCGTCCCAGCTGCATTTCAAAGAACAGGCTTTGCGATTCATGGATAGCGGTAGAGCGGGCCAGTCCTACCGGCTGGTCGACCCACGGGCGAGGCAGATTCTGCTCATAGCGGGCGTGGCCGGTCTCGTGGATCACGCCGAACAGGGCGATTAGCAGGTCGTTTTCGTTGTAGCGGGTGGTGATGCGCACATCCTGAGGGACGCCGCCGCAGAACGGGTGGGCGCTGATGTCCAGACGCCCGCCGTCAAAGTCAAAGCCGAGGATGCGCATCGCCTGCAGACCCAGCTCGCGCTGCTCAGGGATCGGGAACGGTCCCTGCGGGGCGATCAAGGTTCGCGTCGCCTGCTTGTCGACCGCTTGCCGCAGCAGGGACGGCAGCCAGGACTTGAGGTCGGCAAACAGGCTGTCCAGCCGGGCGCTGGTCATATCCGGCTCGAAAATATCAAGCAGCGCGTCATAGCGTGAGCCGCCCCGGGCGTCGGCGCGGATCTGCGCTTCCTCGCGGCTCAGCCTGACCACCTCGCGCAAATTTTCGGCAAAGCCAGCCCAGTCGTTAGCCGGCCGCTGGCTGCGCCAGGCATGTTCGCAACGGCTACCGGCCAGTGATTTGGCCTCCACCAGGCTTTCCGGCAGCAGCGCCGCCTGATCGTACTGACGCTGCATTTCCCGCAGGTTGGCCTGTTCGAGGTCGTTGAGATCCTGCTGGCGGGCCGCCTGCAGCCATTGGCCCACTTTTTTATCGGTCAGGATCTGATGCTGTAGCACGCCGAGTTCCGCCAGCGCTTCGCCGCGGGCGGCGCTACCGCCCGGAGGCATCATGGCGAACATATCCCAGCCGGCGATGGCGGATAGATGCGAAAAGCGCGACAGGCGCTGAAACGTGCGGGTAAGCTGCTGATAAGGCGTATTTTCAGTCATAGTAGCGTTCGGTCCGTGACAGGTGAATGAACAGATTATCGGTATGCCTCTACACTATCCTGATACGCCTGGCGGGTCGAGCGTTGCGCGCAGGAGGCGTGGTATAGCATCAGCCGGGTGATAGCAGGAAAAAAAGCGTGGCTCTGTGAGCGGTATTGCAGAAATCGGTAACGTATCGTGACTAAACTGTGATCGATTACACAGGTCTGGAGGTTCGGGGGTGGTTTATGAATCCGTTCACCTGGCTGTTTATTGCCTTACTGTCCGTTGATGCCGTCAGAGAGCTGATGGGCTTGTCATCTATCATGGGCATGTGGTGAAACGTGGCCCGCAGGCCACGTCACGGGCGATTATTTTAGTCGGCGATACAAGCAAGTGCCGGTCAACAGCGCGGCAAGGAGCAGCAGCGCGATAAATCCGCCGACGCCGTTCCAGCCGTAGCGGTGCCAGAACACCCCGCCTAACGTCCCCGCCAGGCTTGAGCCAAGATAATAGCTGAACAGATATAGCGATGACGCCTGACCGCGGGCGCGGCGCGCGCGTGGGCCAATCCAGCTGCTGGCGACGGAATGCGCGGCGAAGAAGCCGGCGGAGAACAGCAGCATGCCGATGAAAATCAGCCACAAGGAAGAAAAGAGCGTCATCAGCAGTCCGCAAAGCATCACGCCGGTAAAGCCGAGCATCACCGGACCGCGGCCATAGCGTACGGTCATGGCGCCCGCTTTCGGCGAGCTCCAGGTTCCGGTGAGATACGCCACCGACAGCAGACCCACCACCGCCTGGCTTAACGACCACGGCGACATCATCAGACGGTAGCCAATGTAGTTAAACAGAGTGACAAAGGCCCCCATCAGCAGGAAACCTTCGACGAACAGCAGCGGCAGGCCGCGATCGCGCCAGTGCAGGTGGAAATTAATCAGCAGCGTTTTTGGCCGCAGCGAGGTCGGGCGGAAATGGCGCGACTCGGGCAGGATACGCCAGAACATAATCGCCGCTGCCAGAGCGAACCCGCTGATCACCGCCAGCGCCACGCGCCAGCCGAAGAAATCGGTAAAGACCCCGGTGAGCAAGCGGCCGCTCATGCCGCCGATGGAGTTGCCGCTGATATAGAGTCCCATGGAGAAGGCCACGAAGCTGGGGTGGATCTCCTCGCTCAGGTAGGTCATGCCGACCGCCGCCACGCCGCTCAACGACAGGCCGATCAGGGCGCGCATAATCAGGATGCCGTGCCAGCTGGTCATCATGGTCGACAACAGCGAGCAGCAGGCGGCCAGCAGCAAGGCGGTGACCATCACCGGCTTGCGGCCAATGGCGTCCGATAGTGGGCCGGTAAACAGCAGGCCCACCGCCAGCATCGCCGTGGAAATGGAGAGAGAGATACTGCTGCTGGCCGGCGATACGCCGAACTCGTTCGACAGCACCGGCAGGATCGGCTGCACGCAATAGAGCAGGGCAAAGGTGGCCAGACCGGCGGAGAACAGCGCGAGAGTGACGCGCATAAACTGCGGGGTGCCGCGCTTAATAAATTGATCCGGGCGGGATGCACCAGCGACGCTGACCTCGTCCGCCGGCACGGTGTCAACGGTTGTTGTACGACTCACAGAGAATTCCTTGGATAGAAGTTGCTGCTTACCAACAGAGTGTTGTGACCATTCAGCTCACATTTTTAGGGTATGAAAATGTAAATATTCTGTCTAATATATTAATAATCTCAAATAAGACGTTATAAATATGAATATCGAGTTGCGTCATCTGCGCTACTTTGTCGCCGTCGCCGAGGAGCTGCATTTTGGCCGCGCCGCGGCGCGACTGAACATCTCTCAACCGCCGTTAAGCCAGCAAATTCAGATCCTCGAGCAGCAGACCGGCGCCCGCCTGTTCGCCCGCACCAACCGCAGCGTCAGCCTGACGGCGGCGGGCAAACAGTTTCTCGCCGACAGCCGACAAATTCTCGCCCAGGTGGAGGACGCCGCCGCCCGCGCCGCCCGCCTGCACCATGGGGAAACGGGCGAACTGCGTATCGGCTTTACCTCCTCGGCCCCTTTCATCAAGGCGGTATCCGATACGCTGTCGCTGTTTCGTCAGCGCTACCCGGATGTGCATATTCTCACCCGCGAGACCAATACCCGCGAACAGATTGTCCCGTTGAGCGAGGGGGCCCTCGACCTTGGCCTGTTGCGTAATACCCAACTGCCGGACACCCTGGCGTGGCAGCGGGTGCTGCGTGAGCCGCTGCTGGCGATGGTCCCGGCGGACCATCCGCTGGCCCGCCTGCCCTCGGTCAGCCTGGCGGCGCTGGCGCGGGAGCCGTTCGTCTTTTTCGACCCGCATGTCGGTACCGGCCTGTATGACGATATCCTTGGCCTGCTGCGCCGCTACGGCCATACGCCGGTGATTGCGCAGGAGGTGGGGGAGGCGATGACCATTATTGGCCTGGTGGCCGCCGGACTGGGGGTGTCGATCCTGCCGGCCTCCTTTCAGCGCGTGCAGCTCAGCGAAATGCGCTGGCTGCCGATCGACGAACAGGATGCGGTGTCAGAGATGTGGCTGGTGTGGTCGAAACACCATGAGCAGGGAGCGCTGGCAAAACGCTTTCGTGACACGCTGCTGGCCTGGAAAAGCGAGCGCAATTGAAGCAAAAATGGGCTGGAAATGTGCGGTAAATCACAAGGCTAAGCAAAAATTTGACGTTCACCATCGAAGTGCTTCACCATAGCCGAAAGTTTATTTCGAAGCGCGAAAATAAAGGGAGTCAATGGTGGTAGCGGATAGTCAACCAGGCCATATCGATCAAATCAAGCAGACCAATGCGGGCGCCGTCTATCGCCTGATTGATCAGCTCGGCCCGGTATCGCGTATCGACCTCTCCCGATTTGCGCAACTGGCGCCCGCCAGCATCACCAAAATTGTCCGCGAAATGCTGGAAGCGCACCTGGTGCAGGAGACCGAAATTCAGGAGCCCGGCAGCCGCGGGCGGCCGGCGGTGGGGCTGATGGTGGAAACCGAGGCATGGCACTATCTGGCGGTGCGCATCAGCCGCGGCGAGATCCACCTTTCGCTGCGTGATTTAAGCAGCCAGCTGGTGGTGGAGGAGCAGCTGGAGCTGGCGCTTGCCGACAGCACGCCGTTTCTGACGCGGATTATCGACCATATCGATCGCTTCTTTATTCGCCACCAGAAGAAGCTGGAACGTCTCACCTCCATCGCCATCACGATGCCGGGTATCATTGATACTGAAAACGGCATTATTCATCGCATGCCGTTTTATGAAGAAGTCAAAGACGTCCCGTTGGGCGAAACGCTGGCCAACCATACCGGGGTGCCGGTCTATATTCAGCATGACATCAGCGCCTGGACCATGGCGGAATCGCTGTTTGGCGCCTCGCGCGGCGCCCGGGACGTCATTCAGGTAGTGATCGATCACAACGTCGGCGCCGGGGTTATCACCGATGGACGTCTGCTGCACGCCGGCAGCAGCAGTCTCGTGGAGATCGGTCATACCCAGGTCGACCCCTACGGCAAACGCTGCTACTGCGGCAACCATGGCTGTCTGGAAACGATCGCCAGCGTGGAGAGCGTGCTGGAGCTGGCGCAGATGCGGATGGCGCAGTCGATGAGCTCGCTACTGCATCAGCGTCCGCTGAGCGTGGAGTGGCTATGTCAGGCGGCGCTGCAGGGCGATCTGCTGGCCCGGGACATTATCAGCGGCGTCGGTAATCACGTCGGCCGCATTCTGGCGATCATGGTCAATCTGTTTAACCCGCAGAAAATCCTGATTGGCTCGCCGTTTAACCTGGCGGCAGACATTCTTTTTCCGGCAATTTCCAGCTGCATTCGGCAACAATCACTCCCGGCCTACAGCCAGCATATCGCGGTTGAAAGCACCCAGTTCTCCAACCGCGGAACGATGGCTGGCGCGGCGTTGGTCAAGGATGCGCTCTATAACGGATCCTTACTCATACGACTGTTACAGGGTTAACATTTTTTCATAGTCACACCAAAAATTGCGCTATCTCAAGCTGACCCCCAGCGGCTTCACGTAGACTTTGCCCACTGTTGATTATTTCTCTCCCGTATATTTCATCGACAAAACTGTGGGGTTAGTGATGTTTAAGCGTTTCTTTATTACAGGTACAGACACCTCTGTCGGGAAGACAGTGGTTTCCCGTGCGCTGTTGCAGGCACTTGCTGCCAGAGGCAAAAGCGTGGCCGGGTACAAGCCTGTGGCGAAGGGCAGCAAAGAGACGCCGGACGGTTTGCGTAACAAAGACGCGCTGGTGCTGCAGAGCGTCTCCACGCTGGCGTTACCCTATGAGGCTGTCAATCCCATCGCCTTAAGCGAAGACGAAAGCAGCGTGGCGCACAGCTGCCCGATCAACTACGGTCTGCTGTCGGATGGTTTGCAGCGGCTGACCGGGCAGGTTGAACATGTGGTGGTTGAAGGCACCGGCGGCTGGCGCAGCCTGATGAACGACCTGCGACCGCTCTCCGAATGGGTGGTACAGGAGCAGCTCCCGGTGCTGATGGTGGTGGGGATCCAGGAAGGGTGCATCAACCATGCGCTGCTGACGGCCCAGGCGATCGCCAATGACGGGCTACCGCTGATCGGCTGGGTGGCCAACCGCATTAACCCCGGTCTGGCGCACTACGCCGAAATCATCGATGTGCTCAGCAAAAAGCTGCCGGCGCCGCTCATTGGCGAGCTGCCGTATCTGCCGCGCGCCGAGCAGCGTGAGCTAAGCCGCTACGTCGACTTAGACATGCTCGGCAACGTGATGGCGATAGATCGAATCCCGGCGTAACGTCCGCGACAGCACCGACGCCACCACGCAGGTGATCAACAGGCCGGGCAGCAGCGTATACTGCCCGGTCATCTCACAAATCATCAGGGTCGACATAATGGGCGCATGGGTGGTGGCGGCAAGAAACGCCGCCATGCCGGTAAGTCCCATCATCAAAGCCATCTCCTGATCCCCCGGTAGCCACAGCTCGCTGAAGCGGGCAAACAGCATGCCCATCGCCAGACCGACAAACAGCGTGGGGGTAAACACCCCGCCCGGCGCGCCGGAGCCACTGCTGGCCAGCACCGCCAGCAGTTTGCACAGGAATACCGCCACCAGCAGCGCGCCGGGCGGCGGCAGCAGGAGATAGCTTTGCACCACGCTGTAGCCGTTGCCCCACACCGCCGGAGTGATGAGCGATAAGCCGCCGACTATCAGCCCGCCCAGCGCCAGCTGCCACGGCGGCGCCAGCTTCAGCCTGACGAACCCGCGGTGGCTGTAGTCCATCAGCCAGATAAACAGCGGCCCGCACAACCCGGCCAGCAGTCCGGTGGCGAGCATCAGGCCATAGTGCAGCGCGCTGAGGTCCTTCTGCAGAACGACATGGTACAGCGGCGCGGCGCCGCCGTTGAGAAACTGGGTGAGCAGCAGGGCGATCACCGCCGAGATGACAACCGGCCCAAGCGAGGCCAGCATCAGCGTGCCAAAGAGAATTTCAGCGATAAACAGGCTGCCGGCCAGCGGGGCATGATAGGCGCTGGCCATCCCGGCGGCGGCGCCGCAGGCGACCCACAGCTTCCATTCTGCCTGCGGCGTGAAGCGGCGGGCGAACAGCGAGGCCGCCAGCGCGGCCAGCAGGATCATGGCGCCTTCCCGGCCAATCGCGCTGCCGGTGACCACCACCAGCAGCGAGGCCAGCGACTTCACCAGGCTTGCCGGCGTATCGAAGCAACCGTCCCCGGTTTCCAGGGCTTCCATATAATCGGTGGCGGCGTGCGGGCGGGCAATGCTGCGCCGCTGCCAGAGCCAGAGAAGTGTCCCTGCCGCCAGTCCCCCCAGCGCCGGGGTAATCAGCCGCCGCCACGCCGGCAGCGACTGCGCGGCGTTGACCAGGCTCCCGCTGTCGTTACCGAGAAACAGCGTTTCCAGCACCACCATGGCATGGCGAAACAGGGCCACCGCCAGGGCGGCGAGCAGGCCAATCAGCGTGGCGATCAGCAGGCGACGAAACATCACCTGCACGTCAGGATAGGGATGAAGACGATGGCGAGAGTCGGAAAACATGGCCTTATTGTGATAGGGAATAACCTTATATGCAAAAGCGATAAGTGCGGGTCACGGTCAGGCGTGCAAATAAGGAAACCGCGCCGACTACCGGCGCGGTAAAGGGATTAGCGATAGAGCGGCTTTTCCGCCACGGCGATCGGCAGATTCTCCTGCCACTGCGCCAGGGTCGCCTTCGCCAGCTGACCCAGCGCCTGGTAGAAGGGGTGGGCAGCGCGTTCGACAAAGACGCTCAGGAAGCGTCCGGACCACGGCAGCAGATGCCAGGCCAGCAGCTGGCCAAACAACGCCTCCTGCTCCGTTTCGCACAGCCACGCCGCCAGCAGCAGCAGGGTGCCGAAATGGTCTTCCGGCTCGTTGCGATCGGCGTCCAGTGCGATGCCGTTCGCGCGCATCCATTCGCGCAGGGCCAGCGTGGATTCGCCGAACAGCACCGATTCTTTATCCAGCCAGACGGATCCCCATGGCGGCGCCGGCAGGGCCCATGGTCCGATAAACAGGCGCTGCCAGGCTTCCGGCAACGACTCTTCAGCCGACGCGGCAAACCCCGATGCCAGCGGGGCGGCAACCGGGTAGGGCCACTGTTGCTGCCAGCTGCCGTCCTGGAAGGCGGCGACCAGCGGCGCGATTTGCGCGTTATTCGGCGCATAAGAGAACAACGCGCCCAGGGTACGGGCGCTTAACGCGACGGCGTCGCGGTGTGGGAACGGCATCATCACTTATTCCTTTCTGCGGCGCGCGCCGGCGCGCCGTCTCATTAACCGGCAACCGCCATACCGACGGTCATATGTAGCCCATAAAACAGGCCGCGGCCAATACATTCAGCAATCAAGACCAGCACCAGACCGGCCAGTAGCCCCACCGCGCGCGGCGGCTGGCGACGGATCAGCGGGCACAGCCAGCAGCCGAGTCCCAGCGCCAGCAGGATCAGGCGTAAGGCCTGCAGTCTGCCGTAATTCGGCAACAGGCTGGCCGCCTGCTGAACGGAGCTGTGAATAGTACTGAGCCCGGCGCTTTGCATGACGATCACCGCGGCGCTGATGACCAGCGCGGCCATGCTCAACCCAGCAATAAACCAGCCGTTAACGTCGACTTTCGCCATTTGCAACAGCAGGGCGGCGAACAGCGGCCCGCTAAGGAGTACCGTCAGGAAGAAGGCGCTGGTGGTGTAGCCAGTGTACCATGTCGGTACAGTATCGATTTGATAAACCCGGGTCATCGCGAGGATAAACAGCAGCCCCAACAGCAGGGTGATCATCAGCCAGATTTTGCCCAGCGCCGCCGGCATTTTTTCCAGCACTGCCAGCAGCCACCAGAATCCGCCTACAGCGAAAAACAAGGCGCCGCTGGCGATTTCGTTGCTCAGCGCCGAGGCGCCGACGCGGTTCAGCGAGTTAAACGCGCGCAGTGGCGAACCGAGATGCATAACTGAAGCGAGAAAGCCGATCCCCATCAGTAGCCAGATAAAAAACATGCTGCGCACCAGACGCTGCCGCGCTTCGCGCTGGTCCGCCAGCTCGAGCCAGACCAGACCGCTGAAGAGTGTCGCGCCCACCACGCATTGCCCCAGTACCGTAAACAGCACCAGCGGCCATTCATGCCATCCGCTTCCCATCTCACACCTCCTTCGGGTTTGCCAGATAACCGGTGGTATCGCCACACGGCCGGGCGTTGCGGTTAGGGTTGATCGCGATGCTCGGCTGAGTGAAGTGCGCCGAGGGCAGCGGGGCTACCGCCGCCAGTTGGCCGTGCTTAGCACGCAGTTCAGCAATCGGCCCGAAATCGAGCGCCCGCAACGGGCAGGACTCGACGCAGACCGGCTTCTTCCCCTCGGCGACGCGCTCATAACAGCCGTCGCACTTGGTCATATGGCCTTTGTCGGCGTTGTACTGCGGCGCGCCGTACGGGCAGGCCATATGACAGTAGCGGCAGCCGATGCACACCTCTTCATCCACCACCACAAAACCGTCTTCGCGCTTGTGCATCGCCCCGCTCGGGCAGACTTTGGTGCAGGCCGGATCGGCGCAGTGGTTACAGGCGATGGAGAGGTAATAGGCAAAAACGTTCTGCTGCCAGACGCTGTTGTCCTCCTGCCAGTCGCCGCCGGCGTACTCGTAGATGCGACGGAAACTGACTTCCGGGGTCAGGTTTTTATAGTCCTTACAGGCCAGCTCGCAGGTTTTGCACCCGGTACAGCGAGCGGAGTCGATAAAGAATCCATATTGCGTGCTCATGGTTTACTCCTTAAACCTTCTCGATATCGACCAGGTTAGTATGCTGCGGATTCCCTTTCGCCAGCGGCGACGGGCGGTGGGTGGTCAGGGTATTCATGCAGGCGCCATGGTCAACCCGGTCGCCGGCCATATTGGCGTCGTGCCACGCGCCCTGGCCCATCGCCGACACGCCCGGCATGATGCGCGGCGTCACTTTCGCCGGCAGCCGGACTTCGCCGCGCTGGTTGAACACCCGCACCAGATCGCCGTTATTAATCCCGCGTTTTTTCGCGTCAAGCGGGTTGATCCACACTTCCTGACGGCAGGCGGCCTGCAGCACATCCACGTTGCCGTAGCTGGAATGGGTGCGCGCCTTATAGTGGAATCCAAACAGCTGCAGCGGATACTGACTGCGCAGCGGATCGTCCCAGCCTTCAAATGTGGAGGCGTAGACCGGCAGCGGGCTGATGACGTCGTCTTTCTCCAGCTGCCAGCGGGCGGCAATCTCGGCGAGCCGGCTGGAGTAGATCTCAATTTTGCCGGACGGGGTGTTGAGCGGATGCGCTTCGGGATCGCGGCGGAAGTCGCGATAGGCG
Organism: Klebsiella sp. GB_Kp047; assembly: GCF_040065235.1. Taxonomy (NCBI): domain Bacteria; kingdom Pseudomonadati; phylum Pseudomonadota; class Gammaproteobacteria; order Enterobacterales; family Enterobacteriaceae; genus Klebsiella; species Klebsiella sp. GB_Kp047. The sequence goes on along the minus strand of NZ_JBEAJG010000041.1, from coordinate 390,520 downwards.
ACGAAGTGGCCGTTCGGATCCTTGCGTTTGTAGATGCCCATTCGCTTCAGCTCCTCGTAGGCCGGCAGCGCCGGATCTTTCGCCACCATTTTGGCGTACAGATGCTGCAGCCACTGCGCCTGCGTGCGCCCCTCGGTAAAACGCTGGTAGACATCGTCGCCGAGCCGTTTCGCCACTTCGCTTAAGATCCAGTAAATCGGTTTGCGTTCAAACTTCGCCGAGGTGGCGGGCTGGATGAAAATCAGATAGCCCATATTGCCGGCGTAATCGTTGGGAATGATATCCTCTTGCTCAACGGTCATCAGGTCGGGCAGCAGCAGGTCGGCATATTTCGCCGACGAGGTCATAAAGTTGTCGATGACCACGATGGTTTCGCACTTGCTCTCGTCCTGCAGAATATCGTGCGTCTTATTGATGTCGGAGTGCTGGTTGATGAGGGTGTTGCCCGCGTAGTTCCACAGGAATTTGATTGGCACATCCAGCTTCTCTTTGCCACGCACACCGTCGCGGGTGGCGGTCATTTCCGGACCACGGGCGATAGCGTCGGTCCAGGTGAAGCAGGAGATGGCGGTTTTCACCGGATTTTCCAGCACCGGCAGACGCTCGATGGTGATGGTGTAGGTCGATTCGCGGGCGCCGCTGTTGCCGCCGTTGATGCCGACGTTGCCGGTTAAGATCGGCAGCATGGCGATCGCCCGGGCCGAGAGCTCGCCGTTTGCCTGGCGCTGCGGCCCCCAGCCCTGGCAGATATAGGCCGGTTTGATCATGCCGATGTCGCGCGCCAGCTTAATGATGCGATCGGCTGGGATGCCGGTGATACGCGAGGCCCACTGCGGCGTTTTGGCGACGCCGTCGTCGCCCTCGCCGAGGATATAGGCTTTATAGTGGCCATTCTCAGGCGCCCCGGCCGGCAGCGTCTTCTCATCGTAGCCGACACAGTATTTATCAAGGAACGGCTGATCCACCAGATTCTCGTTAATCAACACCCAGGCGATACCGGCGACCAGCGCGGCGTCCGTGCCGGGGCGAATGGGGATCCACTCATCTTCGCGACCGGCGGCGGTATCGGTGTAGCGCGGATCGATAACGATCATCCGCGCGTTGGAGCGCTCGCGGGCCTGTTCCAGATACCAGGTAATGCCGCCGCCGCTCATGCGGGTTTCCGCCGGGTTGTTGCCGAACATCACCACCAGCTTGCTGTTTTCAATATCTGAGGTGCTGTTGCCGTCGTTACTGCCGTAGGTGTAGGGCATGGCGCAGGCGATCTGCGCGGTGCTGTAGGTACCGTACTGGTTAAGCGAGCCGCCGTAGCAGTTCATCAGCCGCGCCACCGGCGAAGCGGAAGGCGAGGAGCGAGTGATGTTCCCGCCGACAATTCCTGATGAGTAGTTAATGTACACGGCTTCGTTGCCATATTCCGCGACGACGCGCTTCAGGCGGTCAGCAAGGGTATCCAGCGCTTCCTGCCAGCTGATACGCTCAAATTTACCTTCTCCGCGTTTTCCCACGCGCTTCATCGGATAGTTAAGGCGATCCGGGTGGTTGATGCGCCGGCGAATCGAACGCCCGCGCAGGCAGGCGCGGACCTGGTGATCGCCATAGCGGTCGTCGCCGGTGTTATCCGTTTCGACATACACCACTTCATCATCACGCACGTGTAACCGCAGGGCGCAGCGGCTGCCGCAGTTGACCGAACAGGCGCCCCAGACAATGCGGGTGTTGTCGCCGGCAGCCTGTTGTACTGCCGCCGCGGCGCTGCGCAGCGTAAAGGGGAGGGGAAGCCCGCCGGCGGCCAGCGCCAGAGAACCGAGGGCTGTGGATTTAAGTAACGCGCGTCGGGTGACGCCGCCGGAAGATTCCTGATTCGACATTGCTCACTCCATGATGGTTATGCTGGGCGGAGAAGGGCCGCCGCGTCATTAACAGACGCCGGGGTGAGCGATAATACGTTATGGGTAGCCGGCAGATCTTATCCCTGGTCAATGCAGGGATAAGATCTTTCGTTTGAAAGCGAAGTGGGCTTACTGAGCGTCGTTTTCGGCGGGACTGTCGCTGTTACGGGTATAGGTGATTTTGAAGGTGTCATTGGCGCAATGACCCACCACCTGAGCGCCGGGCTGGTCCGCCTGGTCGTTTGGCACAATGGCCAGACTGAAGGCCGTTTCCGGTACGCCATTGTTCATGATCTTCTGTTGAATATCATTTTTGACCCGCTCGCAAGAGTCGGGCGCCGCCAGTACGGTCGTGGAGCACAGCAGCAGCGCGGCGCCTGTCCAGAGGGATAGTTTCATCTTACGCTCCTTATCGATGTTATCCAGATTTAAGCATAGCAGAACTGGTGTAAACAATTGTATTTGCTAATATGATTGGATGTACACAAAAGGAATCACCTGTGAAAAGACTGTATTGGCTGATCCCGACCGCGCTGTTGCTGACGGCGTGCGACCGCGAAAGCGTCCCGGAAGCCTTCACCCCGGAGATGGCGAGTTTTTCCAATGAGTTTGAGTTCGATCCGCTGCGCGGACCGGTGAAAGATTTTAGCCAGACCCTACTGGACGAACACGATGTGGTGGTCAAAAAGGTGAGCGCGCAGCTGTCAAAAGAGGGATGTTTCGATCTTTTGACGCTGGAGGATGTGGAGAATAACACCGGCGCGACGCTGCTGCTGGACGCCAACTATTACGTCGATGGCCGCACCCATGAGAAGCGGCTGCGTCTGCAGGGGAAATGTCAGCTGGCGGAGATGCCCGCCACCGGCGTGAGCTGGGAAACGGATGATAACGGCTTTATTATTAGCGCCCGCGGCAAAGAGACCACCGCCACCTACCGCTACGACAGCGATGGCTATCCGCTGGGGAAAACCACCACCGCCAAAGAGGAGCGATTTACCGTTGCCTCCACGCCGTCGAAGGATCCGCGCAAGAAAATGGACTATACCGCCATCAGCACCTTCAACGACCGCACGCTGGGAACAGTGCGCCAGACCTGCGACTACGATCGCCATGACAATCCGCTGAGCTGTGAGCTGCAGGTGATCGATGAAAGCGTCCAGCCGCCGCTGACCCGCCACTACACGATTAAAAACCGCATTGATTATTACTGAGCCGTCGGCTTCAGCAGGGACGGCCCCGGCGTTTTGTGTTCCGCCAGATACTGATGCTGGAACAGACACATGCGGATGGTGTTGCGATACTCGCCGTTAATAAAAAACTCATGGATCAGTTCACCCTCGACCATAAAGCCGAGCTTGCGGTAAATATGGATCGCTTTTTCATTCTCTTTATCGACAATCAGATACAGCTTATACAGATTGAGCACGGTAAAGCCATAGTCCATCGCCAGCCGCGCGGCGCGGGTGGCGAGGCCTTTTCCCTGGAAGTCGGGCGAGATGATTATCTGGAACTCGGCCCGGCGGTGCACATGGTTGATTTCAACCAGCTCCACCAGTCCGGCTTTATCGCCATTGCATTCGATCACAAAGCGACGCTCGCTTTGGTCGTGAATATGCTTGTCGTACAGATCGGAAAGCTCAACGAAGGCTTCATAGGGCTCTTCAAACCAGTAGCGCATCACGCTGGCGTTGTTGTCGAGCTGGTGAACAAAGCGCAAATCTTCGCGCTCAAGGGGGCGGAGTCTGACGTGTAGCGCGTCGGTCATGGGAATTCCTGTGGTCAAAGCGGAAAAGAGGGGACGGAAAGGCGGCGCCCGCAGGCGCCAGCGTGCTCAGGGATTGATCGCCCGGCCGGTACGGCGGTCAAGGCAGCGCAGGGTGTTTGGTTCCCAGTAGGCATTGACGTTGGCGCTCTTCTGGCAGTTATCCTGCGCGTCAAAGGCGACATCGGTTTTGTCCCACTCTTTTTCCGCCCGTTTGTTCACCTTCTGGCGCAGGCTGCGGGTGTCGTTCCATTGCTCTTTTTCCATCGACGCCTGCTGACGGCTTTGCGCGCTGTCGCCTGACTCAATCACCAGCCGGTCGGTGGCTGCGAATGAGCTGGAGGTATAGACCACGGCGCTTAACGCCAGAATGGCGGTCAGGCACCAGCGTTTGTTCAGTGTCATGTTCATCACGATTTCCTTTAGGTGATGGGTTAACCCTCAGGTTAAGTTTACTACAGCTGTTTTGCCCGGCATAGCCGACAAAACAGCGTAGGGAAAGGGCTATTATCGCGTAGAATAGTTCAACGCTTTGTCTCTTTTACGAATCTTTTAATGCTCAAAACCACGCTGCTGTTCTTTGCCACCGCTCTGTGTGAAATCGTCGGCTGCTATCTGCCGTGGCTATGGTTAAAACGCGGGGCCACGCCGCTGCTGCTGATCCCCGCCGGCCTGGCGCTGGGGCTGTTCGTCTGGCTCCTGACGCTCCATCCAACCGCCAGCGGGCGGGTATATGCCGCCTACGGTGGCGTGTATGTTTGTACCGCATTGCTCTGGCTGCGGGTCGTTGACGGAGTCAAATTAACCCATTATGACTGGGCGGGGGCGGCTATCGCGCTGTGCGGGATGCTGATCATCGTGGCGGGCTGGGGACGGGCATAAGCCCGTCTAATGTGATCCCTGCCACTTTTTTAAACCCTAATTCTTGTATGGTAGTCGACCTGTTGCCTTACTTATCAGACATCATATTGGGTTATGACTCTGTAAGGAACAACGATGGCTATTGAGACATTTGCCCCACAGGCGGGGGCAACGCCGCTGCGCATCCGTCGGGTGCAGAAGATCACCCTGACGCTGCTGTTTATCGCCGGTATCGTTAACTTTCTGGACCGCTCTTCCCTGAGCGTCGCCGGGGAGGCGATACGCGCCGATTTGGGTCTGAGCGCCACCGAGTTCGGGGTGCTGCTCTCCGCTTTTTCGCTCTCCTACGGCTTCGCGCAACTGCCCTCGGGCATTTTGCTGGATCGCCTCGGACCGCGGGTTGTGCTGGGCGCCGGGCTAATATTCTGGTCTGCGATGCAGGCCCTGACCGGGATAGTCAATTCGTTCTCGCATTTTATTCTGCTGCGCATTGGCCTCGGGATCGGCGAAGCGCCGTTTATGCCCGCCGGCGTGAAATCGATCAACGACTGGTATGCGCAACGAGAGCGCGGCACAGCGGTGGGGATATTTAACTCCTCGACGGTGCTGGGTCAGGCCATCGCCCCGCCGGCGCTGGTCATCATGCAGCTGGCCTGGGGCTGGCGGACAATGTTTGTGGTGATTGGTTTAGCCGGTATCCTGGTCGGCCTGTGCTGGTATGTGGGATACCGTAACCGGCGGCAATTCACCCTGCAGGAGGAGGAGCAACGCTATCTGGCCAGCGAGGAGGCGGCCCGACCGGCGCTGAAACTGAGCGAATGGCTGGCGCTGTTTAAACGACGTACCACCTGGGGGATGATCCTCGGCTTCTCCGGGGTGAACTATACCGGCTGGCTGTATATCGCGTGGCTGCCGGGTTATCTGCAGGCGCAGCAGGGATTGAGCCTTGCTAAAACCGGCTGGGTGGCGGCGATCCCGTTTCTCGCTGCGGCGGTGGGCATGTGGGTCAATGGGCTGGTGGTCGATGCGCTGGCGCGCAGAGGCTACGATCTGGCGAAAACCCGCAAAACGGCGATTGTCGCCGGACTGGTGCTTTCCGCGCTCGGCACGCTGTTGGTGGTGCAATCAAACACGCCGACCCAGGCGGTGGCGTTTATCTCCATGGCGCTGTTCTGCGTCCATTTCGCTGGCACCTCGGCCTGGGGATTGGTACAGGTGCTGGTGGCGGAACATAAAGTGGCGTCGGTGGCGGCGATCCAGAACTTTGGCAGCTTTGTGTTTGCCTCCTTCGCGCCGATCGTCACCGGCTGGGTTGTGGATACCACCCACTCTTTCAATCTGGCGCTGGTGATCGCCGCCGGCGTGACCTTCGCCGGGGCGCTGTGCTACTTCTTTATCGTCAAAACCCGCATCGATTAACCGGTCGTTATGCAACAGGCCCGCAGGGAGGCGTGGCCTGCGCCATGATCCGTCTTCTCTTACCGCTTCGTGGCGGATTTTCTTCTGTCATCTCAGAGATTTTGTGACCGCTCGCCAGCGAGCACAACCCGGCAAAAAGCTTCTTGTATGGTAGTTGACAGAAATCAAAGATGTTATACCAATTGCGTGAGATGGTTGAGGCACAAAGGCATTCTCCTCGAGAGTTCTCCCAGAGAATGGTTGATGAGCCACATAACAACGAGAGTTACCATGGAAAACACCCTCTTAACCGCTAACGCCATCCTGCCCGGCTACGATCGCCACGCGCTGGTCCCCCGTATCGTCCATCTGGGTTTTGGCGCGTTTCACCGCGCCCATCAGGCGGTATACGCCGATATACTGGCCAGCGAGTACGGCAGTGACTGGGGCTACACTGAAGTCAACCTGATTGGCGGCGAGCAGCAAATCGCCGATCTCCGGCAGCAGGATCTGCTGTATACCGTGGCCGAAATGTCCGCCGACGCGTGGACCGCGCGCGTGGTCGGGGTGGTGAAGCAGGCGCTGCATGCCCAGGTCGATGGTCTCGAGGCCGTGCTTTCGGCGATGTGTGAGCCACAGGTGGCCATTGTCTCCCTCACCATTACCGAGAAAGGCTATTGCCATTCGCCCGCCAGCGGCGAGCTGCAGCTCGATCACCCGCTGATCGCCGCCGATCTCGCTAACCCGCGCCAGCCGAAATCGGCAGCGGGCGTGGTGGTGGAGGCTTTAGCGCGCCGCCGGGCGGCAGGGCTGCCTGCCTTTACCGTGATGTCCTGCGATAACATGCCGGAAAACGGTCATGTGATGCGCAACGTCGTTTGCGCCTACGCCCGGGCGCTGGACGCGGACCTCGCGGCATGGATAGAACAGAACGTCACCTTTCCGTCGACCATGGTGGACCGCATTGTCCCGGCGGTGACCGCGGAAACCCTCGATAAAATTGAACAGCTGACCGGCGTGCGCGACCCGGCTGGGGTGGCCTGTGAGCCGTTCCGCCAGTGGGTGATTGAGGATAATTTTGTCGCCGGACGTCCACAGTGGGAGAAAGCGGGGGCGGAGCTGGTCGCCGATGTGGTGCCTTTCGAAGAGATGAAGCTGAGGATGCTCAACGGCAGCCATTCGTTCCTCGCCTATCTCGGCTATCTGGCCGGTTATCAGCATATCAACGACTGTATGCAGGATGACAACTACCGCCGCGCGGCGCTGGCGCTGATGCTGGACGAGCAGGCCCCGACCTTAAAAGTGCAGGGGGTGGATCTGTCACACTATGCCAGTCTGCTGATTGACCGCTACTGCAATCCGGCGCTCAAACACCGTACCTGGCAGATTGCGATGGACGGTAGCCAGAAGCTGCCGCAGCGCATGCTGGACTCGGTACGCTGGCATCTGGCGCACCAGCATGACTTCACGCTGCTGGCGCTGGGCGTGGCGGGGTGGATGCGCTATGTCGGCGGTGTTGACGACGCCGGCCAGGCAATCGAAATTTGCGATCCGCTGCTGCCGGTGATCCAGCAGGCGGTAGCCGCCAGCGCCGATGGCGAAGCGCGCGTCAAAGCGCTGTTGGGCATTGAGGCCATCTTTGGCCGGGAGCTGCCGCAGGAAGCGCGGTTCGTCTCGGCGGTGACCCGCGCCTATGTAGCGCTACAGCGTCAGGGGGCGAAAGCCACCGTTGCCGCATGGGCTGAGGCGCAATAATCATTTGTTCCCGGTGTCGGTCATGGGGTCGACACCGGCTCTTCTGCTGTTTCTGCACGGTTCCGCTGATAAATCTTTTTTGCTGTCGATCGCTTTTAGCAGGCTAAAAATATGATCGAACGCAATGTCCTTACATAACTCTATATTTCCCTGATTTACTAAAGATAATTAGCTGTTATTTTTCCGAATAATGGCTGGTCATTCACCGCAAAAATGGCATAGTTAAGTTATTGAAAAATCATTTTCTCTGGAAAAGGAGTGCGGGCCATGTATAAAAAGATTTTATTGCCTGTTGATGTTTTTGAAATGGATTTAAGCGATAAGGCAGTGCGTCACGCGGAATTTCTCGCATCGGCGGAAAATGGCGAGATCACCTTGCTCAACGTCCTGCCGAACAGCAGCCGTTCGTTATTACGCGGATTTACGGCGGATATTCGTAAATTCGAAGCCTATATGCAGGAAGAGTCAGAGAAAAAGATGCGCGAGGTGGCGCGACTGTTCGACCTGCCAATGTCACGGATCCATACCCGGGTCGTGTTTGGTAACGTGCGCGATGAAATTCTGGCTATCAGTAACAACGAAGCGTTCGATGTGATAGTGATTGGCTCCCGCAAACCGGGGATCTCCACCCATCTGCTGGGCTCCAACGCCGAGTCCATTTTGCGCTACGCCAAAACGCCGGTGCTGGTGGTCAGATAATCCCCTCCGTCACGACGGCTGCGTCAGCCTTATTTCGCAGCCGTCTGGTCCTTACTCTTCGCTAAACCAGTCGCGATTCTCCTGGCGGATCAGCAGCACAGATTCGCTGATTTCATGCAAATGAATACTCATTGCTTTCTCGACTGCCTCAGCGTCGCGTTTTTCCAGCGCGGTAAAAATTTCGTGATGCTGGCGCAGAAGCATCTCCGGGGAGGAGACATGGTCAAGGCTCATGTAGCGCACGCGGTCAATGGCGGCTTTGATGTTTTCCACCGTATCCCAGGCCAGCTGACAATCGGCAATAACCGATAGCTTCTGGTGAAATTCATCATCAAGCAGGAAAAAATCGTTTAACTGCTGGCGGTCGACGGCAATACGCTGCTGATGGAGATTCTGCTCCAGCTGATAGACTTGCTCATCGTTAATCATGCCAGCGGCACGGCGGACCACCGCGCACTCAATCGCCTGGCGGACAAAGCAACCATTGCGCACCTGAGACAGGGAGATTTTGTTGACGTAGCTGCCACGCTGGGGACGGATCTGGATAAGTCCATTCTCCGCCAGCTTAATAAAGGCCTCGCGCACCGGCTGACGAGATACCGCAAAACGCACGGAGACTTCTTTCTCCGACAGCGGCGTGCCAGGCGGGATGAGGCAGTGAACGATATCCCGGCGGAGGATGCGATAAATTTGCTGATTAACGGGTTGCGTCGGATTCAGTTGCGATTCTGCGGCCATTGATGGTTACTTTTTATGGGGTTATGCGCACTATTTTACGCGTTTTTTGCGGTTCCGCCCATACCCGGCCAGCAGGCCGGGTGGCTGACGGTTAGCCCTGGCGGTGAACGCTGAGCCCGGCAAAGCTCTGGCTCACCGGCATCATCTCCAGGGTGTTGATGTTGACGTGTTTCGGCAGGGTGGCCACCCACCAGACCGCCTCAGTCACATCTTCCGGCGTCAGGGCTTCGGTGTTCTCGTAGGTTTTACCGGCTTTGGCGTCATCGCCTTTAAAGCGGACGTTAGAGAACTCGGTGCCGCCCACCAGGCCCGGCTCGATGTCGGTGACGCGCACCGCGGTGCCGTGCAGGTCAGTGCGAAGATTGAGGCTGAACTGGCGCACAAAGGCTTTGGTCGCCCCATAGACGTTACCGCCGGCATAAGGCCAGCTGCCCGCCGTGGAGCCGATGTTGATGATATGGCCGCGATTGCGCGCCACCATGCCCGGCAGGACGGCGCGGGTCATGTACACCAGCCCTTTATTATTGGTGTCGATCATATCTTCCCAGTCTTCCACGCTGGCGCGGTGCGCCGGCTCCAGGCCGAGCGCCAGACCCGCGTTGTTCACCAGCACATCGATAGCCTGCCACTCGGCGGGCAGGTCGGCAATCAGCGTCTCAATAGCGGCGCGGTTGCGGACGTCCAGTTGCGCGATATAAAGATTATCGCCCAGCTCGTCTTTCAGCGTCTTCAGGCGCTCTTCGCGACGTCCGGTGGCAATCACTTTATGACCGTTAGCGACAAAACGGCGAGTAATACTTTCACCAAAACCGGCAGTGGCGCCGGTGACCATGATAATCATCTTACTGTTCCTCAACGCTTTTTGTGTTTTCATACCATAGCACGCACAGGCGGCGACCGGTAACGGAAATCATTGCGACCCCTTAAGGAGAAGCCTAATCTTAGAGGATTAGCCTGTGCAGGAGAGAAAGATGTCCGAACAAAACCCCTTTTTTAGCGTCAGTCTGTTGCCTTACCAGGCGCCGCGGTTTGACCTGATCGAAGACAGTCACTATCGGCCGGCGTTTGATGAGGGCGTTCGGCAGCAGCGCGAGGAGATCCGCGCCATTATCGATAATCCGCAGCCGGCCAGTTTCGCCAACACGCTCGAGGCGCTGGAGCAGAGCGGACAGCTGCTGGCGCGGGTGACGCGGGTCTTTTTCGCCATGGCCGGCGCCCATACCAACCCTTATCTTCAATCACTGGATGAACAATTTTCCGCCGAGCTCGCCGGGCTGGGGAATGATATCTGGCTCAACGAGGCCCTATTCCAGCGGGTGAACAGTGTCTACGAACAGCGCGAGACGCTCGCGCTTGACGGCGAATCCCTGCGTCTCCTGACCTTGACATGGCAACGTTTTGTTCACGCCGGGGCAACGCTGGACCCGGCGCAGAAGGCGGTGCTGCGCGCGCTGAACACTGAAGCGGCCACTTTGCAAAGTCAGTTCCAGCAGCGGCTGCTGGGGGCGGCGAAAAGCGGCGGCCTGGTGGTCGATGACCGGCATCAACTGGATGGCCTGAACGATGAGGAGATAGCGGCGGCGGCCGAGGCGGCGCGCGAAAAAGGGCTCAGCGATCGCTGGCTGCTGACGCTGACCAACACCACCCAGCAGCCGCAGCTGCTTGCGCTGCGCGACCGGCAAACGCGGGAAAATCTTTTCGCCGCCGGCTGGACGCGCAATCAGCAGGGCGATGAGCATGATACCCGTAGTCTGGTGCTGCGGCTGGCGGCGATCCGCGCGCAGCAGGCGGAACTGCTGGGGGCGGCAGATTACGCCAGCTGGGCGCTGACCGATCAAATGGCGGCTTCCCCGGCGGAGGCATTGGGCTTTATGCGTCAGATCGCGCCGGCGGCGCGGGCGAGGGCGGAACGTGAGCTGGCGGACATCCAGCAGGTGATCGACAACGAAGGCGGGGCGTTTCGCGCGCAGGCATGGGACTGGCTCTACTACAGCGAGCAGGTGCGGCGGGCTGCCTATGCCATTGATGACGCGCAGCTTAAACCCTATTTTGCCCTCGAGCGCGTGCTGCAGGACGGCGTCTTCTGGACGGCATCGCAGCTCTTTGGGCTCCGCTTCGTGGAGCGCTTTGACATCCCGGTGTACCACCCGGATGTGCGGGTCTGGGAGATCTTCGACCACAATGGCGAAGGGATGGCGCTGTTTTATGGTGATTATTTCGCGCGCGATTCAAAGAGCGGCGGCGCCTGGATGGACGTGATTGTCGAACAGTCGACCCTGCGAGAGCAGCGCCCGGTTATCTATAACGTCTGCAACTACACCCGGCCGCAGAGCGAGCAGAGCGCGCTGTTGTCATGGGATGAGGTGATCACCCTGTTCCATGAGTTTGGCCACGCCCTGCACGGGCTGTTCGCCAATCAGCGTTATGCCAGCCTCTCCGGCACCAATACCCCGCGGGATTTTGTCGAGTTCCCGTCGCAAATCTTCGAACACTGGGCCAGCCATCCGCAGGTATTTGCCCACTATGCGAAGCATTATCGCTCCGGAGAGCCGATGCCAGAGGCGCTGCGCGACAATATGTTGCGTGCGGCAACTTTCAATAAAGGATATGACATGAGCGAGCTGCTAGCCGCCGCGCTGCTCGATATGCGCTGGCACACGCTGTCGACCACTTCGTTACCGGAAGAGGTGGATGCGTTTGAACAGAAAATACTTCGGGATGAGCAACTGGATCTGGCGGCCGTTCCCCCGCGCTATCGCAGCAGCTACTTCTCCCATATCTTCGGCGGGGGCTATGCGGCAGGCTATTACGCCTATCTGTGGACCCAGATGCTGGCCGATGACGGCTATCAGTGGTTCGTGGAGCAGGGCGGTTTGACCCGTGAGAACGGTCAGCGCTTCCGGGAAGCGATTCTGTCGCGCGGCAATAGCACTGATTTAGCTGAACTTTATCGCCAGTGGCGCGGACACGATCCACAGATTGAGCCGATGCTGGAAAATCGCGGGTTGAGCTAGTCGAGCGTTTTTTAGAGTAGAAGAAGACCGGGCGCAGCGCCCGGTTTTTTATCCAATTTTTCTTCCCCAAAATCCCTCCAAAACATTTCCCCAAAAACAAAAACATCAACTGGGTCGCCAGCTGCGCTGTTGTCATTCGCTTCACGGCGGAGCCCCCTCGTAGCTTTGCCACGCCTTCTGCCTGAGCATCATGCTCGTTGATAGCGTTTAGCCGCTCCACGCGTACGTCGGTGATTTCCACCAGAATTCGGCTGGCCCAGCGCGGCATGTGGATAGAAGGTCGCCAGCAACAATGTAGTTCATCATCTGCAACGTAAAACTCTGGCGCAGGCACTCCATCATCCTTGTAAACGCATAATTCAGGCTTCTCAAACGGAGTGGGTTTTTTGCAATCGCTATCCATTAGATCGCACTAGACGTTAACGTAAGCAGTAGTAGCGCGAGAAATATATCGGACTAATCGCCTGTCCAATAGCGGGTGGCCGATGTGATGGGTCTGGGGGTAAAGACTGTTTAGGAATATTTTCCAGCCGATTAAGTTTGCTCACCTGCGAACCGTATGCAAGAGATCCCAGGTGAGCAAGTATTAGACTGTCTGACCAGCCTTCCAACGTGTGTTTTGTTGCATGCTACCGGGCATCAGAACTGCCACGCAAAGATCACTTCCAGTTCATATCTCTGCTGCCTTCCATACCCAGGTACAGTATCTCTGCATTAACCTGGTGAGAGTAAATTTCACACAATTGTGAGATTTTCATGGATGTTTAATGACAAACAATTACATTGAATTGCACAACATTTCAGAAAATGGAGTTTTTGATGTCGTATTTATCCTCTGCCAGGTATGGACTTCTTTTAGCAGCTTTATTATCAGCAGGTCTATCTGCAGCGCCGCTGAGTCCTGCTGATCAGAATGCTATTGAGCAACAACAAAAGGCATTACTGGAACAGTCGCAGCAGCAGCGCGACATGCTCCGCTATACCACACCTGCCCCCTCACTCCCGAAAGCCGCCTCTCCTGAAGCAACCGGACCGTGTCTTGAACTCCGGCATATCCAACTGGAAAATGTCACGGTGCTCCCGCGTTCTGTACAACGAAAACTAACGGCAATTCCGGCAGAGGGGTGTATGACCCTTAAGGATATCCAGCTACGGGTGCGGGATGTCACTCAGGACTATCTTTCCCGGGGATTCATCACTTCACGAGCCTGGCTGCCAGAACAGGATATTTCCGGAGGGAGTCTGGTCATTGCCGTGACGGAAGGGAGGGTGGAGACCGTTACTCTGGATAGTCATCAGGAAAATGCTCTGAAAATGGCCTTCCCTCAGGCTGAAGGGCAAGTATTGAATCTCCGTGATATCGAACAGGGGCTGGAACAACTGAACCGTATGAGCTCACGTGCTCTGACCGTCGATATTTTGCCGGGGAGCCGTGAAGGTTTTTCCCGGGTTGTATTGGTGCCGGTCAGTCAGCGTTTTCCCGTCAGTCTGGATGTGAGCGCAGATAACAGCGGGCAGAAAAGCACAGGTAGTGGGCAGATGCATGCCCGCCTGATGGCAGACAATCCGCTGGGGCTGGCAGACCAATGGACACTGGCAGCTGGGAGGGATAGTGAGTTTCACCATGACAGACGTAGCCGCAATATGCAGGGGAGCGTTTCGATTCCTTATGGATACTGGTTGTTCAGCGCGCAGTATGGATGGTCTGATTTTTATCAGACACTTTCTCTCGGTGAATTTCCGCTGAGCTGGCGTTATGAAGGCACCGTACAGTCACACCGACTGGGTGCCAGTCGTACACTACTGCGTGACGGCAAACAACGTCTTGTGCTCGATATTGCCCTATCCCGTAGGGAAACCGAAAACCGATTGGGTGGTGTACGCCTTGACGTCAGCAGCCCGACTCTGAGCAGCGTGACCGCCGGGCTGAGCTATAGCAGGAGTATCGGCGGCGGTTATCTGACTTTCGGTCCTTCCCTTTCTCACGGCCTCTCTCTCGCCGGAGCAACACAGGATGATCCTGCACACCCCGACCTGCCACGCAGTGAATTCCGGCGTTTCAGTGCCAGCACAAGCTGGTTTTACCCGCTGACCAGCTCTATCTACTGGCTTACCTCGGCATACGGACAGACCACGCCGGACAACCTCTATGCCAGTGAGCGTCTGTCAGTCGGGGGGCAATATTCAGTGAGAGGTTTTAAAGAGCAGTATCTCTCCGGAAACCGGGGTGGATACTGGCGAAATGAGCTGACCGGGCAGTTGCTGACGCTTCCTGTTACAGAAGGAAGACTGTCAGCGACTGGTGCGGTAGACATCGGACATGTCATTAGCCAGAGAGGAATAACAGAAGGTGGCACGCTTACTGGAGCCTCATTTGGCTTTGAATTGTCAAACGCATGGCTGTCCCAGTCACTAACGGTGGGTGTCCCGTTGTCCTGGCCGGGTTCCATTCGTCCGGATAAACACGTGGTTTACTGGCAGGCCACGGTTTCACTTTAACTGCCGGCACACAGCAGGGCTTTTGCTGCCCCATAATACAGGATGTTCAGATATGGAAAAACTAACTCATCCGCTGGCTCGTGGGGCCAGCTGGTTGTTGATATACCTCACAGCCGTTCAGCCTTTACATCCTGCTGTTGCGGCAGGTATCAGCGCCGCGAATGGTAACACCCAGGTCGTGGTTAAAACCGGAAATGTACCGGTTGTGAACATTGCCACACCCAACGCAGCAGGTATATCGCATAACGCCTACCAGGATTTTAATGTTGGAACACAAGGCGCCGTATTAAATAACGCCACCCAGGGCGGAAAAACCCAGCTTGGCGTTACCATTGACAACGGTAACGCCAGATTAAAAGGCAAACCGGCCGAGCTTATCATCAACGAGGTAACCAGCGGTAATCGTTCGGAGTTAAAAGGCAAACTGGAAGTTTTTGGCAATAAAGCTGGCGTAATGATAGCCAACCCGAACGGTATCATCTGTAACGGATGCGGGTTTATCAATACGCCTTCGGTTACCCTGACCACCGGCAAGCCGCAGTTTGATAAACAAGGGGCTCTGGATGCATTAGCCGTTAAGAAAGGCTCGGTGATTATCGGCAGCAACGGCTTTGACGGAAACAGCGCGGAGTTTGTTGATATTATCAGCCGGGCAACTGAGCTGAACGGTAAAATTAACGCTAAAACGCTTACGCTAACTCAGGGGGCAAACAGAGTCAGCTTCAAGGATGGCTCGGTAAAACCCATTGCTGGCGAGGGAGCAAAGCCTCAGCTTGCTGTCGATACTAAGGCGTTGGGCGGGATGTATGCCGGAAAAATCCGCCTGGTTGCCACTGAGAACGGTGTCGGGGTCAACCTGAATAATATCACCTCTACTCAGCGGGATATTTCCCTGACGACCGCCGGAAAAATAACCCTCAGCAACGTTAAAGCGCAAACAGACCTCAATGTCAGCGGGCAGGAGATCGTCACACCTGCGGGCAGCAGCGTGCGTGCAGAGCGTGATATGACACTGGCGGCCACCACCGTGGACAACCGCAGCAATAGCTCCGCCCACGGGGATATGCGGGTTTTTGCCTCCACGGTGCGTAACACCGGCGAGCGGGCGGCACTGCACAGCAACAACAATCTGTGGATACAGAAGGATGCCCAGGGCAACAAAGCGACTCTGGTGGAGAACCGCTCTGCCAGGATCCAGACCAATAGCGGCGACCTGGTGATACGAACCAATAAACTCAGCAATGTGCGCGATGTTTTAACCATAGTGACTCAGTCTGAAGCAGTAGATAATGAAGGCATGAGAATTTATGGCGTACTTTTTAATGCGCATAAAAATGGTGATATAAAAAACCGACAAGACCTTTATCAGGAGGATTATGCGAAGCGAGAAAAATGGATGTTGCCTTGCGATACGGTTGAAGATTGCACATACGTCACCCGCAATATCGATCGATGGATACCAGATGAACGTACTCGTACCTTTGTTAAAATGAATACGCCTGAGGCAATTATTGACTCAGGTAAAAACAGCTTCATTAATGCTGATTTGTTACTGAGCGATGCCAGTATCCTTAAAGCCAAGGGTGACATCATCCTGACGGGGAAAACGTTTGTTTCCAGAAACCATCCTGTAGGGATCAAAGAACGATTCAATAAATTCATTCCGGATACTGAAGCCTATAAGCAATATGATAAGCTGGGCTGGCCTTATCCTCCGATGAGCTATCTTGATAGTGGTGAAAAAGGATATAGCTGGAGCCCGCAAAGTCATTTAGCCAGTAAAGTCATTGCTGGCGGAAATTTTGTGGCTGACTTTTCTGATCGTATTGAAAGTAATGAACCCTATGATACCTGGGTGCAGCATTCCGGAGTGATGTCACGCCCGGATACCATTACGGCGAAAAACATTTTCTTACATGCAGGACAAATTATCACCACCGATGTGATGAAAGCCGCCGGAGATATCACCCTTCAGTCAGAAAAAGGGATAAAGATCGCACTGGCACTATTAACGGCCGGGAAGGATCTTTCTGTAGTGGCGGGTGGAATGGTGGAGTCCTGGCAAAGTGAGCTTAGGGGTCAGAATATCACTCTCGTCAGCCGCAATGGCGACGTGAATTCGCATACTAGTGAACAACCAAACTATTTCCATGCAGATGGTGTGCGTTGGCTAGGGAGTATTGAAGCCAGTCGTGATCTGTCAATTTCTGCGGGTGGGAGTATTCTGCTGAGAAATACGCGCCTTCCGGTTCAGAGTCAGAATATTTCTCTGGTTGCGAATGGTGATATCACCCTGGATAAAAATGAAGCGATGCTGTGCCATGAACAGCCAGGCGTCCTTCTGACCCTGGCCCGCAAACAGGAACTGTTTAACCGGATGCTGCCCGGAGAGCCGCTGCGTGCTTCCGGGGATATTACGCTCAGCGGTAAGCATCTGAACCTCAATGGCGCAAGTCTTGATGCCGGGGGCAATATCAGTCTTACGTCAGCCGCAAATACGGACCTGAATATGCGGAGATTCAGCGACCGTTACAGCGTCTTTTTCCCGGCCAACCGGATACCCGAGTTACGCAGCCATCTGAAAGCCGGAGGTAACCTGCTGATCAGTTCAGCGGCGGATATCGGCCTGCAGGGAGCAGATATTTCGGCCGGCTTTGTTGAATAAATCAGATTTCGGGTAAGTCTCCCCCGTAGCGGGTTGTGTTTTCAGGCAATACGCACGCTTTCAGGCATACCTGCTTTCGTCATTTTGTTCAGCGCTCGTACCAGGGCCATAGCCTCCGCAACCTGACCATCGTAGTCACGCAGTGTCAGTGAACCTCCGAACAGCTGTTTTACCCGGTACATCGCCGTTTCCGCTATCGAGCGACGGTTATAATCTGTTGTCCATTTCCACCGCGCATTACTCCCGGTCAGCCGCTGATTCGCAACAGCACGGTTACGGTCTGCATATTCACCGGGCCAGTAACCCGCGCCTTTTCGGGGCGGGATAAGCGCGCTGATTTTCTTACGCCGCAGTTCATCGTGACAGAGCCGGGTGTCGTAAGCGCCGTCTGCCGATGCTGCCCTGATTTTTCTGTGAGTCTGCCGGATAAGACCCGGGAAGGCTTCTGAGTCCGTCACATTGTTCAGCGACAGGTCTGCACAGATGATTTCATGTGTGTTGCTGTCAACTGCCAGATGCAACTTTCGCCATATACGACGGCGCTCTTTGCCGTGCTTTCTGACTTTCCATTCGCCTTCACCAAAGACCTTCAGCCCGGTGGAATCAATCACCAGGTGTGCGATTTCACCCCGGGTGAACGTTTTGAAACTGACATTAACCGACTTTGCCCGCTTACTGACACTGGTGTAATCCGGGCAGCGCAACGGAACGTTCATCAGGGCAAAAATGGAATCAATAAAACCCTGCGCAGCCCGCAGGGTCAGCCGGAATACGCGTTTAATCACCAGAACGGTGGTGATGGCGAGATCAGAATAGCGCTGGGGCCTTCCCCGTGATGAAGGCGTTGCCGACTCATACCAGGCCTGAATCGCCCCATCATCCAGCCAGAAAGTGAGGGAGCCACGGTTGATGAGAGCTTTGTTGTAGGTGGACCAGTTGGTGATTCTGAACTTTTGCTTTGCCACGGAACGGTCTGCGTTGTCGGGAAGATGCGTGATCTGATCCTTCAACTCAGCAAAAGTTCGATTTATTCAACAAAGCCATTTCGGCCGGGAAAACGGCGACCCTCCAGGCAGGGAGACTTATCTGGCTGGGAGCCTACGGCTATGGTGTGACGGACAGCGGCAATGACAACAACCGGGATGAGTTGAATGTCCCGACCCGTCTTCAGGGCGTGAAGGGCATCACTCTGGCGTCAAACGGCGTTATTCAGGCTAACGGCAGTACTCTGACATCGGATGGTAATATCACACTAACCTCCGGCGGAAATATGCAATTTCAGTCCGCACGGGGAACCGTTTATCGTGAATCGGGTAACAGCTGGACGGAAACCGTCAGCCAGACCGGAGTGACGCTGAATGCGGGCGGCGCCCTGACGGTGATTTCTGGCGGCAGTATCCTGTTCCAGGCATCGCGCCTGCTGGCGAAAGGCGCGATGGACGTGGCGGCGAAAGGCGGCTGGCTGTATGCCCAGGCGATGGAAGAGTTCAGCCATTACGAACGTGAAACCACGAAGCGAAAATGGTGGGGACAGAAAACCACCGTTAAACAGACGAAGCACACGACCACCAACCGGGTGACCGAGTTTACTGCCGGGGGCAACCTCAGCCTCCTGAGCCGGGATGACAGCTCGTATGAAGCCAGTAAAATCGAGGCGGGGAAAAATGCGACGCTGACCAGCACCAACGGGAAAGTTAATTTCCTGGCGGTGAAGAATACGACCCTCGAGCAGACCGTCAGCACCTCGAAAGGCTTTTATATTAAACAGGCAAACAAGGGCTACAGCGAAGGGAAATGGGTCCTGCCTTCCGTTTACGCCGGCGGTATGCTGACGGTGGATGCGGCAGGCGGTATCAGTGCTGATGTTAAAACCAAAAATGGTCAGGCGCTGCAGGGAGCCATTACCGCACTCGGCGTTCAGCCGGGTACCGAATGGCTAAAAGGGTTAAACACCCGCAATGATGTACAGTGGAACGTGGTCAAGGATGCTTACGACAGCTGGAACTATAAAAGCCAGAGCCTGAATCCGGCCGTTGCCGCGGTGATTGCGATAGCGGCGGCTGCAGTGACTGCCGGAACGGGGCTCGCAGCTTTGGCTGGAAGCGGCGCGATTACGGCAACCGGCGTCACAGGCGCAACAGCTTCCGCTGCAGTGTATGGCTCAGCCTATGCAGGTATGACATCCCTGGTTTCCCAGGCTGCCGTCGCGCTGGTTGAAAACCAGGGTAATCTGTCAAAAACCCTGTCGGCACTGGGAAGCAGCAGTTCGGTCAAATCGCTGGCCACCTCCATGGCTATAGGCGGGGCGCTGGCCGGATTCGATGAGGTGATGAACGTCAGTGTGTCGCCGGACAAGGCGCGTCTGCCGGCTCTGACAAAGGATGAGGGGTGGAGCAAGGTTGTCCAGCGTGTGGCCGGGCAGTCGGTTATCAGCTCCAGCCTGAACACCGGCATCAATGGCGGCAGCTTTAAGGACAATCTGGTCAATGCGCTGTTATCAAATATTGGTAATCAGGTTCAGGCCGAAGGCGCAGGGCTGATTGGGGACAACGGTGAAGTGCTAGGCGTGGCCGGAAAATCGGTCAGCCATGCGGTCCTTGCTGGCATCAGCGCGGAAATCGGACGAGGTGATGGTAAAGGCGCGGCCACCGGCGCACTGGCAGCGGAACTGGCCGGGATCATCATGCAAAGCTCGTTGTTCGAACCCGCAAATCTAAATGAACAAGAGCGCCAGTTGTGGCGTCTGCAGGAAGCGCTAAACGGTAATGAGGTAAAAGAGCAGACGGCCCGTGTTATTGGCGCGCTGACCGGGGCGCTGACCACACATTCGCCCGAAAGTGCGTATAGCGGAGCAGACAGCGCGCAAAATGTTTACCGTTACAATATGACGGAGCATATGCTACAACAATATGCTCTGGATAATCAGCGGGATATTCTTGCGGCAGATAAAGGGGACAAGGAAGCAGCCAAACGCGTTCAGGCCCGGCGAGAAGCGGCGATTATCGTGGCTGCTGCCAGCGGTGGAGGTATGGCGCTGACCGCAGGTGGCATGACTCTGGTTGGTGCGGCACCCGAGCTGGTTCTGGCAGCAAGACTGGTTATCGCCGGTTGTAAAACAAATCCTGCGCTCTGCCTGAATCAGGCGGGTATTTATGCGGCTGATATTGTGGCACCAGAGGCCATCATTGGTACAGGCGCTGTAACGACCGGCAGTACATTGATTCTGGGTAAAACCGAAGACAGCTTGAAGAAGCTTTCACAGCAGTTGGTGAAGGCCTACGATGAACTGAATATAACAAAAAGACTAAATATTCAGCCTGTTGCCGGTTTTATTAAAGGCGAAACAGCAGCCGGAGCTAATCTGTCGACGAAAACGGCAGATTATGTCCGCGATATTCAGAAAACCAATACTGACCAGTTGGTTAAAGTGTTTGATCCAAAACATAGTAGCGATAAGCTCAATGTGTTCGGGAAGGAGTTTGCGCAGGTGTTGGGTGACGGGGGAGGTAATAAGTACGGAACGACCAAGGTCTTTGCGACAGAGAAACTTTCCGACCGAGATATCATTGATTATGCGCAATCTTTAACGGGGGGAGCGCCATTTAAAGAAGTCACGACTCCTTTAGGTACAGTTTATTTTTCAAAAAAAGATGGTGTAACAATAAGCTTGCGTGACTATTCCGCCAGCGAAGAAAAAACAAATGCTCGCTGGACTATAGAAATTTTAGGTAATAAAGACTTACAAGCCTTACAGGGCAAAGTTAAGAAAAAAGTTGAAATCAAGTTTCGGTAAGGTGTTTATATGTTATATAGCGATGATGAATATAAGATGTTTGCTGAGGAACTGGAAGGATCATCCATAGGTACCGTATGGTCTGCCATGAGGGCGGATAATTTTGGGAAAGATGAGTTATCATATAAAGAAAAATGTGACTATTTTTTTGAACTGATGGAACGCCTTCTTTTAGAAGGCAAAATAAAATTAGCAAGTCGAGGAAAATATCTGGAAGGAAGCATCGACGAGCAAATTTCTTTGTATCGTGAAAACTTTCCCCTAAACCAGGAGGAAATGGAAGAGGATGCTTTTGATGGTTTCTGGTTTCTGACGGAAAAATGCCCTGGCGGCATAGTCTGGATCCATGACAATGGCTATGAAGACTGGACCTGATGTACCGCTAGTTATAACGGCTCTTCGGAGCCGTTATCCTTGATGGTTAGGAATTTGGAAAAACGTTTTAAAAACTCACAGACCATGAACACAGGATCCCGAAACGCAGTGATGGTAAGTTATCGGGGTATTGTAGAGCAAAGCGCTGTTAAGGTTTTTCTCAAGCCTGGATAAATGTGCGCTTGCTGTTGCGGTCGACAACCCTAACACCGCGGCGCCGCCTGAAACAGAACCGCTCTCGACAATTTTGGCAAATACTATCAGGTAGCGGATGTCATCGATCATTTACAGTTCTGTGTTCACTCGGTAACAATATGCGTGGCGCCGATAAAAAGGGATCCCGTTTCCGGATTAACATATCCTATTTTTATTGCCGGAAGTATCTGTTTAATCGCGCTTCTCAGGTCCGCTTTAACGAGTCCCAGGCATCCACAACGGCAGGGAGGGTTCGAGAAGCGTCGCGGGCCACCTCATTCGTCAAGGAGATACGTTTGCATATTGAGACTCATCGCCTGCGTCTTCGCCCTGTCATGGCTGAAGATGTTGTCGATCTATACCGAATTTATGGCGATCCGGCGACAAATACCTTTAACCCCGCAGGGCCCTATCCGGATATTGACTATGCCAGTACGGTTCTCCAGCGCTGGCTTGCGCACTGGCACGATCGCGGATTTGGCAACTGGGCCATATCGGCGCGTGATACCCCGGAAAAAATCATTGGCTTTGGCGGCGTAAGTCTACGCAGTTATAACGATGTCACCATTAACAATCTCGGATATCGGTTTTCCACTGAGGCATGGGGAAAAGGCCTGGCCACCGAGTTTGCGATTGGCGCGATAAGATATGGCTTCGAGGCGCTTAAACTTAAGGAGATGTCAGCGGTTGTCCGGGCTAACCATCTGGCTTCGCAGAAAGTTCTCGAGAAAGCCGGGATGAGGTACATTAACGATATTGCTGATGTAAAAGATGCGCCGCCGAGTCTGCTCTATTCGTTGACCTTAAGCGAGTGGTTAAGCCAGTCGGGGTAACCCGCGGGCGCTTATTCGCAAGACTGGATCGCACCGCAGCCGGCGCATCAGGTGGGGATTGCTCACAGAATCATGCGTTCATTCTACTGGCTCAATTAACTCTGGCCCTTGATTGTTGACATTGCCGACCGCCCGCGATACCGCATGCCAGATGAAATCGTCGGCGGTGACGGCTCCGTCCCTGGCAATCTCCGCCGCTTCCGCGCCGGTGACTTCTTGCCTCATCCATTCCCGGGCGGCTTCCGGCGCCAGGACCAGCGGCCGGCGGTCATGAATATCGACAAGACCGCGATCGGCGGCAGCGGTCACCAGCAAAAATCCTTCGGCGCTATCCCCGCGTTCGAAGGGCGTGCTGCCAATAGCGGCCATAAATATCGGCTGACCATCCTTGCGCTGGATGAAGTAGGGCTGCTTTTTCTCTCCGGCCTTTTTCCACTCAAACCAGCCGTCGGCGAAGCAGATCGCCCGCCCGTGCTGCCACAGCGGTTTGAACATCCTGCTGGTGGCTGCGGTCTCAACGCGGGCGTTGATCAGCGGGGGTTTATCCCACCATCCTGGCGCATAACCCCAGTAAACGGGATCGAGGTGGAGTTGCGCATTCCTTTCACTCAGGAGTAACACTTTTGTCCCGGGTGCCACGTTATACCGCCCAATCGGCGCCGGGTCCCAGGGGATATCGTATTCAGCCTCTTCGGCAAGATAAGCCAGATATTCTTCCCGTGTCTGTGCTTGCGCAAAACGTCCGCACATCGCCACCTCCAGCATAATGTCTAAAGGAAAGCATAGTTCATCAGGGAGGGGGCGTTGTGAGAAATGATTTTGAAATCATGCGATTGTGATCCCTTCCCTCAGGCGTAAGGCTGACGCCTGGGCACATACTGTTTAAGTTGCCTATATTGCAGGCCATAATTCTGGCCTGAAATATATTAATTGAAGTTACGTATTCACCATGTGAATTGCTATTGCGAAAAATGTACGCAGGCGCAAGTACTGAGTATATGTCGCCTGAACAAGGCGTGTAGATGGAGTTGAAGGTGGGGTGTTTACCCGCCGCTGCAACAGACGAAAGGCAACGGCGTAGAAAAAGATTAGTTATCCGGGTTGTTGGAGATGCCTCTCCATACCATCCCCAGACCGATCAACATCGACGCGAAGAGGGCGAACAGGGTGGTAGAGATAAAAATGCTGGTCATTATGATGCCTCAGAAAGTGCGTATGCAGATTATTAGGCACGGGGGGACGAGAAAGGTTCCTTCCCTGACGGATTATCTTTTCACCAGCGTCTTTCCGTCTGGCGCCAGCGAGGCGGATGTCATATCGAGGCACCGCTCTTGACGGAGGGATAATGCGGGGAGCCGTGTTTCTCCCTGCGCTGTTGCAGGAAGCCACTGCCAGGGGGATGCGTCGTGTTTCGGGCGTTGACATCCCATTGTACAAGTTATATATACATGTCGCTTCTGTTTATTGAATGTTAAACAGCATCAGTTATGGGACTCAGAAGCACCACACCCCCGCCGTCGGGCGGGGGTTACTTTGCCACCTGACCTGGTTATTTCTCACGGTGACTGACGAAGAAAATTTTTATTTCAGGTCTTGAAAAACGCGCTTTAGCTATTATTTTATATAGCGGACAAGCAATGCTTGCCTTTATGTTGAGCTTTTGAATGGATATTCAGGAGGTTAATGATGGCACTCAAAACCTTGTCAGCACTCCCGGTATTTGCTGATTCCCTTTTTGCCGATCGCTTTAATCGTATTGACCGTCTTTTCAGCCAGTTAACTGGCGATACGCCGGTGGGTACCTTACCTGCCTACGATTTACAGAAAGTGGATGACAGTAATTTTCTGCTCAGCGTCAGCGTACCAGGCTGGAAAGATGATGAACTGGAAATTGAGACCGTAGGCGGTAATTTACATATTACCGGCAAACGCGCGCAAACCGAAAATCATTCCGGCGGCAGCCAGGGCTGGATTTATAAAGGCATTCGTCGGGCTGATTTCCAGCTCAGTTTCTCCCTTCCTGAACACGCCCAGATTAATCAGGCGCAGCTGGATAGCGGGATCTTAAAAATTGCTATCCATCAGGAAATACCCGAGAGCGAAAAACCGCGCAAAATTGCGATTGAGAATCAAGGCAGGGTGATCGAGCATAAAGTTTGATTGCGCCTCTGTCCTAAAGTTATTCATTTCAAGGCCCGCGCTGCGGGCCTTTATATTATCCGCTAAAGGAGGCGTAAACGGCCTCCCGGCGATCAGAGAAATCGATATGCTATCCTGTAAACAGGGCCTGTGAGGCTGTGTTCCTTCTAAAAGTCGGCGAGGTGTCAGAATGACGGACCAAATCGATAAAGACGCACAAAATACCCATGAATTGACCGCTCGGGTGGCCCGGGCGCTTATTGCGAGAGGCTGGCGACTGACCACGGCGGAATCCTGCACCGGTGGCAATCTGGCGGCGGCGCTCTGTGCTCAGGCTGATACCGCGGCCTTTTATGATACCGGCGTGGTTACCTTCAGCGATGAAGCCAAGCGCAACGTGCTCCAGGTCCGCGCGGAAACCCTGGCGGTACATAGCGCTGTCAGCGAAGCGTGCGTTCAGGAAATGTCGACCGGTATTTTGACGTTAGCCGGGGCCAATATCGCCATCGCCATCAGCGGCTATGCGGGGCCGGAAGGAGGGGAGGATGGAACTCCCGCCGGGACGGTATGGTTTGCATGGAACTTTCGCGGCCAGATAGAAACCCAACGGATGCGCTTTACCGGTGACTGCGAGGCAGTGGTGGCACAAGCGGTGCGCTTCGCCATGGCAGCGCTGGGCGAAAAACTCGCCCACTGGCAGTGACGCTACCGGACGCTGCGCCCTTACAGATCCGCAGCCTGGCGCTCTACCGGCCAGAAAATCTCCCCGATGCCATTCAGACAAGGCCGGGAAAACAGGAAGCCCTGAAACAGGCGAATGCCAACCGACTGTAGCCAGCACCACTCCTCCAGGGTTTCAACGCCTTCCGCCACGACCGTGATGCCTAAATCCTCGCAGCAGCGGACGACCGAGGCGACAATCGCCTGCTTGGTGCCGCTGATATGAATGTTGCGCACCAGCTCTGCGTCCACTTTAATTTTGTCAGGCTGAAAGCGGGTCAGTAACGACAGGCCGGAGTAACCCGCGCCAAAGTCATCGATGGCCAGCTTCATGCCTGCGACGCGCAGCGCTTTGAGCACCTTGCGGAACTGGTCGAAGCAGGTGATCACCTCCGTTTCGGTGACCTCTATCAGCACCTGGTCCGGCCTGAGGCCGGCCGCCAGCAGGCTGTTCATCAGCCAGCCGACGGCGTCAGGATGGTTATACAGCGAACCGGGCAGCAGGTTAATGGCCAGTTGGTGTTTGCCAAGCGGTAGCTGACCTGCGAGAGAGAAGGCATATGCTTTGCTCTCGAGGTCGAAACGGTAACGATCCTCCGCCGGGATGGCGGCAAACATCTCCACAGGGGATCCGCCGGTAGGGCTGCGGATCAGCGCTTCAAAGGAGGAGATTCGCTTTTTCGCTGGTTCGACGATAGCCTGCAAGGCAAACTGGCACGGTTGATCGGGCAGATGACGCGGCGTGGCTGTGCCCGCGGCGGCCTTCATCGTCCAGCGAGAAGGCTGCAACGGCTCGGGAAGACAATAGCGCCCACCGTTAGCGATAAAGGCGTTAATCAGTCGGAACATCCGGTCGTTGATTGGCTCGGTGACCCCGAACGAGCTAATGCGCAGGATCTCCTCCAGCGCGCCATCGTCATCGTAAAGACGGAGATCCAACATGCGCATCCCGGTGCCGCGAAAGCGACGGTAGGCCGAATAGTCGCGCATCAGCTCAACCACATCGCGATGGCGCGGATCGCTTTGTATTTCGTGGAATAACGACTCCAGACTCTCTTCGCTCCCTTCCAGCACCTGGAAGAACTGCAGGCCGTTAAACAACAGAATGCCGGTGATGCCAAGGGGCGTATTTTTCCCGCAGGCGCGATGAATTAAAGCGTCGAGATCGGTGAGCGGGCGGTCAGGATCAACCTGGCTGCGATAAATCAGGGTGGTTAGCATTAGTCATTCCGGTCGCTGCAGCAAAGCTGCGATGGCCTGTACAGCGCATGTTGAGAAAAGTATGGCCTGCCCCCCAAATAGGGAGTCTGTGTTTGGTGCCCTTTAACTAACCGTGGGCTTTGTTGAATAAATCGAACTTTTGCTGAGTTGAAGGATCAGATCACGCATCTTCCCGACAACGCAGACCGTTCCGTGGCAAAGCAAAAGTTCAAAATCACCAACTGGCCCACCTACAATAAAGCCCTCATCAACCGTGGCTCCCTCACTTTCTGGCTGGATGATGAAGCTTTTCAGGCCTGGTATGAGTCAGCAACACCTTCTTCACGAGGCAGACCTCAGCGCTATTCTGACCTTGCCATCACGACTGTGCTGGTCATTAAACGCGTATTCAGGCTGACCCTGCGCGCTGCGCAGGGCTTTATTGATTCCATTTTTTCTCTGATGAACGTTCCGCTACGCTGCCCGGATTACAGCTGTGTCAGCAGGCGGGCAAAGTCGGTTAATGTCAGTTTCAAAACGCCCACCCGGGGTGAAATCGCACACCTGGTAGTTGATTCCACCGGGCTGAAGGTCTTCGGTGAAGGCGAGTGGAAAGTCAAAAAGCATGGCCAGGAACGCCGCCGTATCTGGCGTAAGCTGCATCTCGCCGTTGACAGTAAAACACATGAAATCATCTGCGCTGACCTGTCGCTGAACAACGTTACGGACTCAGAGGCCTTCCCGGGTCTTATCCGGCAGACTCACAGAAAAATCAGGGCAGCATCGGCAGACGGCGCTTACGACACCCGGCTCTGTCACGATGAACTGCGGCGTAAGAAAATCAGCGCGCTTATCCCACCCCGAAAAGGTGCGGGTTACTGGCCCGGTGAATATGCAGACCGTAACCGTGCAGTGGCTAATCAGCGAATGACCGGGAGTAATGCGCGGTGGAAATGGACAACAGATTACAACCGTCGCTCGATAGCGGAAACGGCGATGTACCGGGTAAAACAGCTGTTCGGGGGTTCACTGACGCTGCGTGACTACGATGGTCAGGTTGCGGAGGCTATGGCCCTGGTACGAGCGCTGAACAAAATGACGAAAGCAGGTATGCCTGAAAGCGTGCGTATTGCCTGAAAACACAACCCGCTACGGGGGAGACTTACCCGAAATCTGATTTATTCAACAAAGCCCTAACCGTGATGTCCGCACGCAGAACGTGAGTTTCACTTGGTGACTACCTTCACTCTACAGGGAATCTAAAGTTTAGCTATCTTTTTCGCATGCTCAATGCAAAAAAGGGCAAACAGACCGATCGCCCTTTTTGAAATATTGGCTCAGCGTATTAACTAGCCGGTTAATACTCGTCACCAGGAATTATCTTACCATTCTATTTCACGCTCTCAAAAAGCGATGCTGGTCTTGCCTCGATAAAATAGAATGCATAATATCAGTCCAGGTTAAATTTCTTTTTTTAGGTCTGCTATGAGTGACTTGTTTATTATTTTATGCCTGATTCTCTGTCCCGTTATTTCTTTGTGGAGTGGTGTTTCTTACATTCGGGAAAGACGCAAAAGACGCTACGTCTTCCGTTCCAGAAGATAATCTGCAGAGGTAATACAATGGCGATTGTATTAACGTCTTGCGAGTAGTTTTACGAGGTTGTTAAATTGCTGGCGGCTGTTTAAATTGAACTTGCACATAATATTCTTTTTATGCGAATGAATTGTTTTATGGCTAATTTTAAGCGCCGCGGCGACTTCATGCGGACTTAATCCAATACTGAATGCGTAAATGACTTTGGTTTGCGCATCGCTGACCGTCTTGCAGGCGCAATTGATGCAACGCCGCAGGCGATTGAAGGATGGGTCATGATGAGGTGGCAGGGAGCGCTGAATCGCGCTGGCTATCTCATCTTTAAGAAGCTGAACGGGAGCGTGGGGAGGCATAAACACCGCCTGCCGCAGACAGTTGGGTAAACCCTCTTCGGCGGTAGCTTGTTCATTATCCTGAAAAATAAAAAGCGTGTATTGCTCTGGGGCATGCTGAAACAGGTCATGACACAGGTACCATTCTCCCGCCACCATTTCCATGAAGATCACATTAGCTTGCGCCATCCCATCCGCGTTCCATTGTTGAGAAAACTGATACTCTGATCCCCCGTAGGTCTTCATCGCTTCATCCACCAGTTCCGCAATAGCAACCCGCAAATAGTGATTTTTTATATTGATCAAAAAATTCGTCATATAACTTCCCTGTTGGGTATTAAAAAAGGTGTCAGAATAAATTAAAGAATATAATGGTGAGGTGCAGACGTTTTTTAGCCGGGGTAATCTAAGGGATGTTTTTCATTAATGCAATATCTGCCTGGAAAAGTGAGATATCGGTGTATTGGTATGCGAAAGTTCCTAATAAACAAAATGTTAAGGATATATCGATCAGCGTTTTAAGCGTTTTGATGATTTTTTATTTTTGCGATGCATAAAAAGCTTAGTGATAGCCAGTATCTGTTGTTAGAATTAGCGGAGGACAAGATTACAGGAAGTATGTAGTGCTTATGAAGCAGAAGCTCTATTTAAAAATGTTGGCGTGGCTGGAGGATAATATCTACTGTAACCCGGCGATCGATGACCTGGCACAGTATATGGGCTATTCGCGTCGGTTTGTGTACGAGGTGTTTTATCAATACGGCCGGTTACCCATCGGGCAGTATATTCGCCTGCGGCGCTTGACCATCGCAGCGGTCAGTCTGCGCTTAACGCGGCAACCGATCGCCGCTATAGCCTGGCAGTTAAGTTACGATTCGCCGCAGACCTTTTCCCGCGAGTTTAAGAAACGGTTCTCGCTTTCGCCACGGGAATACCGATGCGCAGCGCACTGGGATACGGCAAAACTGTTAAAAAAATTCTCCCCTGATGATGAACGTCTGCCATTGGCGCGGATCTGTTCCCTGCCGGAGCGGGTCTATTATGGCTACCCGATGAAGTATGAACTGCGCCTGTCGGATATGGTGCTGCAACGCACCGCCAAGACGGCTATCAGACAAAAGGTTGACCGTTTTTTTACCACCGGAGAAGGCTCGCTTTCCATACTCTCTGATTACGCCGCGGCGCGTCAAAATGAGCTTAACGTCGAGATTAACGCCTTTGTTGGTTGTCATGAGACGCGAAAGCCATCGTCCACGTTGACCGCCCGGTCGGGACTCTATGTCGGAGTTGATTTCTACGGCAGCTGGTCACGCTATGCCCGTTTGTCCAGCGATCTCTATCTGGATCTGCTGCCAACGCTGGGGGTAAGCCGTCGCGACGGGTATGACATAGAATGTTTCATGGCACGCCATACGGAAGGCGGAGATACAGAAGAGAGGTGCTATCACGTACGCTATTTTATACCGGTGACGCTGAAAGCGGCGGCTCAGCAGCCGGGCAGCGATAATGAGTCAGTCCCCGCGAGGGGGACCCAATAAGGTGGCCGGAGCCACCCAAATAAACTTCACAGTAAAAACCACAGCAGCCAGGTAATGAGGAAGCCCGTCACCCCCATGATGGTTGTCAGTACGGTCCATGTTTTGAGTCCGTCCGGCACCGAGAGCCCCAGATAGCGCGTGACCACCCAAAATCCGGCATCGTTGACGTGTGACAATCCGAGTGAGCCGAAGCAGGTCGCCAGCGTCACCAGCACCAGCTGGAGCGGCTCCAGCCCGGCAACCGCCTGTGACAGCAGGCCGGAGGTGGTGAGGATCGCCACGGTGGCCGAGCCCTGCGAGGCCCGAAGCACCAGCGACAGCAGGAAAGCGGCGGGCATCAGCGGCAGATGAATCGTCTCCAGCGCCTCGGCTAAGGCATTGCCGATGCCGGAGGCGACCAGCACCCCGCCAAAGGCGCCGCCGGCGCCGGCGACAAGGATAACGTCCGCCGAGGAGGGGATCGCGCTGCCGGTCACTTCTCCCAGCTTTTTCAGGTTCATACCCCGCCGGATGCCCAGCGTCCAGCTGGCCAGCCCCAGGGAGATCAGCAGGGCGACGGGCGGGGTGCCAATGACGGTCATCAGCTGGCGAATCGCGTTTTCCGGCAGCAGCAAGGCCTGACAGAGCGTTCCGGAAACAATCAGCACGATGGGCACCACGATCAGCCCGCCGATAACCAGCGCATTCGGCGGCGCCAGTCGGGTCTGCTGCGCGTTGACGGAGAGGTCGGGCACCTCGGCCGTTTGCTGCTGTTCCAGCACGTTAATCGACAGATGATAATGGCGCTGATTGATCGACCGGGCGACAAAATAACCCACGATACCCACCACGACCGACACCCCAATCCCCGCCAGCATCAGCCAGCCGACATCGCTATGCAGAATACCTGCCGCGGCCGCCGCGCCAGGGTGGGTTGGCAATGCCACGTGGACGGTTAACATCACTCCGGCCATTGGCAGGCCAAACTTCAACGGCGACATATGAGCGACTTTACTGAAGCCGTAAATTAACGGAATGATGATAATAAAGCCGACTTCAAAGAAGACTGGCGTGCCGAGAATAAAAGCAACGATGGTTAAGGCGGCAATCGTCCGTTTAGAACCCAGCACGCCGGTCAGCGTTTTCGCCAGCGATTCGGCGCCGCCGGATATTTCAATGAGCACCCCCAGCATTGATCCCAAAATAATAATGCTGGCGATATGGCCGAGCAGGCCGCCCATCCCTTTTTCAATGGTGGTAATGATTTTATCCGCCGGAATGCCGGTGGCGAACGCCACCAGCAGGCTGACGATCAGGAGCGCCACAAAAGGATGCGCTTTAGCTTTGATCACCAGCAGGAGCAACAGCACTACGCTGGCTAACGCAATAAGTAACAGCGCCGATGTCGACATAGTTTTGCCTCGGGTATTAACAGGTATACAGAGAGTTATATTTTTAGAACTGCGCTTTATTTTTTCCGGTAGGGCGAAAACCATTCCAGTCCGGAAAGGGTATCCGCCCTGGGGATATATTCGCAGCCGATCCAACCGTCATAGCCCGCTTTATCCAGTAACGCATAGATCCATGAATAATTAATCTCGCCCTCGTCCGGTTCATGGCGGTCGGGCAGGGAGGCTATCTGAATATGGCGGTACTGACCGGCATACTCAGTAATAAGATGGCTTAAATTACCGTCCACTTTCTGCGCATGAAACAGATCTAACTGCACCGCGATGTTTGGCCGGTCGACCCGCTTCACTATCTCCAGCGTCTGATATTGGCTGTGGTAGAGATAGCCCGGTTTGGTCTGCGGATTCAGGGCTTCAATGAGCACTCGCTTGTCGTGGCGGGCAAAGCACTCGGCGGCGTAGCGCAGGTTATCGACAAGCTCGGCCTCGCAGGCCGCGCGATCCATCCCCGGCGGCACCACGCCGGCCATGATATGCACCTGCGGACAATCCAGCTGGCAGGCATACTCCAGCGCCAGCTCAATATCACGCCGGGCCTCGGCGCTCCTGCCCGGCAGGGCGGCGAGACCCCACTCCCCGGCATTAACGTCGCCGGGCGGGGTATTAAACAGCACCAGCTGCAGCTGGTTTTCCTGCAGGCGCTGTTTAATTTCCCCGGCGGCATACTCATAGGGGAACAGAAACTCCACGGCTTCGAAACCGGCGCCGGCGGCGGCGGCAAAGCGGTCCAGGAACGGCAGCTCGGTAAACAGCATGGATAAATTTGCAGCGAATTTTGGCATGGTTTTATCTCAGTTCATCCACTTCGTCAGCGGTCAGGTAACGGATCTCGCGATTGCCGAGGGTAAACATCAGCCGCGCGGTCTCTTCCAGCTCTTCGGTATTGTTGGTGGCTTCGCGCAGCGATGAGCCGGTGACCACCGGACCATGGTTGGCCAGTAAAAAGGCGTTATAGCGCGGCGCCAGCCCGGCCAGCGCCTCGGCAATGCGGTCGTCACCCGGTCGGTAGTAGGGAACCACCGGGACGTCGCCGACCCGCATCACCACGTAGGGAGTAAAGGGGCGAATACAATTGTGCGGATCGAGCCCCTGCAGGCAGGAGAGCGCGGTCAAATAGTGGCTATGCAAGTGGACGATCGCCTTGCAGGCCGGGTTATGCAAATAGACCGCCCGGTGAAAAGCGACCTCTTTCGACGGTTTGTCGCCGGCGAGCCATTCGCCTTGCAGGGTGACCACCGACAACCGCTGCGCCTGCAGCTCGCCCAGGCAGGAGCCGGTCGGCGTCGCCAGCAGGTTGCCGTCCGGCAGCAGCAGCGACAGATTGCCGGCGGAGCCGGTGGCATAACCGCGGTTAAACAACGAGGCGCCAATTTGCACCATCTCATCTCGCAGCTGTTGCTCAGTCATGACAAAACTCCTGCTGGGCACGGGCAAAGAACGAGATATCGCCGAAATTCCCTGACTTCAGCGCCAGGGAGAGCGGCTGGCGGGTGTCACGCACCCAGGGAACTCCAGGGGAGATCGTCGGCCCGATATGGAACGCCTCGACCCCCAGCGTCTGCGCCACGATGCTCGACGTTTCCCCTCCGGCCACAATAAAGCGGGTGAATCCTTTCGCTTTCAGCGCGGCGGCGAGGGCGGCGAACAACTGTTCCACCCTTTCGCTGCTGGCCTTGTCGCCATACTGCGCCTGGATCCGCTGCAGCGTTTGCGGCTCGGTGGTGGCATAGACCATCGGCGCCAGCGGCGCATCGCGGTTTGCGTCCACCCAGGCTGCCAGCGTCCCGACATAGCCTTCGAGATCGGTAAAGCAGGCGCTTAAGTCAACGGCGCGGGCGGGAGCCTGTTCACGATAGGCCGCCACCTGGCTGTTGGTCATCAGCGAACAAGAGCCCGAGAGCACCACCGCCGGGCCGGGCAGCGGCATGCCCGCCAGGGATCCTTCACCCTGGGTTCCGTGGCGCTGAGCCCAGTCGCGGGCGAGGCCGATGGCGAGACCAGAGCCGCCGGAGACCAGCTTCATCTCCCGCAGCGCCGCCCCCTGGGTCAGCAAATGCTGTTCACTAAGGGCATCGAGCACCACATAGCGCACCGCCGGATCGCTGATGGCCGCCAGCGCGGCAGCGACCGCTTCCGGCCCCTGATCGACAATCGGCCAGGCTATCAGCGCCGCTTTACCGCCGCCCTGGCGTTCGATTAAGCGGCCGAGGTGGGCATCCTCCATTGGCGTCACCGGATGGTGGCGCATCCCGGACTCATTGAGCAACTGCTGGCCGACAAACAGATACCCCTGATAGACCGTGCGGCCGTTCACCGGCAGCGCCGGTGATATCACCGTCCGCGTCTCGCCCAGCTCTGCCAGCAGCGCATCCAGTACCGGGCCAATGTTACCCTGCGCGGTGCTGTCGAAAGTGGAACAATACTTAAAATAAAATTGCTGACAGCCCCGGGCTTGCAGCCAGCGCAGGGCCGCCAGGGACTGGCTGACGGCGGTTTCCACCGGGCAGGATCGCGTTTTCAGACTGATCACCACCGCTTCACTGGTCAACGGCAGTTCGTGGGGCGGTACGCCGTTTAGCTGCACGGTCGGCATGCCGTTGCGCACGAGGAAGCTGGCGATATCCGTGGCGCCGGTAAAGTCATCGGCAATGACACCAAGCTGCATCTTGTCTCTCCTCACTGTTTATGGCCCGGCAGGGTAATGCCGTTGAAAATCTTGATCACCGCGCTGTCATCTTCCCGGCCGAATCCGGCGTTGCTGGCGGAGGTGAACATATTCAGCGCGGTGGTCGCGAGCGGCAGCGGGAAGGTCAGCGCCCGGGCGGTGTCATTCACCAGACCGAGATCTTTGACAAAAATATCGACGGCGGATTTTGGCGAGTAATCGCCATCCAGGACGTGCTGCATACGATTCTCAAACATCCACGAATTACCTGCCGCGTGGGTCACAACGTCGTACATCGTCTCCAGCGGGATGCCGGCGCGGGCGGCGAGGGCCATCGCTTCGGCGGCGACGGCGATATGCACCCCGGCCAGCAGCTGATGGATGATTTTCACCGTCGAACCGAGGCCAATGTCGCTCCCGATGCGATAGACTTTGCCGGCCACCGCATCCAGCACCGGCGCGAGGCGGGCGAAGGCGGCATCGCTCCCGGAGGCCATTATCGTCATGTCGCCGGCGGCCGCTTTCACTGCGCCGCCCGATACCGGCGCGTCGAGCATCAAGAGCTGGTATTCTGCCAGCGCTACGGCTATCGCCTGGGCATCGGCGGCGGCGATGGTTGACGATACCATCACCGCGGTGCCCGGCTTCAGATGGGCGGCGAGGCCGCTCTCGCCGAACAGGATCCCCCGCACCTGGGCGGCATTAACCACCAGCAGTACGACCGCATCCAGCTCAGCGGCGAAAGGCACCGCGCTGGAGCCTGCGCCCTGGGCGCCCGCCTCCAGCAGCGCGCGGCAGTTGTCGGGGTTGATGTCCACCCCCCAGGTGTTCAGGCCCGCCTGCAGGCAAGCGCGGGCGGCGCCCATGCCCATCGAACCCAGTCCAATCACGCAGACGTTTGTGTGTGCAGTCATGACGGTCTCCTTGTGAATATTCGTTAATTAATGTGATTTAATGATAGAGTAAAGCGTTATCATGTGAAATTATGTGAGAGTTATCACGAATAACCCACATGAATATAAAAAATTCACAGGCGGAAAGTGGCTGCACGACGGCGATTCTTGCCCTAAAATAGCGTAAAAACAGCGGTCAAGCGCGATAACAGTACAGGGTATCGTCAGGCTCCCGGCGTGAGTGGTGTGGTCTGGTGTGAAAAAATGGTAAGGGGAGAGCGGTGATTCCAATTGAACGTCATCAGCGTATTTTAGCCCTGGTGGAGCAGCGTGGGGCGGTAAGCATTAATGAGCTGACGGAGATCCTCGGCGTGTCCCATATGACTATCCGTCGGGACGTCAGTAAGCTGGAAGAACAGGGGCTGCTGGTCAGCGTCTCGGGCGGCGTGCGCGCCGTCAGCCGGCTGGCCGCAGAGCCCAGTCATCTGGTGAAAAGCACCCTGCAGAGTGAAGAGAAGCAGGCTATCGGCGCGCTGGCGGCCAGTCTCATTGCCAAAAACAGCTGCATCTATCTTGATGCCGGCACCACCACTCTGGCGCTGGCGCGGGCCATCCTCGACCGGGACGACCTGCAGGTGGTCACCAATGATTTTGAGATAACCCAGCTGCTGATAGATGCCAGCCAGTGCGGGGTGATCCACACCGGCGGCACCCTGTGCCGGGAGAACCGCTCCTGCGTCGGCGAGTCGGCGGCGCGCACCTTGCGCCACCTGGCTATCGATACGGCCTTTATCTCCGCCAGCGGCTGGGACAGCCGCGGAATTTTCACCCCTGATGAGAACAAAGTCACCGTCAAGGAGACCGTCAGCCAGGTCAGCGCCAGAAGCATCCTGCTGTGCGACAGTTCGAAATACAATCAGGTGGCCACGTTTATGGCGTTGCCCTTGACTCGCTTTACCACCATCATTACCGACCGGCATCTCTCCGATGCCGCTGCCGCCCATATCACCCGGCACGCCTGCGAAGTGCTGCGCGCCGGATAAGGCGCGCGGCCTTCGCCAGGCTAGCGCTGCCAGTGCTCGATCAGCGCCGCGCCTATCCCGGCGATCTGCTGGTTACGCTCGACCATGGTCGCCGGGGTATCACGCAGATAGATCACCACGATACGCTCCGCTTTGCCGTCCGGGCCGAGCAGGGCGACAATGCCGCGTGAGCCCCGCTCACCGGCCCCGGTTTTATCGGCGATAAACCAGCCCGCCGGCAGCACGGCGCGGATCAACGGGCCGGCCACCCGGTCGTCAACCATCCACTGCAGCAGCTGCTGCTGCGAACGGGCGCTCAGAGAGGGGGTGGTTAGCAGCTTGCGCAGGGTGGTGGCCATGCTGGCCGGGGTGGTGGTGTCGCGCACGTCGCCGGGAAGCGCCTCATTGAGTTCCGTTTCCCAGCGGTCAAGACGGGTGACGTTGTCACCGATCTGGCGCAGAAAAGCGGTCAATCCCGCGGGGCCGCCGACGATCTTCAACAGCAGATTGCCGGCGGTGTTGTCGCTCATGGTGATGGCGGCGGCGCAGAGTTCGCCAACGGTCATCCCGTCGGCAAGGTGTTTTTCGCTGACTGGGGAGTAGTCCACCAGATCCTGCTGGCGGTAGTGGATCCGCCGATCCAGCTGTTCGTCGCCGGCATCCACCCGGGCCAGCACCGCGCCGCAGAGCAGCACTTTAAAGGTGCTCATCAGCGGAAAGCGCTCACTGGCGCGCCAGGCGGCCAGCGTGCGGCCGCTGGCCAGATCCATTTCAACATAGCCCACCCGGCCCGCCAGCTGACTTTCGCTGATTTTAATCTGCTCAAGCGGCTGAGGGCTGGCGAATACCGCCAGTGGCAGGGCGGCAATCAGGGAGATAAGGCACAGGCGAACATAACGCATAACCGTAATACTTCCTTGTGTAAGGGCCGATAAAGGCGAGAAAAGGTGTGACGAATAAGAATAACCCGGTATTTTGCTGATTCACAATTCCTCTTTTTTCCTTCATCATTTGTCATCTTTTATTTCGAATAATCAATATTTAGCTCAGCCTAAGCACGCTATTTTTTGACTCAAGGCCGCAATGAACTATAAGAAAGTACTTAAGACCGCACGCTGGCTGGCGCCGCTGATTGCTGACGATACGCCCGCCGCGCTGCGCGGTTTGCCAATGATCTATGCCATCCCGGGAGGAACTGGTGCACCCGATAATTAAGGTCATGCTGGTGGGCGGTAAGGCGGATGGACTGCTGGTCAGCGTCGCCGACGATGCGACCGAGGTCTCGGTGACGCCTGCGCAATACGGTGCGCCGTCCGGGCAACCGCTCAGCTATCGTATCGTAAGTCAAACCATTGACGATGAACGCTATTTCTTTGGCGTCTTTAGTGATGCTCATCAGGATAGCGACAAGCTGACGCGGGTGGCGCTGACCCGCGGAATGAAAAAAATGTTCTGTTGAACCCGGGCGGAGTGAGGGGATGCGATAGTATCCATGCCGCGGCTTTGCTACTGTGGCAGCCTTCTCTCTCCGGGCCAGGACGCATCATGATTCAGTACATCCATATACAAAACTTTCGCTCAGTCAGGGATATCGAACTGGAGCTGGGGCCATTGAACATTGTCTTCGGTCCTAACGGCTGCGGCAAATCCAATATTTACAACGCCATCCATCTGTTGACCGCGGCTGCCGACGGCAGGCTGTCGGGGTTTATCAGCGCAGAGGGCGGCCTGGAAAATATGATGTGGTCCGGAGATCGTTCCCCCCTCGATCGCCATCCCCGCCGGCTGCAAATCGCCTGTCGGACGGAGAGCTTTGATTATGAACTGCAGGTAGGTTTCCCGGAAAAATTGCCCTATCCGACGCAGTTCATGCTCGATCCCATCGTCAAAGAAGAGCACATCTGGCTGGCAGGCTACTCCCGTCGGCCTTCCTCCCGCGTACTGCAGCGCAAGAATCAGGCGGCGTTCCTCGTCGATGTCACCGGGGAGAAAAGCACCTTCACCGAGAGTATTTATGAAAACGAGTCGGTGTTCGGTCAGCTTGGCGAGCCGCACCGTTTTCCCGAAGTGTCGCGGGTGCGGGAGACCCTGCGCCGTTGGCGGTTTTACCATGAGTTCGCCATTGGCCGCCACTCGCCGCTGCGCCAGCCGGCCGTGGGGTATCGTTCGCCGGTGCTCGACAGCGATGGCCATAATCTGGCCGCCGCCTTTCAGACCATTGTCGAGATTGGCGCGGAGGAGATGTTGCACGAGATCCTCGCCGACGCCTTTCCCGGCTGCCAGTTTTACTGTGAAAACGAGCACTCGCGTTTCGCCCTGAAAATGCGCCGGGAGGGGATCCGCAGGCCGCTGCTGGCGGCGGAGATGTCCGATGGCACGCTGCGCTTTCTCTGTCTCGCCGTCGCGCTGCTCAGCCCGCGCCCGCCGGCGTTTCTGGCGATCAATGAGCCGGAGAACAGCCTGCATCGCGACATGCTCCCGGCGCTGGCCCGGCTGATAATCGAGGCCTCCCGCTACAGCCAGATCTGGCTGACCAGCCACTCGGCTGAACTGGCGGAGCTTATCGCCGCTGGGGCGCCCTGTCAGCGCTATGCGCTGGAGAATAGCGGCGGAGAAACGCGCATTGTGGCGTAAACCCCGTCATCCCTGACGGGAGCGCCGGGATCAGGCGGGGGTCTGCGTCTCCGCTGCTGGCAGCAGGCTTTTGCCGCCGCGTAAGGTGATGAACGAGAGCAGGGTGAAGCTCAGGGTGATGCAGCCGAGGATCAGATAGGCCTGATGGAAGCCGACGGTGTCATACATCCGGCCCACCCAGGCGGAAAGGACCACCCCGGACAGCTGTTTCGACAGGTTAAAACCGATCAGGAACAGGGTGGCCGAGAGCCGCGGGTTAAAGGCGGAGGAGATATATTTAAAGGTCCCGACCAGCAGGAAGGGGATCTCAAACATATGCAGCATCTTGAGGATCACCACCTCTACCGCCGATGAGGCGAACGACGATCCGAGAATGCGCACTGACATGATCATCCCGGCGGTCAGCAGGGCGTTTTTGGCGCCGATGCGGTTAACGATGGCCGGGGCGCAGAACATAATTAGCGCGTTGAGCAGCTCGCCGCCGGTGGTGACGAAGCCAAACACTTCGGTACCGCGCTGCGGACTGGCGAAAAAGCTTTTGAAAAAGTTGGCGAACTGCTGATCAAACACGTCGTAGACGCTGGCGACTCCCACCACATAGACGATAAAGCCCCAGAAACGCGGCATACGTAACAGCTCGGCCGCGGTGCGCAGCGAAAAGGCCTGGCGATTGGCTCCCAGCGCCTCAATAACCTGGGCGCTGTTGCTGCTTTCCGGGCGCGACAGCCAGAGCAGAAGACCTAGCACCAGCGCAAAGCCGGAGGCGATCCAGAAGGTAATATTGGGGTCGATGCCGAACAGCACGCCGGTTATCGAGGCGCACAGCGCCCAGCCGACGCAGCCAGCGACCCGCACTTTGCCATATTCAAAGCGGTTTGCCCGGCTGACGCGCTCGATATAGGCTTCCACGGCCCCGGAGCCGCTGGAGAAAACAATCCCCAGGTAGATCCCGCCCACCAGCGAACCGGCGATAATATTCATCTGCAACAGCGGGGAGAAAACGAAAATAAAGAACGGCGCGAACAGAATTAACAGTACCGTGATGGTCCACAGCAGATGTTTGCGCAGGCCAAGCTTATCCGACATCAGACCAAATACCGGCTGAAAAATAATCGCGAACAGCGAGATGGAGGAGAAGACGATCCCGGTTTCCGTTTTGGTTAAATGGTTAACGTCCGCCAGCCACACCGGAAAAAAAGGAAAATAGGCCGACATAATGAAATAGTAAAAGAAAAAGAACAGCAGGAAATAGACAAAATTATGCCGTTCTCGCGGCGCCAGTTCAGAGAATTTCATCACCATGATCCCTTGTTATTCTGTTTGTAGGGTGGGGGCTGCCGCCCCCACGGATTAAAGGCAACGCAATGAGACCTCGTACTGCCAGCGCGTTTGGGTCAGGAGCCACTGCGGCAGCACGCTTGGGGTCCAGGAGTCATCGCCCCCCACTCCCATATGCAGGCCGTCGAGGGTGATCCACACCCCGTCTTCGGCCTGGATCTTGTGCCAGTGGTCGGTCTCCATTAGCTGACGGGTGCTCCATGGCTGAACGGAGAAGTGGAAATGACCGCTGACGTGCCAGCGTCCCCAGTCCAGCGCCTGGGTATCACAGCGCAGGCCGTTTTCCGTCGGGAAGATGTAGGGCGTGCTCATCGCCGCCAGCGGCTGCTCCCAGCGGGCGAAGCAGGCGCTGCTCCGCCGGTCGGGGTAGTTCTCATGCGGCCCCAGCCCCAGCCAGCTCACCGGCGCCTGCTGATCCGCCACCTGGAAGTGCAGTCCGACCCGCGGCAGCGGCGGCAGCGTTTCCGCGCGCTCGCCGTCCACCGTCAGCCGCACCGTTCCGTCCGCAGTAAAGCGCATGCGCCAGTGGCTGACAATCACCACCTCGTCGCCGCGCAGGTAGTGCCAGCGGCTGTCGACAAGGGTCTCATTCGCCAGGCGCTGGGCATCGCACTGCACGCAGCGCGCCTCCAGGTCGAACAGGCCGGCGCTTTTCCAGCGCTCCACCCAGGCGTTGGGATCGATGCGCTCCACTTCGCTGACCCCGATGTCATTGTCGAGCGGCGCGCGGATAAACTGATCCTGCAGGGGGGTCAGCAGCTGCTCCTGACCGGCAAGCGACCAGCCACTCAGCAAACCGGTCCGCCGATCGACGGTCCAGCACTGCGTGCCGGCGCGGATCTGCCAGGCCTCCTCGCTGACGACCAGATCCGGGGCGCCGGCAGGCACCGTGGGCGCCGGCAGCGCCAGCGGGGCGGGCAGGGGAAACTGCTGCCAGGCGACGCGATGGTCCGCCGGGGACCAGTCGGTCGCCCGGGGCTGGACCACCTCCAGCGTCAGCCACACCGCGCGGGCGCCTGGCGGTATAATCAGGTCATCAAGCAGCGTTATCTCGTCACTGCCCTCCGGGGGAAGCGCCAGCGTCAGGTTGCCGTGATACAGGGTTTCACCGGCCGCCTGCACCTGCCAGCGCAGCGCTTCGTTATCGCTCTGGCGGAACAGGTATTCGCTGGCGATGCGCACGCGCAGCGGCGAGGTCGACAGCAGGGCGAACTGGAAATACTGCTGGGCGTGCTTCGCCTCGATCAGCGACGGATGCGGCGTGCGATCGGGGAACACCAGGCCGTTCATACAGAACTGGCGATCGTTCGGCTTATCGCCAAAGTCGCCGCCGTAGGCCCAGCCGACGCTGCCGTCGTCAAAGGTTTTGCAGATCGCCTGGTCGGCCCAGTCCCAGATAAACCCGCCCTGCAGCCGCGGATACTCGCGGAATGCCTGCCAGTAATCGGCGAAGTTGCCGAGACTGTTGCCCATCGCATGGGCGTACTCGCAGAGGATCAGCGGCCGCTGCTCGCCGGGCAGGCTGATCCATTTTTTGATCCCCCACTTCGGTACCGCCGGGATCGGCTGGTCGCGTTCGACGCGGGCGTACATCGGACAGATAATATCGGTAGCGGTGGTATCCGCGCCTCCGCCCTCGTACTGCACCGGACGGCTCGGGTCGTTGCGCTTCAACCAGTGGTACAGCGCTTCATGGTTGCCGCCGCCGCCAGATTCGTTACCCAGCGACCAGATGATAATGCACGGATGGTTACGGTTGCTCTGTACCATCCGGGTGACGCGGGCGCTAAAGGCTGGCAGCCACGCCGGATCGTCGGACAGCCGATTCATCGGCACCATGCCGTGGGTTTCAATATTGGCTTCATCGACCACGTACAGACCGTAGCGGTTGCACAGCTCATACCAGCGCGGCGCGTTGGGGTAGTGTGAGCAGCGGACGGCGTTAAAGTTGTTCTGCTTCATCAACAGAATGTCCTGCACCATATCCGCCTCGCTGACGACCTGACCCCGCAAATGGTGGTGTTCATGGCGGTTAACGCCGCGGATCAGCAGCGGTTTGCCGTTAAGGCGCAGCAGACCGTCGGCGATCTCGATGCGGCGAAAACCGATATCCCACGCCTCGGCCTCCAGCAGTTCGTCGCCACGCCACAGGGTGACCACGGCGCGATAACAGTTCGGGGTTTCCGCGCTCCAGTGCGCCGGCGCCGCTACCGCCAGGGAGAAATCGACCCGTTCGGCATAGTGGCCGCGCTCATCCACCGCCGGGGTGCCTAACGGCTGACGATGGGCGGCGACAGGCTGCTCGCCGCGCCACAGGCTAACCCCGACGCAGAGCCCGGCAAGCGCCGCCTCTGTCGCTTCGACGGTCGCCTGAACCTGCAGAGCGCCGTCGCGGCAGAGGGCGTCAAGGGTCGGCGTCAGCTGCACGTCGCATAGCCGCTGGTGCGGCTTATTCAGCAGCCACACCGAGCGAAAAATACCGCTCATTCGCCACATATCCTGGTCTTCCAGCCAGCTGCCGGCGCTCCAGCGCATGACCATCACGCACAGGCGGTTGTCGCCCGGGCGCAGGAAGGGGCTGAGATCGAACGCCGCCGGCAGGCGGCTGTCCTGGGAGTAACCGACCCAGGCGCCGTTGCACCACAGATGAAACGCTGAGTTGACGCCGTCGAAAATAATCTGCGTCTGTCCGTCCGTGCGCCAGGCGTCATCGATCGCAACGTGCAGGGAGTAACAGCCGGTTGGGTTATCCTCCGGCACCCGCGGCGGGATGGTGTCGATGGGGTAGCGGACGTTGGTGTAGATCGGCGCGTCATAGCCCGCCATCTGCCAGTTGGAGGGCACGGGCGTCCCGCGGCTGCCTGGCAGGTCTTGCGTCAGCCACTGTGCATCGACGGCAAACGGGCTGCGGGCGTAAGCAAATTGCCATTCGCCGTCCAGCTGACGACGTCGAGGCGAAGGGCGATTATCGCGGGCGGCAAGCTCATCGCGCCAGCTGGCGAACGCAGGATGCGCTGGCAGGCGGTTGAGATGGGTAATGGTCTGGTTCTGCCAGTCTTCGCGGGCGAGGACGGCGTGGAAGTCAGGCGCGTGGCGGCGACTGGTATCGCTTATTGGCATAGTAATCCCCGGTAAGTCAGAAAATGTCGATCGCTAAACAGGATAAAGAACGTTATCGGATAATTTGTTTTGTCCAGCAACGACGGCGGAAATGAAATTAACAGACGATCACGAAAGCGAGGGTAAAGCGCTGTTTTTTGTCGCGCGTTAAACATAAAATGTTAGCGCACGACATTGTTATTGCTGAGGAGAAAAAA
Organism: Klebsiella sp. GB_Kp047; assembly: GCF_040065235.1. Taxonomy (NCBI): domain Bacteria; kingdom Pseudomonadati; phylum Pseudomonadota; class Gammaproteobacteria; order Enterobacterales; family Enterobacteriaceae; genus Klebsiella; species Klebsiella sp. GB_Kp047. Next base: position 347,199 of record NZ_JBEAJG010000041.1, on the reverse strand, counting down.
TGCCGCGTCGTACCGCTACCCTGGAGGATGTCGCTCGCGCGGCCGGGGTTTCCCAACAAACCGTCTCCCGGGTCCTGAACCGTCCTGAAGTGGTGTCAGCCCGCACCCGCGAGCAGGTGATCCGCGCGATGCAGGCGCTGCACTACGTACCTAACCGCTCGGCGCAGCTGCTCGCCGGCAAAGCAGCGCCCTCCATTGGGCTTATCACTGCCTCGCTGACCTTGCATGCCCCCTCGCAGATCGCCGCCGCGGTAAAGAGCCATGCCAGTCTGCACCAGCTGGAGGTGGCAATAGCGATGCCGGCGCAGGCCGACTTCGCCGCGCTGCAGGCCCGGCTGGACGAACTGCGCGCCCAGCATATTCGCGGAGTGATCGTTAGTCTGCCGCTGGAGAGCGCTACCGCCGAGCGACTGGTTAAAGAGAACCCGGATATGGCCTGCCTGTTTCTGGACGTCTCCCCGGAGGCCGATGTCTGCTGCGTGCGCTTCGATCATCGCGACGGCTGTGGGGCGTGCGTGCGCCATCTGTGGGAGCTGGGGCATCGCGAATTTGGCCTGCTGGCAGGGCCGGAAAGTTCGGTTTCCGCCCGTCTGCGTCTCGCCAGCTGGCGCGAGGCGCTGCACAGTCTGAATATCGCCCGTTCAACCACGGTGTTCGGAGACTGGAGCGCCGCCAGCGGCTGGCAGAAAACCTTTGAACTGCTGCACCTGCAGCCGCGGATCAGTGCCATTGTGGTGGCGAACGATCAGATGGCGCTCGGGGTACTCAGCGCGCTGGCCCAGCTCAATCGCAGCGGCAGCCAGGCGGTATCGGTGACCGGCTATGACGACACCGCCGACAGTCTCTACTTTCAGCCGCCGCTCACCACGGTGGCGCAGGACTTCGATCTGCTGGGCAAGCGGGCCGTGGAGCGGCTGATTGCTCTGATGGCGGCCCCGCAGCTGCGGATCCGCGAGCTGCTGCCGACCCGGCTCATCGTGCGCCAGTCGGCGTGGCCGCTCGCCGCCGCGGAGGACCGGCAGCAGACCCTGGCGCAGCTGAAAGCGTTGGTGGAGAAGCTCTAGCCGCAGGCCGTTGAGGATTTATTGAGGTTGACCATGCTAACCTCGGGATCAAACGTAGAGAGGTCAGGATCCTCTGCCTGCGAAAAATGCAAAATACAATCTATCCATGCAAGCATTGATTTACCGCCAGTCACATGGCGGTTTTTTTTTGCCTTCCTCCGTTTCCCGCTTTGTTCCGTTCGTTTTTTCGCCTGGCATCCCCTGCGGCGGCATGCTACATCTGTCTTTCGGGATAGATGCCGAACACAACGGGAGTCAAGGTCATGATGGTGATTGAGGGGAAAGAGGCGATTGGGCGGATAGACTGGCGGCGGGTGAGGACCATCGTCGCCGAGGCCGGGCTGAATGAACGTGATGTTCAGCAGCTGGAGCAGGCGTTTCTCCATAGCACCTTCTGCTGGTTTGGCTATGAGCACGGTCAGCTGATTGCCGTGGCGCGGGCCATCAGCGACTGCACCTGGAGCAGCTATTTGTCGGATGTGGCGATCGTCCCCGACCGCCAGGGGCAGGGTTACGGACAACAGCTAATGCTGGCCATCCGGGAGCAGCTGCTGCCCTTCGGCAAAATCTTTATCTATGCGGTGGCCGATAAAATCCCATTCTATCAGCGCTTTGGTTTTGCCATGCTGACCACCGGGATGGTCTGCGCCAGCGAGGAGGCCATGCGCAACATGCAGGAGCAGGGCTATATCCGCCAGCCCTGAGCGCGGATACCGGGCAACGCCTGGCTTAAGCGGTTAAACCAGGCGCAGGCACCGTCAGAGGGGCCGTTCAAGCACAAACAGATACGCTTCCCGCGACCAGAACAGGGCGGTACGGCGTCGCTCCACCGACATGGTTTTTACCTCCCAGCCTTCGCGGGTATAGCTACTGAGAAACTGGCTCATTTTGTCAGGGTCGGCTTTGGCTTCGCCAAAAAACAGGCTGCCCAGCAGGCCCTCTTTATAGATCACTACCCGACACTCTTTCTTCATCATCGACCATCCTGGCGACCGGTTTACTGTGGCCGTCTATTGTCCGCGGCTGGGACGATTTTGCAATCGGAGAAGTTGCAAACTGTTTACGGTACTGCAGTGGGCTTAGCGCGAAGCGCTGGCGAAAATGGTGGCGCAGGGTGCCAGCGCTGGCAAAGCCGCAGCGCTCAGCGATCTGGTCGATGCCCATCGTGCTCTCCGTCAGGTGCTGACGGGCGCGCAGCAGACGCTCCTCCAGCAGCCAGCGGGCGGGGGTTTTACCAGTGGCCTCTTCAAAGCGGCGCAAAAAGGTGCGCGTCCCCATGCCGGCGCGCTGTGCGAGGGAGGCGACGGTGTGGCTGGCGGCGAGATGCTGGTGCAGATAATCAAACAGCTGGCCAAGGCGCAGACTCTCCCGGCTGCGGGCCACCGGACGCAGGACCTGCTGCGCCTGACCGCCGTCGCGATGGGGAGAGACCACCAGGCGGCGGGCGACCACATTCGCTGCCTCGCTGCCGAAATCCTCGCGCACCAGATGCAGACAGAGGTCGATCCCCGCCGCGCTGCCGGCGGAGGTCATCAGCAAATCATCGCCCACGTACAGGACATCCTCCACCACCTGGATCTGCGGAAAACGGGACTGCAGCGCGGCGGTGTAGCGCCAGTGGGTTGTCGCCTGGCGGCCATTGAGCAACCCGGCGGCGGCGAGAACGAACACCCCGGAACAGATGGAAATAATCCGGCACCCGCGGGCGTGAGCGGCGGCCAGGGCGGCGCACAGCGCCTCGGGGACCGGAGCGTCGATGCCGCGCCAGCCGGGGACCACGATGGTCTGCGCCTGGGCGAGAAGCTCAGGGCCGCCGTCGGTCATCAACCGGACTCCGCCGGTGGCTCTCAGAGGCCCTTCATCGACGGCGGCGACGGCGAACTGGTACCAGCGCTCGCCCATTTCCGGGCGCGGCAGGCCGAAGATCTCCACGGCCACGCCAAACTCAAAGGTGCACAGGCCATCGTAGGCGAGGGCCACCACGCGGTGAGGTGACAGTGTCACCGAAGGAGTTGTCAGGATGTTAGCGTTTTCTGTCATGGTTGCCGGCAGATAAGGGTGATGGGCGTCAGTAAAGTAGTGTTATCACAGACAAGGAGAAGACGCCATGAGTGTAGTAACCCAATTTACCCCCGCCACCTCCGCCGAGGCTATCCGCTGGTTCCGCCATAAGCTGCATCTCGAGACCGACTGCGCCGATGTGCACAGCGCCCAGCGTGCCGGCGAGGTCGACTTTGTCCTGCTGCACGTGGTCGGCAGCGAGGAGGCCTTCGCCAGGCGCCACCTGCCCGGCGCGCTGCATCTCCCGCACAGCCAGATCAGCGCCGAGAGAATGGCGGCCTGGCCGGCGGAGACCCTGTTTGTGGTCTATTGCGCCGGGCCGCACTGCAACGGTGCCGACGTTGCCGCGCTAAAGCTGGCCGAACTGGGGCGGCCGGTGAAAATGATGCTCGGCGGGATCACCGGCTGGGAAGATGAGGGCTATGCGTTTGTCGCCGGTAAATGAATATTTTTCATGCACCATGAAATATTCTCGTTTGCGGCCCGTCGGCCTGCATGCCAGTATCTGGACATATAGCCATCCAGAAGTCTAAAAATTCAAATAATGAACTATCACGGTGGGCAACTAACGCGCCCACCGCTAAGGAGACAGCATGCAACGTCAACAGGCCCCGTTCCGCGCAGACATCGTCGGCAGTTTTTTGCGCCCGGACAGCATCAAACAGGCGCGTCAGCAGCTGGCTGAGGGGATTATCGACGCCGCTCAGCTACGCGAGATTGAGAATAACGCTATCCGTCACCTGGTCCAGCAGCAGTGCGACTGCGGCCTGCACGTGGTTACCGACGGCGAGTTTCGTCGCGCATGGTGGCATTTTGATTTCTTCGACGGCCTGCAAGGCGTTGAGCGTTACGATGCCGAGCAGGGGATCCAGTTCAACGGCGTGCAGACCAAAGCGCACGGCGTGCGCGTTACCGGCAAGCTGGCGTTTGGCGACCACCCAATGCTGGAGGATTTCCGCTATCTGAAAAGCATCAGCGGCGACGCGCAGCCTAAGATGACCATTCCCAGCCCGAGCGTGCTCCACTTCCGCGGCGGTCGGAAAGATATTGATGCCACCGTTTACCCGGATCTCAGCGACTACTTCGACGACCTGGCCACCACCTGGCGCGACGCGATCCGCGCGTTTTATGACGCCGGCTGCCGCTATCTGCAGCTGGACGATACCGTCTGGGCCTATCTCTGTTCCGATGCCCAGCGTCAGCAGGTGCGCGAGCGCGGCGACGATCCGGATGCGCTGGCGCGCATTTATGCCCGGGTGCTGAACCAGGCGCTGGAGGGCAAGCCGGCCGATCTGACGGTGGGCCTGCACGTCTGCCGGGGCAACTTCCGCTCAACCTGGATCTCGGAGGGCGGTTACGAGCCGGTGGCCGAGGTGCTGTTTGGCGGCGTCAATGTCGATGCCTTCTTCCTCGAGTATGACAACGACCGCTCCGGGGATTTCGCGCCGCTGCGCTTTATTAGTCCCGGCCATCAGCAGGTGGTCCTCGGGCTTATCACCACCAAAAACGGCGAGCTGGAGAACCCGCAGGGGGTAAAAGCGCGCCTCGCTGAGGCGGCGCAATATGTTCCGCTCGAGCAGATCTGCCTGAGTCCGCAGTGCGGTTTCGCCTCCACGGAAGAGGGTAACGCCCTCAGCGAAGACCAGCAGTGGCAAAAAGTCCGTCTGGTGACCGCCATCGCCGCCGACGTCTGGTAATTGCTTTCTTAGCGCAGCGTTGCACCGTGATGAGGCAACGCTGCCATCTCCTTCGCCTCCGCCCTCCGCCTGCGCCGCATCCCACTGTTCTCACAACCTGGCACCGTTTTTGCCTTATCACCTCTGGTTAGCTGTTAATTCTTTATTTTTGCGCTACTCAGGAGTGAATCATGCAACGTAGAACGTTATTAAAAGCTTTTGCACTCTCCGCCTCTGTTATGGCTATGGGTCTCTCATTCCAGGCCTATGCCGCCGACACTATTAAAGTCGGGATTATGCATTCGCTCTCCGGGACGATGGCGATTTCCGAAACGCCGCTGAAGGACGTCGCCCTGATGGCTATCGACGACATCAACGCCAAAGGCGGGGTGTTGGGCAAGAAGCTGGAGCCGGTGGTGGTCGACCCGGCCTCCAACTGGCCGCTGTTCGCCGAGAAGGCGCGCCAGTTGCTGGCCCAGGACAAGGTGGCGGTGGTGTTTGGCTGCTGGACCTCGGTCTCGCGTAAATCGGTCCTGCCGGTGTTTGAGGAGCTGAACGGCCTGCTGTTCTACCCGGTACAGTACGAAGGGGAAGAGATGTCCCCCAACGTCTTCTATACCGGCGCGGCGCCTAACCAGCAGGCCATCCCGGCGGTGGAATACCTGCTGAGCGAGGACGGCGGCGGCGCCAAACGCTTCTTCCTGCTGGGAACCGACTACGTTTATCCGCGCACCACCAACAAGATCCTTCGCGCCTTCCTGCATGCCAAAGGGATCCAGGACAAAGATATCGAAGAAGTCTACACCCCGTTCGGCTATAGCGATTACCAGACCATCGTCGCCAATATCAAAAAATTCTCCGCCGGCGGCAAAACGGCGGTGGTCTCTACCATCAACGGCGATTCCAACGTGCCGTTCTACAAAGAGCTGGCTAACCAGGGGCTGAAAGCGACCGATGTGCCGGTGGTGGCCTTCTCGGTGGGGGAAGAGGAGCTGCGCGGCATCGATACCAAACCGCTGGTCGGCAACCTCGCGGCATGGAACTACTTTGAGTCGGTCGATAACCCGACCAACAAAGCCTTTGTCGCCGATTATCGCGCTTACGCCAAAGCGCACAAGCTGCCGAATGCCGATACGGTGGTGACCAACGATCCGATGGAAGCGACCTGGGTGGGTCTGCATATGTGGGCGCAGGCGGTGACCAAAGCCGGCACCACCGACGTGGACAAAGTGCGCGACGCTATGGCCGGACAAACCTTCAAAGCGCCGTCCGGTTTCACCCTGACGATGGATGCCACCAACCACCATCTGCATAAGCCGGTGATGATTGGTGAAATTGAAGGCAACGGCCAGTTCAACGTGGTCTGGCAGACCGATGAGCCCGTCCGCGCGCAGCCGTGGAGCCCGTGGATCCCCGGTAATGATAAGAAACCTGACCATCCGGTGAAAACCGTCAGCCAGTAAGCGCCAGGGCCGACGGAGCGGGAACGTCGCGTCCGTCGGCCGCTGACCAGAGGAGAACGACATGAACGCATTGCGTCTCATGAGTGTGTTGACGCTACTGCTGATCCTGCTGCCATGGCGGGCACAGGCCGCGGAGGCGGACGACTTCGTTGCCGCCAGCCGCAGCCAGCAGGCGCAGCTGTTGACCCAGTGGGCGGCAGCGCCGCAGGCGGATCGTCTGCCGCTGCTGCGGGCGTTGACCACCGAGAGCCTGGTGATGGACGACGGAAAACATGCTTTCCGCACCCGACAGGGCGGATTACAGCCATTGGGTGCCGTCGCCGCGCCCCAGGGCGAAACCCGACCGGTGCGTCTGACCAACCGGCTGCGCAATCTGGCTGCCGGCGCGCTGGCCAGCCATCTTATTTTAAGTGACAACGTCACAGAGCGAGCGTCCGCCGCACGAACGCTACAGCGGGAAGCGACCCCGGCCATGGCCGCGCTGCTGCAGCAGCGGCTGAAGGCGGAAAGCGATGATAATGTGCGGGGCCTGCTGGAGGTGGCGCTGGCGCGGCTGCAGTTGACTCAGCCTGAGGCCGGCGCGCGGCTGGCCGCCGTGACGCTGCTCGGCCATTCCGCGGACCCGGAAACCCAGGCGCTGCTGATCCCCTTTACCGATGCCCAGCATGAGCCGGATGCGGCGGTGCGCGAGGCGGCCAGCGACAGCCTGAAAAAGATCAAACATCGTCTGCTGATCGGCGATCTGCTGGGCCAGGCCTTTATGGGGCTGTCGTTGGGCTCGGTGCTGCTGCTGGCCGCGCTGGGGCTGGCGATCACCTACGGCCTGCTGGGGGTGATTAACATGGCCCACGGCGAGATGCTGATGATTGGCGCCTACAGCTGCTGGCTGGTTCAGCAGGCGCTGGCGCAGCTCGCGCCGCAGTGGCTGGCCTTTTATCCGCTGGTCGCGCTGCCGGTGGCGTTTCTGGTGACCGCCGGGATCGGCATGGCGCTGGAGCGCACCATTATTCGTCATCTGTATGGTCGGCCGCTGGAGACGCTGCTCGCCACCTGGGGGATCAGCCTGATGCTTATCCAGCTGGTGCGCATGCTGTTTGGCGCGCAGAACGTCGAGGTGGCGAACCCCGCCTGGCTCTCCGGCGGCGTGCAGGTCCTGCCGAACCTGATCCTGCCGTGGAACCGGCTGGCGGTGCTGGCGTTCGTCCTGCTGGTGCTGTGCTTTACCTGGCTCATCCTGAACCGCACCCGTCTGGGGATGAACGTCCGCGCCGTGACGCAGAACCGGGCGATGGCCGCCTGCTGCGGCGTACCTACCGGGCGGGTGGATATGCTGGCCTTTGGCCTCGGCTCCGGTATTGCGGGGCTGGGCGGCGTGGCGCTGTCGCAGCTCGGCAACGTCGGGCCCGAGCTGGGTCAGGGCTATATCATCGACTCATTCCTGGTGGTGGTCCTGGGCGGCGTCGGCCAGCTGGCCGGCAGCGTGGCGGCGGCCTTTGGGCTGGGCATTTTCAACAAAATTCTCGAACCGCAAATGGGCGCTGTGCTGGGCAAAATCCTGATCCTGGTGATGATTATTCTGTTTATTCAGAAACGCCCGCAGGGTCTGTTCGCGCTGAAAGGGAGGGTGATTGACTGATGAGCCAACCTGTTACCTTAACGCTGGCGCAGCGCGCGCCGCGGCCTCTGCGCTGGCTGGGGATCCTGCTGGTGCTGGGGCTACTGAGCATGCCATTTCTGGCACTGCTGCCGGCCTCCCATCCGCTGGCGGTGCCGAGCTGGCTGCTGACCCTGAGCGGTAAAATCCTCTGCTACGCCATTGTGGCGGTGGCGCTGGATCTGGTTTGGGGCTACGCGGGTATGCTGTCGCTGGGGCACGGGATTTTCTTTGCCCTCGGCGGGTACGCTATGGGCATGTACCTGATGCGCCAGGCGGCGGGCGACGGTCTGCCGGCGTTTATGTCTTTTCTCTCCTGGAGCGAACTGCCCTGGTTCTGGTGGGGCACGCAGCATTTCGCCTGGGCGATGGCGCTGGTGGTGCTGGTTCCCGGTCTGCTGGCCCTGGTTTTCGGCTGGTTTGCCTTTCGCTCGAAGATCAAAGGGGTCTATTTCTCGATCATGACCCAGGCCCTGACCTATGCCGGTATGCTGCTGTTCTTTCGCAACGAGACCGGGTTTGGCGGCAATAACGGTTTCACCGGTTTTACCACGTTGCTGGGTTTTCCGGTCACCGCCACCGGCACCCGCGCCACCCTGTTTATGGCCACGATTTTGCTGCTGTTGCTGACCCTGTGGCTGGGCTCGGCGCTGGCGCAGAGTAAGTTTGGCCGGATCCTCACCGCGGTGCGGGATGCCGAGAACCGCCTGATGTTCTGCGGGTACGACCCGCGCGGCTTCAAGCTGCTGGTGTGGACGCTGTCGGCGGTGCTCTGCGGCCTGGCGGGGGCGTTATATGTCCCGCAGGTGGGGATCATCAACCCCAGCGAGATGTCGCCGACCAACTCCATCGAGGCCGCCATCTGGGTGGCGCTCGGCGGGCGCGGCACCCTGATCGGCCCGGTGCTTGGCGCCGGGCTGGTCAACGGCGCGAAGAGCATTTTCACCGTGGCGATGCCGGAGTACTGGCAGCTGTTTCTCGGCCTCATCTTTATCATCGTAACCCTGTTTTTACCCCGCGGGGTGATGGGCCTGCTGCGTCGAGGAGACCGCTAATGCAACCGGATGAAGGACTGTTTACCCGCCAGCTGCCCGGCGATCGCTTTCGTGCGCAAACCGACCCGGTACTGCAGCTGGAGAACATTAACGTTAGCTTTGACGGTTTCCGGGCGCTGACGGACCTGTCGCTGGCGATAGGCGTCGGCGAGCTGCGCTGTGTGATCGGCCCCAACGGCGCGGGCAAGACCACCCTGATGGACGTGATCACCGGCAAAACCCGGCCGCAGAGCGGCAAAGCGATCTATGACCAGTCGGTGGATCTGACCACCCTCGAACCGGTGGCCATCGCCCGCCAGGGCATCGGGCGCAAGTTTCAGAAGCCGACGGTCTTCGAAGCGCTGACGGTGGCGGAAAATCTCGCCCTGGCGATGAAGGGAGATAAATCGGTGTGGGCCAGCCTGCGCGCCCGGCTGAGCAGTGAACAGGACGATCGACTGAATGAGGTGCTGCGCCTGCTGCGTCTTGACGGCGAACGCTACCGCCAGGCGGGGCTGCTTTCCCATGGCCAGAAACAGTTCCTTGAGATCGGCATGCTGCTGGTGCAGGAGCCGCATCTGCTGCTGCTTGATGAGCCAGCGGCCGGCATGACCGATGCGGAAACCGAATATACAGCGGAGCTGTTTCGTACCCTGGCCGGACAGCACTCCCTGATGGTGGTGGAGCACGACATGGGATTTGTCGAGACTATCGCCGACCGGGTGACGGTCCTGCATCAGGGCCAGGTGCTGGCGGAGGGATCGCTGCGGGAGGTGCAGGCCAATGAGCAGGTCATTGAAGTTTATCTGGGACGTTAAGGAGCGCCAATGTTACAGGTGAGTCAGCTACATCAATACTACGGCGGCAGCCATATTTTGCGTGGGGTGGATTTTTCCGCCCGCCAGGGCGAAGTCACCTGCCTGCTGGGGCGCAACGGCGTCGGCAAGACCACCCTGCTGAAATGTCTGATGGGGCTGATCCCGGCGCGCAGCGGTGAGGTACGCTGGCAGGATCAGAACATTACCCACCGTAAACCGCACCAGCGGGTACAGGCCGGGGTGGCCTACGTCCCTCAGGGACGCGAGATTTTTCCGCGCCTGACGGTGGAGGAAAACCTGCTGATGGGGCTATCGCGCTTTCCCGCCCGCGAGGCGCAGCAGGTGCCGGAGGAGATTTACCAGCTTTTCCCGGTGCTCAAGACCATGAAGCAGCGGCGGGGCGGTGACTTATCCGGCGGCCAGCAGCAGCAGCTGGCGATCGGCCGGGCGCTGGCCAGCCGTCCGCAGCTGCTGATCCTCGATGAGCCCACCGAGGGGATCCAGCCCTCGGTCATCAAAGAGATTGGCGAGGTGATCCGTCAGCTGGCGAGCCGCGGGGATATGGCCATCCTGCTGGTGGAACAATTCTATGACTTTGCCGCCGGGCTGGCGGACCACTACCTGGTGATGTCGCGCGGCGCCATCGTCCAGCAGGGCAAGGGCGGAGATATGGAAACCGACGGCGTACGCGCCCTGGTGACTATCTGAACGGACCGGCGGCGTTCGCGCCGCCGGTTTCCTTGCTATTTACGCAGCAGCCGCTGCAGGCGCGCCTGGCGCCAGTTTTTGATCCATTCGCCGAACACGAACAGGCGTAATCCTCTCACCGCCAGCAGAGCGCCCCAGATCAGGGCGACCCAGCCGGACCAGGTGTACTGCGGGTTAGTGTGCCGGTTGAGCAGCGCCAGCAGCACGCAGACCACCAGCGCCACCGACAGGGAACGAAAAAAGCGGCTCTCCTGCTGCACCCGCGCTTTCGCTTCCTCTATACGCAGATCCAGCGAGGCTTCCGGGCCCGGCGCGCCCTCCCGCGAGGCTTCGCCGCCGATCTCGGCCACCGTCACCTCAAAGACCGCGGCGAGGGCGCTGAGGGTCTCCAGTCCCGGGCGTTCGCCATTCTCAATGCGCTGGATCGTGCGAACGCTGAGCCCCGCCATTTCGGCCAGCTGTTCCTGGGACCAGGCGCGCTGCAGCCGTAATTGTTTGACCTGATTGTTGCTGTTCATATTTGTATGCTCCATGACGTTCTTCGGATGTAAACCTGTGATGGAGTATGGAAAAGCGGGCCGCCAGCCACCACGACAGCGACCCGACAACGACCCGACAGCAACCTGACAGCCGCATTCCAGCTGGCGTCAGGCGTTGGCCAGCGGAGAATCCGGTTGCCAGGGGCGGGCATTGATCCCGCGGAAAATCATCAGCCAGGCGGCGACAATGGCCCCGATAAGAATGACAAAAAGCGACCAGTGCGGCAGATGGGTGAGGATCAACCCCGTCAGCATCGGGTTGAATGCCGCGCCCAGCCATCCCAGCGATTGAGCGGAGAAGTAGCTGGCCTTCATCCCCGGCGGGGCGATATGGTCAATCAGCATATACTCGCCGGGGGCATAAATCACCTCGCCAAGGGTGAAGACCGCCGCCGAGATCCCCCATGCCCACAGGCTGGCGCCGGAGAACATAAAGCCCACGAGGCCGATCACAAAGCAGACGGTGCCGAAGGTCATCAGCGGTCGGATATTTCTGGCGCTCAGTCGCCGGCCAACCGCATACTGCAGAGCGACGACCACCGCGGCGTTAACCGGCAGCACCACGGCCACCACTTTTTCGGCGAAGTCGCTGCTGGCGACCACCAGTACGTACTGCGAGATACAGGAGGCGAAAGCGCCGCCGACGAAGGAGGCCAGCAGCCCTGAACAGGTAAACCACAGCAGCGCGCGGTCACGCAGCAGCACCGAAGGCGTCCAGACGGCAGCCCCTGGCTGGGCGGCGGCGGCGCCATCTCGCTGCAGAAACAGCTGAATAAACACTAACGGGAAGGCGGCGCAGGCTGCCGCCAGCCAGAATGGCAGATTAATGCTGTGCATCACCAGCAGCGTGCCGATGGGCGGTCCGACGGTCCAGCCGATGTTGAGGATGGTGTAGTTCAGCGAGAAGATGCGCGCTTTTTTCTCCGCCGTCAGCCGGTCGGCGAACCAGGCTTTCAGCACGGTGGAAAAGACCGAGTAGGCGCAGTTGATCAGCGCAAAGAAGATCACCACCAGGATAGCGTTATTGACCAGCGGTATCGCGCTGAAACCAAGGATAAACACCAGCACTGACCACACCATATAGCGCTTTTTGTCGAACTTGTCCGCGAGGATGCCAAAGCCCATGCTAAACAGCACGCCGACCACGAGGGCCAGCGACAGGGCGTAGCCAATCACATCCACCTCCAGCTGATAGCGTCGGGTGAGGTAGATGGTCATAAACGGCAGTGTGGCCCCGCGGCCGATAGTCAACAGTAGCGACGATGCCAGCAGCGCGATGGTGGAGCGCCGGAGTGTGGTGATCATGATTTCCTTGCCTGTCATGTTGTTATAATTTTATGTCTTCGATCACAAATAACACGGCCATCACGCCTTGTACAGGTCGCCCCGGTGGCGATAGGCACTTCCGAACCTGCCAAAAATAATGATCTATCCTGGCGACCGCTTTTTCGCTACTTTGATTTTGTTCACAAAAATTCTAATAACGACAGAGGCAGGGTATGACGAGGAAAGATGGACTGCTGGCGCTGCTGGTAGTGGTGGTGTGGGGGCTTAACTTCGTGGTGATTAAGCTGGGATTGCACAATATGCCGCCGCTGATGCTGGCGGGCCTGCGCTTTATGCTGGTCGCCTTCCCGGCGCTGCTGTTTGTCGCCCGGCCGGCCATTCCGCTGCGCCTGCTGCTGGGCTATGGCCTGACCATTAGCTTTGGCCAGTTTGCCTTTTTGTTCTGCGCTATCGGCCTGGGCATGCCGGCGGGGCTGGCGTCGCTGGTGCTGCAGGCGCAAGCCTTTTTTACCATCATTCTCGGCGCCTTCGTCTTTGGCGAACGCTTACAGGGCAAGCAGCTGGCGGGGATCGCGCTGGCGATCTTCGGCGTGCTGGTGCTGGTGGAGGGGAGCCTCGGCGGGGAGCATGTCCCGCTGGTGGGCTTTATGCTGACCCTGGCGGCGGCGTTCAGCTGGGCCTGCGGCAATATTTTCAACAAAAAAATCATGTCCCAGGCGACCCGCCCGCCGATCATGTCGCTGGTGGTGTGGAGCGCATTGATCCCGGTGCTGCCGTTTATGTTTGCCTCGTGGCTGATCGATGGCCCGCAGCTCATGCTGGCGAGTCTACGTCAGATCGATATGCTGACGGTTCTCTCGCTGCTTTACCTGGCGTTTATCGCCACCATCGTCGGCTATGGTATCTGGGGCTCGCTGCTGGGGCGCTATGAAACCTGGCGGGTGGCGCCGCTGTCGCTGCTGGTGCCGGTAGTGGGGATGGCCAGCGCCGCGCTGCTGCTGGGGGAGACGCTGAGCGGACTGCAGCTCGCCGGGGCGGCGCTGATCATGGCCGGGCTCTATATCAACGTTTTCGGTCTGCGTCTGGTGCGGCCGGGCATGGCGCGCGGGTAAAAAAAAGCCCCGGAGACGGGGCTATACACAAGTATGCGTGTAATGGCATCACAGGTCGTGCTGCTGGTAGTACGGCACGCCTAGTTCGTCAGATTTATCATTGCCGGCCGCCATATGATTGAAATCAAACGGCGAGTCATTATGGTCCGAAGGGAGAATCATTGTGTCACGCTGGTTTTGCCGCACCGGCGTGGTGGTTTGCTCCGCAAAGCTGAAGCTGGATGCCAGCGACAGAAGGACGATAGCTGCGGCAGCGAATAGTTTCATGATTTCCTCAATACGTCTTTGATATTACAGGCGATTAACATCAGTTATTTAGCGGATGCAGATAGCGGGATTCGCCAGGTACATTCGTTATGCGATATTTGTGGGGCGGAACATCGAAATAGTTTTTAAACGTTCGCGTCAGGGTCTGCTGCGATTCGAAACCGTAGCGTTCCGCCAGGTACAGGATTGGCTCATTGCTCTGCTTGAGCTTTTGCGCAATCTCCGTCAGCTTACGGCTGCGGATGTACTGGCCGAGGGAATGGCCGGTCTCTTTCTTAAACATACGTTGCAGGTGCCACTTGGAGTAACCTGAGCGCTCAGACACTTTTTCCAGCGACAGGGGCGATTCCAGGTTATCCTCGATCCACGACAAAATACTATGGATAGTGATGGCGTCATTATTACGTCTGGACATCATCTTACCTCTTCTTATTGTTACGGCAGGACCTTCTTGAGGAGTTGCTCAAGCATGGCGACTTCGTCCGCCGACAGATTTTTTGTTAACTCCTGGTGTAACTTCTGACCCACAACCTGATGACACTGCTCGCAAAGGGCTGCGCCGTCTGGCGTCAACTGCACCAGCACACCGCGCTTGTCAGCGGGGTTGGGTAACCGTTCAATCCAGCCTTTACACGCCAGGCGGTCGAGCATACGCGTCATCGCGCCCGGGTCGACGGAAAGCACGGTTTTCAGCTCAACGGGGGTAATACATACCTCGCAACGAATGGAACAGAGCACCCGAAACTGGGTCGCGGTAATATCCATGGGTGAGAGGTAGTCGTTGAGCAGGCGATCTTTTTTCTGGTTAACCATCTGGATCAAGCGGCCCAGCGGAATCATCTCGTTGAACAGGTCGCTGGTATTTTTCATGATGGTTGCCCAGGCAATGATTTAGTTGCGAGTGATACTATTGCCCAGGCAATCATAAGTCAACATTATGAATTAGCCGATGCCACGATTTGCTAAAATAAAAAAATTCGACGCGTGTCACTGTTTGTGAATTTTCTAACGCTTGTTAATTTTTGGCGAAAGTGATTTATCAGCTGGCTGGCGTTGGAATTGTTGAAGCCGGTATACTCACGGATTGAAACCATCTTTAAAAAATGAATGTTTACGGGACTTTATTTAACTATGTTCGATTTGTTTAAAGCGATAGGGCTCGGCCTGGCGGTGCTTTTACCGCTGGCGAATCCGCTGACTACCGTGGCGCTGTTCCTCGGCCTGGCGGGCAATATGAACAACGCCGAGCGTAACAAGCAGGCGTTGATGGCCTCGGTGTATGTCTTCGCCATCCTGATGGTGTCATGGTATGCCGGCCAGGTGGTGATGAATACATTCGGCATATCAATACCTGGGCTGCGAATCGCCGGGGGGTTGATTGTGGCCTTTATCGGTTTCCGTATGCTGTTCCCCCAGCAAAAAGCCCACGATTCGATGGAAGCGAAGATCAAATCGGAAGAACTACAGGATGAGCCGACCGCCAATATCGCCTTTGTGCCGCTGGCGATGCCAAGCACCGCCGGTCCGGGCACCATCGCGATGATCATTAGTTCCGCCTCGACCGTTAAGCACGGGGTGGACTTCCCGGAGTGGGTGGTGCTGGCGGCGCCGCCGATTATCTTTGCCCTGTTGGCGATCATTCTCTGGGGTTGCCTGCGCAGTTCGGGGGCGATTATGCGTCTGGTAGGCAAAGGCGGCATTGAGGCCATCTCACGATTGATGGGCTTCCTGCTGGTCTGCATGGGCGTGCAATTTATTATTAATGGCGTGCTGGAGATCATTTCGACCTGGCATCCCTGACCGCGGTGATGCGCAGAGAGACAACAGCCCGCCGGAGCGATACCGGCGGGCTGTTTTTGCGGCTAAATTAAGAGTGGTGCGGCTGGTGTTCTTCCAGCGATACCGGCCAGCGGCGGAAGATCAGCAGGGCCCAGATCAGGCCTGCCAGCGCCGGGATAGCGCCGATATAGCCGATGGAGGCCATAGAGAGATGCAAACTCACCTGGCTGCCCACCAGCGCGCCGGCGCCAATGCCGATATTAAAGATGCCCGAGAACAGAGACATGGCGACGTCGGTGGCGTCCGGGGCGGAGGCCAGCACTTTCACCTGCATGCCGAGACCGATAATCATAATCGCCACCCCCCAGAAGATGCTGAGCAGCATCAGGTGGTGCGGGTTATGCGAGGCCGGCAGAAGCAGCAGCAGACAGGCCAGCAGCAGGCCGATGGCGAGGCTTATCAGCCCCGAAGCGTGCTGGTTACCGAGCTTGCCGAACAGAATGCTGCCGATAATCCCGGCCCCGCCGAGGATCAGCAGCAGCACGGTGGCAAAATTGCCGCTCAGACCCGCCACCGTCTGGACGAAGGGTTCGATATAGCTGTAGGCGGTATAATGGGCGGTCACCACCACTACGGTCAGAATGTATACGCTGACCAGCGCCGGGCGACGGAACAGCACCGGCAGGCTCTTCAGCGAGCCTGAGTGTTCGCTCGGCAGGGTCGGCAGCAGTTTCACCAGGCAGACCAGGGTGGCTAACGCGCCTAGGCCGATCGCCAGGAAGGTCATTCGCCAGCCAAAATACTGGCCGATGATGCGGCCGATCGGAATCCCAAACACCATCGCCAGCGCGGTACCGGTGGCGATCAGACTGAGCGCCTGCGCCCGTTTGCCCGGGGGGGCCATGCGGATGGCTAGCGCCGACGTTATCGACCAGAACACCGCATGGGCGAAGGCGATGCCGATGCGGCTGATGACCAGCACGTCAAAATTCCATGCAAAGAACGACAGCACATGGCTGGCGATAAACAGAATAAACAGGCCGATGAGCAACCGCCGGCGCTCCACTTTGCTGGTCAGCAGCATAAACGGCAGCGACATTAACGCCACCACCCATGCGTAGATGGTCAGCATCATGCCCACCTGGGCAGTTTCCATGCCGAAGCTGTCGGCAATATCCGACAGCAGACCGACCGGGGCGAATTCTGTGGTGTTAAAAATAAACGCGGCGATGGCCAACGTCACGACACGTAGCCACGCTACCTTGCGTGAGACCGTATTCGTAGTCATAAGCTCTGGACTGGTGATTCAGGGGAAGATGTGACGCCGATCATAAAACGTTTGCTGGCGAAAAGACAATCATTATGTGATCTGCCTCTCGTTTCACTGCAAGCAGCCAGGCGCGGTTAAGCAATTAATTTTGCTATGGATAGTGTCAGAGGGGCGCTTTTATGTCATGTTGAAGGAAAGTAAAAAAAGTAAGGACAGTGTATGCAGGAAATTCAATTTTATCTGGTCGATGCTTTCAGCGATAAAAACTTCGGTGGCAATGCCGCGGCCGTCTGCCCCCTCAGCGAGTGGTTAGCCGACGATGTGCTGCTGAAAATGGCCCAACAGCATAATCAGTCCGAAACGGCGTTCTTCGTCCGCACCGACGAAGGCTATGAGCTGCGCTGGTTTACCACGCTGCACGAGATCAACCTCTGCGGTCATGCCACCCTGGCCGCGGCGCACGTTATTTTTGAGTATCTCGACCATCCCTCGGCGACCATCACCTTCAGCACCCGCTTCGTTGGCGACCTGCGAGTCACCCGCAGCGGAGACTGGCTGACGCTCGACTTCCCGGCGTGGACGACCAGCCCGGTGGCCGACCCGCCGGCGGACCTGCTGGCCGGACTAGGCCTCGAGGCGGCCGTCGAGGTACGTGAAGGGCGCGATTATCTGGTGCTGCTGGCGGATCGTCAGCAGGTTGAAGCGGTGCGGCCGGACATGGCGCGCCTGCAGACGCTTGGCAAAATGATCTGCGTCAGCGCGCCGGATGAGGAGTATGACTTTGTCAGCCGCTTCTTCTGCCCGGGTGAAGGGGTGCCGGAGGATCCGGTGACCGGCTCCGCCCATAGCATGCTGATCCCCTGGTGGGGCGAAAAACTGGGGAAAACCACCATGATGGCGCGCCAGGGCTCCGCCCGCGGCGGCGACCTGCGCTGCCAGTGGCAGGGCGACAGGGTGCTGATCGGCGGCCAGGCCACCACCTATCTGCGCGGAACGATTTATCTGCGAGGGTAATCGTTACCGACAGCCACCTGCCGGAAGCGACCCGCGAGGCGCTGGTGACCCTTTCCCCACAGCTGATCATTGCCGACTGAACCAGACGTCGCCGTCTGCCATCAGGGCAGACGCGCGATATTGGCTTTGATTACCGCAATCGACTGGCTGAACTTCGCCTGCTCTTCGTCGGCCAGCCGCAGTTCGATAATCTGCTCCACGCCCCCCTGGGCCAGCACCGCCGGCACGCCAGCCGCCGCGCCGCAGACCCCGTACTCACCGTCAAGAATGCAGGAGACCGCCAGCGCGCGGTGGCTGCCGGTAAAAATATTACGGCAGATCTCGGCGATGGTGCCTGCCACACCATATTCCGTACAGCCTTTCCCGGCGTAGATCTCAAACCCCAGCTTACGCACTTTGTCGGCCATCGCCTCGCGGTCGAGCGGCCGGCCGGTGCGCTGCTGGTAGAGGTCGGCTATCGGCGAGCCATACACCGAGGAGTGCGACCAAACCGGAAACTGAGTGTCGCCGTGCTCGCCGAGGATAAAAGCGTCGATGCTCTGGGCGCCAATGTTCAGCTCCTGCGCCAGCAGACGGCGCAGGCGGGTGGTATCCAGCCAGACGCCGGT
Organism: Klebsiella sp. GB_Kp047; assembly: GCF_040065235.1. Taxonomy (NCBI): domain Bacteria; kingdom Pseudomonadati; phylum Pseudomonadota; class Gammaproteobacteria; order Enterobacterales; family Enterobacteriaceae; genus Klebsiella; species Klebsiella sp. GB_Kp047. The sequence goes on along the minus strand of NZ_JBEAJG010000041.1, from coordinate 328,845 downwards.
GCCCAGCACCTGGCTGCGCGGCAGGCCGGAGAGCTGCCATACCTGCCAGGTGATGATGTCGCAGGGGTTCGTGGCTACCAGAAAGATGCCGTTAAACCCATTGGCCATCATCGTTGGCACGATGCGCTTCACTATCTTCGCGGTGGTGGTCAGTTCATCCAGTCGGCTCTGGCCTGGACGCAGCGCACCGCCGGAGACGGTGATCACCGCGATGTCGACATCAGCGCAGTCGCTAGCCTCCCGGGTAGAGATGGTCATCATCCCCGGCCGATAGGCCGCGGCATCGCTGAGGTCCTGAGCGTGTGCCTCGGCGCGCTGTTGGTTAATGTCGACGAGGATCAGCTCCTCGCAGATGCTCTGATTGAGCAGCGCGTAGGCCGCCGACGCGCCGACGTTGCCGGCGCCAATAATCATCACTTTACGGGCTTTGGTGTGCATATTCAGCTCTCAAAAACGAACGGCAGGGGATAAAATTACTGTGTTTCAGTGAGTTAGCGCAAGTGGTTGGCGGCAATATAAGTTAATGCTATGGCGGAAACCGTCCTGAGGCGCGCTACAGTGGCATAAAAAAAGGAGCTCACCTATGTATACCGTTACCGACATCGCCCCCACCGACGCCGAATTTACCGCCCTGATTGCCGCCCTCGACGCCTGGCAGGAGACACTCTACCCGGCAGAGAGCAACCATCTGCTGGACCTCGGCCAGCTGCCGCCAGAGACAGTGATCGCCCTGGCGATTCGCAGTCCGCAGGGCGAAGCCGTTGGCTGCGGGGCTATCGTCCTCAGCGCTGAAGGTTTTGGCGAGATGAAGCGGGTCTATATCGATCCACAGCACCGCGGACAGCAGCTGGGAGAAAAGCTGCTGGCGGCCCTGGAGGAGAAAGCGCGGCAGCGCGACTGCCATACTCTGCGCCTGGAGACCGGCATCCATCAGCATGCGGCCATCACCCTCTATACGCGCAACGGCTATCAGACCCGCTGCGCGTTTGCCCCTTACCAGCCCGATCCGCTCAGCGTGTTTATGGAGAAACCGCTGTTTGCCGATCTTCGTTCAGCAGGGCTATAAACGCCTCCAGCTGGCGGGTTTTGGCGCCCCGGCGCCACACCAGCCAGGTGGTGAGCCAGCGCCACTCTTCGGCCAGCGGCCAGGCGGATACCTGCTGATGGCCGGGCATACTTTCCAGCATACTGCGCGGGATCAACCCCAGGCCCGCGCCGGCGATCACGCAGGCCAGCATCCCGTGGTAAGACTCCATCTCGTGGATCCTGCCCGGGGTCGCTCTGTCGGCATGGAACCAGCTCTCAAAATGCCGGCGGTAGGAACAGTTGGCGCGAAAAGCGTAGACATTTGCCCCGTTCACTTCGCTGGCGCGGGCGATGGGCGCGTGGCCGTAGGGGGCGACGATCATCATCTCTTCAGGGAACACCGGCAGCCCCTCCAGGCCCGGATGCACCAGCGGTCCATCAACGAATGCGGCGCTCAGGGCTCCCTCCAGCACGCCGTCGATCATTGTCCCGGAGGGGCCGGTGGAGAGGGCGAGATGAATTTTCGGGTAACGCTGATTAAAGTGGGCCAGGGTGGTGGGGATCCGCACCGCCGCGGTGCTCTCCAGCGAACCGAGAGAGAACAGCCCCTGGGGTTCGTCGCCCGCCACCACCATTCGCGCCTCGTCAACCAGGGCGAGGATCTGCTGGCTGTAGCGTAAAAAGCTGTGGCCCGCGGGGGAGAGGCGCAGCCGCTGGTTCTCGCGAATAAACAGCTCAACGCCAAGATCAGCCTCCAGCTGGCGGATGCGGGTGGTGAGGTTGGACGGCACACGATGCACTTTTTGCGCCGCCTGGGTGATGCTGCCGGTGCTAGCGACAGCGTTAAACATCTCAAGTTGAGTCAGGTCCATACCATTCTTCTTTTGTGAATGCGTTGCTTAATATTATTCATTTTCAATGAATGGAAAGGTAAGCCAGAATACGCTCACTTCGCAAGCAACGAGAGAGAGAATAACGATGAATTTATCTGCAACGCACGCCGTCTCCGTCAACCCGACTACCGGTGAGGTGGTCTCCTCGCTGCCGTGGGCCAGCGAACGCGAGGTCGACGCGGCTATCGCTCTCGCCGCGGCGGGTTATCGCCAGTGGCGTCAGACGCCGCTCGCCGCACGCGCCGACGCGCTGCGCCGCATTGGGGCCGAGCTGCGCGCCCGCGGTGAAGAGGTGGCCCAGACGATCACGCTCGAGATGGGCAAACCGATTGCTCAGGCTCGCGGCGAGGTGGCGAAATCCGCCAACCTCTGCGACTGGTATGCCGAACATGGCCCGGCGATGCTGGCGACCGAAGCCACCCTGGTGGAAAATAACCAGGCGGTGATCGAATATCGTCCGCTGGGAGCCATTCTGGCGGTGATGCCGTGGAATTTCCCGGTCTGGCAGGTGCTGCGCGGCGCGGTGCCGATCCTGCTGGCCGGCAACAGCTACCTGCTGAAGCATGCCCCTAACGTAATGGGCAGCGCCCGTCTGCTGGGCGAAATTTTTGCCGCCGCCGGCCTGCCGGAGGGGGTTTTTGGCTGGGTCAATGCCACCAATGACGGCGTTTCGCAGATTATCAATGACGACCGCATCGCGGCGGTGACCGTCACCGGCAGCGTCCGCGCCGGAAAAGCGATTGGCGCTCAGGCGGGCGCAGCGCTGAAAAAATGCGTGCTCGAGCTGGGGGGATCCGATCCCTTTATCGTCCTGAACGACGCCGATCTGGATGAAGCGGTAAAGGCCGCCGTCACCGGCCGCTATCAGAACAGCGGCCAGGTGTGCGCCGCGTCGAAACGATTTATCCTCGAAGCCGGCATTGCCGAAGCCTTCACCCGCAAATTTGTCGACGCCGTCGCGGCGCTGAAGATGGGCGATCCGCGCGACGAGCAGAATTACGTCGGGCCGATGGCGCGATTCGATCTGCGCGATGAACTGCACCAGCAGGTCACGGCGACCCTCGATGAAGGCGCGACACTGCTGCTGGGGGCGGAGAAAATCGAAGGGGCGGGCAATTACTACGCGCCCACGGTCCTGGGCAACGTCACCGCCGGAATGACCGGCTTCCGCCAGGAACTGTTTGGTCCGGTGGCGACCCTGACCACCGCTCGAGATGCGGACCACGCGCTGGCCCTCGCCAACGACAGCGAATTTGGCCTGTCGGCAACGGTCTACACCACCGACGAAGCGCAGGCTCAGCGCTTTGCCCGCGAGCTGGAGTGCGGCGGCGTCTTCCTTAACGGCTACTGCGCCAGCGACGCCCGGGTGGCTTTCGGCGGCGTGAAGAAGAGCGGTTTTGGTCGTGAACTGTCGCATTTTGGTCTGCACGAGTTCTGCAATGCGCAGACCGTCTGGAAAGACCGTCGCTAATCTGCGTTTGCCCCTGACGACCGTCGTTCTCGTCTGCTATACTCGCCCACCAAAATTCGACGGTGGGCAAGGAGCCGCGTGTGGCGACGGTGATCAATAACGCAATGCTGGAAGCCATTCTGGCAGAAATCAGGCCGCTGATTGGCCGCGGTAAAGTGGCGGATTATATTCCGGCGCTGGCCAGCGTCAGCGGCGACAAGCTTGGCATCGCTATCAGTACAGTGGACGGGCAACATTTTGCCGCCGGCGATGCGCATGAACGATTCTCCATCCAGTCGATCTCCAAAGTATTGAGTCTGGTGGTGGCCATGAACCACTATCAGGAAGAAGAGATCTGGCAGCGGGTGGGGAAAGATCCCTCCGGACAGCCGTTTAACTCGCTGCTGCAGCTGGAGATCGAGCAGGGTAAACCGCGCAACCCGTTTATCAACGCCGGGGCGCTGGTGGTTTGCGACATGCTGCAGAGCCGGCTCAGCGCGCCGCGCCAGCGGATGCTGGAGATAGTCCGCCGCCTCAGCGGCGTGGCCGATATCGCCTACGATCCGCTGGTGGCCCGCTCTGAGTTTGAGCATTCGGCACGCAACGCCGCTATCGCCTGGCTGATGAAATCCTTCGGCAACTTCCATAACGACGTCACCACCGTGCTGCAGAACTATTTTCATTACTGTTCGCTGGAGATGAGCTGCGTCGAGCTGGCGCGAACATTTCTCTTCCTCGCCGACCGCGGCATCGCCCCGCACCTGGAAAAGCCGGTTATCGCGCCTATCCAGTCCCGTCAGGTGAATGCCCTGATGATGACCAGCGGCATGTACCAGAACGCCGGCGAGTTCGCCTGGCGCGTGGGGCTGCCGGCGAAATCGGGCGTCGGCGGCGGAATTGTGGCGATCGTGCCGCAGGAGATGGCGATCGCGGTGTGGAGCCCGGAGCTTGACGAGGCGGGTAACTCGCTGGCCGGGGTGGCGCTGCTGGAGAAACTGACTCAGCGGCTGGGGAGGTCGGTGTTCTGATGGTCGATCAGGATCGGTTGTTTGCTCGTCTGGCGCGCTCGACGTTTCGTTCGCGCTTCCGGCTGGGGATGAAAGAGCGGCAATATTGTCTCGATAAGGGACCGGAGGTCATCGACCAGCACGCCGCCGATTTCATTCGCCAGCGGCTGGCATCCGCCGAGCCGGCCAATGATGGCAAGCAGACGCCGATGCGCGGTCACCCGGTGTTTATCGCCCAGCACGCGACCGCCACCTGCTGTCGCGGCTGCCTGGAAAAATGGCACGCCATTCCCCACGGCCGCGCGCTGAGCGAGCAGGAACAGCGCTATATTGTGCAGGTGATCCACCGCTGGCTGGTGCTGCAGATGAACGCGCCGTCTGTGCGCTAATTTGCATTTGATCGGCGCCGGAGTATGCCTGATAAATATTCTCATGTTATGATAATCCGCTAACTAACTATTAACATAATAATTGCCTGAAACAATTAGACGGATAATTACTGAATGTCTTCACTGTCGATTCGGTCATTTACACTGTTTCGTGAAGAACAACCCGTGCGCGATGCACTGGTCTTATTTACGTTAACGCTACTGCTGCATTTTCTGGGCGCCATGCTGCGTCTGGTGCAGGAGCTCTCTTTCTTCTGGCCGCTCAACGCCGTGATGGCCGGGATTTTTGCGCGCTACGTATGGCTTAATCGCAGCTATTTTTATGCCGTCTGCTTTGCGGCAATGCTGGTCTATGACGGATTAACCTCGCGCTGGGGAATGGGCTTTGCCTCATTGCTGATTAACTTCTCCAATATTGTCTTTATTGTGACCCTGGCACAGCTGGTGCTGTGGGATAAACGACGCGCCGATTCCATGCCAGGCCCGATTAACGCGCTTAATTTATTCTGTTTCTGTCTGTTAGCCGCGTTGCTGTGCGCAGCGGTCGGCGCGCTGGGGTCGGTGGACGTCGAGCGCGCCACCTTTATCCCCCAGCTGGCGGACTGGTTTAGCGAGCAGTTCTCGACGGCGGTGCTTATCCTGCCGTTTATTCTGACCCTGACGCTGCCATCCGCGTTAAGCGGTTTTCGCTTTCGCCAGCTGCTGCCAGCGCTGGCGCTGGTGCTGTCGATTGCCCTCGGCGTGGCGGTGGGCGGCGCCGGCAGCATTACCTTCCCGTTACCGGCCCTGATCTGGTGCGCCGTGCGCTATCCGCTGCCGCTGACCTGCCTGTTGACCTTTCTCACCGGCATCGGCGAGATACTGCTGGTGGCCAACTCGTTAATTCACTTTTCGCCGGATACGCGAATGCAGCCGTGGCAGCTGTTCTCCACCCGCCTGGGGATCGCGGCTATGCTGATAAGCCCGGTGATCGTCGCCTCCAGCGTCGAGGCGATTAACATGCTGGTGAAGCAGCTGGCCCTGCGCGCTGATTTTGATTTCCAGACCCGCGTCTATTCCCGTTCCGGGCTGAGCGAGGCGCTGAAGCGCCAGGCGCTGCCGGCGGATAAGCTGCTGACGGTGATGGTGCTGGATATCGATGGCTTCAAGCGAGTGAATGATGCCCTGGGCCATGAAGGCGGCGATTGCGTGCTGACCCAGTTTGCCCAGCAGGTTCGACACCTGGTGGGCGAGCAGGGGATGGTCGCCCGTATCGGCGGCGAGGAGTTTGCCGTGGCCGCCGTCGTCGACAGCGCTCAGCAGGGCTATGTGCTGGCGGAGAAGATCCGCCACGGTGTGGAGTCGCAATCCTTCGGCCTCGGTCAGAACCCGATCCATCTGACCATCAGTATGGGACTGGAGACCCGCGAGGTGGGCCACGCCCGCATTACCGAACTGTTTAACCAGCTGCTGCTGGCGGCGGATGATGAAATGGTCAAAGCCAAACAGACCGGCCGTAACCGCATCTGTATGCCGGCGCTCACCGAAAGTGCGCCATAAGAAAATCCTATCAGGATCTCTCTTGTGTTAATTTTTGGTTAAAAACATAGTGATGTGGTCGATAACAGGGAGCTCTTATGACCACATCCTTTTCACTGCGCACGCTGTCGCGTGACGATATTCTTCATCATCTTCCGGCATTAAGCGATATCCTGGCCAGCTGCGTTAACGGCGGCGCCTCGGTGAGCTTTATGCTGCCTTTTAGTCTGCAAACCGCGACGACCTTCTGGCAACGTACCGCTGACAGCGTGGCGGCCGGGGAGCGCATCGTGCTGGCCGCCCTTGACGCTGACGCGCGCCCCGTCGGCACCGTGCAGCTGATTATCAGCCAGCCGGAAAATCAGCCGCATCGTGCGGATGTCGCCAAACTTTTGGTTCACCAAAATGCCCGCCGCCAGGGTATTGCCAACGCGCTGATGGCGGAGCTGGAGCAAACCGCTCGTCGGGAAGGGAAGACAGTGCTGGTGCTGGACACGGCGACCGGCAGCGGGGCGGAGCAGTTCTATGTTCGCTGCGGTTGGGAAAAAGTGGGGGAAATTCCGCGCTATGCGCTGATGCCAGACGGCAAGATGACTGCCACCTCGCTGTTCTATAAGTTTCTGCCCTGACGGCCGCTATTGCAGAATGCTTTGATCAAAACAGGGTTTCAGTGGTCGTAAAACCTGATAACTTATTGGACCAATTACTCAGGTTGTATGACTACTATTAGAGGGAACCCATTGTGAAAACATTAAACCGTCGTGATTTCCCCGGCGCGCAGTACCCTGACCGTATCGTCCAGTTTGGTGAAGGCAACTTCCTGCGCGCATTCGTTGACTGGCAGATCGACCTGCTCAACGAGCATACCGACCTGAATGCGGGCATCGTGGTCGTTCGCCCCATTGACACGGATTTTCCACCGTCTCTGAACACCCAGGACGGCCTCTATACCACCATTATCCGTGGTCTCAACGAGCAGGGCGAAGCGGTTAGCGACGCGCGGTTGATCCGATCGGTCAACCGCGAAATCAGCGCTTACGCTGACTACGACGCTTTTTTACGTCTGGCGCATAACCCGGAGATACGGTTTGTCTTCTCCAATACCACCGAGGCAGGCATCAGCTACCATGCCGGGGATCGGTTTGACGACGCGCCGCCGGTCAGCTATCCGGCGAAACTAACCCGCCTGCTGTTTGAGCGTTACCAGCATTTCGCCGGCGCAGCCGATAAGGGATGGGTGATTATCCCCTGCGAACTGATCGATTATAACGGTGAGGCGCTGCAGGCCCTGGTCCTGCGCTATGCCGCCGAGTGGCAGCTGCCGCAGGACTTTATCAACTGGCTCACCTCGGCGAACACCTTCTGTTCCACCCTGGTGGATCGCATTGTGACCGGCTATCCGCGCGATGAAGTGGCGGCTCTGGAGGCGCAAACCGGCTATCAAGACGCTTTCCTCGATACCGCCGAGCACTTCTATCTGTTTGTTATCCAGGGGCCCGCTTCGCTGGCCAGCGAGCTGCGTCTCGATAAGCTGCCGCTGAATGTGCGTATCGTCGACGATATCAAGCCCTATAAAGAGCGCAAAGTGGCGATCCTTAACGGGGCGCACACCGCCCTGGTGCCGGTGGCCTTCCAGGCTGGAATCGACACCGTCGGCGAAGCGATGAACGACGCGGAGATTTGCGCGTTTGTCGAAAAAGCGATTTATGACGAGATTATTCCGGTGTTGGACCTGCCGCGCGATGAGCTGGTGTCATTCGCCAGCGCCGTGACCGGGCGCTTCCGCAATCCCTTTATCAAACATCAGCTGCTCTCGATCGCCCTCAACGGCATGACCAAGTACCGCACCCGTATTCTGCCGCAGCTGCTGGCAGGGCAGAAGGCGCATGGCGCGCTGCCGCCGCGCCTGACCTTCGCCCTGGCGGCGCTGATCGCCTTCTACCGAGGAGAGCGGGAGGGGACAAGCTATCCGGTACAGGATGATGCTGACTGGCTGACGCGCTACCAGACGCTCTGGGCCCGCCATCGCGACGGTCAGATAAGCACCCGCGAGCTGGTTTCCGCTGTGCTCAGCGTGGAGTCCCACTGGGAGCAGGATCTAAGCCAGATCCCTGGACTGGTGGATCAGGTCGCCGCTGACCTTGACGCTATTCTGACCCGCGGAATGCGCGACGCCGTCAGGCCGCTCTGCTGATAGCGGAGTCTCTTCACCCGGCTGCGGCCGGGTTTATTGGCACTCAAATTAGTTACAACATACTTTTTTATTGTCCCGATAGAGCCGGTCAGCAGCCCGCTGCAAAAGGCTTTTTAGTGCCAAATCGCCCTGCGCAGGCGGGAATTATGGTTAAGCCGCTTGAACAAATATCTGCGCAGGAAAATAATGGCCTTAATACCTGGTTCCTGCCAATGTTCGCAGGCTAATTCATTCATCTGTAAGGAAACTCGCATGGTCATCGATATCCGGGAAGTAAGGCCGCATGACAAAGCCGAATGGCTTCAGCTCTGGGAAGGCTATACCCACTTCTACGGCAGTCCGCAGCCGGAAGAGGTGACCGAATGCACCTGGCAGCGGATGCTGGACGTGAACTCACCCGTGCTGGGCAGGGTCGCAGTGGTGAATGATACGGTGGTGGGATTCGCTATCTGCATTCTGCACGAAGGCACCTGGGTCACCACGCCAATCTGCTATCTGGAGGATCTGTTCGTCGATCCAGCTTTCCGCGGACAAGGCATTGCCAGAACGCTGATTAAGTCGCTGCAAACCGAAGGGACTGATCAAGGCTGGTCACGTCTGTACTGGCATACTCGCCGTGATAATCCCGCCCGCCACCTGTATGATGAATTCACCCCAGCTGACGATTATGTACGCTACAGGATCACCCTTGACTCCTGAAGCGATAAGATGCTGTTAAGCTTTTCCCGCTATAACAGGGGAAACAGGCTCAGGAGAAGCAACGATGGAAAAACGTCTCGAAACAGTGGTCAATCTGATAATGTTTCTTTCGCTATTGGCGACGGCCTGGGATCTGTCACTGGTGCATCATCTCGCCTGGTAGCAACTAAATAGCCTGAATCGCGGCGCCCTTGCAGGCGCCGCCTGACTTATTCACCCGCCATTTTGCCGGCGCTAAAACTCCAGTCCTCCAGCTGGTTAAACTGGATCACCACCATCACGTCCTGCGGGCTGACCGCCATCTCATCGGCTAACCGCGCGCAGAGCCGACGATAGAGACCCTGTTTCTGCGCCCGGCGGCGCGGTTTTCCGGCGAAAATATGAAACAGCACGAAGCGGTCGCTGCGACCGCCGCTAAGATAATGCGGGTCGTAAATGCGCTGCCCGTCGGCGGTCTGCTCGATAAACTGAAATTTGTCCGCCGGCGGCACGGCAAACTCCGCCACCAGACACTCATGGAATAGCGCCGACAGCTGAGCAAACTCCGCGGGACGCCATGCCGTACCAAGCGAAATACGGGTCAGAGGCATGGCGCCTCCTGCGCGTTCAGGCAGGTCAGGGCGCTGGCCGCCGCCGGCCAGCCGGCGTAGAACGCCAGGTGGGTAAATAATTCGACAATTTCCTCCTGGCTCAGGCCATTTCGATAGCCGTAGGCGATATGCCAGGGCAGTTGCTCGGTTTTGCCCAGCGCCGTCAGGGCGGAGAGGGTGATTAAGCTGCGTTCCCGGGGCGACAGCTCGCTGCGCGCCCAGATATCGCCAAACAGCACCGTTTCGGTCAGTTCTGCCAGTTTTGGCGCAATGGCAGCCAGCGTGTGGCGATCGACAGGGGTGGTATCCATGGTGACTCCCGTTACAGGTTGAAGTGGTCGTCACTGTCGCATGCTGAGGAATGTGTTGAATATCGCAATGTTCAGGATAATTGATCCTGAAAAACAGGAATGTTTGCTGGCTCGACTTGCTTATGTATTGTTTATGTTTTACTCCACGCTCAAGGCAACCCTCAGGCGGCTATTTTTCGCGCCACGATAAACAGACGTGGGAAGCGTAGAAGCACCATTCCGTTACACTGTAACGGATAGTGGTCGGCCAACGATGCCAAATAGCGGGTCAGAAAGGCGCTTTTGGCCTGCTCATCGAGGTCCGTCAGATAAGGTCGCAATCCGGTGCCCTGCAGCCAGTCGACTATCGCCTGATGAGAAGCGAGCGGATGAAGATAGGTGGTGCGCCAGATATCAACTTCACAGCCCTGTCGGGTGAGCAGATCGTACCAGGCGTCCGGCGGAAGCAAGGGCTGGCGGCCGCGGTCCGGCATTCCCAGCTCGCCGGCGACCTGACGCATCAGAGTATGGGAGGGCTCCTGCCAGTTATCCGGCATCTGCACCGCCAGCGTACCGTTATCCGCCAGCTGATTCACCAGATGCGGAAACAGCGTCTCATGATCCGCCAGCCACTGCAGCGAGGCGTTGGCATAGATCACGTCTGGCGGTTGCGCAGGCCGCCAGCTGGCGATATCGGCCTCGATGAACTCACAGTCGGGTAAGGCCCGCGCCGCCTGGTCCAGCATGGCCGGGGAGTTATCGATACCGACGATCGCCGCCAGCGGCCAGGCGGCACGCAGCAGGCGGGTACTGTTGCCCGGCCCACAGCCGAGGTCAACGACGCTCTCAACCTGCAGGTGAGCGATACGGGAAAGCAGGTCAGCCGCCGGGCGGGTGCGCTCAGCGTCAAACTGCAGATACAGCGAAGGATTCCAGTCAGCCATCGGGCGTTGTCCTGTGTGAGGGAGACAGGGCAAAGCATAGAACGCCCAGGGCCGCCTGTCAGGGGGTAATGATCCCCTGCAGCATCTGGTAGCGTGACACTGTCACAGATAAAATGGCATCAGCAGGCTATCGCGTGCGGTATGGGCACATTGTGAGGGGAAGCGGATTGGTCAGCATCTGCGCCCGCAGCGGGCGCAGTGGCTTATTCGGCGTTCTTCAGCGCTTCGGCGCGGCTGGCGGTGGCGTAAACAAAATCCAGCATCGGCTCGAGATCGGTATCGTAGCCGGCCTGAATAATCTTCCCGCGCAGCCATTCGATTTCACTGGTGATATCGGGATGGAAAATGTTGTTATCCTGCGCCCGGCGCAGCCATTTCAGCAGAAAGTTGTTCTTTCCTCGGATACCGCCCGACTTTTTCGACTTTCCGTGCATCTTCAGCGCGACCAGGACGCAGTAATAGAAATGAACGCGCTGATTAAAACTTTGGTGCATGTCTGTGTTTCCCGCCAGAATCAGGAATTCACCGTGTGGGTCAGTGATTCGGATTGGACTACGGCGGCGGGCTGGATCGTTGCGCGATCTCTGTTGTTTTCCGCCACCGTCCTTGCATCTGTCGCCAGACGCTGAGGGGGATGTTGGCACGGAAGCCGAATCGTCGTCAATTGCCGATTCGTTTTTTGCCGGTGTCGGCAGCCCGCGGCGATCCGCGAGCCGGGCCTGGCTACGTCCTGACCGCTGCCCGCTGTTGCAGATGTACGCGTAAAATCAGCAGGAAAGCGAACACGACGACGATCGCCGCCAGCAGATACAGGGTGGCGAGATCGTAGTAGCCGGCGACCCAGCCGGCCAGCGGCCCGGTCAGCCCCAGCGCGAGGTCAAGGAACGCCGAGTAGGTGCCGAGGGCGGTCCCCTGGTTTTGCTCTTCCACCTGTTTTACCGCCTCAACCCCCAACGCCGGGAAGACCAGCGAAAAACCCGAGCCGGTGAGGAAGGCGCCGATGCCCGCCACCCAGGCTGACGGCGCCAGCCAGATAAGCAGCAGACCGAGACATTCGATGACGAAGCAGGCCAGGGAGACCGGGACTCCGCCATAGCGGGTGATGGTATTCCCCAGCACCAGGCGAACACAGATAAAACCGACGCTGAACAGCGAGAGGGTAAACGCGGCGCCCTGCCAGCTGTGCGCGGCGAAGTAGAGGGTGATAAAGGTGGCGATAACGCCGAAACCGACGGTGCCAAAGGCCAGCCCCAGGCCATAAGGCCAGATTTTGCGCACCACCGCGTGGAAGGGCGCTCTGACGCCGGCGGTCACGCTGACGTCTTGCCGCGTGCGGGCGAACAGCAGGCCGATGGCGGCGACCAGCACCACCACCGTGGCAAAGCCGCTGATGCCGAAATAGTGGTTAAGAGTGACCCCCAGCGGCGCGCCCACCGCCATCGCCACATAGGTCGCCACGCCGTTCCACGAGATCACCCGTGATGTATGGATCGCGCCGACGGTTTTGATCCCCCAGAGGGTGGCTCCGGTGGCGGTAAAGCTCTCGCCGACGCCAAGAAATACCCGGCCCGCCAACAGCGCGGCAATCGCCAGCATGGGCATCGTCTGCAACATTACCGCCAGCAGCGTGAAGGCGCCGCTAAGCAGACAGCAGACGATCCCGAGGCTAACCACTCTTTTCGGCCCCCAGATATCGGTATAGCGCCCGGCGTGCGGCCGGCTTATTAGCGTGGAGATGTACTGCAGACTGATCACAATACCGGCGACAAAGGTGCTGTAGCCCAGCTGATAGTGAATATAACCCGGTAGAACGGCCAGTGGCAGACCAATGGAGAGATAGCAGATACAGGTAAAAACAACGATCGAAATGATGCGCAAATTAAGCTGCGTGGTGCTGACGGAAGTGCTCATAGGGATAAAGGGTTAATACATAGGGATGTTTAGCATAGCGCGCCGCGAGAAGGCTGGCGAGTCGGGAAGGCGTTTTATCGGTAACCGACGGGAACGTTGTCTGTCCGAAGGTAAATAATTGCTTTTGCAGCGGTTGACGCCAGCCCCGATCATCGTCAGCTCGCCGCCACATGCGACTCATCGCCCACCACGCCCCAGGCGCGGTTTTGCAGCACGGTGCGATAGCCGTCGCGGTCGACGAAAGTGACGCCGTTGACCTCCCAGTAGGGGTTGAACGCCGTGACGCGCAGAAACCCGGCGGCGTCCATGGCGCTGCATTGTGCCTCCCAGGCCTGACGCTGCGGATAGTACAGCACCAGCAGATCTTCATCTCCTGGCGAGGGGGTAACGGGATGGTGGCGGCAGTGGGTGAATTCCAGATGCCAGCTGGCATCCGCGGAGCCGATCATAATCCCGCTAAATCCTTCATGATCGGTAAAGCTGCCAAGTTCCTGCAGCCCCAGCCCGGCACAATACATGCTGGCGCTGGTCTCCAGTTCGCTGACCGGTCTGGCGATGCGCATGTGGCAGAACGACATATTGACTCCCATAAGGCGTAGGCCGGGTCAGGCGCAGCCGCCACCCGGCAAAAAAGCGGCGTCACAGCCGCGACCTGTGGCGAAAAGCGATTCTGTCGCTGTTGTCGCTCGGGTTGATACTGTAGCGGCAAAACGCCTCTGCGTTTGTCGGCAAGAGCTCTGGTTCGCCCCCTGCGCGTGTGTCACTGAATCCTCTTCTAGCTTAGCCGTTCGCAGCGCTTTGCAACAGGATGCGCCACTCGCTGAGGGCGGAGGTGCTGAACCCCTGACGCCAGATAAGCTGGGTGCTCGCCTCGCACAGCGGTTCGCTAAGGCAGTTTTCGGGAAGCGTCATCAGCGACAGCACGCTCTGCGGCAGCAGGCAGACGTAGCGCCCGGAGGCCACGCAGGCCAGCATGCTGTGATAGGAGCTAACCTCATGCACCTCGACGGCCGCCTGTTGCTCCGCCAGCCAGCGCTCTCCTAACGCCCGATAGCTGCAGCCGCTGGTAAATGCCGCGAACCGCAGCGGGCCAGCGCCCTGCGGCCGGACCAGCATCAGGGTTTCCTGAAACACCGGGACAGATTCCAGCCCGGGCGGGCATGTCGGTTGGCCATCCGGCCCTGGCGGCAGGCAGACCAGCGCGGCATCGAGGGCGGCGGTGAATACCCCCTCGGCTAACTGGCGGGTCGGCCGGGTGCTGAGGGTGACATCCACCTGCGGGCATTGCTGTTGGAAGCGGGTAAGCAGCGGCGGCAGACGGCTGGCGGCGGTCGCCTCCATCGCGCCCAAACGCAGGCTGCCGCCGGGTGTGGTCGGATGCAGAGCCTGCTTTGCCTCCTCCGCCAGGCTCAGGATCCGCCGGGCATAGCTGAGGAACTGTACGCCTGCCGGCGACAGTACCATTTTTTTGTTGCCGCGGACGAAAAGTTCCACGGCAAGCTCCTCTTCCAGCTGCTGAATACGGGTGGTGATATTAGACTGGGCGCGGCCCAGCCGTTTAGCTGCCAGGGTGACGCTTTGCGTGTCGGCCACCTGGATAAAAATCTGCAGTGTGCTGTGGTTCATATTTTTATTCTCAATATGATAATGATGTTGATCTTATCATCTTTAAAAGAGATGGTAAGCCTCCGGCATCACTCATCTACGAGGAACTCATGCAAAATTCACTGCTTTCGCTTCTTGATATTGACTACCCCCTGATCCAGGCCCCGATGGCGGGCGTCTCCACCCCCGCGCTGGCTGCTGCGGTGAGTAATGCCGGGGCGCTGGGTTCGCTGGGGCTGGGCGCTGCAACCGTTGCCCAGGCGGAAGCGATGATCGTCGCCACCCGCCAGCTGACGGACCGGCCGTTCAATGTCAATTTATTTTGCCATGCGCCGCCGCGGCGCGACGCCCCACGTGAAGCGGACTGGGCAGAGACGCTGCTCCCCCATTTTACCCGCTTTGGCAGTACGCCTCCGGCATCGCTTAGGGAGATATACCAGACGTTTATCGGCCACACCGCCATGCTGGAGCTGCTTCTCGACCACTCGCCGGCGGTGGTGAGCTTTCATTTCGGCCTTCCTGAAGGTGAGACGATCCAGCGTCTGCGACAGCAGGGGATTGTCACTCTGGCGACGGCAACCTCGCTCCAGGAGGCGCTGCTGATTGAACAGCAGGGGATCGACGTGGTGGTCGCTCAGGGCTATGAGGCGGGCGGGCACCGGGGGATCTTTGCTCCGCAGGAGCCTGACGCTCAGCTGAGCACCTTCACCCTGGTGCAACTTCTGCGGCGTCGACTAACCATCCCGGTGGTAGCCGCCGGGGGCATCATGGACGGAGCGGGGATCGCTAGCGTGATGCAGTTGGGGGCGCAGGGCGTGCAGCTCGGTACGGCGTTTTTACTGTGTCCGGAATCGGCCGCCGACGCCGGCTATCGCGCGGCGATCCACAACAGCCTTGACGGGCGTACGGTGCTGACCTCCGCGATATCCGGGCGTCCGGCACGCTGTCTGGCGAATGCCTTCTGCGCGCTGGGGGAAGCCTGTCCGACGAGCGCCGTGCCGGATTATCCGCTGGCGTATGATATCGGCAAAGCGCTGGCCGCCGCCGCGAAAGCCCAGGGCGTCCATGAGTATGGCGCCCACTGGGCCGGGCAGGGGGTGGGGTTGATCCGCGAGTGTGACGCCGCCCGTCTGGTCCGCCAGCTGGCGGCAGAGAGCGGCTGGAACTAATGACTGACGGCTAACGGCGGTGGGCCAGGCTGCGCACCAGCCGATCGCCGGCCATCTGCACGCCCTGAACCATCGCCACCAGGATCAGCACTGTGCCAAACATCACCTCATTATTGAATCGCTGATAGCCGTAGCGGATGGCGAGGTCGCCGAGTCCGCCGCCGCCGATCACCCCGGCCATCGACGAAAAGCCAATCAGCATCACGATGGTCAGCGTGATCCCGGCCAGCAGCGTCGGCAGGGCTTCTGGCAGCAGGGATTTAAAAATCACGTGCCAGACGTTGCCGCCCATCGACAGAATGGCTTCGATTCTTCCGTAATCCACCTCGTCGAGCGCGTTTTCCGTCAGGCGGGCAAAGAACGGAAAGGCGCCGATGGTCACCGGCACGATGGCGGCGGTGCTGCCCAGCGTGGTGCCGACGATCAGCCGGGTAAAAGGGATCAGGGCGATCAGCAGTACGATAAACGGTAGCGACCTGCCGATGTTGATCACCGCGCCTAACAGCGCGTTCAGTTTCGGCATCGGCGCCAGCCCGTTGGCGCGGGAAATAAATAACAACACACCGGTGGGCAGCCCGATCAGCACGGTAAACAGGGCCGCCAGGCCCACCATATAGAGCGTATCCAACGTGCCGTCGAGTAATAACGGCCACAAATCTTCCCAGCTCATGCTACTCCGCATAATGGCCTCCCCTGAACGCCGTGACGGGTAAGAAAATCCTGTTCAGCCTGCGGGTCGTGCAGCAACGACTGGCGCAGCCGCGACCATGGGGTCACCAGCAGGTCGGCGAGTTTGCCGCTCTCGACAATCTCGCCCTGTTCCAGCAGCGCCGCGTGGTCACAAATGGTTTTCACCACCTCCAGCTGGTGCGTTATCAGCACAATGGTCAGATTGAGCCGCTGGTTAATATCCGCCAGCAGAGCCAGCACCGAGGCGGTGGTCTCGGGATCCAGAGCGCTGGTCGCCTCGTCGCACAGCAGCACCTCCGGTCGGGCGGCCAGCGCCCGGGCGATGCCGACGCGCTGTTTTTGCCCGCCGGAAAGCTGCGACGGGAAAGCGGCGGCCTTTTCGCTGAGATCCACCAGCTCCAGCAGTTCGCGCACCCGCGCTTCGCGAGCGGCCCGCGGCACCCCGGCAATCTCCAGCGGCACCGCGATGTTATCGGCGACGGTACGGGCATGCAGCAGATTGAAGTGCTGGAAAATCATCCCGGTGCGCAGGCGATAATCCCGCAGCGCCGCCTTGTTCAGCTGAGTAATATCCTGTCCGTTCACCAGAATGCGGCCCGAGGTGGGCCGCTCCAGCAAATTGAGACAGCGGATGAGCGTACTTTTGCCGGCGCCGCTGCGCCCGAGAATGCCGTATATCGCCCCTTTCGGGATCTGTAACGCGATATCGTTCAGCGCCGGTCGGCCGGTTCCGGCGTAGGTTTTGCTCAGCCCTTCGATGGTGATCATGACTGAGGGGCCACCGGGATCACCGAGCCGTTGTAGTTTTTACGGATAAACTCCGCCACCTGCGGCGACGTCAGGTCTTTCGCCAGCGCCTTAATACGCGGGTCATTCGCCAGGGCCGGGGTGGTCACCAGGATATTGGCGTAGGGGTTATGCTCGGCGCTTTCCAGCCCCAGGGCATCTTTCGCTGGCACCAGACCGGCTTCCAGCGCGTAGTTACCGTTAATCACCGCCAGGTCGACATCGTCGAGGGAGCGCGGGATCTGCGGCGATTCAATCTCCAGGATCTTCAGGTGTTTCGGGTTCTCGACAATATCCTTCGGCGTCGCCAGGGTGGTGGCCGGGTCGGTAAATTTGGGGTCCAGCTTAATAAGCTTCTGCGCCTGCAGCAGGAACAGCGCCCGGCTCAGGTTGGTGGTGTTATTCGGTACCGCCACCGTGGCGTTTTCCGGCAGCGACGAGAAATCTTTATGCTTATGCGAGTAGATCCCCAGCGGCTCAATATGAACCGTGGCCGCGACGGCAAAGGTTTTACCCAGCGCTTTCTCCTGATCCTTCAGGTAGGGGACATGCTGGAAGTAGTTGGCATCCACATCGCCACTGGCCAGCAGTTCATTGGCGTTGACCCCGCTGGTCAGCTCCACCACCTTGAGATCGAGACTGGGATCGATTTTTTTGATGTAGTTGAGGATCTCCGCGTGGGGAACCGGGTCCGCGGCGACGCGCAGCGCGGCGGCCTGGGCAGACGTCCATGCCAGAGAAAGAGACAGTGCGACCCCTGCCAGTTTAAAAGCAGCATATTTCATGGTGTGTTCCTTTTTAGTTATGGTTAAACGATCAATTGCTCGGCGCGTTCGCGAAAAACGTCCTGATAGTAGCGTTCCGCCACGTCCGGATGGGAACGCAGACGGCCCTTGAGATAATTCCAGCCGACATCGCGCAGCAGCGGATTGTGCGGGTCGCTGTCCGGACCGCGCGCTTCACGCGCCAGCTCGGGCGGCAGGGTATAAACCGGCACCACCGCGTCAAGCTGGGCGCCAAGGAAGAAAGCGATGGAGAGGCGCTGCTGCTGAGCCGGCGGTGACACCACCCGGTGAACGGTAGCGCGCAGATAGCCGTTGGTGGCCAGCTCCAGCAATTCGCCAATATTGACCACAAAGCTGCCGGCCAGCGGTACGGCGTCGATCCACTGCCCGGGCGCCACCTCAACCTGCAGCCCTTTCTGCTCGTCCTGCAGCAGGAAGCTGAGAAAACCGGAATCTTTATGGGCGCCAACGCCCTGACTGCTCTGGGTCTCCTGCTGGCCGGGATAACGGATCAGCTTGATATGCTCGTTGGGTTGGTCGCCGTAAAGCCGGTCAAAGGCATTCTCCGGGAGCTGCAGCGCTTCGGCAAAGGCGCGCAGCAGGCGGATCCCCACCTGAGTCATCTGCTGTTGCCAGTGAAGTAATACCGGTTTTAGCGACGGCAGCGCGTCAGGCCACAGATTCGGACCCTGCAGGCGCTGCCAGCGCGGCGCGTCGTCGCTGAGGGTCAGCGCCGGACGTTCGGCGCCGATATCAAACTGCTCTCGCCAGTCAGGCTGGCCGCGCGTCAGCTCAGAGGCCGCGCGGTTATAGCCGCGAAAATGGGGGGAGTGGATCATCGCCACCTGCTGTTTTTGCGCCTCATCAAGCGCAAAAAAGCGCTGGGACTGGCGCTGAACTTCATATTGAAGCGCGTCGTCGACACCGTGGTTGATCAGATAAAAGAAGCCGATGTCGCGGGCGGCGTGACGCAGGTCGGTCAGGAAGGCCGCTTTATCCGCGGGGTCCGCGTAGCGGGCCAGATCGAGAATCGGCAGGGTGGTCGCGTTCATTGTGTTCTCCGAAAACGGGATAATAAGTTATGGGTCGATTCAGGTTCAGGGTTCTGGCACAACAGCAGCGCATGGTGATTTCCTCTGTCCGGGGCTGAGCACAGCTTGCCTCAGGGCCAGATAAGCAACCAATAACGTTATTTTCTAATTTATGTCCGCGCGGGGTTCAGTGCTTTTGCGTTAAATAGATAAAGGCATAAGGGCGAACTGAAGCCGTTGCGCCCGTCACCGAGAGTCAGTAAGGTGGGCGCACTTTTTTAATGCGGAACGGATGTATCCTCATGCACAGCTCAAAAGATCCTCTGCACGGCGTGACGCTGGAAGCGCTGCTCAATGCCCTGGTGGCGCGCTACGGCTGGGCGGAAATGGCCCGCCAGGTCAACATTAACTGCTTTAAAAGCGATCCCAGCATCAAGTCCAGCCTGAAATTTCTCCGCCGGACGCCGTGGGCGCGCAAAGAGGTGGAGGCGATGTATCTGGCTTCGCTCGACGACGATGCGCCGGCAGAGAAACCGGATCCCTGGGCAAACTGGCAGAAAAAATAACCCTTACCACAGGACAACATCATGCAGAGCTGGAGCAGTAAAGATTTCACCGCCGACCGCGCGTGGGGCGCGCTGGACATTGCCAATTTTTCCGGCACCACCGTGCGCCTGCACTGGACCGACCAACCCTATATCTGGCACATCAACGACGGTCAGGAGGTGTTTGCCGTGATGGATGGTCAGGTGGCGATGCATGTGAAGGTCGACGGCGAGGAACAGGTGATCATGCTGAACGCCGGAGATATCTTTTACGCCGAGGTGGGATGCGAGCATGTCGCCCATCCCCAGGGGGCGGCGCGTATTCTGGTGATTGAGAAAGAAGGGTCGGTCTGATCCCGCCGGCGGGCAATTCGTTAGCCCGCCGTTTCATCGCCTGTCACACTCAACTTACCGCGTTGATATAAATCACTTATCCAGCTTTCGATATACTTAATTCTTGTTTGCCATTCCCTTCACCCCAGCACTATCTTTTGCCGCAGACGTCTTAACAGGCACAACTCCGGGAGAGATCATGGCCACCTTGCAGTGGGATCACGCAGTACAGTTTGTGAATCAGCCGGAAGCGGCGATTGAAATCTTTGCCGGGCAGCAGCTGCGGGCGGCGGTCGGCGGGCGCCATCCGGGGTGGGGAACCCGCAATGCGCTGAGCTATTTTGGTCTGACCTATATCGAATTCCTCGCCATTTCCGACCCCGACGAACTGCGCGCCGCGACGGACAGATTTCTGCTCTCGCGGGATGCCGCGCGGTTGCTGCCGGAGAACGAAGCGCTGTTTCGCGTCGCGCTGCGCAGCGACGACATCGACGCCACCCATGACCACTTGCGTCGCAAGGGGCTGGCGGTGTCACCGATTGTCGATGGCCAGCGCCACGATCCGCAGGGCAATGTCATCCGCTGGCGGATCTTCACCATCGATGGCGACACCGACGGGCTGGTCTTTCCCTTTGTGCTGCAGTGGGGAGAAGACGACGAGACCCGGCTGGCGCGGCTGCGCGCTCAGGGGCTGGACGTGCCTCATCCGCTGGGCGACATTGTGCTCGAGCAGGCGGTGTTCGAGGTGGACAATCCGCAGGCGGTGCGCGACCGCTGGCAGGCACTGCTGGGCTTCCCGTCACAGGGGGAGCAGGGGCTGGACGCGGGCGGCCAGTGGTTTATTTTCCGCCAGGGACCCGCCAACCAGCTGGCCGAGCTGGTGTTTCGCGTCGCCAACCCGGCGCTTAAGGGGCAACGCTTTCGCGTCGGCAACGGCGTGTATCGCTTTATATAAAGGCTGACGCTAGCGTACCGTAGCGCGCAGTGCCCCCGGCGGCTGGCCGGTGATGCGTTTGAAAGCCCGGCTAAAGGCCGCCAGCGACTGATACCCGAGGCTGAAGGCGACTTTTTCCAGCGCCTGGCCTTCGTGGGTGATGTACTGCACCGCCAGCCGCATACGCAGCTCGGTGAGATAGCGGGCGGGGGTGGTGCCGGTGGCGGCAAGAAAACGCTCGGCGAAGAGAGAGCGCGACAGCCCCGCCTCCCGCGCCAGATCTTCCACTTTCCAGTTAACGCCCGGACGCTGATGCATGGCGTAGATCGCTTTCGCCAGCCGGGGATCGCGCAGGACTTGCACCCAGCCGGTGGCGTTACCGCACCCGCAGGCCACCCAGCCGCGGACTATCAGCGCGGCCACTACGTCCGCCAGTCGGGCGAGGATCCCGGCATAGCCCGCCTGGCGGGTGAGCGATTCCCGCTCCATCGCCGCCAGCAGCGGCTGGATCTCCGGCCAGGTGTTGAGCAGGCAGCTCACCCGCATCACTTCGGGCATGGCCTTCACCAGCGGCTGCATGCCGCCGAGTTCAAAGTCCATACAACCGCTGAAAATCACGGCGCGCTCCGGGCAGTCAGGCTGGCCGCCAGCGTTGATACAACTGACCGTGCTGCACACCGTTTCGCTGTTCAGCTGCGCCACATTCACCACCGCGGCCTGCGGATCGGAGAGCAGGGCGTGCCCGTCGCCGTTGGGAATAAACAGCGCGTCGCCGCTCTCCAGGGTGAACTGTTCTCCGCTGGCCATGCGCAGCAGCACCGGCCCGCGGCTGATGAAATGGAACTGGGCTTTGCCCGCCACGGCGCTAAAGCCGACGCCAAACGGGCGGGAGGTCTCGATGCGCCGGTAATTCACGCCGGAGAGGCGCATACCGCGCAGCAGTTCGCTGGTCAGGTCGATAGTGGGCTGGCTCATGGTAATTCCGGACGAATAATCAATAACTGAAGAGTATGCATCATATATCGTCCAGGGGTAAGCCCCTAAGATGTCCAGGATGTTAATAAACCTGGAGAGATGTATATGACTTCCTGCATAGCTGCTGACGCGAGCCTGTCACCCGTCAGGCCTGCCTGGCGCGCCGTCTATGCCCTGGCCCTCGGGGTGTTCGGCCTGATCGTGGCTGAATTTCTGCCCGCCAGCCTGTTAACGCCGATGGCCAGCAGCCTCGGCGTCAGCGAAGGGATGGCCGGGCAGGCGGTGACCGCCACGGCGTTAGTGGCGTTAGTCACCGGCCTGCTGATCGCCACCGCCACCCGCAATATCGACCGCCGCTGGGTGCTGATGTTCTTTTCCGTGCTGCAGATTGTCTCCAGCCTGATGGTCGCTTTTGCCGGTTCGCTGGCGTTTCTCCTGCTTGGTCGTCTGCTGTTGGGGATCGCCATCGGCGGTTTCTGGGCGATGTCCACCGCCACGGCGATGCGTCTGGTGCCGGCGGCCCATGTGCCGAAAGCGCTGGCGATCATCTTTTCCGCGGTGTCTGTCGCCACGGTGGTGGCCGCGCCGCTCGGCAGCTACCTCGGAGAGCTGATCGGCTGGCGCAACGTGTTTATTCTCTGCGCGATACCCAGCCTGCTGGCGCTGCTCTGGCAGCTGTGGGTGCTGCCCTCCATGTGGCCGGAAAGCGTTGGCACCTTCTCCACGCTGTTCAGGGTGCTGCGCCGTCCCGGTATGCTGGGGGGCATGCTGGCGTCGATCCTGATTTTCAGCGGCCATTTTGCCTTCTTCACCTACCTGCGACCGTTCCTTGAGACCGTCGCGCAGGCCAGCGTTGAAGGCGTTTCGCTGATTTTGCTCGGCTTCGGTGTCGCTAACTTTATCGGCACCTCGGTGGCGAGCTATCTGCTGAACCGCAGCCTGCGTCTGACCCTGGCGCTGGTGCCGCTGATGATGAGCGTCCTGGCGCTGCTGATGGTGACGTTTGGCCATCTGTCCGTGCTCGACGGGTTGCTGGTCGCCCTGTGGGGATTTGCCTTCGGTCTGGTGCCGGTGGCCTGGTCCACCTGGCTGGCCACCACCGTGCCGGATGAGGCGGAAAGCGCAGGCGGTCTGCTGGTGGCCTCTATTCAGCTGGCCATCAGCGCCGGCGCCGCCGGCGGCGGGGCGGTGTTCGATCTGCATGGCGCCAGCGGCGTCTTCACCGGCAGCGGTTTGCTGCTGTTGATCGCGATGGTCGTGGTCTTCACCGCTGTGCGGGTGAAACCGGTCGCCAGCGCCGAGCAGCCGGAGACCGGCCGCTTATCCCGCGAGATCGATAACTAAATTGGCCGACAGGCTGCGGGAGCAGCACAGCGCGATATGCTGCTCCGCGGCCTGTTTTTCCGCCTCCGACTGCACGGTATCCCGGTGGTCGACCGTTCCCTCCCGCACCGGCGTCAGGCAGGCGCCGCAGATCCCCATCTCGCAGGAGAGCGGCACCTCAACGCCATGCTCCTGCAGCACCCGGGCGATGGTTTTGTCCCCCGGGACCGGCCAGCGCTCCCCGGTGGAGGCGAGGGTGATGGTGAAGGTGCCGTCCTCCGCCGACGCCGCCGTCGGGACGGTCGGCTGGAACGCTTCGCTGTGCAGTTGCGTTTCCGCCCAGCCGGCCGCCAGCGCGGTGTCGCGCACCTGGGCCATAAACCCCGGCGGTCCGCAGAAATAGACTCGGGTGTCGGCGTCCGGCGCGCCCAGATCCTGCGCCAGCCGCAGGCGCGGACTCTGCCCGTCGGCAGAGCTGTGGATCAGGCAGGTTCCGCCGGTGAGCTGGCTGGCGATCTCGGTGGCGAAGGCGGCCTCCTGCGCGCGGCTGACGTAATAGTGCAGCGTAAAGCTGGCGCCGGACGCCGCCCGCGCATGGGCCATCGCCAGCAGCGGCGTAATGCCGATCCCGGCGGCGAGGAGCACCACGTGGCCGCCCCCGCGCAGGGGAAAGTGGTTGCGCGGAGCAGAGATCAGCAAGGGCTGCCCCGGACGCAGGGTGTCATGAATATAACGGGAGCCGCCTCGCGACTGCGCCTCGCGGGCGACGCAGAGCAGATAGTGATCCCGTCTGGCCGGGCTGCCGGTCAGCGAATACTGACGGATCAGCCCGCAGGGGAGATGGAGGTCGATATGGGCGCCGGGCGCCCACGCCGGCAGCGATTGCCCATCGGCGCTCACCAGACGAACGGCCAGATTTTTCGCGCCCTGGCGCCACAGGCCATCGACCACCACCTGGAGTATGTCGCGCATAAGACCTCCACTCATACCAGAAAGAAATCGCCAAAGCCCATCTTCTTCAGCCCGCGCCGGTAGGCGATAGAGCTGCGGTCTGCCGGAATATGCGCCTCCAGGGTCAGATCCAGCGGCAGCCGCTCCGGGCGCTGGGTCTCAACCATCAGGCGGTCCTCCTCAAACACCCGCAGGTTGAACGCATGAACGTCTTCCACCGGCACATGCAGGTCAAAATTGCGGGCGATAGGGGCAAACATTCGCGTCACGCGCGACGACACCGGCGAGGCGGCGTTCATGATCACCAGCTTCGCATCGGCAGGGAAATGGATGGTCAGCGTGGCGGTGAACGGCAGATGCATTTCAAAGTGACGCAGCCACTGGAACCCTTCCGGCGCGCGGAAATCGGAGCTGGCCGGGTAATTGCCTACCGAGCTCCAGTAGTCGGCAACAAAGCCGAACGGCGTCTCCTGCGGGGTGTAGTCCGGCACCTGTTGGTTGTCCGGATCGGCGAAGGTCTCGGTGTGGATCCACGCGAAGTGGGCGACATCGAGAAAGCCTTCGACCTGGCGGCCGGCAAAGCCCTTCACTTCAAAGGCCGGACAGTTGATTTGCTGAAAGCCGGCGTCGTCCCAGTGCGGCATGGTCGGTAACGGCGGCGGATTGTCCGGATCGCAGTCCAGGCAGGTCCAGATCAGCCCGTAACGCTCCTCCACGGCGAAGCTGGTGAGATGCAGTTTGGCCGGAATGGGTTGCCCCGGACTGGAGGGGATGCGGTTGCAGCGGCCATCCTCGCCAAAGCGCAGGCCATGATAGGGGCAGACGATGCCTTCTTCTTCATGAAACCCCAGGGTCAGCGGGACGCCGCGGTGCGGGCAGACGTCGCGGGCGACCACCACCTGGCCTTTTATACGATAGATAACCAGCTGTTCGTCCAGCAGGGTGGCTTTCACCGGAGCGCCGTCAATATCGCAGGCGCGGGCCACCGGGTGCCAGCAACGGGCCAGCCGCAGCCAGTCTTCCGGATCGAAGGTGCAATGGGCGGGGGGCGTGGGGGTGGTTGTCTTCATGATTTCTCTTCCTGCTCACATCGGTGATTGTTTTATTGTTGTGAGATTATTGTTGTCATATTAGGGTGTTCACATCCATCACCATTAATTCACTCTGCTGTTGCAAAAAAGAGTACAGGGGCACCATGAGTCCATTTTCCCGTTTCGCCCACTATTTCATCGCCGTGGCTCGCTGCGGCAGCCTGCGCCGGGCCGCCGAGCAGCTGCATATCTCGGCCTCGGCGATTAACCGCCAGATCCTGCAGGCCGAGGAGGCCTTCGGGACGCCGCTGTTCGAGCGGCTGCCGGAGGGACTGCGGATGACCACTGCGGGTGAACTGCTGTATGACAATCTGTTGCGCTGGCAGAAGGAGTTTCGTCAGACCCGGCAAAAATTTGATGAGCTGCAGGGGATGAAGCGCGGGAGCGTCAGCGTCGGCATGGTGCAGGCGCTGGCGGAAGGCGGCTTCGCCGCCGCGCTGGCGGAGATCATCGCCCGCTGGCCGTGGCTGGAGCTGGATCTGCAGGTGGCCGACAGCCACACCGTCAGCCAGAAAGTGCGTCAGGCGGATCTGGACGTCGGTCTGATCCTCGATCCGCAGGGGCAGGCCGGACTCAGCGTACTGGCCTTTGCCGAACTGGAGGTGGGGATTGTGATGCGCCCGGACCATCCTCTGGCGGGGGCAAAGGCCCTGTCTCTGGGCGAGCTCAGCCTGGAGCGGCACATCGTGCCCGGCGCGCCGCTGATCGTTCATGAGCGTGTTGCGCTCCTCTATCGCCACCATGACTTTACGCCGGAGAATACCATCAGCTGCAATGATATTCGCCTCATTAAGTCGCTGGTGCTGCGCGGCAGCGGCGTGACGCTCCTCAGCCTGCTCGACGTGCTGGACGAGGTTCAGCGCGGACAGCTGGCCTTTATCCCGCTGCGCAGTACGCTGCTGCGGCCGCTGACTCTGGCGCTGTGCACCGCGCCCTCGCGTCAGCTATCGCGTCCCGCGCAGATGGCCATTCAGACGCTGAGCGCGGTGATTGAGTCCATGGCGACCGTCAGCCCAGCGGCCCGCTGAGGATGGTGTCGCACATGCCGTTGATAATCCGTTCGCCGGTCTCCTCCCGCAGCTCCTGGTACCAGGCTTCGGTGAGCTGCATATCCTTACCGTGGGTGATATCGCAGCGCTTGCGCGCCTTCAACACCAGATCGCGAACCCGATCGCAGCGCTGGGCTTCATACTCGCGCAGGGCGGCGTCAATATCGCGGGTCTGGCGGAAAACGGCGCCCAGCACCACCGCATCTTCCATCGCCGCACATCCCCCCTGGCCAATATCCGGGGTGGTGCTGTGTCCGGCGTCGCCCAGCAGCGCGACGCGACCGCGCACCAGGCGGCTGAACGGTTCGATATCGTGGATTTCAATACGGTTGGTGGTCTGCGGGTCAAGGGCGGCGATCAGCTTCTGCACCGGCGGCGCCCAGCCGGCAAAGTAGCGGCTGAGGTCAGCGCGCAGGGTGTCACGATCCTCCGCCAGACCCGCCGGCAGCGGCACATCAAAGAAAAAGTAGAACCGGCCAGCGGAGACCGGCATCAGCGAGACGCGCTTGCCTTCGCCGACAAAGGTGGTCCACTGATCGCCGGGCGCCAGCGCTTCATCTATTTCCACCAGACCGTTCCAGTTGACGTAGCCGGCGTAGCGGCGCTGCGGGGTAAAGCCGAGCACCCACGGACGCAGCGCGGAATGGCTGCCGTCGGCGGCAATCAGCAAATCGCCGCTGGCGCTGCTGCCGTCGGTAAACCACACCGTCACGCCGTCGGCGTTTTCTTCACAGCGGGTGACGCGTTTGCCGAACTGCACGCGCTCCCGTCCCCAGAAATCCAGCATTTCCCGCTGCAGCTCTGCGCGGGATACCGGGCAGGGGCGGCTGCCGGTGCGTTCGATCAGCGGCGCGAGGCTGAACTGGGTCATGTTCTCGCCGCTGCGGAAATCGCGATACGCCATGCGGCGCAGCGGTCCGCCGAAGGTTTCCATGATATCGCCCATGCCGAGGTGGGCCATGCATTTCACGCCGTTGGGCCATACGGAAATCGCCGCGCCGACCGGTTTGATCTCTTTCACCGCCTCATAGACGTCGCAGTCGATCCCCGACTGTTTGAGCGCCACTGCCGCGCTTAAGCCGCCGATGCCCGCGCCAATCACGATTGCTTTCATTTTTTTCTCCTTCTCCAGATGTAGGCACTGACTACAGCAATTTGCGTACCAGTTCGCCGAAGAGAGGAAAACCGCCCGCCAGAGGCACAGCGACAGGTCATGGCGCACCACCTCGGTGCAATGTGATGCATTGGTTGCCTTTTTATGAATCAAAAGTTTCCGTATGTTGCATTCAGAATCTATCGTTTCATAAGCCTGGTTCAGCAGCGGAGGGAAATGATGCATCATTCGAATAATTTAAGCTTATGATTTTGAAGTGTTAATAAATTTATTCGTGCGCTTTTGTCGTCTCTGGCCTGCTTTGTGCAGTAGCCCATGTACTTCTCTTTGCTACGGGATAACACCATGTCTGACGAACATCACAGCGGCCTGCTTTACGGCCTTGAACAGCGGATCCCACCGCTTCCTGCCTTTTTTAGCGCCCTCCAGCATGTGCTGGCGGGTCTGGTGGGGATCATCACGCCGCCGCTGATCATCGGCGCCACCCTCGGACTTGGCGACTGGCTGCCGTATCTCATCAGTATGTCGCTGCTGGCTTCGGGTATCGGTACCTTTCTGCAGTCCAACCGGGTCTGGGGCATTGGCGCCGGGATGATCTGCATGCAGGGCACCAGCTTCGCCTTTCTGGGCGTGGCGGTAGCCGGAGGGATGTGGGTGAAAGCGCAGGGCGGCGGGCCGCAGGATATTATGGCGATGCTGTTTGGCGTTAACTTTGTCGCCGCCCTGGTGCCGGTGATTGTCAGCCGCTTTATCGAACCGCTGAAGAAAATCTTTACCCCTATTATTACCGGCAGCGTGATTGCGCTGATCGGCATCAGCCTGATCAAGGTCAGCGTCATTAACTGGTGCGGTGGGGAAAAGGCGCAGGATTTCGCCAGCATGAGCAATATCGCGCTCGGGGCGGGTACCCTTGGCGTTATCGTCCTGCTGAGCTGCGCCAAAAACCGCTGGCTGCGGCTCTCCTCGGTGGTGGTGGGCATTGCCGCAGGCTGTGTGGCGGCAGGGCTGAGCGGTCAGTTCCATCTTCACAGCCTGGGCGATACCCTGTTTCGCCTGCCAACGCTGTTCCCGTTTGGCTTTCAGTTTAACAGCGCGATATTTCTGCCGGTGGCGCTGGTGTCGCTGGTGTGTATTCTGGAGGCGGTGGGCGATCTGACGGCCAACTCGCTGATTTCACAACAGTCTGTTGACGATCGCGCTTTCCGCAACCGGCTGAAGGGCGGTATCCTGGCGGATGGCGTCAGCTGCATGGTGGCCGCAATGCTCAGCGCCTTTCCAAACACGACTTTCGCGCAGAACAACGGCGTGATCCAGATGACCGGGGTGGCCAGCCGCTATGTCGGACGCTACATTGGCGTAATTCTGATCCTGCTCGGGCTGTTCCCGCCGGTGGGCGAACTGTTGCGGCAGATCCCGGCGCCGGTGCTGGGGGGCGCTACGATGGTGATGTTTGGCTGTGTGGTGGCGGCCGGGATCCGGATCATTACCCAGAACCCGCTCACCCGACGCGATGTGCTGATCGTGGGACTGGCGTTTGGTGCGGGTCTTGGCGTGGAGTCGGTGCCGGCGTTTCTCAGCCATTTTCCGCCGATGGTCGGCGATCTGTTCGGTTCCGCGGCCACCAGCGGTGGGCTGGTGGCGATAGCGCTGAACCTTGTTCTGCCGCAGGAGCAGGCGGCGACGAAAACGATAAGGAGTCAGGATGATCGCGCTGAGTCAGTTTAACAGCCTGAGTGGCGATGAGGCAGGGGAGCTGCTGGCTCCCTGTGTGGCGATCCCGGCCTGGAGCGATAAGCTGGTGAACTTGCGCCCCTTCGCCAACCGTGAAGCGCTGCTGCAGGTCGCCCGGGAAGCGATGGGCGACTGGGGAGAGAACGATCTGAACGCGGCGCTCAGCGCCCATCCGCGGATCGGCGAAAAACCGAGCGGCAGCCAGGCGCACGCGACGATGTCGCGCCAGGAGCAGTCGGCGGTGGACAGCGATAATGAAAGACTGGCGCAGGCCCTGCGGGAGGGGAATGCCCGCTACGAAGCCCGCTTTGGCCGGGTGTTTTTAATCCGCGCCAAAGGGCGCAGCGGCGAAGAGATTCTGCAGGCGCTGACGCGCCGGCTGCAGCATACCGCTGACGAAGAAGTGGCTGAGGCGCTTGCCCAGCTGCGGGAAATTACGATGTTAAGACTGGAAGGAGCGATTGGCGAATGAGCACCCTGAGCACCCATATTCTGGATATTTCCACCGGCACGCCGGCTGAAGGCGTCGCGGTCAGCCTGAGCCGGGAGGGCGAGACCCTGGCGAACCTGGTGACCAACGCCCAGGGGCGTATCGCCACCTTCAGCGCCGCGCCGCTGCCGGCGGGGCGCTACCGTTTAACCGCGGAAACCGGGGCGTGGTTTGCCCGTGCCGGGCGCGAGAGCGTTTTTACCCGGGCGCAGATTGATTTTGTCATTGGCGAGGCGGCAGAGGACCATTTCCATCTGCCGTTTCTGATCGCCCCGGGCGGGTGGTCGACCTACCGCGGCAGCTAAGCCCGGCTGCGCGTTGCCCGAGTGACAGCCATTGCCGGGCGGCGCTGCGCTTGCCCGGCCTGGATGATGATGAAACTGGTAGCGACAGCCCGTAGGCCCGGTAAGGCGCAGCCGCCACCGGGCAGACCACGTTGCTCCGGCTGCCATCCCTTCTGCTTTATCCCTACGTAAGGATAATCATTGACCTATCCCCACTAGGGGATAAACTTGACATTATCCCTTGCAGGGTATAAAACCAGTTTTATCCCGATAGGGGGATAAATGATGGTGAGGAACAAGGCGATGAATTCCCCGCAGATATACAGTCCGGTTCAGCTGGCCAATTACCTGAAACTGCTGCGCCAGCAAAATCACTGGACTCAGGAGGCGCTGGCCAGCCGGATCGGCATTAAACAGGCGACGCTGTCCAATTTTGAAAATCACCCCGACAAAACCACCTTAACCACCCTGTTTAAGATCCTCCAGTCGCTGGGGGTGGTGATGACCCTGAACGCCAAACCGGCAGAGACGGCGATGATTCCCGATAACACCACGGATCTTGACTGGTAATGGCGACGCTCACCACCTGGATGAACAATGCGCGCGTGGGAACCTTAACCCGCCAGGCCAACGGGGCGCACAGTTTCCGCTATGATGAGGAGTGGCTGCGCAGCCCGCGCGCCAGACCGCTCTCCCTCTCGCTGCCGCTGCAGTATGGCAATATTACCGCCGACGCGGTGTATCACTATTTTGATAACCTGCTGCCCGACAGCCCGCAGGTCCGCGAGCGGATCGTCAGGCGCTATCAGGCGCGTTCGAAACAGCCGTTCGATCTGCTGGCCGAGGTCGGGCGGGACAGCGTAGGGGCGGTGACTCTGCTGCCGCCGGGGGAAGAGGCGCATCTTGCCGCGTTGCGCTGGCAGACGCTGGATGAGGCGCAGCTGACCGCTTTGCTGACCGCCTACCAGTCGGATATTCCTCTCGGAATGGTGACCGGCCAGGACGATTTTCGTATCTCGGTGGCCGGCGCTCAGGAGAAAACCGCGCTGCTGCGAATGGGCGAGCACTGGTGTATTCCGCAGGGCACCACCCCGACCACCCATATCATTAAACTGCCTATCGGCGAGATAAAGCAGCCCAATGCGACGCTGGATCTGCGTGAAAGCGTGGATAACGAATATTTGTGCCTGGCGCTGGCCAGGGCGTTGGGCCTGGCGGTGCCGGAGGCGGAGATTATCAACACGCCGCGGATCCGTGCGCTGGCGGTGACCCGCTTCGACCGGCGCTGGGCGCAGGAGGGGCGCGTGCTGCTGCGTCTGCCGCAGGAGGATCTGTGTCAGGCATTCGGCATACCGTCGTCGATGAAATATGAGTCTGACGGCGGGCCGGGTATCGCCGCGATCATGACCTTTCTGCTGGGTTCCAGTGAGGCCCTGAAAGATCGCTATGACTTTATGAAGTTCATGGTGTTCCAGTGGCTGACCGGGGCAACGGACGGGCATGCGAAGAACTTCTCGCTCTTTTTGCTGCCCGGCGGCAGCTACCGGCTCACGCCGTTCTACGACATTATTTCGGCATTTCCGGTGCTGGGCGGGACGGGACTGCATCTGCGCGACCTGAAGCTGTCGATGGGGCTCAATGCCACAAAAGGGCGGAAAACGGAGATTAACGCTATCTATCCGCGTCATTTTCTGGCGACCGCCAAAGCGGTTAACTTCCCCCGGGAGCAGATGCTGGCGATCCTGGGCGAGTTTGCCGACCGCGTGCCGCAGGCCATCGAAAGCGCCCGCCGGACGCTGCCGTCGGACTTTTCCGCCCACGTCTGGCGGGCCATCACGGAGAACATGCTGAAACTGCACGCCCGCCTGCAGCAAGGGCTGCAGGCGGGATAGCGAAGCCGGCTGGCGGTTAGCTCTGCGGCGGCCCCCAGCGGCTGCGCAGGTAGTTAACCGCCTGGCGGGTCTGCGGCTGATTGAGGTTGTTTTCGCGGAACAGGATGGTGCCCTGGATCTGCGGCAGGGACTCATTGAGGTCGAGCTGTTTTTTCAGCTCCGGCACGCCGCCATCCACCGTCCAGTCAGGTTCATTTTTGGACGGTTCACCCACCTTGTACAGGGCCACGCCGATATACAGCCGGGTATGCGTCGGCTTGACCACCTCGGCCCACCAGTTGGCCAGCACATCGTAGCGCGCCGCATCGCGGGCAAACGGCCAGTAAATCTGCGGGGCGATGTAGTCGAGCAGTCCCTGCTGCACCCAGCTGCGGGTATCGGCATAGGATTCATCATAGGCGGCCGCGCCACGGGTATCAGACCCCGCCGGATCGTGGGAGCGGTTGCGCCACACCCCGGCCGGGCTCACGCCAAACTCGACGTTCGGATTGAGTTTTTTAATGGTCGCGGAGACCTGGGCAATAAGCTGCTGAGTGTTATGCCGCCGCCAGTCGCCCTTCGAGGCATAGCCCTGCCCGTAACGACGGAAGGTCTCGTTGTCGTTAAGCGGGGAAGAAGCGGTTTCGGTGTAGAAATAGTCATCGAACTGCACGCCGTCAATCGGGTAGTTCTGCACCACTTCAGCGACAATGCTGGTGATCCAGTCACGCGCTTCGGGAATACCCGGGTCGAGAACAAAGCGATCGCTGGCGGTGCGGATCCAGTTACGGTGCAGGACGAACACGCTGGCCGGCACCTGAGTGAGGGTGTTGTTCAGCTCGGCAATCGTCGACGGTTTGGTGTTGACCGAGACGCGGTAAGGGTTAAACCATGCGTGGACCTTCATGCCGCGCTTGTGCGCTTCATCCAGCATAAACTGCAGCGGATCGTAGCCGGGGTATTCGCCGATTTTGCCGGTCAGCATATCGGACCACGGCAGAATATCCGACCGCCAGAGCGCCGTACCGTCCGGTTTCACCTGGAAAAAGACGGTGTTGATCCCCAGGCGCTGCAGATTATCGAGTTTGGCGAGCAGCGCCAGCTTCTGCTGGGTGATGCGGCTTTCCGGCGTACTGGCGATAATTGACCCGACCGGCGGCCAGTCAAGGCGCGAGACGGTGGTCAGCCAGACGCCGCGTACCGGCTCCCGGTGCGTCTGACCGGCTTTAACGGCCGCGCTCTTCGGCGGCGTGACGAGGGATTTGGGGGCCTTACTGGTGCAGCTGAACAGCATGCCGGCGGCGATGAGCGCCGCGCCTGCCAGCGCCACTTTGCTGGCTAGGGGGAATCGACGAGAATGGCTGATGATGAACTCCCGTGTAATCAGATCGTCGCGTGTAGGCGCTATTCTCTTACGATTCGCCGGCCAGAGCAATTCCTTGATAGGACTGTTGACATCAGGTGGGAGAGGTCAGTCGGGCTCCCACGCCAGAATATCGCCAGGCTGACACTCGAGCGCCTCGCAGATGCGCGACAGGGTATCAAAGCGGATGCCTTTGACTTTTCCCGACTTGAGCAGCGACAAATTCTGTTCGGTAATGCCAACAAAGGCCGCCAGCGCCCTGGACGTCATCTTTTTTTCCACCAGCAGTTTGTCCAGATTCACCACCACAGCCATCGTTAAATAAACTCCTTATTCTCTTCTTCCGCACGGATCCCGTGGAGCATGGCGTGAAATGTCACAAACAGCAAGCTTCCTGTCAGAAGCAGCACCCCGTCGCTGAGCAGAAACACCACCTGGTAATAAGGCTGCGGCCACCAGGCGAGCAGCGGGATGAGAAAGCGGCAGACCGGCAGTAAGATCCCCATCCCCACCATGGCCAGAGCGATGTAACGAACGCTGTGCGCCAGGGAGAGGCTGAGCACGCTGCGCTGGCGGACGCTACGGGTTACCTTCATGCCCTGCCAGATAGCGAACGCGAACAGCCCGGCCGGAAGATACAGCAGGGCCAGCAGCAACAAACGTCTCGCCATCCCCGGCGCCTGGGCCGGGTTGTCGGTTAACGGCACTTCAGCAAAGTGCAGCAGGGTGGAAAGAAAATATCGTTCGCCGGTAAAGAAAATCCACAGCGGCACGATCAGGGCGAGCATAAAAAAGAGGGGCAGTATGCCGCTAATAATAGCCAGACTCAGCCGGGTTCTGGATTGCTTCACAATTTACCTTCCTGATTGATGAGAATAATTAAAGCACCAGCCGCGTCAAGCATGACATAAGGGCCACGGCGAAGACAACGCTCATCGCCCGGACGCCGCGTCGACGGCTGGCAAACCACGGACGGGTCCAGACGCGGTAGAGGCTGAGGGTGATGAACGATGCCTGGATGGTCCAGGTCAGCATCCGAAACAGGTAGCCCATTTTGCCGAGATTCTGCAGGGTCTGGAAAACCTCGGCGAGATAAATAACCCCGGTCACCAGCAAAACATAATTGAGCAGGCGTATTTTTCGCTGCGCCAGCCAGTCGCCGGAAATAAACAGGATCACCGACAACAGCGTTAACAGCGCCCAGAGGATGTCAATTCCGTTCATTACGCGCCTCCTGTTCATCAGGGGTGGCAGCCAGTAAGAGCTTGATGGCAGGCCCGATCACCGGCCAGGCGGTATCGGAGAGGATCACTACCGCGGTCTGTCGCTGTCGGTCGAAGGCCATCATTGCCGCAAAGCCGCCACTCTGCCCGTCATGCCAGACGATCTCCCGTCCGCGGACGCGGGTAGTGAACCAGGCATAACCCACCCGGGAATCGGGATCATCGGTGGCGAACAGGGGGGCATGCCTTTACTGCCCGCCAGGTTTCCTGCCAGCAGCGCCTGGGCATATTTCGCCATATCGACAATCGTGGCGCGTACGCCGCCGGCGGGGGCGAAGGCGTCCATCACCCATGGCTGCTGAGGGAAACCAGAGGCTGACCAGCCCACGGTAAACGTCGGCGAGGCTGGAGTATTGTGCCGGGCCACTTCCGCGTCCTGCATTCCGGCGGGGGCAAAGACCCGTTGCGCCATCAGTGTGGCAAAATCGCGATGAGACGCCCGCTCCAGCGCCAGTCCGAGCAGGGCAAACCCGGCGTTGGAATAATCAAACCATTTCGTCGGCTGCAGGGTGGCCTGGTTCATCATCGCGATCAGCGCCGGGCGGTCGAAGCGCCAGGGGTTCTGTCGCCGGGCAATGTCGCTCAGAATAGCCAGCCGCTGCCCAACCGACGCGGTGAGCGGTGGCAGTCCTGAACGGTGAGAAACCAGTTGCTCCAGGGTATCGTCCCGCACCGGGCTGACAATCTCCGGGACCAGCGCCGACACCGGCGTCTGCGCGGTGACTTCGCCGCGGCGAATAGCCTCCAGCAGCAGGCTGGCGGTCATGGTTTTGCTCAGGCTGGCGATCTCATACTGCGTCGTATACTCGCTCCCCCACAGGCCGTAGCGCACCCCCTGAGGGGTAATCAGCGCGGCGGCGACCTGTCCGCGGGCGCCGTTAAGCAGAGGCGTTAATATCGAGACCAGCTGTTTATCCCCCGTCGTCCGGGAGCTGGGGGGATGAAAGCCGGGCTGCAGGGCGATCCCCGCCGCCACGATGACGGTAAAAACCAGCACGGCGGCAATGATCTGTCTGTCCCGGCGATAGCGGTTCCAGCGCATGTTTTCTCCTTAACGCGGTACGACATCCAGGTGAGGGAATACCGTTTCTCCCTGGTGTTAAAGTGAGCGCAGGTTAGCCTGGTGTTTATCGTTTTACAATAAATTTTTATCGTTTTATGATTAACTTTATAAGGAGTAAAGCAGACACACCCGGCGCGGTGTGGAGAACGCGGGGGGCAATAGAGGCCAGGGGATAAAGTGCGCTGACGAAGGGCGGTACTCGCCAGCGAGAAATGTCGGCTATGCCGATATACCGGGAGAAGAAAACTCAGCGGATCCGCGACTGCTCGTCGTCGCGCAGCGTCAGTACCTCAAAGCCGTTGGCGGTCACCGCCACGGTATGTTCCCACTGCGCGGAGAGTTTTTTATCGCGGGTGACCACCGTCCAGCCATCCTTTTTGGTCTTGATACGACTGTCGCCCTGGTTCACCATCGGTTCAATAGTGAATACCATGCCTTCCCGCAGCACCGCGCCTTCACCGGGCCTGCCGTAGTGCAGCACCTGCGGCTCTTCATGCATTTCCTGACCGACGCCGTGACCGCAGTATTCTCTGACCACGCTGTAGCCATGGTCCTCGACCCAGCGCTGAATGGCATGGCCGATGTCGCCCAGCGTCGCGCCGGGTTTCACCACCT
This sequence comes from Klebsiella sp. GB_Kp047, assembly GCF_040065235.1. Classification (NCBI taxonomy): domain Bacteria; kingdom Pseudomonadati; phylum Pseudomonadota; class Gammaproteobacteria; order Enterobacterales; family Enterobacteriaceae; genus Klebsiella; species Klebsiella sp. GB_Kp047. Next base: position 292,853 of record NZ_JBEAJG010000041.1, on the reverse strand, counting down.
CAATGCCGTTCCACATCGCTTCATAGGTGGTCTTTACCAGCCGGCGAGCCAGCGGGGAAACGTCGCCTATCAGGTACATCTTACTGGAGTCAGCGATCATGCCCGCTTTCTCGAGGGTGATATCGACGTTAACGATCATCCCGGAGCGCAGATGCTCGGTCGCCTTCGGGATCCCATGGCAGACCACATCGTTAATTGAGGTGTTCAACACATAGGGAAAGTCGTATTGCCCCTTGCTGGCCGGGCGGGCGTGCAGCTGGTTGACGATAAAATCTTCCACTCGATCGTTGATTTCCATCGTCGTCACGCCGGGGACGATAAAGGTATCCAGCATGTCAAACACCGATGCCAGCAGCTGGCCGGCATGGCGCTGGCGCGCGAGCTCATCGGCGGTTTTAATGATTATTGATGGCATTGATCACCTCCAGCAGACGGTCAGAGCCGGATTTCAGCATCAGCAGTTTGATCTGCTGGTGGTTAAGCTCGGGGTAGAGTTCGCTCATCATGCCCAGGCGGATCCAGTATTCCGCCTGGGCATTAACGGAGCGGGACATGGCTTTGCTGGCATCACGAATGTCATCGTGCAGCAGATCGGAGATTTTGACGATTCCCATAGAAACAGACCATATATGATTCGTAGATGTATCGTATACAAACCAGCTCGGGATGTCCTTGGCATTTTGTGGCGTGGGTGACGAGCGTCATGCAAAAAAGCCCGACCAGCGGGCTTATTTACCGTATTTTTTCAGGTTAAAAATTCGCGCGGCTCACCATGGCGAAAATTACCCATTAGGTTATTGGTATGCGGAATGAAAATAACATGATGACGACGCATCAATATATTTTATGCAGGTGTTAATTTTGCGTATGAATATTCTCCCGTCAGGCCGGGAATCCGGGGAATTTACAGCGCGTCAGTGAGTTTATCCACCACCACTTTACCCGCATTATCGAACTGCGTAATGCGGAAGCTGTCGCTCCAGGAGCGGCGGGTGGTGAAGCGGTCAAACAGGGATACCCGGCCTTTACGCTGGCCATCTTTACTTAAAATAACCCATTCAGTTACCGAAGAATAATGCTGACTATTGTCATGACGACTCTGTTGTTCAACCAACCGATCTTCTTTTTCCACTTTTAAATAATCACGCAACATATTTAACCTCCATAGAAAGTATTATTAACATTACTCCTTTTATTTATTCTTTCAATCAAACTTTTTAATCAATAAAAGTAACTATTAGTGGGCGACCTAAGTGCGAAAATCGCCGAGGTTATCCCCCCGAAGGTGGCCTGGTCCACTACGCTTAACAGGAGTGTCCGCCGCGCGATCGGCGGTTGTCCGGGCCGGAAAGGCGACCATAAAACACCTTAACCTTGTATTCATTATGGGCGTGATTCTGTTATATCTAATGCGTTTTGCCACGACCGAGCCACAGAGAGCGCTGTACCATGAGTAACGATCACCTGACGGACATTGCCTATCGCCACTTTATTGAAAGTGTTAAAGATTATGCCATCTATATGCTGAGCGCCGACGGGACGGTCATTAGCTGGAATGAGGGCGCCCGCCGGGCAAAAGGGTACCTGAGCGATGAGATCATCGGTCGCTACTTCGGTCTCTTCTATAGCGAAGCCGAACAACTCTCCAGGGTGCCGGCGAATAATCTGCAAATTGCCCTGCGTAGCGGGCAGTTCGAAGGCGAAGGCTGGCGGTATCGTAAAGATGGCTCCCGGTTCTGGGCGCATGTCATGATCAATGCCATCCGCGATGAGCAAAATAACCTGCTGGGCTTTGCCAAAATTACCCGCGACATCAGCGAACAGAAGGCGATCAATGACCGCATCGCGTGGATGGCGCGTTACGATGCGCTGACCGGTTTACCCAATCGGGTGGAGTTCTTTGAGCGGGTGGAAAAGCTAATCACCGGGAATGACGCCCGCCGCTTTGCCGTTTTCACCATCGATTTAGATAAGTTTAAAGAGATTAACGATCTGCAGGGCCATCTTATTGGCGATCAGCTGCTGCAGCGCGTGGCAGGCGCCGTACTCAAAACGCTGCAGAAGGAGGAGATGGTCGCCCGCTTCGGTGGCGATGAGTTTGTGGCCGTCAAACCTTTTGCCGATGAAAGCGAGGTGGACGCCTTTGCCGCCCGTCTCTGGCACTGCTTCAGCGGTAAGCAGACGTTTGCCGCGACGGAAGTGATCCTTTCCGCCAGCATGGGTATCTCCGTCTACCCGGAGGACGGGACGGATATTAATACGGTTCTGAGCAATTCCGATCTGGCCATGTATCGGGCAAAGAGCAGTCTCGACCACAAAATTTGCTGGTACGAACGCGAGATGGACGACAAGACGCGGCAGCGGAATATGATGGCCGCCGACATCCGCCGCGGTATTCAGGCGGGGGAGTTTTCGCTTCACTATCAGGCGATCCGCAATATTAAAGATCGTCGCATCACCGGTTATGAAGCGCTGTTGCGCTGGCAGCATCCTCAGCTGGGCGCTATTCCGCCGGACGTGTTTATTCCCATTGCCGAAGAGAGCGGCGCCATCGTGCCGTTAGGCTACTGGGTGCTGGAGCAGGTGTGTAACGAAGCGCTGGAAAAGGGTCTCAACAGAAAAATTTCGGTCAATATCTCGCCGGTGCAGCTGCGTCATCGTAGCTTTATCGAAAAAGTCCGCGAGATCCTGATGCGTACCGCCTATCCGGTCAGCCTGCTGGAGTTTGAGGTCACCGAGACGGCGTTTATCGTGAACAAGCAGCTGGCATTCAGCGTCCTGCATCATCTGCAAAAGATGGGGATCAGTATCGCACTGGATGATTTCGGCACCGGCTACTCCTCCCTGAGCATGCTGCGCGATTTTCATTTCGACGTCATCAAGCTCGACCGCAGCTTTATGCTGGATGTGGAGAGCAATCCCCAGGTCCGCTCATTCGTGCGGGCCATTATTTCGCTGGGCAACTCGATCAATACGCCGCTTATCGCCGAGGGCGTGGAAACCGCAGGACAACTGCAGATCCTCGAAGAGGAGGGATGTGACGAAATGCAGGGGTTCCTGTTCGGCGAGCCGGTCGATATTAAACACCTGCCCGATCAGCGCTGAATCGCCCGCCGTCCGCTGGTGGGCGCAAGGTCATCACTGATGCGCAAGCGCTGCCTGCCCGGAAAGGTGCAGCAGCGCGGAGCGCAGGGAGACCTCGAACATCTGACCATGGGTCAGCCCAGGGTAGCGCCAGAAGGCCACCCGCAAGCCGTTGTCCGCCAGTTGCTGTTGGGTCTGACGCAAAACCGCCAGGGAAGCCACGTGCCCGGACGGCTCTCCAGGGGCTTTGCCATCCCCCTCCAGCAGATACAGCGATTTCCCGACGAAAGCCGCGGCATCGATGTTGTTGCTGTCTTTAAGCGGAGACTCGAGTGCCTGGCCGAGCGACGGGCTGGTGGAATAAAAGATATGGAACAGGTCGCTCTTACGCCACGCGTCGAGTACAAACAGTCCGCCATAGGAGTGACCCCAAATAGCGCGCTGGCGGGGATCGATTTTCAGCTTAGCTTCTGCTTGCGGAACCATCGTTTCGCTCAGCAGCTGGCGAAACAGGTCATTACCCCCGGTTTTTCGCGGCGGCAGCGCGGATTTTCCGGCGCGAGGTTGATGCGTCTTAAGCGGCGGAGTGTAATCCCAGGCCCGGGCTGCGGTATCGAAGGGCAGCGCCGTCTGGTAACCAATAGCGACGATGACCGGCGGGGAACCAGCGGAGAGCTGTTGCAGAAACGCGTCGTTGAGTTTATCCATCACCGCGTTGCCGTCCAGCATATACAGTACCGGATAACCGGCGGCCGGCGGCGCTTTATCCGGCACCGCAGTCCACACCCGGTAATGGCGTTCGCCATCGGCAGAGTCGTACTGGCGCTGGGTAAAATGGTAGAAAGCTGACCCTTTGTCCGCAATATTCGGCCCCAGCGGCTGCAGATCCGGCCGGGCGAAACTGCCGCTGCTGTAGAAGAGCGCGGCGCCTATCGCCAGCGTCAGCAATCCGTGCGCCTGCCGCGCTGTGATGATCCCTGAATCCTGCTTCACCTCGTCTGTCCCCCTGTTTTCTGTCATCTGGCGTTTTGCCTGGGCTGACACGTTAGCATAGCTTCATTGATAATGGTTCTCATTTCTTTTCATGCGCGCTGTAGCAGGCTGCATGCCGCTAAGGCTGGTGGCGGAATCAGTCTAACAGGAGGAGAGATGGCCGCCTGTCGGCGGCCGTGAGAGAAAAGTCAGGACCGATCGTGAAGAGTGCTCAGCAGTTTTTTGACCAGCGGGGTAAGCGCCATAACCAACAGCGCAATAATGACAATCAGTAAGATCGTCAGACCTTTATGGTGATTGATAAGCACCAACAGCATAGCCAGCGTCATGGGCATGCTCCTTTAATAACGGTATTCAGCGCCGCTGAGGTGAATGAAATTCAGTAGAATGGTCATCACCACCCAGGCCAGCAGCAGAAAGCGTCGTCTGTCGCGTCGCGCTTCCAGGGCGGCGAAATAATTAGCGCTATACCAGGTCGATATAATAATAGCCAGCGTGATGATGACCTGCCAGACCGCCTGACGATAGCCTGTCACGATGCTTATCCCGCGAAAGCAGAGGACGATCGCGATACCGTTAAGCGCGTTACACATCAGCCATCCCCACAGGCTTGCGGGCCGGCTAAATAAATATCCAAATCGTAAAACCAATGTCGTATACACCTTTGCAAAATAATCGCGCTGTAAAATGCATTTTAACGATGGAAGAGGTATTGATATAAATCAAAACTAATGGGATAGCGCAGGAATCACTGGCGCGCGGCACCCGCGGCCTGATTAGCAAAGCAAAGGATAAATCGCCTTTTAATAGTTAATTTTATGTTTTTATTGATTATTTTTACATATCGAATAAAGGCTATCGCATAATAAATAGAGTTGATAGCCATTCGATATGCGTTAATTTCCCCGGTTATTATTGTGAGTGACGTGATAACGGAGAAAATTAGATTTTTCGTAATGCTTGCTTTCTGCGAGACCAATAAAATAGGGCGTTGGCCGGGGCAGAGCCCCGGCCGGTGGCGCACTTAACGCGGTAGCGCGTTATGCTGGAGGATCTTCAGGAAGTCATTTTTGTCGGAGATTAATGACAACGCATTCGCGATCAGCTCATCGCTGAATATCGAGGCTATTTCTTTGAGCACGTCAATATGCTCTTTCTCTTTCGCAATCACGCCAATGGCAATAAACATCACGTTGCCGCGATCCCAGATAACGCCATCAGGAAACTGATAGATCTCAATCCCGGTTTTAAGAATGATATCCGTCGCTGATTTCGGCAGATGCGGCAGGGTGATGCCATTGCCCAAAAAAGTGGAAACCTGATGTTCACGCTCCAGCAGAAAGTGAACGCACTCCTGATTGACATAGCCTTTGGCTTTACACTCTGCGCCAATCATGGCGATGACTTCCGCTTTATTACTGGCCTTGCAGCCGATGTGCAGATTATCCAGCGTGATGTTATCGATCATAGCCAACCTCCCTGGTGAGACGAGTAGATTTTTTATCCTCATGATTCGCTGACAGCTCCGCTTCTAACTGCTCCAGCGATTTATTGGAGGTCTCCGGCAGGGCGAACACCACGAACAGAATCGCCAAATAGTTGATGGCCGCGAAGATAAAGAAGACCGGCCCAAGGCCCAGTTTCGCCTGCAGCAGCGGGAACAGGTAGCTGACCACCGCGTTCATGATCCACATGAAAAATACCGAGATCCCCATCGACAATCCGCGGAATTTCAGCGGGAACAGCTCGGCTAATACCACCCAGGTGATAAAGCCCATCGAACCCTGCATCACGCCGACGAACAGCGCGCCCAGCAGCCAGATAGCGGTGGCTTTGAGGTCGCCCACCAAGGTGTAGTCGACCGCGGCGATAATCAGGTGCAGCGTGGCCATAATGGCGAAGCCGTAGATAATGATCGTCTTACGCTTAAAACGATCGACGAGAAACAGCACGCCAATCAGCATACCGCCGACGGAGAAGACGCCGTTCAGCACGTTACAGATCAGCGAGGTACGCTCTGAGAAGCCGGCGGCACTCAGGATTTCCGTGCCGTAATACATAATCACGTTCACCCCGGTGGTTTGCTGCAGCGCGGCCCAGGTAATGCCCACCAGCAAAATTTTGAGGATCCATGGCGTTTTGAGGATAGTGGTGAAGGTGTTCTGGGTGCTGAACTTATTGCCGGCTTCAATTTTGATCAGGGTGGAGATGTCGTCGAATTCTTTCTGCGCGCGTTCCGCCGGGCGGATCTGTTTGAGAATATGCAGCGCTTCCTCGTGGCGGTTTTTGCTGATCAGCCAGCGCGGACTTTCCGGCGCGCGCCACATGCCAACAAACAGGCAGATAGCGGGGATCGCCTGCACCAGCAGCATATAGCGCCAGACGTCCGGCAGATGGCCCCAGATGATGCCAATGATCGCGTTAATGGCAAACGCCGCCAGCTGGCCGATAACGATGGCGACTTCATTCAGGCCGGTCAGCTTACCGCGCATCTCGGTGGGCGCCACTTCAGAAATAAAGGTGGGGGCGGTGACCGAGGCGCCGCCGACGGCGTAGCCCAGCAGGGCGCGGGCAATCAGCAGGGTAGTGATATCGGGAGCCGCGGCGGAAAGCAGGGCGCCGATAAGAAAAACAAAGGAGAGGAAGAGCAAGTATTTGCGCCGGCCGAAGTAGTCGGCGAACTTACCGCCAAACACGCTGCCCAGCGCGGCGCCGATCAGCAGGACACTCATTACCAGCCCTTCGGTGGTCGGGGTCAGCGCCATGTACTGCTTCAGTGAGGAAAAGGCGCCGTTGATAACGCCGGTGTCGTAACCGAAAAGCAGGCCGCCGAAGGTGGCCACTAAGGTGATCTGATGAAGTCGTTTTCTCTGTTGCTGGTTCAGGTTTGTTATAAATGACATGGTAGTCCCTTTATTTTGTTGAACGACACAAGATAAAAATACATCTCCCCAGTCAGGATTTATCACGCCTGTGTTGTCGTATCTAACTGAATTAAATGATTTTCTTCTTTGTGTAATTGCTCAGCACAAGGCAGGGTACGCTAAGCAATGGCGGTCAAAGAGGTTTACGGCTTGGTGTTGGCATGGATGTCGTCGATATCCGTTCTCCTTTTCGGGTTAGCGGTCTTCAGTGCGTCGGCAGCGCCGACGTTGGCCGCAGGACAGCGCCCTGGTGTGGCACGTTGCTGTCGTTCCGGCGATTTACCGTGCTAAGAATATGGCACAAAGAAATGGAATGAGCATGCTACAAGATCACATTATGAAAATTTAATTTCAAACTGGTGTTGCAGGAAGGTAAATGCATGAAGCCAATCACAATGGCATGCGGCAGTATATCCCTATGAAATGCGGGTTAAATTTGCGAGTTAGTAATAATGATGTTGTTTTCAGTGGGTTAATGTAACTCAAAGAATACAACGCAGATCACATTTTTACGCCATAATATCGAGGAATAGAATTTATATTTCATTACTCTGTTCAGGGAAAATTGTGGCTGGCGATGCTGTGATGTCAGTCTGGCTGGCGTCGCGCAGGCCATCGACGCGTTGGCGCTGAGGGAGGCTATGGAAGGAGGTATCGCGGGATGGATGCCGGCGATAACCCTGCCGAGAGGGGCACTCACGGCAGGGTTGTGGCAAAAAATCAGTGCAGCGCGGGCCAGTAACCTTCGTTGGCGACGATCAGCTCATCGAGAATCGCTTTCGCCACCGCGGCGCTGGGCACCGTTTTTGACAGGGTGATGGCCTGCCACAGTTTCTGGTAGCTTTTCTCAATCCAGGCGTCAACGACCAGCTTCTCCACCGCCACCTGCTGCTCCATCAGTCCTTTCTGGAACGAAGGGATTTTTCCCATCGCCAGCGGTTCCGGGCCGTTGACGCCCACCAGGCAGGGGACTTCCACCATCGCCGTCTCGTCAAAGTTGGCGATCGCCCCGTTGTTTTCCACGATCAACAGCATCCGCTCCTGGGTGTTAAAGGCGATGGCGCAGGCGAGGTCGACGATGAAGGTGGCATGGGCCCCGGCATGGAAATGCGCGCCTTCCGCGGTGCCGCGACGAGTGATCTCCCGGGCCATATCGAAGACCTCTTTTTCACGTCCGGCCATCACTTCGTTAGCCCGCGTAAAGTCCGGGTCAGAGTGGGCTACCTCGTAGTCAGGATAGAGGTAGTATTTCAGATAAGTGTTAGGCAACGTCAGGGGATCGAGGGCAAACACATCCTTCACTTTTTTAAAGGTTTCGATCCAGCTCGGCGCTTTATGCTGAAAATCTTCTTTTGGGCTACTGTAACCCTGCTCCGCCACGTGACGCTTGAGCGCAGGCATCAGATCGTTACCGGCTTTATCGGTGATGCTGGTCCACCAGCCAAAATGATTGAGGCCATAGTAGCGGACGTTCAGCGCCTTACGCGACGGCAGACCGAGGATATCGGCAAACAGCCCCTCGATGGCCACCGGCATATCGCAGATGTTGATGATGCGCGCGTCGGGCCGCAGGCGACGGGTCGCTTCCGCGACGATGGCCGCCGGGTTGGAGTAGTTAAGCATCCACGCCCCCGGGGCGTACTGCTGCATATAATCGACCAGCTCCAGCACGCCGGCAATCGAGCGCATACCGTAGGCGATCCCTCCCGGCCCACAGGTTTCCTGACCCGGCACGCCATATTTCAGCGGGATTTTTTCATCCTTTTCCCGCATCTCATACAGGCCAACGCGAATATGCGCCATCACAAAATCCACGTCGGTGAAGGCCGCCTGCGGATCGGTGGTATAGCTGAATTTTACCTGCGGGAAGCGTTCCGCCACCAGAATGGCGCAGGCGTCGCCGATGGTCTTCTGACGCTCGTAATGGTTATCGTACAGACGGATCTCCCGCAGGGGAAAGCGCGCCATATTTTCCAGCAGCATCATGACAATCCCCGGCGTATAGGTACTACCGCCGCCGGCAATCGTGACCACAAAGTTATCTTTCATTTACCACCTCGTTATTCAGTTACACCCAGACTGGCGTTGACCGCCGTTCGAATTTTGTTAACCCCCAGGCCGTAGATCACCTGAACATGATTGCCTTTAATCAGCACGCTGCTCCCGCCGCTCTCTTTTAACAGCGTCTGCTGGATGAGGGCGGGGTCGCGCACATCGACCCGCAGGCGGGTAAAACAGTTTTCCACCGCACAAACATTTTCTTTGCCGCCCAACCCCGCAATCACCATCGCGCCTTTGTCAGACTCGCCATTTGCCGGATCCGTCTGTGGGGAACGCACCGCATCGGCAGCGGCTTCGCGCCCCGGGGTAAGCATTCGCAGGCGGGTAATACAGAAGGTGCCGACCAGGTACATGGTGGCGGTCTCCAGCAGCCCGAGGGCGACAAACACCGGCCAGCGCGTCACGCTAGCGCCGGCGGGCAGGTTATAGACGACAAAATCGATAAGACCGTTGGTGGCGCAGACCCGCACGTGAAGCAGCCAGGCCAGCATCTGGAAAAAACCGTCCAGCAGGGAGTAGATAAGCCACAGCAGCGGGGCGGTGAAGATGAAGAGAAACTCAAAAGGTTCGGTAATCCCCACCAGCACGGAGGTGACAATTAAGGGGATCAGCGTGACTTTGAGCCGCTGTTTATTCTCCGGTTTCGCCGTGCGATAGAAAGCGAGCGCCATACCGGCGGTGCCGAAAATCTTCACCATCCCATAGGTCAAAAACCGGGCGGAATCACTGAGCGCGTCAACAGGATGACGGGCGATTTCGGCGAGAAAAATAGGCTTGGCGCCAATGACGGTCTGGCCATCAATCAGCAACTGACCGCCGATAGAGGTAAAGACGAACGGCGACCAGATCAAATGATGCAGCCCGGTGGGGATCAGGAACCGGTTGAGAAAGCCGTACAGGAAGACCCCGATGGCGCCAAAGGATTTCATAAAGCCGGTCAGCGCCGAGATACCCAGCTCCACCACCGGCCAGAGATAGACGGTGGCGATAGCAAACAGGCCCACCAGCGGCAGCATCACGATCAGCACCAGCTTGCTGTTGCCGTAGATCGACAGCGCGCCGCGAAACTCAATGCCAACCACGCGATTGTGAACAAAGGCGACGGCGCAGCCAAGGATAATACCGAGGAACACGCCCATATCGATGACCTGAAAACCGAAGATATAGGTTTGTCCGCTGCCATATAGTTGCGCGTTGGTGGCTCCGGTCGCCAGACGATGGGTCAGGGTCAGCCAGCTGTTGTTCGCCGCCAGATAGACCAGCCAGGTCATGGCCGCCACGAAAGCGGCTTCGGCTTTGCGGGTTTTCGCCAGACCGCTGGCCAGTCCGAGGCAGAACAGAAACCCGAGATTGTTCATCAGCGCCCAGAGCATGCTGGAGACGAATTTCCCCAACAGATAGATCCCGCTGCTTTCATCCACCCACAGCCGGTTGGTGGTCATGCTGAACAGGGCGATCAACAGGCCGATAGCCGGCAGATACAGCACCGGCCCGATCATCGCCTTGGAAAAGTCCTGAAGCTTTTTCACGCCAATCATGGTTGTCCTCTCGTCTTCATCGCCCGCTGTCATCACCTGATCAATAGGCTTATCAGACTAGGAGCAGACCACCGGGATCCCGAGCAGGAAAAAGGCCATCTGTGACGAAAGTCATATATATTGTTGCAGGAGAGATATATAAATATAGCCATTTTTATAGATGAGTTAACGCTGCTTATGGCGCGTGAAAATTAATTTTTATGAATAAATACAATGCATTAAATGCAGCTGCATTTGACGTCACTCCTCTCGGTGAGACATCTAAAAGTGATTTATAAAAAGATTGCCACAGAACTGAAGGCCCGCATCAACAGCGACGACTATGCCGTCGGCGATATGCTGCCCAGCGAAAAAGCGCTGGCTGCGGAGCTGCAGGTCTCGGTGATGACGCTGCGCAAAGCGCTGGCGCTACTCGAGGAGGAAAAGCTGATCGCCCGGCGGCACGGCAGCGGAACCTGCATTGTGCGTAAAAGTAACTATCATGACGGAGAGCTGGAGGGGTTTAACTACCAGATGCAGGTGGTGGGGGTCACCAACTACCGCAATAAGGTTATTGAGTTCACCTTGCTTGACGCCCCGCCGGCCATTGCCCAGCAGTTAAAGATCCAGCCGGGAGAAAAAGTCTACTACGTCAGGCGGCTGCGGCTGATTGATGAGGTCCCGATCCTGGTGGAGAACAGCTACATTCCCTACGCCGCTTTTCCGTGGCTCAGCGTGGGTAACCTTGAGCAGTCTAAGTTCAACTATTTCAAAAAAGAGTGCCATATCACCATTATTGAGAGCCACCGCAGCTATACCCCGGTGCTGGCGACCCGCGAGCAGGCGGAGCTGCTGCAGGTGGCGCCTAACAGCCTCCTGCTACGGGTGCAGTCTGTCAGCTACGCCCAGAACCGGGCGATCGTTGATTTCTCAGAGATCTACCAGAACACCAGTAAATACAATGTGAAGCACATTACCCGCCGCTAGGATGATTCCGCCAGCAACCCCCGGAGGACAAGCTCCAGCCCCAGCGCCAGCAGGAACAACAGAAAGCCCTGACGAAAGCGCTGCGGGCTGAGACGCGAGCGGATCCGCTGTCCCAGCCACATGCCGAGCAGCGCGGGCGCCAGCGCCAGCGCCGACAGCAGCAGCGAATCTGCGCGCCAGCCAGCGTGCAGAGAGAGGCCGGCCGCCATCGCCAGAGTGGACAGGGTGAACGACAATCCCAGGGCCTGGACCAGCTCGTCGCGACGAAAGCCCAGCGCCTGCAGCCAGGGCACCGCCGGAATAACAAATACCCCGGTCGCCCCGGTGATCACTCCGGTCAGTCCGCCCATCAGCGGCGACAGGCGCTTTTCCATGCGTGCAGGAACCTGCACCGCCGGACCACGGAGTGCGTATCCGGCATAAGCTATCAGCACGGCGCCCAGCGCTAGCGCCGACCACCGCGGGTTAAGATGGATGAGCAGTGACGATCCCGCCAGCGTGCCGATAATCATCCCGGTCATCATTAACCAGAGGCGACGCGCAATCTGCGCCAGCGCGGGGCCGGCCAGCAGCTGCCAGAGATTGGTCAACAGCGAGGGGAGCACCAGCAAGGCCGCCGCGGCCGGTGGCGGCATCAGCAGGCCAAGCAGGCCCATCGCCACGGTGGGCAGCCCCATACCGGTCACCCCTTTGACCAGCCCGGCGGCGATAAAAATCAGCAGTAAACAGAGAGTGTGGAGATCAAACATCATGGCTCACCTATCGGCTCAGAGAAGGGCATTGAAACAGCTGGTCGCGGGGGGGACAATGCGGTATGTTGCCCAAAGTCTACGGTAAAACCGAAGGGAAGGAGGGCGTCATGCGACTGGATCTCGCCGATCTGCGGCTGTTTATCGCCATCGTGGATACCGGCAGCATTACCGGCGGGGCGGCGGCGGCCCATCTGGCGCTGGCCTCCGCCAGCGAAAGGCTGCGCAAAATGGAGGCGGAGGTCGGTGTGCCGCTGCTGCACCGTCATGCCCGGGGAGTGACAACGACCGAGGCCGGGGAGGTGCTGGCGCGCCATGCTCGTCCGTTGTTAGAGCAGCAGCGGCGTGTGCGCCAGGCGATGCACGCCTTCGCCCGCGGTCAGCAGGGAACGCTGCGCCTGTTTGCCAATACCTCGGCGATGTCGGCTTTTCTGCCGGGCAAACTCGCCGCGTGGATGGCAGCGCATCCCGGGATACAGATCGACACCGAAGAGCGCACCAGCGCGGATATTGTCAGCAGCATTCTGGCGGGCTTAGCGCAGGCCGGGGTGGTGTCCGATGCGGTCGATCCCGGGCCGTTGCGTCTGGAGCCCGTCGCGGAGGATCCCCTGGTGCTGATCGTGCCGCCGGCCCATGCCTTGCGTGAAACCGCCGAAGTGGCTTTCGCGACGATTATCCATGAGCCGCTGGTCGCGCTCTATCAGACCAGCGCGCTGCAGCAGCATATTGAAGAGCAGGCCGCCGGACTCGGCCAGGCGCTGAACGTCCGCATCAGGATGAGCCATTTTGAAGGGCTTTGCGAGATGGTGGCTCACGGTGCCGGCGGGGCGATCCTGCCGCGCGTTATTGCCGAACGCTATCAGCCGCGCTACCGGTTCACCGTTATCACATTACAGGATCGCTGGGCGCTGCGTCGGCTGTGCCTGTGCTATCAGGATGACGACCGCCTGTCGCCAGCAATGCGCCGCTTGCTGGAGTGGCTCCGCCAGCCCTGAGCCGCTATAAACATGGCCATGACGTAGTGACAGTGTCACTTTTTATGGCGGTTATTGCTACTGACTTCCGTGCCAGAGATGCGATAGTAGACGTCCGCCATTTATTAATACGCGAATCAGGACAGACAAGATGAGTACATTACCAAAGGTCGCGGTGCTGGGACTCGGCGCCATGGGACACGCTTTTGCCAGCAATCTACTGAAGAAGGGCTTTACCGTCGCGGGCTGGAACCGTTCGCCAGCGCGCGGCGAGGATTTACAGGCGCAGGGATTATCTCTGCACGCCACGCCGCAGCAGGCGGTGGCGATGCTGAGGTGATCATCAGTATGCTCGCCGACGGTCAGGCTACCCTGGAGGTACTGGCGCAAATTGCGCCTGCCTGTCAGCCGCAGGCGATCTATTGCCAGATGGGCACCATTGGCCTGCCGGAGACCCAGCAGGCTATCGCCTTGCTGCGGGAGCTTCAGCCGGCGATGACCTTCGTCGATGCTCCGGTTTCAGGGACCAAAGCCCCGGCGGAGAAGGCGCAGATCCTGGTGCTCGCCAGCGGGGAGCGTGAAAAATGTGGCGCGGCGGAGCAGATATTTGCCGCTATCTCACGTGGGACGCAGTGGTTTGGTGAGGCGGGCAACAGCCAGAAAATGAAGCTGGTCCTCAATGCCTGGCTGATTTCGATGATGCAGGGCATCGCGGAAAGCGCTCAGCTGGCGAAGACGCTGGGCTTTACTCCCGACCAGCTGTGGAGCGCCCTGGAAGGCGGCCCGCTGGCCGCACCGTATGTCAAAGTCAAACTGGACGCCATCGCCAATGAGCAATTCGTGCCGCAGATGCAGCTGGCGCATGCGCTGAAAGATGCCCGGCTGGCGCTTTCCCTGGCCGAGCCGCACACCATGCCGGGGCTGGATAACATCGCCGAACTGTGGCAGCAGGCGGCGGACGCAGGATATGCCGGGCAGGATTTGTCCTCGATATATCAGTGGCTGTCGGCGTCGGCGAAAGCGTAGTACCGCATCCTCAGGAAAAAGTGGCCGTGGTGGCCACTTATCCAGAGAAGAGTTATTTCCCGGAGAGAGCCGGGCGAGTGTCGATCCCTTCGTCAATGCGCTTGATCATATAGGGAAAAAACGGATTGGAAGACTGGCGCATCAGCGAGTCCAGACCCACTACCAGCACAGAACGCTCGCCGCGAGCTGCAAACGTGCCGAGGCTGATCCCGTATTGATTCAGCGGATGGGGATAGCGTCCGTACAGCGAATCGCTCAAGGGGAAGGGAAGCGCGACATGAGAAAGCGAATACACGTCCGGTAAATAATGCAGTCCCTGTAGCTTCTCCACCGTAGTGTCTGTTTTCCCGGCAGGTGTTGTTCGGATCTCCATCTCTGTACTGGCGGAATTGGCGTTAGTGATGATCGTGGTTTGATAAGCTCGCGGCGCTGCGGGCAGCAACCGCGCCAGCGCGGTGTAAGACGTCCGGCGTAATAATGAATTAAACCTGACCGCATGATTTAAATCGAACAGGACAATTTCACTGCCATTATCCGGCAAGCGGTTATACAGCGCCGTCACGATCGCCCGCGTACTGACCGTTGAATCCATGACGGACTGAAAGGTCAATACCGGCGGTAAGCTGTTAAGTTTCTGATTTCTCGCGTCAGCCACTATCTGCTTTTGCAGCGCTTTGGTCAGCAGGAAGGACTGCCGGGCGGCGTTCGTCGGGAAGGAGTTATATTTAAACGGATTAAATTCGGGCATGATGTTTAACCATGCGGCTTTCGAGAAGGCGGGAAGAAACGCGGGCCAGCCCGCGAGGCCGGAAAAACGCGCGAAGCTAGTAATACCGATCATCGGAGAAATCAGGATCACCCGCTGGGGTTTTGCCAGTTCGGCATTATCCAGCGCGTCCAGCGAATACTTCATTGCCAGCGCGCCGCCGTTGGAAAATCCGACGATATGCAGGGGCGCATCTTTACCCGTCAGTCGTTTCGCTTCTCTCACCGCCAGGCGCGTGGCGGCCAGCCAGTCCTGCCAGTCCACATCGGTCAACCCGGCTGGAACCGTCCCATGGCCCGGTAATCTGATACCGATGGCGACATAACCCTGTTGCCGGTAATTTTCAGCGATATGCCGCAGGCTGTAGGGCGTGTCCGTCAGACCATGCAGCAACACCACGGCGCCTTGCGGTTTGCCATCCGGCATCATGATATATGACCGATTCCAGTTGGTGGGAAACGAGTCCGGATAGATAGGGCTGTGACTGTAGTAACGATTCAGTTCGGTTTGCTGCGAAGCGTCCAGCTTATCGGTAACCTGGCGTTTTACCTCACTGAAGAGCGCATTCTCTTTTTTGATGTAATCGTTCCAGTCAGCATTGTCGATTTCATCCGCGTCCATCTCATGCGGAACCCAGGTATGCCAGAGCTGCAGATCGGGCCCGCGCTGAATGTCATAAAGGCGTAGTCCCAGAGCGCCAACGATCAACAGCAGCAGGGACAACACGATACGTTTTAACCAGGTTAGCCATTTCAATGCGTAGCTTCCTTTCTTAATGACATGTTTTCTGAGTATAAATAAACATGGTCAGGGAGATTTACTTTTTATTAGGTTTCCTGTTACCCAGGCGTTGCAGCAGCAGGTGAGCAAGTTCTTTGACTTGCAGCGAATAACCTGGCAACCCCCTGAGACGAGGATACGACGGCACGCCACTCATTTTTCACAAGTCTCGCCTGAGGACATCATTCTCAGGTGTAACAACAGGCTTAACGATGCAGGTAAAACGGTCAGTGTAACCAGCGTGGCAATCAGTAGCCCCCCAATAATCGCATAGGCCATCGGTCCCCAGAATACCTGATGGGAGATGGGGATCATCCCCAGAATGGCGGCACAGGCAGTCAGGCAGATGGGGCGCGCACGATGCTCTGCGGCCGCAATAATGGCGGCATCGCTTGCCATCCCCTGAGCAAGATTGCTGTCAACCTCGCTAATTAGTATGACGGCGTTACGAATGATCATGCCAGCGAGCGCAATCACGCCAAGCAGAGCGACAAATCCCATCGGTGTTCCGCCAGGTAACATAGCCAGTACGATACCCGGTAAACCAAACGGGGCCATCAGTATAGCCAACGCCATACGGGAATAGTTGCGCAACTGGAGCATCAACAGCAAGAGCATGATGACCAGTGTCACCGGCAGAACCGCATAGACCGAACTATTACCTTTTTCAGATTCAGCAACCGCGCCTCCTTCTTCAATGCTGTAGCCTTCAGGCAGTTCCGCGCGCAACCTGTCTACCGCTGGTCGCAACGCTGCGGATACTGCTTCGGCGCGAAGTCCCGGTGCGAGGTCAGTTTGCACGGTGATGAAAGGCAAACGCTGTCGACGCCAGATCACCGGATCATCCACGCCCCAGACTGGTGTGGCAAAGGCGCTGAGGGGGATTTGTTTACCGTCATTCCCCTGAATAGTCAGCGAAGAGAAGGTGGCGAGGTTAAGACGCTCATTGTCCCTGGCCCGGAGCACTACATCGACAAGGCGGTCATTTTCGCGAACCGACGTGACTATACTGCCGGACCAGACGGTATTGAGCATCCGGGCCAGACTTTCTGACGACACACCCGCAGCCCGGGCGGCGGTCTGATTGACCTTGAGGGTCATGACTCTTTCCGGCTCGCCTGCCGTCTGATTAACCTCGCGGGAAGAGGGAGACCGACCAATGACATCACTCAGGCGATTCGCGATCGACCTGACCTTCAGATAGTCAGGCCCACTCACCCGGTATTTGACTGGCCACCCGACCGGGGGCCCAAGTTCCAGGGGCGATACGCGCGTGATGATGTCGCTAAAGCGCGTAGCCAGTATCCTGTTTAACTGTCGATGAAGACGATCCCGCGCTTTAAGATCTTTAGCCACCACCACCATCTGGGCGATATTTTCATTTGCCAGAAGCACATCCATAGGCAGGTAAAAACGGATCGCTCCCGACCCAACGTATGTCGAAAAGCGCTCAACGTTGCGGTTGCCTGCCAGGGCCTTCTCCAGCTTTTCAACCCTATTTTGCGTTTCCGACTGCGAGGCATTTGCCGGTAGCGTCAGGCTTACCAGCAATTCTGGCCTGTCGGAGGCGGGGAAAAACTCCCCCTGCATAAAGGTTGTTCCGTATACGGACAGACCAAGCACAATGAGGGCAATACACACGGTGGCGAAGCGGTGACGCAACGCCTTGCGCAGTAGCCACTGGTATCCGCGGGCCATCCATCCAGGACCTTTCGCCTTCTGTCTGATGTTGTCAGATAACAGCCACGTGCCGGTTAACGGTGAAAACAGGATCGCGACAACCCATGAGCACAGCAGGGCGATGAGCACCACGGCAAACAGGGAAAAGCAATATTCACCGGCGCTGGACGCAGCAAATCCCACGGGAATAAACCCGGCAATCATCACAAGGGTGCCCGTCAGCATCGGAAATGCGGTCGTTTTAAAAGCCCGGGTAGCCGCCTGCCGGCGGGAATCCCCGGCTTCCAGACCAGAGACCATGGTTTCCACGGTGATCATGGCGTCATCGACCAGCAGGCCCAGCGCGATAATCAATGCGCCGAGAGAAATACGCTGCAGACCTATTCCTGCCAGCATCATTCCCGTAAAGGTCATGGCCAGAACCAGGGGGATGGCCGCAGCCACGACCAGTCCAGCTCGTAAACCCAGTGAGACAAACGAAACGGCCAGGACGATCGCCACGGCTTCGATAAGCACCCGGATAAACCCGCTTACGGCGTCGCTGACCACCGCTGATTGATCGGCAACCTTGACCATCTCAATACCGTGCGGCAGCGTGACGCTGATGGCATGCATTTTTGCATTCAGCGCGGCGCCGAAACGCAGCATATTACCCGTCGGCGCCATCGAGATAGCCAGCCCGATGGCGGGTTTGCCGTTGACCCGATAAACCGGTTGGGGAGGCTCGCCGTTTTCCCGGCTAACGGTGGCAATATCCGTCAGAGGAAGGTAACGATCGTTAATATGCAGCGTGACGGCACGTAAGCTCGCTTCAGATGTCAGCTCCCCGCTGACCTTTATCGCCATATTTTCCTGTCCGGTGCGGATTATACCTGCCGGGACAACCGCATTTTGTGCTCTGAGGGCATCCGCTACCTGCTGGATGTTCAGCCCCATACCTGCCAGACGCGCTGGAGAAAAAGAGAGGACTATCTGTTCCTGCTGCTCACCCAGCAGAGTGGTTTTTCCGATCTCCGGTAACGACATGAGTTCCCGGCGAATGGTCTCAACTTGGTCCCGGACCTCCCGTAGGGTATAGCCCTCAGGTATAAAGCCATAAATCGTACCGAACGTGTCATCAAACTCGTCGTCGACGGCGGGGCCCTGAACGCCTTCTGGCAACGACGGGGCAATGTCCTGCATTTTCTTGCGTACCTGATACCAGATATCCGGCACCTTTTCCGGCGGGGTATCGTCACGAAGATTGACATAAATAACGGTTCTCCCGGCACGGGATTCACTTTCGAGATAATCAAGCCAGGGGGTTTCCTGCAGCTTTTTTTCCAGCGTATCGGTCAGCAGTCGGGTGGTATCCGTTACGGATGCCCCGGGCCATTGCGCGGAAACGACAGCCGTTTTAATCGTAAACGCCGGATCTTCATTACGTGGCAGCTTCTCATAACAGAACGCGCCCATAGCAATGATCAGTAGCATGAAAAAACTGACCATCTGTTGATTATTTAGCGCCCAGGCGGAGAGGTTAACTTTCTCATTCAATACTGGTTTCATGATTCGCACTCCCCGGCAATCACCGGCTCGCCGGAGCGTAATTTACTCACGCCGGCGGTAATTACCCGGTCGCCTGGTTCAAGGCCGCCGGAGATAATGACCGAGGTGGCGGTATAGTATGCTGGCACCACCACGCGAAGCTGTGCCTGCGACTGCGGATTAATTACATAAACTGCCGGTTTGTCGCCGACGCGACTCAGCGCTGAAGCGGGAAGGGCGTATCCATGCGGGCCGGTTGCGGGTAACGTGACGGTGACGCTGGCGCCCAACGCCATTGCCAGCGGCGGGTTTTGCAGAGTAGCCCTGACGCGCCATGTGCGGGTCTGAGGATCGGCCTGCGGGCTGATATCTCTTAGCGCGGCGGACGCTTGCACCGACGGGTCGCTGAGGAGGGACACTCGCAAGCCAGCCTGTTCCTGTGGCGGGATCGCATCGGGTTTAGCGATATCAAACACCACATCGCGGGCTTCACCGGTCGCCAGCGTCAACACCGACTGACCACCACTGACCACCTGACCTGCAGAGGCGCTTACTTCGGTGATCACGCCGCTTTGCGGCGCCATCAAACGCGTCCAGCCAAGGCTTTCCCGGGCATTACGCAATGCGGACTCGCTGTTTTTTAAACGCGCGCGGGCGACAAGCCAGTCTGCGCGGGCGGTATCGAGCTGCGTGCGGGCAATCGCGCCTGTTGGCATGAGCTTTTGCATTCGGTTGAGGTTAAGTGCAGCAACCTGAGCAGCGGCTTTGGCTCCTTCATAATCAGCCTGTGCGCCATCGAGCTGATTCTGACTGGTTGTATTTTCAAGCGTGGCCAGCAGTTGCCCTGCATTGACCCGATCGCCAATATCGACGCTACGCGTCACTATCCGGCCGCCGGTACGAAAGCTGAGAATCGTTTCATCGTGCGCATGGATCTCTCCGGTTCTTTCCAGCGCGGGAAGGGTTTGCGCTGAGCCAACAACAACGTAGCGCACCGTTCGCACAGGATCAGTCGTATTACCATGGTTGTCCCCGCATCCGGGCAGCAGAAAAATCACTACCGAAAGAAGGGTCAGAGGGAGAAAGTGCAGCCAGGAAAGGGTGCGCGCCACGTCGTACAAATGGTGCAGACTGTGGCGGAGGGAGAGTAAAAATTCATCTGACATAACGCCGCTCCATATAGGTTACGGCGTTATTAAATGCGCGCTTAGTCGAGAAAGATTCGACGTTTCGTCAAGGTATTATCAAGAGCGGCTATTTTCCATCTCAGACGACGTCCAGGGTAACAAAATGCTGACTGCGAGTCCGCCGGTTTCAGGTAACGACGCGCTGATACTGCCACCATGGGCCTGACAAATCGCGCGAGCAATCGACAAACCGAGACCGCTGCCGCCGGAGTGGCGGGCACGCGACTGCTCCTCCCGGCTAAAACGGTTGAACATTTCCGGCAGGAACCGGGAGGATACCCCCGGGCCGTCATCGCGAAATTCGAGGCAATATTGCCCGCTGGCGTAGTGCAGCGTGACATCAAGAAAGCCGCCATCACGCCCGTAACGGAGGGCATTTTCCATAAGGATAGTAAACACCTGGCCCATACGGAACGTATCGCCTTTGAAAGGACACGCCTGAGAATGATGAAGCCTGATGGTAAAACGATGTGCATCAGCCTGGGGCATGATCCATGTCACCCGTTCCTTAAGCAGCTCATCCAGACGAAAGGGTTCGTTTTCCAGAACCAGATTCCCGGCATCAGACAGTGAGAGCAGATGAAGTTCATCGGTCAGGCGATTCAGGTGCTGAAGCTGTTTCATTACCATTGCCAGTTGTTCCGGGCTGGCATCAAACACGCCATCCAGCATGCCCTGCAAACGTCCGATAGCGGCAGTCAGGGGGGAGCGAAGCTCATGCGCCATGGCCACATGAGAGGTACGTAACTCTTTTTCATAGCGGGCCAGTTTCCCCGTCATGGTATTAAAGTCACTGGCAAAGCTGACCATTTCAGCCGGCGCATTCCTGATGAGCTCTGCCTGACGGCCAAATTGCCCTTCGGCGACGTCCTTTGCCGCATCACGCAACCGGCTGAACTGCAGCGCCAGTGGCCTGGCATATCTCAACCCCATCACCACAATAAAAGGGATCATGACCAGGACCAGTAACGCCACGGTGACCCAGTCTGCCGAGGCGATGGAGGGTGTTGAATAACTCAACCCCCACCAGGTATCGACGATTTGATGGAAGCGCGCCGGGTCCGCCTGCGGGTTCTGGCTGAGCGCAAGAAACTCTTGTCGGACCGATGCCGGCATTCTGCCCAGGTTCCAGTAATTCTGCACCGCATAACGTAGCCACATACAGGTCGCTATGACAATTACGCTTCCGATGGCCAGCGCTAATATACGTGCGCAAATCCAGCGCCACAGGGAGGAATAGCGGGTTTTTGTCATGGTTGTCTGAACCGGTAGCCTACGCCGCGAACGTTAACCAGCACGCCGGAAATACCCGCCGCCTCGAGTTTTTTACGCAGGTTATAAATATGGGTATCCACCACGCGCTCCAGGGCTTCACTTTCCGGCAAACAGTGCTCCAGTAAATGCTGGCGGGAAAAAGGTCGTGAAGGAGAGCGCATAAGCGTGGTCAGTAGTGAAAATTCGGTTGGGGTGAGGTCTAACGTCCGCGGTGTGTTGTTCCCGTCGACAATACTCGCCACGATGGCCGTGACATCCACTTCAAGTGATTGCCAGCGAAGGATCTCTTCCTTTGTTTCTTTTTTATTGCTACGGCGCAGTACCGCCTGTACCCGAGCAACAACTTCTCCCGGATGGTAAGGCTTAACAACATAATCATCGGCGCCATAGCGCAAGGCGCCAATACGTTCGGGAGTATCGCCCATGGCGGTGACCATGATCACCGGAACATCATTTTTGCGACGCAGGCCAGCCAGGACTTCGGTGCCGTTAAGCCCCGGAAGCATCACATCCAGCAGGATCAGATCGGGTTTCCACCGGTGCGCCATATCCAGCCCGGACAGCCCATCTCCGGTAATGACGACATCGTAATTTTCACGGCGTAAATAGGCTTCGAGCACGCCAGCCGCATCGGCGTCATCTTCAATAATCAGCACTCTTCTGGACAACATCCATTCACCTTGACCGTTTCTTAACACTATCCCGACGATTCATTGATTTTGCCAAAGCATACTGCGCCAACATTTTGTGGCAGCTCCTGCTTCAGGAGAAGCCGGCATCTGTTAGGAGAACAGTATGATAGCGATAAAAAAAGCCCTGTATATGACCGTACCGCTTTTGACGGTCATCACATCCTGCGTACAGGCAAATGATAACGCCTCTTCCGGCTCTTTCACTATCGGGCTGGGAGGGCGCTACGCTCCGCGATATTCAGGTTCAGACAAGCAGGTATGGCAGGTGGTTCCTGTATTGCAGGGTCGTAACGGCGCTTTCTTTATTGATTCGCAGAAAGGGGTAGGGTATGACCTGCAAAACACCAGCGGCTGGTACTTCGAACATACGCTGGGGTACGATCTGGGAAGAAAGGATAAAAACGCCAGCTGGCGGGCAGGGGCAAATAATTTGAAAGGGATGGGAGATATTGATGTTTCCCTGAATACAGCTCTTGCCGTCGGCTGGCAGGCTTTTTCCTGGCTCAGTGTTGAAGGTAAAGCGACGCTGCCTTTAACGGACAGCCAGGGGGTAAGCTACCAGGCATCCTTCACGTTGATTCCCGTACAAACTGGCCAGGACACGTTCGCCTTTCAAACGGCGGCCCTGTTTGGCGACAAGCGTTACCTGAATACCTGGTATGGCGTGAATTTGCAGCAGAGCCAGCGCTCAGCTTATAGCCGCTATTCAGCACCGGGGGGATTTTATGGCATAGACAACAGTCTGGTCTGGAGCCACCAGTTTGATGCCCATTGGGGCACGGTTTTGAGTGCTGACTATACCTGGCTTGGGGAGCATGCTAATGAAAGCCCGATCGTGTTACGACGTAACGAGGCGGCACTGACAGCAGCTGTCACATGGACATTTTAGGTCGGAAAGTATGGCGTGCGTTTTGCCGGGAAAGGTCAAAATTGAGTGAGTCGGCATTGTCTGGCAGATAGGCAACCAGAAGCGAGACCTGATGTTAACCGCGCCGGAAAGCCGGGTGCGGTCAGCGTGTCGCCGTCGGGCGTTCGCCTAATGAACCCAACGACGATCGAGAGCGCCATATGCGTGCCGGAGGAGTTTATGAAAAACGCCATCGCTGGTCCGCGGGAAGTTGTTGGACACGTGGTGCACGGTCGGCATCAGAGTACCGTGAGTGAAAACAGCGCGAGTCATATACAAACGAGTAAGCAGCCGGTGGAGGACAAGATGGAGCCTATGAATTTCATGGGGTAGAGTTGTAACTATGGTTGGGTTACGCGTCCTGATATTCTATTTAACATAATATACATTATGCGCACTCATATTGTGGTGGCTAAGTTGTTAGGTTTTCTCCTGGATAAGTTACTCGTAGATTCAGCATCGATAGATTCTGATGACGGCTCATGCGGCGGAGTTTTTTGCTTTGGATAAAGTTAACCGACTCAAAGTTATTAGGACGTTATCGTTCGGCGTCTGACTACACTTGATGGCCACACAGCGCCTGAGCATATCTGACAGCCTGTGCCGATGCCTTCTGTCGCGTTACCGTGAATCTGGCCCGCTGGGTATGGCTAGCCGTCGTCGTTGAAAACCCAGCAATAACCAACGACCTGATGGTCTTGCCCGGTACGTACTCAATATTATCCGCTTGAGATATCTGACAGACACTGCCGACGGTTGTTGGAGCGCTATCGTGAACATGGGCCGCTTTCACTTGTTAACCGTCGTCGTGGCCAGCCTGGCAACCGGCAACTCATGCCGGGCCTCGCTGAACGAGCACTGCGTACTATCCGCGAACATTACGCTGATTTTGGTCCGACAGTACGCCAGCTGATGACACCGACTGGTTCAGGGAACCCTGGCAAGTTACGGCCGCGCGTACATCAATCACGCCTGCGTCGGGCCTGTACCCCAGAGCGCATCCAAATTGATGTCTGCGGGCATCACGGGTTCGAGTGATCGTAATTCGCTTATCGCCCTCCTCCATTTGTCAATATGTGTGCTTTCTGTTGACCTAATTTGACAATTGGTGACCAGGCAGTAATTATCATGTTAATTACTGACCAGGCAGCTATCATGAATACCCCAATCGACTCTTCCCATAAAAACCTGCATCTGGGTTTGCTGTTCCATCTGGCAAACCAGTTTAAGGACCTGCTTATCGGCCATTACTTTGCCGACAGCGGCATTACCGCACCGCAATTTAAGGTATTGATTAATATATTTAAAGGTAACACCAGCCCGGCAGAAATCTGCAAGAGCCTGCAGATGGATACCGGGGCAATGAGCCGTATGGTTGCACGTATGGTGAAGAACGACCTGATCGAGCGCCGCCCGAATCCGCACGACAAGCGCCAGGTGATCCTGGCCCTTACGGCAAAAGGTCAGACGCTGTGCAATACGTTTCAGAATGAAGCACTGAATACCATCCTCGCGGACTTAACGGCGCGTCTGACGCCCGAAGAATCCCGGCAGCTCGCAGATATTCTTATCAAAATGCTGCCCGATGAATTCACGGCCCCCCATCGCTAATTAAGGTCACCGGTTATGTCTATGGAAAATAACGCGCCTCCCTCTGACAAGCGCCCAGGCAAGCGTACAAGAAACTTCGCCATTTTATTACTGATCCTGATCCTCGCGGCAGGAGGCTGTCTGGCCTGGTATCTGCTTTACGCCCGCTATTACGAGAGCACCGACGATGCTTACGTCAACGGAAATCAGGTCACCCTGACACCGCAAATCACCGGTACCGTGACTCAGGTGACCGTGGATGAAGGCGATTATGTCGAAAAAGGCCAGCCCCTGGTTCTGCTGGACCCAAGCGATACCGCCATCGCCCTGCAGCAGGCTGAAGCCAATCTCGCTAGCACAGTGCGTCAGGTGCGTGGCCTCTACAGCACCGCCGACAACTACCGTGCACAAGTAGCTGCCAAAAAAGTAGCCCTGCAAACAGCGAAAAGTGACTATGTGCGCCGGGAAAAAATTGTCAGTTCCGGTGCCATTGCGGTGGAAGATCTTGCGCACTACCGTGATGCCGTGACCAGCGCGCAAAGCGATTTACTGGCTGCCGAGCAAGCGCTCAAAACCAATCAGGCGATGGTTGATGACACCGTGGTGGATAACCATCCTGAAGTCAAAACCGCCGTTGCGACGCTGCGCCAACGCTATCTCGATAACTCCCGCAGCACCATTGTTGCGCCCGTCAGTGGTTACGTCGCTAAACGTGCTGTGCAGCTCGGGATGCGTGTCACCTCCGGCACCACGCTGCTTGCCATCGTGCCGCTGAATGAAGTGTGGGTGGATGCCAACTTTAAAGAGAGCCAAATGCAGGACATGCGCATTGGGCAAAAAGTAGAGCTGAATGCGGATCTCTATGGCGATAACGTGAAATATCACGGCACCATCGAAAGTCTCGGCATTGGTACCGGTAGCGCATTCTCACTGTTGCCAGCCCAGAACGCCAGCGGCAACTGGATCAAAATCGTCCAACGCCTGCCGGTACGCATCACGCTTGATCCACATGACATGCAGAAGCATCCGCTGCGTGTGGGTCTGTCGATGAACGCTGAGGTGGATATCCGCAATCAGGGTGGTCACCTTCTGCCACGAAAAACCGTCGAACAGCCGCGATTCCGTACCGATGTGTATGAAACGCCAATGGAAGCAGCCGATAAACTGGTGGCGAAAATCCTTCATGACAACACCAGCGCTGTAGCCCAGCGCTAAGAGAGAAGCTATGTCAGAGCCGAAGGCAGCCTTTACGCCCCCCAGCCTGTTTCTGGCGACGCTTGCCCTGTCGCTGGCGACCTTTATGCAGGTGCTGGACTCCACCATCGCCAACGTGGCGCTGCCGACTATCTCCGGCAATCTGGGCGTTAGCGCCGATCAGGGGACATGGGTTATCACCTCTTTTGCGGTGTGTAACGCTATTGCTCTACCGTTGACAGGCTGGTTTACCCGCCGATTCGGGCAGTTGCGGTTGTTTATCGCCTCGGTGATGTTCTTTACCCTGACGTCATTTCTGTGCGGCTTCGCCCACAGCATGACGGAGCTCATCATCTTCCGTGCGCTGCAGGGCTTTTTCGCCGGGCCGATGTTCCCGATGTGTCAGACGCTGTTGCTGGTTATCTTCCCGCCGATGAAACGCAGCATGGCGCTGGCGCTGCTGTCGATGGTGACCGTGGTGGCGCCTATCGTGGGGCCTATCACCGGCGGCTGGCTTACCGATAACTACTCCTGGCCGTGGATCTTCTACATCAACGTGCCGATTGGGATTTTCGCCTCCATCGTGGTCTGGTCGCAGCTGCGCATGCGTGAAGAAACAACGCAGTCATCGCCTGTCGACTATATTGGCATCGCGCTGTTGGTGCTTGGCGTGGGCCTGCTGCAGGTGGTGCTGGATAAGGGCAACGACGAAGACTGGTTCTCTTCTACGCCCATTATCGTGATGTCTATTGTCTCGGCGATCAGCCTGATTTGCTTTGTGATATGGGAGCTGGACGAACGTCACCCGATTGTGAACCTGCGGCTGTTCAAAGACCGCAACTTCGCCATCGGCACGTTGGCGCTGATGCTGGGCTATGCCGCGTTCTTTGCCATCAACATTATTCTGCCGCAGTGGTTGCAGACCCAGATGGGCTACACGGCTATCTGGGCCGGTCTCGCCGCTGCGCCGATGGGCTTCTTACCACTGGTGCTGACGCCAGTCATCGGACGTTACGCCACCAAAGTGGATTTGCGAATTTTATGCTCAGTGTCATTCCTGACAATGGGGGCATCCTGTCTGATGCGCGCGCAGTTCAATACTGACGTGGATTTCCGCACCATCGCCAGCGTGCAGATGTTTATGGGGATTGGCGTGGCCTTCTTCTTCATGCCGCTGACCACCATTGTGCTGTCGAATCTGCACGGTAACGAAGTGGCGGAAGGCTCAGGACTGGCCACGTTCTTTCGCGTACTCGGCGGCTCCTTTGCCTCATCGTTAACCACATGGATCTGGCAGCGACGTGAAGTTTTCCACCACGCGAATCTGACCGAGAGCGTGACACAGTACAACCCAGCGGCTATGGATTACGTAAATAAGATGGGTGGCCCGACGCAGCAGCATCTTGCGATGATTGACCAGGTGGTTACCCAGCAGGCCTACATGATGTCGACAATCGACTATTTCTGGGTGCTCGGCTGGGGTTTTATGGCGCTGATTATCATCATCTGGTTCACCCGCCCGCCGTTCGTGAAATCGGGTATGCCAGGCGCCCCCGCAGCAGGTCACTAAACTGAAATTCACATAGGCAAACTTAGCTGAACGAGCACTGCGTACGGATGGCACTATCGAGCGCCGGGCCAGTGCCTCTTCCCTGCCCTCTATCACGTAAGACCGCCTGGAACGGGCTCTGGAGATGATAAGAGTGTTGAATAACATGACCCCATTTCTGATAACGGTGTTTGACGTTTACTGCTCAGTTATATCGCAACGGCGTCTGCCCAACAGCTGATAACAATTGTCGAGTCCACGGGTGGCGTGGCGCCCGAAAAATTTGATCCACACTGCCGCTTTCGACTACCTCGCCGTCTTTCATCACCGCAATACGATGACTCATATGCTGCACCACGCCCAGATCATGAGAGATAAACAGCATTGACAGATGCAAACGGCGTTGCAGCGCTACCAGCAAATCCAACACTTGCGCCTGGGTGGTGACATCCAGCGCCGACACCGGCTCGTCGCAAATCAGAATATCCGGCTCGCAGGCCAGGGCCTGGGCGATGGCGATACGTTGCCGCTGCCCACCGGAAAGTGTGGCCGGACGTCGCGTCAGCAGATCAGGACTTAAACCAACCAGCGCCAGCAACGCCTGCGCACGTGACAACCGGTCCGCGGCTGTGAGCGTCGTATGCAGGCGCAGAGGCTGTTGCAGCAATTGCGCCACGTTATATTGCGGATTAAATGAACCCAGCGGATCCTGCACAATCGTCTGGATACGCGACCGCAACGGCTGCCGCTGACGTTCTGTCAGCCTGCTCCATGGTTGCCCAGCGAGAAGGATCTCGCCCTGTTGCGGTGCCTGCAGCGCCAGCGCCAGTTTGCCTAGCGTGGTCTTCCCGCTACCGGATTCGCCCACAATGCCCAGCGTTTCGCCCTGCGCGACCTCTAACGTCACCTGATTGACGGCCTGCAAGCGACGGCCATCCGGCAGAACATACGCCAGTGATACGTTATCGGCAGCCAGCACGGGTGTGGTGCTGTCAGTACTGATGTTCTCCCGCACTACCGTTTGACCCAGCGGATCGTTTCCTGTTAACCACGTCCCACGCGTACCGGCAGAGGGAATGGCCGCCAGCAGACGGCGGGTATAAGGGTGTTGCGGCGCATGCAGCACCTGTCGCACCTTGCCGCTCTCCACTGCTTTGCCCTGCCGCATCACCACCACACGGTCGGCAATATCCGCCACCACCGATAAATCATGGGTGATCAGCAGCACGCCATGCCCGGCATCCGCCAGGGCCCTGAATACATTCAAAACTTGTTTTTGTACGGTGGCGTCCAGCGCGGTAGTAGGTTCATCGGCAATGAGTAATCGCGGCCCCGCCGCCAGCGCCGACGCGATGAGCGCTCGTTGGCGCAAGCCACCGGAGAGTTCATGTGCGTACTGCGCCATCCGGTTATGCGGATCGGGGATGCCGGTTTGCGTTAACAGCTCCGCCACGCGTTCGCGAACTGCCGCCCCCCGTTCCAGGCGGTGCGTCAACAACGGCTCCGCGACTTCCTGACCAATCCGGCGCAGCGGGTCAAGCGAGGTCAGTGCATCCTGCAAAACAAAACCAATTTCGCGCCCGCGTAGTTGCTGCCAACGGCGGGCATCGCACGCCAGTAAATTCTGCGACAGGCCATCGTGCCCATGCAATATCAGGGACTCGGCGCGAACAGCCGCCCCTGCCCCCGCCAGCCCGACTAGCGTCCGGGCCGTGACGGATTTACCCGAACCGGACTCGCCTACCAAAGCCAGGACTTCACCGGCATGCACGTCAAACGATAAGGCGTTAACCGCCTCCATCAGCCCCTGCGGCGAGGGGAAGCTGACGCTCAGTTGCGCCACCTGTAACAGCGGTTGCTGGAAGGTCTCTGAAGTCATGCGATCCCGCCTTTGGCAATAAGGGTTTGAACACGTCGGCCCAGCAGCGTAATGGCAATCACCGACAGCGCGACAACGCTGGCGGGCAGCAGGCTGACCCATGGGGCGCTATCGAGAAAATTACGTCCCTCAGAGAGCAATGCGCCCCACTCCGCCGTCGGCGGAGTCACCCCAAGTCCAAGGAAACTGAGGGCCGAGGCGGATAATATGGAATACCCTATCCCCACCGTTGCCAGTACCAGCAGCGGGCGCAGCGTATTGGGCACAATATGGCGCAAAATAATCACCATTGGCGGCTCTCCCAACGCCACCGCATGCTGCACATACCCCGATAACCTGACCTGCAACACTTGCGCGCGCACCAGCCTGGCATAGCCAGCAATGCCGGCCAGTCCGACCGCCAGCAGGGTATTCTCTGGCCCACGCCCCAACACCGTGATAGCCAGCAGCGCCAACAGCAAATCGGGGAACGCCAGCATAATGTCCAGTAGCCGTACGAGTAACTGCCGTACCGCCCTGGGCGCAAGACCTGTCAGTGTCCCCAGCACAATACCGCCCGCGCTGGCAATCAGGGTCGCGCCGACCCCAATGCTCAGCGACAGCGAGGTGCCATACACCACGCGGGTAAACACATCACGCCCCAACTGGTCAGTACCGAACCAGTGTCTGAGGTCCGGCGGCTGCAAAATCGCGCTGAAATCCATCTGTTCGGGGGTGTACGGCGTGAATAGCGATGGAAAAAACACCGCCACCACGAGCAGTAGCACCAGTAACAACGGAATGCTGGTACCCGGCGCCAGCCACGGGTTACGATAGCGCCCCCCGTCGCGGCGGGCCACCCGCAGTAAAAGATCACTCATCAGCATGCCCTCGCAGACGTAGACGGGGATCGATCAGTAAATAAAGGGTATCAATCAGCAGGTTAATCACCACAAACAACAGCGCGGAGAACATCACCACCCCCAGCACCAGGGGCATGTCTCGGTTCTCAATCGCACCGAGAGTGATTTGCCCCAGCCCCGCCCGACCAAATACTGTTTCGGTCAGAATTGAGCCGCCTAATACGCTGGCCAGCAGCGTCCCCGTCAGCGTCGACACCGCCAGCGAGGCATGGCGCAACGCATGCCGTAAGCGCAGCGCAGTTTCACTCACCCCTCGCGTACGCACGGTCATGGCGAACGGCTGCGAAAGCGCCTCCTCCAGCCCATCACGCAGCACCTGGCTGAGTGTCGCAGCCAGCGGCAGGCTGAGCGTCACCACCGGCAGCACAAGGGCGATCCAGCCATCGTTACCGGTCACCGGAAACCATTGCAGTTTGAAACTGAAAATGCTCAACAACACGATGCCGATCCAGTACACCGGTGTGCTAAGCAGCATCAGCTCCAACCCGGCAAGCAGAGACCGCAGACGCGGATGACGTCCGGCTGTCAGTAATGCGTTAAATACCGCCAGTACCAGTGCCAGCGCCAGGGCGCTGACGGCCAGCGGCACCGTCTCTTTCAACGCTGCGCTAATCACCTGCACAACAGGCTGGCGATACTGATAACTCACGCCAAGGTTGCCCGTCAGCGCCTCGCCACAGTAGCGCAAATATTGCCACCACAGTGGCTTATCCAGGCCGAACTGGCGGGTCAGTGTCTCGCGAAAACTATCATCCACAACGCTGTTGGCGCTGCCTATCAGAATTGCCACAGGATCGCCGGGGATCAGTTTTACCGCAACAAAGGTCAGCGTTGCCGCACCCCACAGCACGGCGAAAATGGTCAGCAGGCGCTTGCCTGCTGCCAGCAGCTTAGCGTTGGATCCAGACATCATAGAAATTCGGCTTCGCGTTCGTGGCCCAGCTAATGCCCTGCACCTGTTTGGCTTTCCCTAACTGATATGCCGGGATGTAAATTGGCACCGCCCAGGCCTGATCGATAATCTGGTGCTGGATGGCATAGTAGATGCGTTTACGCTCGGCTTCGCTGGCACCGACAGCGGTTTCCAGTTGGCTATCCAGCGCTTTAACGCGGCTGAAGTTGTTCCCCTTCGGCGGAATATAATTGGAATGGAAAACGGTACGCAGGATGTCCGGCTCCGGGCGAACAAAATAGTTCGAGATAATGTCGTACTGGTTAGCCGCCGTGCGGCTGCTGAGAATGCCTGAATCCACCGGATCGAGTTTCAGTTCAAAACCGGCTTGTTTTACCTGGTATTGAATTGCCTGGAACAGCGTCACGTCAGCGGCTTCGACATCGTTTGAAGAATAGGTAAATTGCACAGTAAGGCGTTTACCCTCCTTGACCCGGTAGCCTTCGCTATCGGTTTGCTGCCAGCCGGCTTCATCCAGAAGACGGCGGGCTTTTTGCAGATCAAACCCCCACTGGCTGGCAATGGCCGGATCGTAATCCAGCGTAGCGGGTCCAAGAATATTGTCGGCAGGTTTCAGGATGCCAAAGAACGCGGCTTTAACGGCAGTAGTGCGATCGATGGCGCTCTGGAAGGCCTGCCGCACTTTCAGGTCGCTGAAGATCCCTGTGTCGCTATTCAAATAAAGGACGCGCGGAACGCCGGGGTTTTCCCTGGTGATCACATCCAGCTTCGGGTTATTTTTTACCTGCGCATAATTCACCGGCGGAATGGCATCGATCACCTGTACCTGCCCGCTATTCAGCGCGCCAAGACGTACCGCTGACTCCGGCAGGTACTTAAATTCGATCTTATCCAGCCATGCCGGGCCTTTATGGGTGGCATAGCCCGGACCCCAGTTGTAATCGGCGCGCTTGCTGAGTTTACTCCCGCTGCCTTTGACAAACGATTCGAGGATAAAGGGACCGGAACCGACCACGGTATTGCTGGTATTCGCCGTTTTCTGCAGATAAGCCGGTGACTGAATACCGAGATACGGCAAGCTCAGCCCCTGCAGCAGCGGTGCGAAAGGCGTTTTATAGCGGATCACCACGGTGTACTCATCTGGCGTAGTGATCGCGTCAATCGGCCCCAACAACGATTTGGAGTAACTGGAGGTGGTTTTCGGATCGAGTATGCGTTCAAAGTTATATTTTACCGCCGCAGCATCCAGTTTCGTGCCATCACTAAAAGTCACATCCTTGCGAAGATGGAAGGTGTATTCGCGGTTATTGTTTTTAATTTCCCAGCGTTCCGCCAGCCATGGTGTAAAGCTGTTATCTTCCGCCTGGCCGACCAAAGAATCCACCACGTTACGCGTAACCAGAGCGGTGACGGAATAAGCGGTAATAGAGGGGTCAATAATCGGGGTATCGCTGCCCAGAGCGACCGTCAGCACACCCCCCGCGACAGGTTTATCCTGTGCGTGAGTGGTGAAGCTGGCAGTAAGCGTTAGCGCGGAAAGCAGACTGATGCGCAATAAACTGTTCTGTGAATAAATGCTTCGTTTCATCCCTTTTCCTTGGCCTGGTTTTTGTTAAATATCTGGCAATTAAAGTCCATTGTAGGGGGAGAGCCGCCGTCGAGTAACGATGGATAATTTATATCTATTTCTGAAAATAGCTTTTTCTTCAGGTGGGAAGAAAAGAAAAAAGAGAGCCCCGAGCTACAGGCCCGAATAAAATAACATAAATGCTCGCCCTCTATAATTTCTCTCAAAAGAGTCAGAAGGCAGCTAAATTAACCCTCCGACTTTATTAAGATAAAAATGTGAAATAAGAATCGGCATTAACGGTAATGGTAAGTTTCGCCAACAAGACGCAGAACGTCGAGATATAACCCGTATTCAGGAGACGCCGCGTCCGGCGCCCCCTGTGATCCACCTCGCGGCTACTCCTCGTACGCCGCGTGATGGAAATCAATTTCCCACTGCAGCACCTCGCCGTAAAGCGCCGATAACGCCTGCTTTTCGTCTTCACTCAGCGCCATGGCGCAGCGGTCGAGTTCGTTTTTTAGCCAGAGAGCCTGCTGATAAAATTCGTCCTCCGCGTGCATTTCCACCCAGCG
Organism: Klebsiella sp. GB_Kp047; assembly: GCF_040065235.1. NCBI lineage: Bacteria > Pseudomonadati > Pseudomonadota > Gammaproteobacteria > Enterobacterales > Enterobacteriaceae > Klebsiella > Klebsiella sp. GB_Kp047. The sequence goes on along the minus strand of NZ_JBEAJG010000041.1, from coordinate 259,555 downwards.
TCGTAAATCAGCATCGCTCTGATAATGTTCGCTCGCCCGTCGGCACCAGAAATAGTACATCCACTCCGCACCGAACATCAGGGTCACAATCTGCTCATAGCTGCCCTTGTGGGCGGTCCGCAGCATACAGTCGCGAAAGCGCCGTACCCCGGGCAAATCATCCGGGTACTCAGCGGGATCGATCTGCCGCGCTGACAACACCTGTTCAAACCACGCGATCTGTATATCAACCAGGGCATTCAGCACGCCAATCAGCCAGCGCTGCTGTTGAATACCCGGCGCTTTGCTGACCCCGAGGGCAAAAATCGCGATCGCCGTCGCGACAAAGTTGCCCTCAAACACCAGATAGCGGTTGAAGACGACTGTCGGCAGACGATCCTGTTCGATATCAGTCACAAACGGGTGCTGCTGCATCGCCTGCCACGCCGGTTGATGTTCGCGCAGCAGGCGTTCGCTAAACGCTTCCATTAAGCTTCCTCCAGCGCGGCCTGCGCGACCGACATAAAATGTTTCACCCGGGCCAGCTCAACATCGTTCCACCAGACGCCATCGACCTTCATTGTACTGGCCACAATGACCCCCTGAGTCCGCCCGAGGATCTGCATCACGTTAGCCGGTGTCACCCCGGAGCCCACCAGGAGCGGTAGTTCCGTCGCCGCGCGGATCTCGTCAATTTCCGCCATCGTGGCGCTATCGCCCGTACGCTGGCCGGTGGCGATCACCGCGTCAGCCTCGAAGAAATCGACATCGCGCGTCAGTTCCTGAATCGAACGATCGGCGACAATGGCATGGCTACCGTGCTTAACGTGGCTATCGGCAAAAACGCGAATATGTTCAGCGCGCAGCATACTGCGGTAGCGCAGCGCCTTAGCGGCCGCCCCTTCTATAAATCCTTCGTTGGCGATATAGGCGTTGGCCCACTGGTTGACGCGGACGAAATCGGCGCCTCCCGCCAGGGCGATCGCCATTGCCGGGATCGCCGCGTTAGCCAGAACGTTAATGCCCAGCGGCACAGCAAAACGTTCACGAACTTTCTCGGTAATGACCGCCATCAGCGCTGAGGTTTCATGGCCGATATCCTCAGGTTTAGAGAAAGGAATATCGCCATGGTTTTCAATAATCAGACCATGAACACCGCCTGAAATATAATTTTCAGCATCACGAAGCGCACGTTCAACAATATCCGAGACTGATTTTCCTCGATATTTTGGCGAGCCAGGAAATGGGTCGCAATGAATAACACCAATAACAGCCTTGCTTCGTGAAAAAATAGCTTGTATTGCATTCGTTTTTTCTGCTGAGATAGCAACCATCTTATCCATCCTGTTAAGGGAACACTATGCGTGTTTACGTTACTGGTAATATTACCGTAGATGAAACCTGGTCCATTCCGGATATACCGAAAAAAGGAGCCTCCATTCACGGCGTTAAAGTGTCGCAGGATATCGGCGGTAAAGGCGCGAACCAGGCGATTATATTATCCCGCTGCGGAATAGAGACGCGTTTAATTGCCGCCACGGGAAATGACAGCAACGGCGCGTGGATCCGCCAGCAGATAAAAAATGAACCACTGACGCTACTACCCGACGGCCATTTCAATCAACATAGCGATACCTCGATTATTTTAAATAGCGCTGATGGCGACAACGCCATCATTACCACTACGGCGGCGGCCGGTACATTCAGCCTGGATGAAATTATTCCGCATATGGCGGATGCCGTCGCTGGCGATATTCTGCTACAGCAGGGCAATTTCTCCCTCGATAAAACGCGGGCGCTGTTCCAGTACGCCAGAAGCCGCGGCATGACGACGGTATTCAACCCCTCACCTGTCAATCCTGACTTTTGCCATCTGTGGCCACTCATCGACATCACTGTGGTCAATGAATCCGAGGCCGAGCTGCTCCAGCCATACGGGGTGAAAACCTTAGTGATTACCCAGGGTGCCGCAGGCGCCTGGCTGGTCCAGGAGGGCCAGCGTCAGTTTTGTCCCGCCGTGCCCGCCGAGGCGCTTGATACTACCGGCGCGGGCGACACGTTCCTCGCCGTCATGTTGGCTTCCGCCCTGCTGCGCGGCGTCGCGCCGGATGCGCTGGCGCTGGCGCACGCCAGTCGCGCTGCCGCCATTACCGTTAGCCGCCGGGGAACGCTCAGCGCGTTTCCCGGCAGCCATGAGCTCGCCGCCCTGTTAACCACGGGCGGCGCGCGCTGACCTACTTAAACAGTGGACGGTATGAATCGACGTTCGCTTTGGTTACCACCGTCGCCGGAACCAGAATGGTTTTCGGCACGGTTTTACCCGACGTGATGCTGTTCAGCGCATTCAGGGCTTCTGCGCCCATCTTTTCCGGGTCCTGCTGCAGTACGGCGGTGACGTAGCCGCCGTCAATACCGGAAATCGCCTTCGCCGTCAGATCCCAGCCAAAGACTTTAATATCCTTCTGCCGCCCCTGGTTTTCCACGGCGGCGATAGCGCCGAGCAGCGCGGGTTCGCCGGTGGCATAAATCGCTGTCAGATCCGGATTACCGGTGATCAGGTTTTCCGCCGCGGTCATCGCTTTATCCTGCACATTCTGCCCGTCGACCACGTTAGCGATAGTAATCTTCGGATTGCTTTTCAGCGTATCTTCGAACCCTTTCTGCCGCTGGTTCTGAATGGCCGAATTCAGCGCACCGACAATACCCAGTCGCGCCTGGCCGCCCATCTCTTTCTGCACGTAGTCTACGAAGTATTGACCAATAATTCTGCCGCCTTCAATATTATCAACGCCGACCTGAGCTGCCTGTGGCCCGGCCGGTAATACGGCATCAATCGCAATCACCGGAATGTTTGCGGCGGCGGCTTCTTTAACCGCTGGCATGATCCCGTTAACGTCGATAGCAGCAACCAGAATGCCTTTAACGCCTTGCTGAATATAGTTTTCTATCGCGTCGTTTTGCGCCACGGGATTATCGTTAGAGTTAAAAATAACTAAATCCTTGCCACTGGCTTTGGCCGCATCCTGTGCGCCTTTATTCATCAGATTAAAGAACAGCGCCTGTTGGTTGATTTGTACCAGCGCATAAGTCGGACCGGCAGCGCTGGCGGCAGAAATAAAACTCATTGATGCCAGCATGGTCGTGGCGACAGCAAGGAAACGCAGTTTTCCGGTGTGAAATAACATCATCAGTATCCTCGTCGGGAATAGTTGATAGCCAGCAGAGTTCCGCGCCGCATGCGAACGCAGAAGGATTATTTTTTTGGCGGGCAAATATCGTCTATATCGCCAGAACAATCATTGAACGTTCGGCGGATACCTGCTTAATGTCATCCCGGCAACCGGTCCGTGTCGGTGCGCGACTGGAATAACTTAAACGGGGTTGGGAATGACTTCCCGGATGATGCGGTAAACTGCCTATACAATTCTCTGCTGATTAAAATTTGTCAAGCATTTATTTTTGGTGATTGTTCGCAGAGAAATTGCTGTATCCACCGCGCTTAACTATGTTACAGATAGCCGATTCTGGCAGAAATGGCGCAGGAAATGAGTATAAAACGCGTATTGTTATCCGATGTGGCAAAGCTGGCGGGGCTGTCGAAGGCGACCCTGTCGCGCTATATGAACAACAGTATTGTGCTGCCGCAGGACACCATCGACCGCATCGAAACCGCCATTCGCGAACTGGACTATCGCGGCAATAGCCTGGCACGTCGTCTTAGCAAAGGCGGCAGCGAAACGCTTGGCCTGGTGCTTCCCGATATTACCAACCCCTTCTTTGCCGAACTGGCCGACGCTGCCGAAGAGGCTGCTTCTGCCAGCGGCTACAGCCTGGTGCTGTGTATCACCCGCAACAACCCGGAAAAAGAGTGCCAGTTCATTCGCTGGCTGGATACCTGCCAGGTCGACGGTCTGCTGTTCACCACCAACCGCCCCGATAATGGCCTGCTGCGCAAGGAAGTCCAGCGTCACGAACGCATTGTCCTGCTGGATGAAGATATTCCCGGCAGTAAGGTACCGAAAGTGTTTGCCGATAACGTCCAGGGCGGGCGGATCGCCACCGAAAAACTGATCGCCGCCGGGCATCGCCATATCGCTTTCGTCGGTGGCCCGGACAAGCTGATGAGCGTCCGTGAGCGCTATCAGGGCTTTTGCACCGCGTTGGAGCAAGCGGGCCTGAGCTGGCCGCCCGAATGGGTGATGTATGGCGACTACCAGCGCGAGTTTGGCCAGCAGGCGCTGCGGTACCTGTTCAGCCAACCGGTTCGCCCCACCGCCGTCTTCGCGGCCAGCGACTATCTGGTGCTCGGCCTGCTCGATGGCTTGCGCGCCAGCGGGCTCCAGGCGCCGGAGGCGCTTTCGTTAGTCGGCTTCGATGACGCCAACTACGCCGATTTTACCCAGCCGCGGATCTCCACTATCCGTCAGCCCGCCCGCGAACTGGGCCGTACCGCGGTGAACATCATGATGCGCCTGCTAAACGACGATCCGGATATCCCTGCGGAAACCCGCCTGCCGGTTGAATGGATTGGCCGCGACTCGATCAAGATCTGTTAAGCCCGTTCCAAAATGGCGCAAAAGCGCCCGCTTTTGGCGCAAAAAACGATCAATTAACAATTTATTCACTATAATCAGTAAACCGGTTTACCGGATTTTATTCAATTAAGTGTATTGAATACATAAGGTTAAGTTACAGGGCTGCTGTGTGGTTCCTGCCCTGGCACGGATGCTGCAACGTTCTTACTGGCGAACAAATATCTTACATAGCGTTTGTCCTGACTGCCCTGGCGAGTGCTCTATTCCGCAGGTAAACCGGTTTACTAGATTGTAAACCGTGTCGGATAGAGTCCCTCCCGCAGGATGGCGAACATTTTCCCGGCCACAGCGATGGGAGTTATCAGATGCAGCAGCCACAAACTACCCCGCCAAGGGTAGAGATGATCAATATCACCAAGACCTACGGGTCGATACGCTCATTGCGCGGAGTCAACCTTGAGCTGGCCCCGGGCGAAGTGCTGGGCTTAGTGGGCGATAACGGTGCTGGGAAATCCACCCTGACCAAAGTGCTCTCTGGCGCGGTGATCCCCTCCAGCGGCACGATTCGTATCGACGGTGAACAGCAACAGTTTACGAATCCGGCCGATTCGCGCCGTTGCCATATCGAGATGGTCTACCAGGATCTGTCGCTCTGCGACACGGTCGACGTCGCGGGCAATCTGTTTATGGGCCGTGAGCCGATGAAATCGGTCCTCGGCATCCCCTTTCTCGACGAGGCCAAAATGCACGCCGATGCCAGAGAGATGCTTAAAGGGCTCGGGATCTCCATTCCGGATACTCACCTGCTGGTGCGAAATCTCTCCGGCGGCCAGCGCCAGGCTATAGCCATCGCCCGCGCCGCGGCCTTTGACCCGAAAGTGCTGATTATGGATGAACCCACCGCCGCGCTGGCCGTCGCGGAAGTTGAAGCGGTTCTGGAGCTCATTCGCCGCGTTTCCGCTCGCGGGGTGAGCGTGATTCTGATTACCCACCGCCTGCAGGACCTGTTCATGGTCTGCGACCGGATCATGGTGATGTATGAGGGTACGAACGTCGCCGACAGACGGGTGTCCGACACCAGCCTGAGCGATATCGTTAACCTGATTGTGGGCGAAAAATTCACCGCCCGCTCTGCGGCAGCACATTGAGGTAACAGGATGAGTATCATGAACTTAAGCAGCTCCCGCATGATCCAGCATTCGCTGCCGCGCCGCCTGCTGCATAACCACTCAGGCGTGGTCAGCATCGCGCTCTTTTTCGTCTTCTGCTGCGTGGTGTTTTCGCTGATCACCAGCAACTTTCTCACCGGCACCAACTGGCTCAACATTATCCGTCAGAGCGCCCCACTGCTGATCGTCGCGACGGCTATGACTCTGGTCATTACCACCGGCGGTATCGATCTGTCGGTAGGCTCCACCCTGGCGCTGGTCGGCGCACTCTCCGCTATCGCTCTGAATAACTGGGGGCTGCAGTGGCCGGTGGTACTCCTCGGCGGCCTGCTGCTCGGCGGATTCGTTGGCGCCATCAACGGCTTCTTTATTGCCTATGAAGGCATTCCGGCGTTCATCGTCACGCTCGCCACCCTGGCCGTAGTTCGCGGCATCGCGCTGCTGGTCACCCAGGGCTACTCGATTCCGGTACCGGCTGACAGCCTGTTTACCTTTATCGGACGCGCGTGGGTAGTTGGTATCCCCATGCCCGCGCTGATCGGCATGATGATACTGGTGATCGGGCATATCGTTCTCAACCATATGCGCTTTGGCCGCTACGTGACCGCTATCGGCGCCAACGCCGAAGGCGCGCGGCGCAGCGGCATTAACACCAAAGCGGTGACCATGAAGGTCTATATCATCAGCGGAATGGCCGCCGCGCTGGCGGGGATGATCATTACCGCACGCCTCGGCAGCGGCTCTTCCAACCAGGGCGAAGGCTTTGAACTGCAGGTCATTGCTGCCGTTGTGCTAGGCAGCACCAGTCTGTTTGGCGGCTTCGGGACTATTATTGGCACGCTGCTGGGCGCGCTGTCGATTGCGGTCATTCAGAACGGGCTGATCCTGTCGCATATTTCGCCGTTTTACACCCAGATAGCCACCGGCACCATTATCCTGCTGGCTATCTGGCTGAACACCCGCATTCTCAACCCGACGCGCTCCGCGGCAAAAGGATAGCTGATGAAAGGATCAATTTTTCGCCATCCCTCCCCGCTGCCGGTTGGCGTCAGCAGCGGTTATGTAATGACTGTGCTTGGCCCACTACCGATTAACGAAATGGGCGTTACTCTGATGCATGAGCATATTCTGCTGGATGCCTCCGGCAAATGGGTGCCACCCTGCTGCTGCAGCGATCGCCATCTTGCCGAAATGCCGGTGAAAATGGAAAACCTTGGCGAACTGTCGCTTAACCCGCTGATGAGCCGCGATAACTGTCAGCTGTTTGATGTCGACGTTGCGATTGACGAGCTGACTAAATATCGAGCCCTTGGCGGAGAAACGGTGGTCGACCCGACCAATATCGGCATTGGCCGCGATCCGAAAGCGCTGGCGCGCATCGCGCGTCTGACCGGTCTGAACATCATTATGGGTACCGGGCTCTATCTGGAAGCTTCGCACCCTGAGTGGGTAAAAATCAGCAGCGTCGAACAGCTGACCGAACGGCTGATTTACGATCTTGGCGGCGCGGAGGAGAAACCGGAGGTGCTCGCCGGGCTCATCGGCGAAATCGGTATCTCCAGCCGCTTTACGCCGGATGAGGAGAAATCCCTGCGCGCTGCGGGTCGGGCCAGCGCCGCGACCGGCGTGCCGATCGAGGTCCATCTGCCCGGCTGGGAGCGGCTGGGCCATCGGGTGCTGGATATTCTCGAGCAGGAAGGCGCCGATTTATGCCATACCGTGCTGTGCCATATGAATCCCAGCTTTGCCGATAAGCGCTACCAGCGCGAACTGGCACAGCGCGGGGCGTTTCTCGAATACGACATGATCGGCATGAGCTATTACTACGCCGACGAGTCGGCGCAGTCGCCCTCCGACGAGGAGAACGCCCGCGCGATCCGCGAGCTGATTGACGACGGCTACATCCAGCAAATTCTGCTGTCGCAGGACGTCTTCCTGAAAACCATGCTCACCCGCTACGGCGGCCACGGTTATGGCTACATACTCAAGCATTTTGTTCCGCGTCTGCGGCGCCACGGCGTCAGCGGCGAACAACTTGAAACCTTAATGATTGGAAACCCCCAGCGGGTCTTTGGCGGATAAAAGGAAACGTCATCATGCAGAAAAAAATCTTACTGGTCGGTGAGTCCTGGACCAGCACGTCAACGCACGTTAAAGGCTTCGACCAGTTTGCCACCGCCACCTGGCACACCGGCGCAACGGACTTTCTGGCCGCGCTCGCCGACAGTCCCTATGCCATTACCTATATGCCCGCCCACGCGGCGGCGACCGACTTTCCGCTGACGCTGGAAGCGCTGCAGGAGTGGGATGCGATTATTCTCTCGGACATTGGCGCCAATACGCTGCTGCTGCATCCGGACACCTGGCTGAAGAGCCGCCGAACCGCCAACCGTTTAACGCTCCTGCATGATTACGTGGCCGGCGGGGGGGCGCTGATGATGATCGGCGGCTATTACAGCTTCCAGGGAATCAACGGCGGCGCGCGCTACCGCCATACCGCGGTGGAGAAAGTGCTGCCGGTACGCTGCCTGGCCTGGGACGACCGCATTGAAACCCCGGAAGGCTGCTATGCCGAAGTGACGGAGTCTCACCCCCTGTTTAACGATATTCCGGGCGAATGGCCGTGGCTGCTGGGCTATAACGAAGTTGAAATGCACCCGGAAGGCAAACTGCTGGCGAGCGTGGCCGGTACCGGTCATCCGCTGTTGGCTGTTCGCGAATATCAGCAGGGTCGTTCGCTGGTGTGGACCAGCGACATGTCGGCGCACTGGCTGCCGGAAGAGTTTGCCAAATGGCCCGGCTATCGCCAGCTATGGATTAACTGCCTCGACTGGCTGACGGAACGCCGCTGATGACCACGACCCTTGAGCTCGCCCGGCAGCTGCTGGGCTTTAACACCATTAACCCGCCGGGCAGCGAAGCTGACTGCATGCGGTTCTTCGCCGACTGGCTTGACGATAGCGGTTTTGAGGTTTCGCTGTCGTCGTTCGGCGAGGGACGCTGCAATCTTATCGCCAGCCTTCCCGGGGCGAAGAGCGGTAAACCGCTGGCCTTTACCGGACATCTGGATACCGTCCCGCTGGGAAATGCCCGCTGGCAGTACGATCCTTTTGGCTCGCAGATGGAAGACGGGCGTCTTTATGGCCGCGGATCCAGCGATATGAAAGCGGCGATAGCGGCGTTTGCCGTCGCCTGCGTTCATCAGCGGGAAGCGATCCTCGCCGGACGCGGCGCGGTATTGCTGATAACCGGCGGAGAAGAGACCGGCTGCGACGGCGCGCGGGCGCTGATCGCCTCCGCAACGTTGCCGGAGGTGGGCGCGCTGATCGTCGGTGAACCCACCGCCAACTATCCGGTTATCGGCCATAAAGGCGCGCTCTGGCTGCGCTGCGAAACGCGGGGGAAAACCGCCCACGGCGCGATGCCGGAGCTGGGGATCAATGCTATCTATCTTGCGGCGGATGCGTTGGGTAAGATTCAGCATTTTTCGCCAGGCGCGCCGCATCCGCTAATGAAGCAACCCACCCTCAACGTCGGACGCATAGAAGGCGGACTCAATATTAATTCCGTACCGGACCGCACGCGTTTTGATGTCGATATCCGCAGCGCGCCCAATTTACAGCACGCCACTATCCGGGAGCGCTTGACGACGCTGCTTGGCGAAAGCGTCACCGTCTCCACGCTGGTCGACCTGCCCGCCGTCCTCAGCCGGGAGGATCACGCGTGGATTAAGCAGGTTTACCAACGCTGTCAGCCGCTGCACGCTGAGCCGATTGCGCCGCGCGTCGTGCCCTACTTTACCGACGCCTCGCTGCTGCTGCCTGCATTGGGCGATCCGCCATGTATTATTCTCGGCCCCGGCGAGCCGTCGATGGCGCATCAAACCGACGAGTACTGCCTGCTCAGCCGACTGGCGGAGGCAGAACAGCTATACGGTGACATTATTCGCGACTGGATGGCATCACCGCCCGCGACGAAAGTAAAAAATGAGTGACACTGTCACTGAAAGCGCGTGCCATGCATTCAGCGTTTGAATAATTTCGCGGAATAACAGAGGATAACCGCCTCGTACACGACGGTATCCCCACCAGCAAGGAGGCTTAGCATGTCCGTGAAAACCAACGCTGTGCTCGTTTGCACCCTCTCTTTACTTCTTTCCGCCTGCTCGGGTGGTGCTTCTGCGCCGGACAGCGCCGAAGACGCTAAAATATCGGCTGAAGTGGATAAGATACTTCGCGATTATCAAACGGGTTCCGATACTTCACCCCAGGCCAATGCCTCACGCTATCTGGCGCGGATCCAGGCGGCTATATTCGCTAACATAGACCAGCCGGCCTCCTGGCAAGGGCAAAAATGCTCGGTGCGCTTTACGCTACAGCGTGACGGGACAGTGCAGGATCCGACGGTCGAGAGCGGCGATCGGCCATTCTGCGCGCAGGTGATGTCCGCGCTGAAAGTCGCCAAAATTCCGCCTGCCCCCGATGAAAAAACTTATCAAACATTCAGCCATGTCGTTCTGGACTTGAAGGCCTGAGCTTGCCCTAGAAAGCGCCCCGGCCATCGCCAGGGCAATGGCTAAAAAGATAAGCTGACAGCCTCCTTAACAGACGCTTTTTGGCGATCGGCGAGGAGTGATTCAATGGTGCTTGAGTCGAGGTGATGAGCGGCAAGAGCGCCGGCTGAACGGGACAGCGCATCCAGGTGCGCTGATGATGGCCTCTTATTCATGACTCAATCTCTGATACATGAAATCAATAAGCCCTCTTGTTTTTGCCGGCAAATAACGCCGATCGGAATACAGGGCGAACAATTGCAAGGGGGCCGCCGATTGTTCAAATTCAATTTCGATTAACCGGCCATCGTCAATATAGGGCTGGCAGGCTTGTTTCGACAGGATGGCATAACCGACGCCTGAGATGGCCGCTCGCCCTGCCATCTCCCCGCTGTTGACCCGATAACGACCGTTAACTTTAATCGTCTCGAATCCGCCCTTTTTATTCACAAACTGCCAGGGAGCGCCTTTAAGCGCATTTACCGTTGTAATACAGGGCAATTCTTCAAATTGCTGTATACGAGAAGGCGTGCCATAACGCTGGATAACGGAGGGGGCCGCAACGATGGTGCAAGGGATGGTCACCAGATGACGGGCTATGTAGTCACTGTCATCCATCTGACCACGACTCACAATGACAGCGAGATCCAGATCATCGCGCAGGGATTCATAACCAGACAAATTGGTGACGCAACTTATCTCCAGGTCCGGATGCTGACAGGCGAAATCGGCAACAATAGCGCCCAGCAGTGCAGGACCGATTTCATTGGGAATACAGATACGTAGTGGCCCCTTGAATTGCATTTGCCGCAACGTTAATTCGGTTTCAGTTTGCTCAAGCGCTTCCAGTAATGGCTTCGCCCGGGTATAGAGTAGATGCCCCGCCTGAGTGAGTTTCATATGTCGGGTACTGCGTTCAATAAGCTGAAGATTCAGTTTGTCTTCTAGCTGAGCAATGCAACGGCTCACATTTGATGCCGGCATTTCAAGGGCTTTCGAAGCCCCAACAAAACTGTCTCTTTCAACTACAGCGATGAAGACTTTCAGCGCATTAAAATCAAGAACTGGCCGCATCAACTATCCCACATATGATAATAATGAGTGCCATTTTTACCATCTAATCGATAAGTTTGATAGTAGTTAAGCTAGGTTATCTTTCATCAACAGGTCGCTTGCTATGCCACGGGTCACCACAACATTTAATCAAAAGGCGCTGATACGGATAGCGCTGGTCATCGCTTTTGTGCAGTTTACTAACGCGCTGGAATATATGATATTCAGTCCTGTTTTTACATTTATGGCCGCGGATTTCGCTGTTCCCGTCTCCTTCTCAGGCTATGTATCCGGTATGTACACCTCTGGAGCCGTCCTGTCGGGAATTATCGCCTTTTACTGGGTTGACCGTTGCAATAAGAAGCGTTTTCTTATCGCTAATATGGTGCTGCTAGCCATAGCGACACTGTTGACAACATTCATAACCCGTTTTCCTCTTCTTCTTACCTTGCGATTCTTCGCAGGGCTGGTTGGAGGGACGACAATGGGTGTGGGGATCGGTATTTTGATAAACCACACGCCGGCTGACTTGCGCGGAAAAATGTTGGCGACGGTGATTGCGTCATTTTCGCTGGTAAGCGTTGTGGGGATGCCCGCTATATTATTTTTGTGTACTCATTACGGTTGGCATGTCGCGTTGTGGTTAATCAGCACGCTCTGTTTGTTGGCATTGCCATTCATCGTCACTGTCATCCCTCAGGACCCCGTCACTTTCGACACGTCTTACGCGCTGCCCCTCGATGTTGATACTTTACTGTTTGCTTCCGGTAATGCGCTGGTACAGTTTAGTCCAATGCTGATCATTCCTGTTCTGGCGCCGTTAATGACGCAGCTGTTGGGGGCTTCTGAAGGCCTGCTGCCCTGGCTGTTCTTCGGCGGGGGACTGGCGGGGTATCTGTCTACAAGAATGACAGGGGCATTAACCTCTCGTTTTTCTGCCTTGAGTTTGGCGACCGGGTCAACCCTCGTTTTTATTCTGAGCTTGCTGATACCCTTCCTGGGCTATCCGCATCCGGCGCTGTTTATGACGTTATTTCTCGGGGCAGCTTACAGTCGTCTGGTTTCATCTTCGGCGGTTACGATTCAGTTTCCTGATAACAACCAACGAGCGGGATTCTCTTCATTACAGACGTCCATGATGTATCTGATGACGACTGCCGCATTTTTCCTGTCCGCTTTTCTGTTACCTGACCATCGCATGGCGCTCCAGAATATGGACACGTTGCTGGCGCTATGTGCAATTTCCGCATCAGGATCCCCAATTATTATCATCATTTTGCAAAAAAAACTGGCTAAGCGGACGATCCCGCCCGATCGGCACACCACTGGGTAGAACATGGCGCGCCCTGCCCTGGGCATTAAAAATTATCATTGACCCTGGTGTGGTCGCTAAATGGAGATGAGGGGCGTTTTTTTGTCTGACGGGGTCTGAATTTAGTACCTGGCGGGAAGCTTATGGATTTTAATGAGTCTTCCCTCTTCCATTTCGATAAAACCACCCGTTTTTAAATCTGCAAGTATGCGCATGACGCCGCTGCGAGAAAGATGGGTTTTCTCGCGGATGTAGAGTTCCGCTGTGACTGCGGCGCGATAACTCTCATCTTCTTCAATTAAATTGAGCAACTGCTGGCGGATCATCTCGTACGCCGTCGGTGCGCCCTGCGGCATCACATTGTTGTAAAGTCGGCCATACACAAACATCAGTTGCTTTGAGAGCAGCCCCCATAACGACTTTTCTTTAATAATGTCATGAACACGAGCGGTGGAGATCTCGCCAATCACGCAGGAGTTGATAGTTTTAATGTAATCATCGAAGTAAATATCCGTCAGATTGGCAAGACCAAACACGGCGGGACTGCGCGCAGTGGACAGCATCATATTATCGTTTCGGCGATAAACCGCTACGGTTCCCTCAAGGATCAGGTAACACATCCCCTGGCCATTCACCTTGAAATCCAGTTGCTCCCCTCTTTCAGTTTTACGTGGCGTGCAATATGGCTGTAAGTGAGAAATCAGCTCTTGCGCGTAGGGTGAACCTTTGTGAGGTTTTGCTGAAGAGGACATAACCGATAACCTTAAGATTGACCTGTCTGATTATAGCCTGACTTCCTGTTGCGGGTATCCTCATCGTCAGTATTTTCGAGGCAGATGGTTGATATCAAGGAGTATACCCCGTTCCATCGTGATGTACTTCCCGGTTCGCAGCTCTGCCAGAATCCGCATAATCCCGCTCCGTGAAAGATAGGTTCGGCTTTTAATATAGGTTGCAGCCGTAATTTGTTGCCGTATCGCATCCGGCTCTTGCATAAGCTCAACCAGCTGAAAGCGGATGATGTCATAAGCCGACATCTGCGAGATTTGTGCGCAATGTTCATACACCCGGGAGGCCGTGTAAATCAGGAGTTTCGAAAAATGCTCCCATAGATCCAGTTGCGCCACGATGTGATTAAAACAATCCAGTGACACCCGGGCGATCTCTGACGTCTCCAGCGCTCTCACATAAAGATGCTCTGAGGAAAACTGACTACTCACGCCCAGAATAAACGGTGATGATTCAGAATTTAATACAATGCCATCGCCGCGACGGTGCAGCGCGACGCTACCTTGCAATAGTAAAAAACATTGCCGGATATCATCTTTATAATAATGCACGACCTCACCTCTGCCGATCACTACTCTTTCTGCTGCTGGCAACACATGTTTTATCAGAGTCTCGATGTGCCGGAATGGCTTTAATTCCAGGGTAATTGATTTATCTTGGTTTTCCGGGGTGGTTAAGCGCGTGTTCATATGCAGCCTCAATTCCTCAACTGTGATCGCTTTATTGATCGACCGAAGAATTATCTTAAAAATTAAGAAGCCGCGAAATATTGGCCTGGGGTCTAAAAGTAGACCGCTCAAAAGATGCATTCTAAGTTATTGATTTTGTGTCCCATGATCTTTGAGTCTAAAAATAGACCGGACCTTAATAAGCATGATAAAAAAGAAGAAATGTTGCTTATTCGTTAAGTGGGAGTCTACTTATAGACCCACAAAACATTTGAGTTTAAGAAAATGATTAGATAAATTTTAGCCAGTCAGCAGAACAGTTCATGGTCTTACCGTAATTATTTATGGCTGCCATGCTGCACAGTGAAAATTAAGGCACTGGTACAAAAAGAGTGTAACGCTCATCGGCACCCTATTGCCTGAATATAAATGGCAAACAAAGTTAATAAGGAAACAAAGTAATGAAAAAAAGTCTTGTTTTAGTTGCCTTGACCGCAACTGCAGCGCTGTCTATGTCTCACGCTTTTGCTGCCGCTGGCACCGTGAATTTCGTCGGCAATATTCTGGATACTGCCTGTGAAGTCGATGTGGCATCGCAAAACCAGCAGGTCAATCTCGGTAACTTTTATAAAACTGAATTTCCGAGCAGTGGCACAAAAGCGGCTGCAAAGGATTTTAATATCGTACTTAAAAACTGCCCAACCACGGTGACTTCGACCAAAGTACGCTTTGATGGCACCCCCGATCTGACCAACCCTAACCTGCTGGCTATTGATACATCAACCTCCAGTGCGGCGTCAGGGGTGGCGATTAACCTGATGACCGCCGATAAAGTCGACCTGCCTTTGCACGGTGAGAACAGCTATAACTACATACTTAGCAGTACCCAGGACAATACGCTGAAATTCTATGCGCAATATATCTCCACCACGGCATCAGTAACGCCGGGTACGGCCAACTCTGTTGCTAACTTCTCCATTGTATATAACTAATTTTCTTTCAAGAAATGCTGATGGGGTCGATACGGCCCCATATTTCAGAGGTCTAAAATGAATGTTCTTGGCAGTATCTTGCTTACCATCACGATATTGAGTATTGGCGTATCCGTTGCTCAGGCCGGTGTCGTTATTGGTGGTACGCGCGTCATTTTTGATGGTAATAAAAAAGAAGCCTCGATTGGCATAAATAACCCTGATAAAACCCCTTACCTTATCCAGTCGTGGATCGAAACACCTGGGGGGGGTGGCGAAAAGGCGGCTTTTATCATTACGCCACCACTATATCGACTAAATAATGGCCAACAAAACGTCGAGCGCATTGTTGCCACCGGAGCCTTACCTCAGGATAAAGAGAGCTTGTTTTGGCTTAATATAAAAGCCATCCCCTCCGCAGCTAAGGTTGACAATACGTTGCAAATTGCCATTAAAACCAGAATTAAACTTATCTACCGTCCGGCGGCGATGAAAGGCGCCTCCCCTGAAGAACAGGTCGATAAACTACGCTGGCAACGTGTTGGTAATAAGATACAGGTAAACAATCCGACTCAGCATGTCATGAATTTTAACGAGATTTCACTATCAGGTAAAAAATTACCAGATGTCAGTTATGTATTACCCGGCAGTACCGCGATGTTCGATTTACCCTCCGGCGTAACGGGCGGGCCAGTGACATTCAAAATTATTAATGATTATGGCAGTCCCGGGGCAGAACACAAAGCCAGTCTGTAGACCGGCGCAAAGACACTGAGTGGGATTTATGATGATGGCAATGGATTATATAAAAGCACGGTCTCCACGGTTGGCATTATTGATAACCATCGCGCTCTTCGGTAATACACAAAATAGCTATAGTCGCGATTTTTTTAACCCAGAACTGGTTGAACTGGATAATCCAGGGACAGAAAAAGTCGATCTTTCTGGTTTTGAATCTGGCGCGCAAGCCCCCGGGAATTATCATGTCGATGTCGTCCTGGACGATCGGTTAGTCGATACCCGCGATATCAGGTTTGTGTTGCTGAAAGAGCCTGGCGGTGATGATAAATTAGTCCCCTGTTTATCCATTGAGCAATTAGAAAGCTGGGGAGTCAAGACGGGCCTTTTTCCCGCGTTAAAGGGTGAAACATCCTGTGCGAACCTGTCCGCGATTCCCAAGGCTAGTGCGGATTTCCAGTTTGCCATGCAACGTCTGGTATTGAGCATTCCGCAAGCGGCACTTTCAGCGCAAGCGCGCGGATCGGTGCCACCGGATCGCTGGGATCAAGGCATTAACGCCGCCCTGCTCAACTACAGTCTGAGTGGGGCGAATAACTGGGCCAAAAATAACAACAGCAGCACCAGCGATAATCAGTATGCCAACCTGCGTCCTGGTCTGAACATTGGCCCCTGGCGGTTAAGAAACTACACCACCTGGTCGCGAGATTCACAGGGTCATGATGCGTGGAAGACGGTTTATACCTATGCTCAACGTACGATAATCCCGTTAAAGTCTCAGCTCACGCTGGGTGACAGCTCTGCCCCGGCAGATGTGTTCGACAGTATGCCTTTCCGGGGAGGACAACTTGCTTCCGATGATGACATGCTGCCCGACTCCCTCAAGGGCTATGCCCCAGTGGTGCGTGGGATCGCCCGGACTAATGCCCAGGTGATAATTCGCCAGAATGGCTATCAGATATACCAGAGCTTTGTGGCACCGGGCGCTTTTGAAATCACGGACATGTATCCTACCGGAGGCGCCGGCGATCTTGATGTCACTATTAAAGAGGCTGATGGCAGCGAGCAGCACTTTAGCGTGCCATTTGCCTCCCTTCCCGTATTACAGCGTGAAGGCCGAATAAAATATGCGTTAACGGGCGGCCAATATCGTTCGTACAACGGCAGCGTGGACAAAACGCCCTTTGCTCAGATGAGCGTTATTCTCGGCTTGCCCTACGGCTTTACGTTTTACGGCGGATTGCAGGAGTCGAGTAAGTACCAGTCGCTCGCCGCGGGCGTCGGTAAAAACATGGGTGACTTTGGCGCTATCTCCAGCGACATCACCCAGGGCTGGTCCACGCCGCAAAATATGCCGAAAACCAGGGGGCAATCATGGCGGGCTCGATACAGTAAAAATTTTGCCGCAACGGGCACCAACTTCGCGATTGCCGGCTACCGCTATTCGACCAGCGGCTACTATGGCATGCAAGAGGTCCTGGATTCTTACGGTGACAGTCATGCGCTTCAGGACCGACGCCGCAACCGTGCTGAGCTGACGCTGAGCCAGGGGCTGGGAGACCGTCTGGGATCGTTGATGCTGAACGCCGCACGTGAAGATTACTGGAACTCAGGTAAGGCGATGGAATCATGGAGCGTTGGGTATAACAACTACTGGCACAGTATTAGTTATGGCCTGACCTGGACTCTGAGTAAGAATGGGGGCGCGGGAACGTACAGCGCACCCCAGAGCGACGATAAAAACCAGATGCTGGCGCTGAATATCAGTATTCCACTGGAAAAACTGTTGCCGCAGACATGGGCAAACTATGGCATGAATGCCAGCAAGAATAACGGTACGACACACAGCGCTGGGTTAAATGGTGTTGCTCTGCCGAATAATGCGCTCAACTGGAATATTCAACAGGGTTACGGCACTCACGACGTGGCCTATACCGGCAACATGAATGGTGATTATCGCGGCACCTATGGTGAAATCACCGCCGGGTACAGCTATGACAAAAATACCGATCGTCTGAACTATGGGATTCAGGGAGGCGTGGTTGCGCATGCCAATGGCGTGACGTTCTCTCAACCATTGGGCGAAACCAACGTGCTGATTGCCGCCCCCGGGGCTGCCGGCGTAGGCATCCAGAATATGACTGGAGCGACAACCGATTATCGCGGATATACGGTTGCCTCTAACTTAATGCCTTATCGCAAAAATGATGTGTCATTAATCACTGAAACATTACCGGCTAACGTTGAGTTAGAACAAACGGTCAAAACCGTGGTCCCTACGCGTGGCGCGATTGTCAGGGCGAACTATCGGGCAAGCGTCGGTGTTCGCATGTTGATGACCTTGACCCAGCGAAACGGCCAGTTAGTGCCGTTTGGCGCAATGGCCAGCATTGAAGGAGCAGAACCAAGCAGCTTTATCGTTGGTGATAGCGGACAGGTGTATTTGACGGGGCTCGATCCCCAGGTAAACCTGATCGTGAAATGGGGAAATCAATCCGCAAACACCTGCAGGGTCTATTACGCGATAAACATGACGAAGCAGAATAACGATGTGATTATCGATAATGCTGTTTGCCGTTAACGTTGAACCAAATTTTTAAATCAGGTGCATAGATATGCGACTTTTCCGATCTGCATTATTAATGCTGGCTTTGTTGTTTCCATTGACGGGCTTCTGTTGTGATTATACTTACATCGGCTCTCCCTATACCGTGGATTATGGCAATATTATTGTTCAGCGCGATGTTCCCGTTGGGCAAGCAATAAGCAATGAGATATATGGTTCCTTAGCACATGCTTATACCTGCGTCACCACCGGCAATGAAGGGTCAAGCTCAGGAATGAAAAGCGCTATTTTACCCTATGTCGCGACGTACGGCGCGCGGCGCGTTTATCAAACCAATGTGCCTGGGGTGGGTATTTCTTTTGGCTTTTACATGAACTCCAAAGCAGGCGCGTCGACGTTTAGCGGCACCGATTATATTGACCGCGGTAACGCTTCAATGTCCAGTTGGTCATCAAACCCTGGAGAACTGGTTATTCACGATTATCAGCCAGTTATACAATTCTGGAAGATTGGTGATATTACCTCTGGCTCAGTAACGGGGCAACTGGCATCGTTTGTCGCCTTTACGATGCAATATCTCGGCGGAGAACAAGCGCCTGAGATTCCCGTGAATGCGGGGGCCGGATCTATTACCCAGGTGGCATGTGCGGTGACAACATCGAATATTGTATTTGAACTGGGTGACGTTTTGGTCACTGAGTTTGGTTCTACGGTGGGATTAACCCCCGCTAATGCGCAGAAAACGCAGAATCTCATTCTGGACTGTGATGCCGGAGCCAATATTAACGTCATGCTCTCCGGCGCACAGAATCCTGACGTCAGTGATAATACCGTGCTGGCGTTAACCGGTCAGGGAAGCGCAGGCGTCGCACAGGGGGTTGGCGTGCAGCTGGTTTATAACAATACCCCTCTAATCCTTGGCAATAATCTTGTTCTGAAGAGAACCAATGGCGGCCAGGAGATGTTCCCGTTAACCGCACGCTACTATCAGACCAATACAACGGTAACCACCGGCATCGCAAATGCGTCCGCAACGCTGAGTCTTACCTATCAATAAAGGCTGTTAAATGAAGATGAATAAACTAATCTTGCTGATGGCATGCGCAATGGTATTACCTGCAATGTCCGCAGACAATGTAGATATCAAAGTCACCGGGCGTATTATCGCTGCGCCCTGCGTCTTTAACGGTGGTAGTGAAAATATGAATGTTGATCTTGGCAATATCCAAGCAACAAACATGTTCACCCCCGGGTCTTCTTCCGATCCGGTTACTTTTCATCTCCTGTTTACCCGCTGTCCGCCGGGCACGCTGAGCGTGACGACCCGTTTTAGCGGAACGCCTGACCCGGAAGCGGGCGTGAATTATTACCAAAACAGCGGCACGGCAACCCGCGTGGCCATTGCGATGTCTGATGCCACAACGGGTCTGTTGATGGGCAGCGGATCCAGCATCACGCAAAATATAGCTGAAGACAGAACGGCGACGATACCGATGAAAGCCATGGTGACCTCCGTGGCGGGAAGGCCGACACCAGGTTCCATTCGCGCCGTCGTCGTTTTAACAATGCAATACAACTGATGGGGCGCTGGCTATAGAGGGTCATAGGCGCGTTAGTCATCATCCCCTTCAGGAAGCTAACAGGGTGAAATAATGTGCTGCGTCTATCATTACCCGAATGCAGGAGCGCTTAATAAATATGTTTCGGTATGGTAAATGGTTAATATTGTAATAAAAGAGTCGGATACCCTCTTCCAATGTGGCCTGACCTTTTTTTTTAGTGATTTCTTTTCCCAACACAATACTACAGTTGATTTCAATTTTAACTTTACGTCAGAAAGCGTTCAGCTAGCAGACGTCATTGTGCTGGCATTATGTCCAGGCGAATGTTTTATTTGCTGCCCTGAACTACAGAAGCGAAAAAAAGGCATTGTGATTGGTTTTGTTGATGATGATATGCGAGCCTCTGCGCTCCCCTCTTGCTTTCAGGATATTATCTTTATCTCTCGCCGGCATTCCGTGAGACAGTTACGTAGAGCAGTACATACGGCCTGGCACCGGCTGCAGCAGACAAATTATCGACAGTCACCCGCGTCATGTTTTGACTGTCAGCCGACCAAATTGTCACCGCAGCAAATCCGCATCATGATCTGTTTATATGAGGGGATGTCGGTAACGCAAATTGCCGATGAGCTTATGATCAGTGAGAAAACGGTCTATGCGCATAAATATATGGTCATGAGTAAATTTAACTTACGCAACGATTATGAGCTAATGCTTCTGCTCAATAAACTGACAAAAAATAACGACTGGCCAAATGGCTTTATAAAAGTTAGCCAGTGATACCAATGCGCTGAGAAGGCAACTGACACAGGGGCGCGAGCCCCTGCATGGTTACCGCCGGCTCATCGCCAGCTTCGCGGCAAATACCAGAAACAGGCAGCCGGTCGTTCGATCCATCCATTTCACTACGGCCGGTTTTTTCAGGATGCCGGCGGCATAGCGAGTGGCGGTAATCAGCGTTAACGACCACAGCGTACCAATTAATACATGGATAGCGACCAGCAGAAAGGTCCAGCTGACGGGTGAATGTCCGGCGGGGATAAACTGAGGTAAAAACGAAACGTAGAAGACGCCCATTTTGGGATTAAGCACATTCCCCAACATTCCGCGCAGGAACCAGTTACTCGTGGAATTGGATTCGGTCGGGTGGGTGTTAAATTGCTGGCGTGGGCGCAGGAGCAGCTGGATGCCCAGCCAACAAAGGTAGCCCGCGCCGCACCATTTCAATAAGGTGTAAGCCAGTTCAGAAACCGCCAGTAGCGCGCCCAAACCAAAGGCCACCAGCGCGCCCCAGATAAAGCACCCGAGATCGATGCCTAACGCGGCATGCAAGGCTTTGCGTCCCCCTTCCGCGGTCGCCGTGCGCAGGATAAGAGCAGTATCCAGACCTGGCGTCAGGGTAAGCAGCGTGGCAGCGAGAGTGTAAGCAAGAAGTGAATCAGTGACGAGCATTTCCTGTCTCCGAAAGAGACAAGGTTACTGAAGTGTTCACATTTTTGCAACAAGAATGATGAGCCATTCAACATGGATGGCGTCCGCCTGGATAACGGGAAGTCCCCTATGAGGCTCTCTATCCAACGCATACAACAACCGGACCTGTTGCTACCAATGGATCCGGTTGCCATCTGCCAGAGCGGAGAAGGCAACTTAACTGATGCTTGCCCTTTTGGCATTTAAAATTCTGTTCGCGCCATCAACAAACCCTTCACCACCTGGAAATTGACTTATCCAGCGCGGCAATGATGGTATAACTTGCGCTATGTCGTTGATCGTGTTCATTCCCAACGTTTTGCTGTAGTAGCTGAACATGGGGGCGTCATTGAGCGAATCACCACTGTAGAAAACCGATGCCTGTTCATCTGATTCTTCCAGTGCGTAAAAATGCTTTAACACCTTTCTGCTCATGACGAGTTTGTCATACCCCCCTAACCACCCCAGTACCCATAGATTATTAATGGTATAGCTGCATTTATTTTCCGCTAATTCGTCAATGAGCTGTCTGGTCTGCTCATGATTTTTGGGAAGTTTGAAAGCAATACTCGTCAGGCGAAAATCCTGATCGTCAGACACTTCAACCCAGGGGTATTTCTGGCGAATCTTGAGAAGAATGTGGCTGATTTTTTTTCGATTGAGAAGATATTTGTCTTCATGCCAGAAGTACCTGTTAATGCCATGTTCGATGGTATTTCTGGTAAGAAATAATCCTCCATTTTCAGCGATGACTCCATCAACAGGCCACATTCTCGCCATCTGATCGGCCCAGCCGGCAGAGGCCGCCGTTACCGGAATCACCTTAATGCCCGCATGTTGTAGCATTTCCAGACTCTGATAGGTTCTGGCCTGCAGCCTGCCTTTATAAGTCAGCGTTTCATCCATATCAGTTAAAACAAAACGAATATTCTGTAGCTCTTCACTCTTAACGTTATCAATTAAATTCATAATTCCTCCATGCTGGCGATATTAATGGCTTTTTTGATAAACGTTAATATCAATTTAGTATTTGTTATTCTTTATTAACTCGAGAGATTTGAACCTTCTTACTGCACGAAGAAAGTCAGCAGGGGCATTATCTGGCCGAAGATTAATTTATTGTTCCGTACTACTTCGAAGCCTTGTGCTTCCCCGCGCCATCGGCAACCCCTGCTTATCGCTTCAACTCGCCCTGCCACAGCGGGGATGACGCCAGCTGTTGGCATACCGTGTCGATAAATACCCGGGTATGCCGCCATCAAAGCGGTCTCTGCGCGGATGGCCGCGCGTGGACAAGGCGCGATCCTGCTAGCTGGCGGCATGAGCCATTGCCCGGACGTGTGGAAAAGACATCATCCATCGCTTGCTTTCCCTGTCACCTCGGATCAGGATACGTCGATATTCATGGAGGCTATGTGATGAAATATTTTATCGGTATGGCGGTGACGTTATTGTTGAGCACGCCGGGGCTGGCGGCGGGCGAGCTTGAGATTAACCAGTCTCCCCTGACGCTGGTACTGAGCGATCAGAATCAGGCACGGGTCTCCTCCTGTGCCGATTTCATTGCGCTGCGTAAAGCGGGAGAGACCGTCGACGCGCTGCCCGGACTTTCCGATCCGGATGGCCGTGCGGCGGAAGCGGCGTTATTTTCATGCTGGCTACAGGCCTACACCATCGATCACACGTTATTCCCCTCTGCCGCGCCGAAACCAACCCTGGCTGACGTGGTTCAGCACTTTCCTGCCAGCGCGGCGTTTATCGTCAGCGATGACGAAAAGCAGGACGTCGCCAAAAACTTTGTGGGGAAAACCATCGCCGATTATACCCCGGACCTGAAAGCAAGGGACGATCGTCTGGAATCAGCGGCCAGCGCCAGCGGCTATGTGCTGGATGAATATTATGCGTTTACCGATAAGCAAGGGCATCAGCTCAACATCGTCGCTCTGGTGGGCTACGCCATCGGCGGTACGGCAAGCGTGAAAAGCTACTATCGCATCAATGACACGCACGCCCGCGTCTGGAGCGTCACCCTGCTCGATGAGAACAGCCCGTTATAAGCGAGGGTTCCCTCTGCGGCGCTACCGCAGAGGGTTTCCCGTTTACCTGGCCAGCCACTGACGCCAGCCGCCCCAGGCGGTGATCTCTGTGGCCGCGCCCAGCCCTCCGGCTTCGCAAATAAAGCCTGTCACCCAGCGGCCGTCGGCCAGCTCAATCTGTCCCAGCCCCAGCGGCGCGGGGATGGCGACCAGCAGCGACCCCACCTCGGCGCTGGGGATCTCCCAGACTTCCACGGCTATCGCGTCCCCCTCTGGCTCGTCACGCACCATCGCCGGGCGCTTGCCATCCGGAAGGACATACAACCGATAGCGCGGCGCGCTGTGGGTCGCCTGCAGCAGCCTGCCGCCCCGCGCCAGCAATTGACCGTTCAGCGGCTGGCCGGACAGATGTGCGCCGCATACCGCGAGAGCCATCCGATCATGGCCCGCGGGATGCGCAGGCGGCGGGCTTTCCAGCCGCGCGCCGCCTGCCAGCGGTAGCCGCTCCGCGCGCTGGAAGGCGTCGGCCAGGCTCAGCAAATACTGATCGGTAAAGGCCCGGCCAAACAACGTGACGCCGGAGGGAAGTCCGTCGGGCATAAACCCGCACGGCACGCTCACCGCCGCATAGTCCAGCAGGTTCATAAAGTTGGTGTAGTAGCCCAGGTCGGCATTGCGGGCGATGGGCTCCACCGCCAGCTCGTCGAGCGTTACCGGGCGCGGAACGGTTGGCGTCAGCACGCAGTCCAGCGTCTCGAGAATGGCATCGCACTGCGCTTTATACCCCTGCAGCTGATACATCGCCTTAAAAGTCGCCGTCGCGTCGATATCAGGCGCTTTCGCCAGCACATCGCGAATGACCGGCAGCACGGCATCCGGCTGCTGCTCAATCAGCGGGCCAGCCACCGCATAGCGTTCAGCAACCCATGGTCCGTCATATAGCAGGCGGGCGGCGGCCAGAAATGGCGCGAAATCGATCGCTACCGGCACGCCGCCGAGCGCCGTCAGCCGCTGCACGGCCTGGGCGAACAGCGCTTCGCTGACGCGGCAGCCGAGGAAGTTAAGCTCCCGCGGGACGCCAAAGCGAAACCCGGCGGACGGCCTGCCGAAGGCCTGACGGCTGTTCCACTGGGGATTGCGGCGGCTGTAGCTATCCTGCTGATCGGATCGGGCAACCAGGGCCAGCAGCTGGCTGGCCTCGTCGGCGGTGGCGCTGAAAAAGGTCACGCAGTCCAGCGTCCGGCAGGCAGGTACCACTCCAGCGGTAGAGATCACCCCTTTCGTCGCTTTCAGCCCCACCAGGTTATTCAGCCCGGCCGGGACGCGACCGCTGCCGGCGGTGTCGGTCCCCAGCGCGAAGCTTGCCACGCCCAGCGCTACCGCCAGCGCGGAGCCGGCGCTGGAGCCGCCGGAGGGATAAGCGGGATGGTACGCGTTGCGGCAGCGGCCATACGGCGAACGGGTCCCGTTCAGGCCGGTGGCAAACTGGTCGAGATTGGTTTTGCCCACCGGCACCGCCCCCAGGGCAATCAGCTGAGCGACAATGGTCGCGCTTTGCGTCGGCCGGTAAGCAAACGCCGGACAGGCAGCGGTAGTGACGATCTCCGCAAGGTCAATATTATCTTTGATCGCGAACGGCACCCCGTACAGCGGGAGCGTCTCTGGCGAATGGCCTTCCAGCGCCGCCAGAAACGGCGCCTGCTCCGCTTCGCTCAGGAGATGAATAAACAGATTAAACTCGGGATTCAGCGCTTCCGCCCGCTGGCGGATCGCTGCCAGCAGGGCGCGCGGGGTGGTGTTGCCGTTACGATAGTTCGCCGCCAGGGTCGCCAGGCGTAAATCAAACGTCTGCTGCATCATGCCTTCTCCTCAAAAATCACTGCCACCCGCTGCCCGGCACGCACCGCGCTGCCTGGCTGCACATTGACTTGCTGAACCCTGCCATCGCATGGCGCCAGCAGCGGGATCTCCATTTTCATCGACTCAAGCACCACCAGCACATCGCCGGCACGTACCTGGCGGCCCACCGCGGTCTGCACCTGCCACAGATTGCCGGATACCGGGCTTTCCACCCCCTGTTCCCCCGGCTGCAGCGGCGCATCGCCCGCCTCTTCTGTCGCGCTCTCCTGACTGTCGAAATGAGCCTGGCCGCTGGCGATCCAGCGCTCGCGCTCGTCGTTAAACGCCCGCTGCTGATGGTCGCGAAATGCGCTAATGCTCTGCGCCTCGCGAGCGAGAAACTGCTGGTACTCCGCCAGCCGCAGCGTGCTGTGCTCGATGCGCAGCGGGTAGCGTCCGAGCGGGAAATCGCGGCGAATCTCCAGCAGTTCCTCCGCCGAGACCGGATAGAAACGCAACTGGTCGAAAAAGCGCAGCAGCCAGGGCTTGCCAGCAAAATCAGCCACCTCGTGATAGCGACTCCACATCTGCAGGGTGCGGCCGACAAACTGATAGCCACCCGGGCCTTCCATGCCGTAAACGCACAGATACGCTCCGCCGATGCCCACCGAGTTTTCCGCCGTCCAGGTTCGCGCCGGGTTGTATTTGGTGGTGACCAGCCGATGGCGCGGATCAAGGGGGGTAGCCACCGGTGCGCCGAGATAGACATCGCCGAGCCCCATCACCAGATAGCTGGCGTCAAACACCGTTTGCCACACCGCCTGCTCATCCGGGAGATCGTTTATCCGGCGAATAAACTCGAGGTTGCTTGGGCACCAGGGGGCGTCCGGGCGGACGGTGGTCATATATTTGTCGATCGCCTTGCGGCAGGCGGGATCGTCCCAGGAGAGCGGGAGATGCACCACCCGTGTAGGCACCTGCAGATCGTCGCTCATGCAGACCGTGGCCCACTCCTCGCGGACCCACGCCAGCAGGGTCTCCAGCGCCAGCGTTTCCGGCTGGTAATGCAGCTGCAGGGAGCGGATCCCCGGCGTGATATCAATGATCCCTTCCCGGGCTTGCTCCTCAAGGGCCTGCATCAGGGCATGGATGCGAAAGCGCAGCACCAGATCCAGCTCCGCCTCACCGGCCTCCAGCAGCAGATGGGTATCGCCGGAGAGGCGCGCCACCAGGCGTTTGTCAGCGTCGCCGCAGGTCATCACCACCGGCGAGGTAAGCGGCACAGGCTGCCAGGCAACGTCCTGCGCCTGCAGGGTCGCCAGCTCCGCGCGACGGCCTGCCGCCAGCCGCTGGGCGGTGGGGACGTCCACCGCCACAAAGCGCACTTTATCCCCCGCCTTAAGCTGGCCCAGTTGCCAGAGATCGGCTTCGATCACCGTCACCGGGCAGACGAAGCCCCCGAGGCTTGGGCCGTCCGGCCCGAGGATCACCGGCATATCGCCGGTAAAATCCACGGCCCCCACGGCATAGGGGTTGTCATGAATATTCGACGGATGCAGCCCGGCTTCGCCGCCGCTGTCGCGGGCCCAGACCGGCTTGGGCCCGATCAGGCGCACGCCGGTGCGGCTGGAGTTAAAATGCACCTCCCAGTCGGTGGCAAAAAAGGTCGCCATATACGCCGGGGCAAAGAACTCCGGCGCGCCGTGGGGACCATAGATCACCCGCAGCGTTCGCACTGCCGCAAGCTCAGTGCGCAACCCTGCAGGAAGCGCCGCGCTTTCCGTGGTCTCAGCCGGAGGTGCAAGATGCAGCACGTCGCCGGCGCGCAGCGCCCGTCCGCCGTGGCCGCCAAACTGACCGAGGGTAAAGGTGCTTTTACTGCCCAAATAATCCGGTACCTGAATACCGCCGCGCAGGCAAAGATAGCTTCTGACCCCAGGCCCGCTTATTGCCCCCAGCCTGAGGGTCGCCCCCGCCGGAATAGTGAATACGCAGTCCATCTCCTGGTCGACGCCGTCGAGCGTTACGGCCAGCGGCGCGCCGCAGACCACCGCCTGTACGGCGGTATTAAATTTCAGGGTGGGTCCGCTAAGGGTGATCTCCAGCGCAGCGTCGCCCTCGGCATTGCCCAGCAGACGGTTGCCCAGGCGCAGCGCCCGGTCATCCATCGGTCCCGAGGGCGGTACGCCCACCGCCCAGTACCCCAGACGTCCCGGGTAGTCCTGGACGCTGGTCTGGGTGCCGGCGCTCAGAACCTCCACGGTATCGGCCCGGTAGCGCAACTGCTCCAGACAGCGGGTCCAGGGTTCGCCGGCAGTAAACGGCGCAAAGCTGAGGATCTGCTGCAGGTACTGGCGGTTGGTTTCGACGCCGTACAGGCGGGTCTCTGCCAGAGCCTGCGCCAGGCCGGCGATCGCCTCATCGCGGCTGGGGCGCCAGACGATAGCTTTCGCCAACAGCGGGTCGAAAAACGGCGGCACCTCACACCCGGCCTCCACCCAGCGATCGATGCGCAGGGTGGCGCCGTCCGCCGATGGAAACGAGACGTCGGTTAACAGTCCGGGAGAAGGCTGAAACTGGCGGCCAGGATCTTCGGCGTAAATTCGCGCCTGAATAGCATGGCCCCGGGGCTGTAGCCCGGCGGCCAGCTCGCTCAGCGGCGGTAAATCCCCTGCCGCCAGGGCGATCATCCAGTGCACCAGGTCCACGCCCCACACCTGCTCCGTCACGCCGTGCTCCACCTGCAGTCGGGTATTGACCTCGAGGAAATAGAAACGCTGCGCCGCGCTGTCGTAGACAAACTCCACCGTCCCGGCGCTGCGGTAGTTCACTGCTTTTCCAAGGGCAATGGCCGCGCTACACAGCGCCTGCGCCATCCCGTCCGGCAGATTTGGCGCCGGGGTCTCTTCAATCACTTTCTGGTTACGTCGCTGCAGCGAGCAGTCGCGCACGCCGAGGGCGATAACTTCCCCCTTCCCGTCGCCGAAGATTTGCACCTCCAGATGGCGGGCGCGTTCGATATATTTTTCGAGAAACACCCCGGCGTCGCTGAAGTTGTTTTGCCCCAACCGCTGTACCGTGGCAAACGCCTCGCTCAGTTCGCGGGCGTCGCGGCAGACGCGCATGCCAATCCCTCCGCCGCCCGCCGTGCTCTTGAGCATCACCGGGTAGCCCACCGCCTCAGCCGCCCGGCAGGCTTCCTCACTGTCGGCCAGCAGTTCGCTGCCTTCCAGCAGCGGAACGCCCTCCGCCTTCGCCAGGGCGCGGGCGGTATGCTTCAGGCCGAAGGTTCGCAACTGTTGCGGTGTCGGGCCAACAAACGCCAGTCCCGCCGCCTCACAGGCTTCGGCGAAGGCGGCGTTTTCCGACAGAAAGCCGTAGCCGGGATGGATAGCGCGGGCGCCGCTCTGCAGCGCGGCGGCAATGATCTTCTCTACCACCAGATAGGTTTGCGCTGCCGGCCCCTCGCCAAGGCTGAGCGCCTCATCCGCTTCGCGGACGTGCAGACTGCTCAGGTCGGCTTCGGCGTAAACGGCGACGCCCTTCACCTGCATGGCGCGCAGGGTGCGCAGAATGCGGCAGGCAATCGCCCCGCGGTTAGCAATCAGTAAGGTATCAAACATAAGCGGAACTCACAGCGAAGCGGGTCGTCCCGCAATAATTCGTCTTCCCCTGAGGTCGTCCCCGGGAGAGCCGGCGCTTAAAGGTGGCGCGTCGGCGTGTGGTTCAGGCGGTCGGCGCGAACGGCGAACAGCCGAAAGGCCAGCAAACGCCAGCGTTGCCAGCGGGTTAGTTCCATACCAGCACCTCGGCGGGGGTCGGGTTCCAGCCGTTGCAGGGATTGTTGAGCTGCGGGCAGTTGGAGATCAGCACCATGGCGTTACACTCCGCGCGCAGTTCCACGTATTTTCCCGCCGCCGAGATGCCATCCTCGAAGGTCAGACCCCCCTCCGGCGTCACCGGCACGTTCATAAAGAAGTTAATGTTGGCGCCGATATCGCGTTTATGCAGACGGCCATCGTGCAGACAGGCGCAGAGAAAATTGTCCCGGCAGCTGTGCATATAGCGCTTGTCGAGAGCGTAGCGCACGGTGTTGCTCTCCTGGGCGCAGGCGCCGCCGAGGGTATCGTGCCGCCCGCAGGTATCGGCCACGATGGTCATCAGCGGATGACCAAGATTGGAATAGAGCACGCTGCCGGCGGTCAGGTAGGCGTTACCCTGGCGGCGCAGCGTGCGCTGCGCATCGTAGCGCTCGCGCGGGTTGTCGGCGTTGTAAAACAGGGTATCAATCGCCTGGTTGCCTTCGAGATCGAGCAGGCGCAGGGTTTGCCCTTTTTTTACCTCAAACAGCCACGGCTCCCCAGCGGGGATCACATGGCGATAGACGGCCTCTTCCGGGCGTCGGTTACTGGTGATAAGGGTCATAAACGCCTCCTTACAGGGCAAAAAGTTGGGTATTGCGGAACGCGCGCTGGTTCTCATCGCGGGTCAGGAGCGCCTGGGTGGCTGCGTCTTCATCGTCGGCCTGATACCAGCTCAGCTGAACCGGACGGGGGGCATACTCGGTGGCCGGATCCTGGGGATGCGGCAGCGCGGTGAGCACCAGCAGGACGTCCATCGGGGCATACAGTTCCACGTAATCCCCGGCGCGGCTGTTGCCGGAGACAAAGTGAAAGCGCCCCTGGTCATCGACGGTGACTTTGCTGAAGAAGTTGACCACCATCAGCAGATCTTCCAGACCGAGATCCCATTTACCCATCTCCACCAGCAGGTTATCGACGCCGTTGCGGTAGAAGCCATTGCGTAATTCCTGGTAGCGTCCGGCGCCATATTTGTCGTGCGTCTCTTCGGCGTTAAGGACCCCGCCGAACGGATCGTGCCAGCCGCAGCTGTCGGCGACGATCCCGGCGAGCACCCGGCCCATATCGGAGTAGAAACAGTGCCCGGCGGTCAGACGCGCGGTATGCTGCCCCTTGAGGGTATCCGGCAGGTTCAGGCGCTCACTTTTCTCATGGGGGTTGAGCATCATCATGCTGACGTTCGCCCCGCCGTCGATATCGGTCAGGCGCAGGATCTGCCCTTTGCGCAAAATCAGCGAGGTGTGCGCCCCGCCGGGAAGCTGCTCTTCGCGCAGGCTGGGGATGGAGTGAAGCAATTCAGTCATCAATTTATCTCCTTAATGCGTAAACGTTGGTGTCGCTACCGGCGGCCAGCTGCGCCATCCGCGCTTCATTGAGCGGGATGTCGTAAGTAATACGCGCTCCCCAGGCGTTGGGCGCCTGCGGGTCGATGCGCA
Source organism: Klebsiella sp. GB_Kp047 (assembly GCF_040065235.1). Taxonomy (NCBI): domain Bacteria; kingdom Pseudomonadati; phylum Pseudomonadota; class Gammaproteobacteria; order Enterobacterales; family Enterobacteriaceae; genus Klebsiella; species Klebsiella sp. GB_Kp047. Next base: position 229,020 of record NZ_JBEAJG010000041.1, on the reverse strand, counting down.
CTTTGTCGAACACCAGCAGCCTCGTGCCGAGGTTGAAGCCTTCCGCCAGGTCGTGGGTGACCATAAACACCGTCATGCGCGTTTCGCTCCACAGCTGGAGCAGCAGCGCATGCATATCCTTGCGAATGCCGGGATCCAGCGCGCCGAAGGGCTCGTCCAGCAGCAGCACCCGCGGCTGCATCACGAACGCCTGGGCAATGGCCAGCCGCTGCTGCATCCCGCCCGAGAGCTGCGCCGGGTATTTATCCAGGGCGTGTCCCAGGCCCACTTTCTCCAGCATCCGCTGGGCCTGTTGCCGGGCCTCGCGCTTTCTGCCGCCAAACAGGCGCCCCAGCAGCGGGGACGCCGGCAGCTCCAGACCGATGGCGACGTTATCCAGCACGTTGAGATGCGGAAACACCGAATAGCGCTGGAAGACCACACCACGACTGCGGTCCGGCTCCGCCGCCAGCGGCTGGCCGTCGAGCAGGATGGCACCACGGGTCGGTTTTTCCTGACCGAGCAGCAGGCGCAGAAAGGTCGATTTACCACAGCCGGACGCGCCGACCATCGAGCAAAACTCGCCCTCTTTCACCTGCAGATTGATGCGCTCCAGCACCACGTGGTCGCCGTACTCCTGCCAGATGTTTTTGATGTCGATAAAACTCATCCCCGACCTCCTTCCGCCCACGGGAAACAGGCCTTGTGCAGCTGGCGCAGCGCCAGATCCATCAGCCATGCCAGCAAAGTGATCCAGATGACATAGGGAATAATCACGTCCATCGCCATATAGCGCCGCACCAGGAAAATGCGGTACCCCAGCCCGGCGGTGGCGGAGATGGCCTCGGCGGAGATGAGGAACAGCCATGCCGAGCCCAGCAGCAGGCGCAGGGAGGTGATCAGCCGCGACAGCAGCTGGGGAAGCACCACCCGCAGCACCAGGGTCCAGCTATTGGCGCCGAGGGTCTGCGCCTTAATAAACAGCTCCGCCGGGATCTCCTGCGCCCGCTGCTCCAGGTCGCGCGCCAGCATCGGCGTAATACCGATGACGATCAGCATCACTTTCGACAGCTCATCCAGGCCAAAGACGATAAACAGCACCGGCAGGATCGCCAGCGGCGGGATCATTGACACTACCGTCAGCAGCGGCGACAGCGCCGCGCGGTACATCGGAAAGACGCCGGCGGCGATGCCGATGCCGAGGCCGATCAGCGACGAGACGGCCAGGCCCGTCAGCAGACGGCTCAGGCTGATCAGCGTATCGGCCCACAGCAGATACTCGCCGCTGCGTTTGTCCGGGGTGAACGCCATCCGGTCAATGGCTGCCACCATCTGCGACAGGCCTGGCAGCAACTTGTCCTGCGGATTGGCTTCCAGCCGCACCGCCGATCCCATAAACCAGGCGGCGATCAGCACGACAAAAGGCAGCAGCATCAGCGTCAGGCGCATCCCCTTTTGGGGATAACGGTTAATGTGGCGCATGGCGTGGTCTCCCGGCGGCAATCATTAGAGCTGGCCCGCGGCGGCCAGCTTCAGGTAGCTGTCGTCAAAGCGCAGTTTGCGGTTGGCGGCATCGCCGAGGGTGACATTTCCCGGAAAGGTCATGCCGATAAAGTCCGCGCTCTGCGCCCCTTCACCCAGCAGGCCTTTATCGAACGAGAACTGCGCCACTCGCTGCATGGTTTTCGCCAGATCCGGCGAGGAGATAAACGCCAGGGTGTCGGCAGGCGTCCAGAACAGATGGGTGGTTTTCAGCTGCGCCTGGTAGCCGGCAAGATCGGTACCGGCGTCGGCGGCCATAGCGCTCAACGCCTGGCTATCCCCGGCCTTCATTTTGGCCATCATTTCAAACCAGGCGCCGGTCAGGGCTTTGCCCAGCGCGGGGTTATCTTTCAGGGTCTGGGTATTCACCACCATCATGTCGATAAGCTCGCCGGGCACCTGCGAGGAGCTAAACACTTCGATGGTTTGCGGGGTCTTTTTGATAACCGACAGCTGTGGATTCCAGGCCACCGCCGCCCGCACGCCGCTGGTGCCGAAGGCCGAGACGATATCGGCATCGGAGGTATTCACCACCTTGACGTCTTTTTCCTGCAGCCCGGCTTTTTCCAGGCCGCGCACCAGCAGATAGTGGGATACCGACAGCTCCGGGAGATACACCGACATTCCTTTCAGGTCGCTGAGCTTTTTATCCGCCCCTTTGAGGACCACCCCGTCGTTACCGTCGGAGTAGCTGCCGGTGATCAGCGCCGTACTGTCGACACCGCCCGCCGCCGGGATCGTCAACGCGTCCATGTTGGTCATCGTGCAGCCGTCAAACTGCCCGGCGGTGTACTGGTTGATGGATTCGATGTAATCGTTGAGCTGAACGATATTGATTTTGATGCCGTATTTGCTGGCCCATTTATCAATGATCTTTTCATTGCTGATGGCGCCCCAGGGCATCCAGCCGGCGTAGATGGTCCAGCAGACGTTGAACTCTTTTTTGACGGCGGCAAAGGACGGGACGCTGGTCAGCAGCGTCAGCGACAGGACGAGTGAGCGGAGGAGCGGCGATGTTTTCATGGTGGACCTCTGGTTAGCACGAGAAACGGAGCAGCGCGACACCCAACGGTGCTGCTGTCTCCCGGGCTTTTATCCCGCCGTGTAACCTCGCCGAGGTCGCCAGCTCTCGGACCAGACGTTCACCGCGGTGAACCGGAACCCTAGCCAGCTATTGTGTGATCTGAATTGTCTGTTGCGCTGCTTTCTGCCGATGTTCTTGCAAGCACCATGCCAGGAGCCAGATAGCCGTTCCATCAGCGATTTACCGCCAACCGGGGCATCGCCTCCCAAAAATGGGGAGTAAAAGTGGGGCATTGCATGGCTTTGGTGCAGAGGGAAAGCCAACCGCGTCCTGGCAAACAACCGGCCGTTGGTCATGGGGGATGAGTCCTGTAACTAATGATCATTGCGCGGGTAAATGTTTGCCATTACGCCGCTTCGATATTTGGGAAGTAGCAGGGACTTCTCCGCTGCCCCGTCGCCAGGGGGCGTTATCCTTATTTTTCCGCCTGTACGACCCGCCTGACGGTAAAGCATTTAAATGTTGAATACTACTAACGCTAAATTTCCTGGTTGTGCGTTTTAACGCACGATGATAATATTGCGCCACGTTAAGGAGAGGGGCGGAATGAAATCACCATTCGTTAATCCAGCATGATTAGCCTGTTAAATACAAGTTAAAATCACGCCAATGTTATTTAACACAGAGAGGATCCATGAAAATATTGCTGATGTTACCACCCCTTATTCTGTTAAATGGTTGTATGGATCTCGGGGATGTAGGGATACATCCGGAAGAAAAAACTTACTATGTTAATCAGGGAAAAAGCCAGGTGGTTGATTGCCTTCATTATGCAGCCACTAAAGAGAAACTATCACTGGAATATGATGACACTCTCCCTGAAAATGTTTATAAGTACAATCTGATAAATACTGAAACCACGGCTGTCGCGTGGGTTGAAATCAGCAAATTCAACAGCAGGCAGACTTCGGTAGAATTTTATTATGCGCCGCATGCGCCGGATATACATCGGTCGGTTACTGCCATTGCTGAACGGTGCACATAATGCGCAGATAAATAGCAACAGAATTAAGCTATCAGAGAACGAATGATGAAAAGATCTCTCCTTTTGCTAATAACAGTGCTGATGATATCTGGCGAGTTACACGCTGATACTGTTTTGTATCAGGATAGCAGTTTTGTCGAGCGATCCCTTTTTTCAGGTGCAGTAAGCAAACCGAAGCACCCTAATAAATTTGCTATGAGTTTTGGCATATGCCAACTGAGAAAAATCATCAGGAGCGTCACGGATAGCGGAGCAAAAAAGACGCGTAAGGTTGTCCAATAACTGGCCAGTGCATCCCCCTCCCGGCAGACGCACCTCCTCCGCGTAAAACCGAAATACGAGTGACCCTCTTCAGGTGAGCGCGGTGCTTGTCACCACTGGTCTCTGCCTCGCACGCATCCTCATCATTCAGTTGGAATGTTCAGGTAAATAATAAGGTCTCGTAACACCTGACTGACGCCCGGTGTTACGCTAACATCATATAAGGCAGATCATCCACACTCTGGATGGTGGTTATTTTGTTAAGCACTCTTTACCGAAAGCAAGACGAACAAAAGGTATATTCAGTATTTCAGGATCGGCGCTGCTGAATAACACGCTTCCGGTTCGGCTTTCAATGGGTTTGTATTTTTTCAGCATCTCCATTTGAATTCCGGTGCTCATAAATGATTTGCCATTTTTATCATACAAAAAGAAGCACATTTTGTTATCTTTGCCTGGTTCAATGCTTTTATTAGAGTAATTATCAAGCGTAACTTTATAGAATATCAGATACTTCGCCTCGCCGGTAACGCTATCCCATTCACTTCCGGTGGACTCCTTTTGCGCAAAAATCTTGATCCCCGAAAAATAAGAATCATGATTCTTTTTCTCATCAGCCTGCACCATTCCTGAGGCAGCGATAGCTACAGCCAGCGCAATACCTTTCGTAATATAGTTATGCATTTCAACCTCATTAAATTCACTATTAAGCATGCGCTACCATAGATCATGATATTGGTATAATCAATGATATTATCCATGTTCACTCAATGATCAAAATTCAGCCTGCAAGTATATTTAAACCTATAAATCAGCACATTGAGAAAATAACCATTAAAACAATTCTAATTTGAATTTAAAAAATTGTTACCAGTAACTTGTTGTTCACTTTTTTCTGCGTCATGTTTATGCACGGTTTATCTTTAACTTTACCAGGATGCTATTTAAAGCCGTTCGCACCGGCCAGGTTAGTGCCCCCTGTATCCATGGCGTGAATATCATCAGCGATCCTGAACAGGATAAGCAGGAGAGTTCCTGTCCCCCGCTTGAATGCCATGTCTATTTTTCCATCAGACCTACCATCGACCTGGTGCCAGTCAGCAAGTGAAGCGCACAGCGATGACCCATTTGCACCGACTCAGTGCCGGCTGTTCACCATACTGAAGCCCATCAAATCCCGCATCGCCATGTTAACTGCATGTATATAAAGCACTATTTTAACTGGCACGTTTAATGCTGTGCGCTTGTATACCGCGATGTGGACAAGATCGTATGCCGTATGGCCACAACACGTCGTCACTCTGCGGTCGCCACCTTCCCCTTTCCGTGAGGCATCCAGGGTGAATGCGTTTCACGGAAGTCTGTTAACTGAAAACGGAGAACAACATGACGACACTCAGCGAACCGTTGGTTACCCCGAAATATGACAAATGGCGCCAGCTGGTGCTGGGCTTGATCTGTATGGCCGCCATCTCCAGCCCGCAATATGTCTGGACGCTGCTGACGAAACCCCTGGCCGCCAGGCTGGGCGTCGGTCTGCCCGAGCTGCAGGTCACCTTCTCGCTGTTGATCATCCTCCAGACCTTCTTTTCGCCCTTTCAGGGGCGGTTAGTGGAAAAATTTGGCCCACGGCGGCTGATCGCTATCGGCACGGTGATGGCCGGAATGAGCTGGGTGCTTTCTGCGCAGGTGAAGGGCCTGGCGACGCTGTGGCTGGTTTATGGCTGCATGGGCGGCCTCGGGACCGGGATCGTCTATATCGGCGTTGTCGGCCTGATGGTTAAATGGTTCCCAAGGCAGCGGGGTTTTGCCGCCGGCGCGGTGGCGGCGGGCTACGGGATGGGGGCGATCATAACCACTTTCCCCATCTCCCTGTCGCTGACCACTAACGGCCTTGAACACACGCTGACAACTTTCGGGATCCTTTTCGCCCTCGTCGGCTTCCTCGCCAGTCAGGGGCTGAAGCTGCCGCCGCCTGCTGTCTCCCTGCCCGTCAGCCAGACGGTGGCGCAGAGCAGCAGATCGTTTACCTCCCGGGAAATGCTGCGCCAGCCGCTGTTCTGGCTGATGTTTGCCATGATGGCAATGATGTCGACTTCCGGGCTGATGGTCACCTCGCAGATGGCGGTGTTCGCCGAGGACTTCGGCATTAGCCAGGCGGTGGTGTTTGGCATGGCGGCGCTGCCGCTGGCGTTAACGATAGACCGCTTCACCAACGGCTTAACCCGGCCGCTGTTTGGTTTTATTTCCGACCGCTTCGGCCGCGAGCAAACCATGTTTATCGCCTTTGCGCTGGAGGGAGTGGCGATGACGCTCTGGCTGGCGTGCCGGGAAGATCCGCTGCTGTTTGTCCTGCTCTCCGGGGTGGTGTTCTTTGGCTGGGGGGAGATCTTCTCGCTCTTCCCGTCGACGCTCACCGATACGTTCGGCAGCGAACATGCCGCCAGCAACTATGGCTGGCTGTATATTTCGCAGGGCATCGGGTCCATCTTCGGCGGCCCGCTGGCGGCGCTGCTCTATCAGTACACCCACGGCTGGCATGTGGTTTTCAGCTGCGCGATTGGTCTGGATTTTATCACCGCCGCCCTCGCGCTGTGGGTGCTAAAACCGTGGCGCGCGCGCTTTATCCGCCAGCATAGCTGATCGCCCGGCCGGACAGAAGTGACGGCCATGCCGTCACTTCACTGATATTCGCTGCGCAGCAGCGCGTACAGATACTCATCGCCCCACTCGCCTTTAAAAAAGATATTCTGCCGGTAATGCGCCTCGCGACGAAAGCCCAGCCCTTCGAGGAGTTTGATCGCCCCGGTATTGCGAGTGTCTACCACCGCTATCAGCCGGTGATGGGCTAACTGCTCAAAGAGTAAGGCTATCACCGCCCGCATGGCTTCCCGGGCATACCCCTGATGCTGATATGCCGGGGAAAAGGTCATCCCCAGCTCGGCCTGTCTGCCCTGATCGAAAAAGTGGATCCCCACATCTCCCGCCAGCGCACCGTTGGCCTGGATCGCTACGGCAAGCTGGAACCAGCTTTCATCCTCAGCAAAGGCCAGCGAACGCTGTTGTTCATAGAAGGCTGTCGCCTCTGCCATGCTGTAGTGGGTCCAGCTCTGAAAGCGGGCCACCTCCGGCAGGTTGCGATAATGGCTGAAAGACGGCAGATCTTCCGTTCTGAACCGGCGCAGCAGCAGCCGGGGCGTGGTCAGGGGTAACATCATCTCTTCTCTTCTTCCTGGTGAGACGGGCAATCGCGCGCCATCTTAACCTGCGTAGCCTGGCGCTGCCAGGCTCATGGCGGAGCCTCATCCCAGCGATAGATTTTGGTGGTGGCCAGCGCCAGCATGGCGAAATCTTCCGGCGTATCGCCGTAGGCGAAGATCTCCTCGTAATCGGCCAGGGAGTAGTTCGCCAGGATACGCGCCTTTTTGGCCAGGCCGCTGCAGTCTCCCCCCTGATACTTTCCGGTCGCTGACCCGTTTTGAAATTCCACTTCGCTGCACAGCAACTCAAGATTATGCTGCTGGCACCACGGTCGAAGATAGACATCCAGCGAGGCTGAAACCACCACCACGGTGTCCCCTCGCGCCTGATGCCAGGCTATGCGCTGCATCGCGTTCTCCCGCAGTGTATAGGGAATAAATACCTGGCTATGATCGTTCCCGCGCTGCAGGATCTCAGGTTGCGATTTCCCGGCAAAAGCATAATGAAATACTTTTTGCCGGATGGCAGAGGCGGAAAGCCAGCCCATTTTCCAGGCGAGAATATACGGCAACAGCCGCAATTTGCCCTGACGAATGGCTTTCGCATCGAGGGACTGATAAATAAAAGGGGTAAACGTATCTTCGTGGGTGATCGTGCCATCGAAGTCAAAAAAGGCAATGTTCTTCTTCATCCTTGTAACCTTATACAGACACACCGGCGCCGCTAAGGTGCGGCTGATTTACTTTTTTCCCGCCTGGCGGCAATATCCAGCATAATGCACCGCTGTCGCAGGACGGCCGTGTCTCCGGCCGTCGTGACAGCGAACCAGTCGACAGGAAAACGCATGAAGCCAAAACAAGCGGACATTCTCCGCCACGCCAGCGCGCTGTTTAATCGCGAAGGATATCAGTCCCCCAGCATCGAGCGGATTGCTGAGCATGCCGGCATCTCCAAAATGACCTTCTACCGCTACTATGCCGATAAAGAGGCGCTCATTCTGGCTATCCTCCGGCAAAAAGAGAGCGAGTTTATGCAGGATCTGACGCAGATCACCGCGGATAAAGCCACCGCGCGGGAGAAGCTGTTCGCCGTGTTCGACTACTATCAGTGCTGGTTGACCTGCGAAACGTTCCACGGCTGCATGTTCACCCGCGCGCTATTCGAATATGGCGCGTCATCGCCGGCGATCCGGGAGCAGTGCTCCCGGTTCAAGTCGCGCCTGTGGCAGTTTTTCCGCGATATCCTGACTCTGGTATTAAAACCAGAGCCTGCCGAACGGGTCGCTATGATGATGGTGATGCTCATCGATGGCGCCATCGCCGCCCAGCAGGCCGAGTCCGCCGAATGCCGGGAGATCCCGCCGGGGACGACCGCCTGGAGCGCGGCCAAAGCGCTTATTTACTCAGAAGGCGGTACGCTGTGAGATGATGCGCTGCCGTCCAGCGACTGCAGCGCCGCCAGCAGACCATCATAGTAATCGTTGCAGGTTTGCAGGCGCAGCGCGGCGCCAAAGTAGACCTCCTCCATCGCCGCCGGATGTTTTTTGCCAATCGGCACAATCACATTGTTCAGCCAACCGTCCGCATGGCCGATATCGACCGTGATATGTTCGGCATAGTAATGCACGTCGCGATCGGAAAGCCCAATCCGCCGACAGCCCGCCACCAGTTTTTCATACTGCGGCGGGTCGAGCAGTTCGGTCATCGCCATCACTCCCAGCGATTGGTAGTAATGCTGACGATTTACGCCGCCGACCATAAAGGCGTTATACCCGGCCAGCCCCTGCCACTCGTACAGATGGGCAAAATGGTTGTCCGGTAAGGCGATATTCCGCCGCTTCAGTAAATCCTTATACAGATTGACGTGGGTGATCTCAGTGCTGCCCTGACCTATCTCATCCCACAGATTCTGGGCAATCTCGGCGCGGGTTTCCGGCAACGAGCCCACCAGCCCCATCGCCACCAGATCGAAGAAAAGCAGATTCAGCGCGCTGTCGCTTTTGAAGAAATAGTCGATCTGCGCGGCGGAGGCCTCGCTGGCAAGGAAATCGAACAGCGGATGATGAGACGCCGGGTGCTGCTGGCATAGAGCGCGCAGTTCGTCGACGATATTGCCGGCATTGAGCACCGGTCTCTGGCGATGGAAACGTTTGCTTTCCGCCCGCAGCCACTCAGACTCAATGTAATTTCGGATCCCGGAGAGCAGTGGATGAAACTGATTGGCAGCCGCCGGCGAGAGCGGGTCGGCAAGCCAGGACTGATAGAGGATGAACAGCGCATGGTGCGCGCGCTTTTTGGCCTGCGGGTCGTCAGCGGAGAAGGCGCGGATGCAGATATTCTCAGCCAGATGCCAGGCTCTGTCGGCGACCTGCGGATTGGCCGTCAACTTCAGCGACAGCGCGTTACTGTGCAGAAGCTGGTCAATTAACTCATCCAGCGCCAGCCTGGCCATCACCGCGGTTTGGTCACGACCAATGACCCCATTGTCGGTATTACGCATGAATTTATCCCTGTGAAATGCATGGCGACTATACGGTATAGTACCGCTCACAATGCGGCAACGTAAATTTCATTCATATTACTAACATTCTGTTTGTTAAAGAATTTAAACAAAACAAACAAAAACCACTAAAATATTATTGATATTATAAAAATAATAACGTTACCATCCAGTACAGTGACAAACGACACAAGGAATCACTATGCCCTATCTGTTACTGACGCTGGCCGCCCTGTTCTGGGGGGGGAATTACGTTGTCGGTCACGTGCTGGTTCAGGGCGTGGATCCGATCCTGATGACCGAAGCGCGGTGGGCGCTGACGGCGCTGCTGCTGGGCCTGCTCTACAGCCGGCAGATTGCTGACAGTCGTCACCTGCTGCGGGAAAACGCCCCCGCGGTGCTGGTGCTCACCCTGTGCGGTCAGGTCAGTTTCCCGCTCACGCTCTATATCGGTCTGCAAACTACCTCCGCCCTCAACGCCGCCATCTATATGTCCGCCACGCCGAGCATGGTGCTGCTGATTAACCGGCTGATTTTTCGCGACCCGGTATCGGCCCGCAACTGGCTGGGGGTGGTCTTCAGCACTCTTGGCGTGATGATCCTCTTATTCCAGGGGAATCCGCTGCATGCCGCCTCGCTGCATACTTTTTCCGTCGGCGATTTGTGGGCGATGAGTTCGGCGCTGAGCTGGGCTCTCTATTGTTCGCTGTTACGTCTGAAGGACCGCCGCATCCCGGCGAATGGCTTTGTCGCCGTCAGTTCGCTGCTCGGCGCCCTGCTCCTGCTGCCAATCGTCGCCTTCTGGCTGATGCGCCACCCGGCGCAGGACTGGACCGCCTGGCGCGAGCCGTTTTTCCTTAGCGGTCTGGCTTATCTGGTGATTTTCCCGTCGTGGCTGGCCTATCTTTTCTGGAATAAAGGTATCGCTACGATTGGCGCCACGCGGGGGGAGATTTACACCCATATCATCCCGCTCTCCGGCGGGGTATTGAGCATCCTCTTCCTGCATACCCAGCCGCATGCCTGGCACCTGTTCAGCGCGCTGTTCATTATGCTGGGGATTGGCATCTGCTCGCTGGAGAAACGCCAGGCGGCGACGGTTCGCCTTCGCGGTTAGCTTGTCTGCCGGGCGTCTGACAACGCCCGGCGTCAGCACTTAACGGCTGGTGGAGAGCGGCTGGTGAGGCGCCGTCCCGGCGGGTTGCGTCATCCGGCCCTCACGGCCAAAGAAGGTCAGAATGGTAATGACGATCGCCACCGTCCCGGCCACCAGGGCCATCGCCAGGCCGTAGTTATGCCCGTGGTGCTGGGCAATGGAGGCCTGCAGGGTGGCATTCACCGAGGCCAGCAGATTCCCCAACTGATAGACGAAGCCGGGCAGCACTGCCCGGGTGTTGGCCGGAACCAGTTCGTTGAGCCAGGTAGGGATCACCCCCCAGGCGCCCTGCACCATAAACTGCATCAGAAACGCCCCGGCCCCCAGCGCCAGCGAGCCGCTGGCGAAAGCCCACAGCGGGATCACCGGCAGCGCCAGCAGGGCGGCGCTCATAATCGCTTTGCGCCGGCCAATCTTCTCCGACAGCGAGCCGAAGAAAACCCCGCCGATGATCGAGGCGATGTTGTAGCACACCGCGATAATGCTGACCGTTTTAGGCTCGAAGCCATGCTGGACTTTCAAAAAGACCGGGTAGAGATCCTGCGTCCCGTGGGAGAAGAAGTTAAAGGCCGCCATCAGCACCACCAGGTACAGGCACAGCTTCCAGTGGCTACGCAACACCGGCAGCAGAGCCGTGCTCGCTTTACTCTGCCGTGCCGCCAGCCAGACCGGGGACTCCTCGACGCAGAAATAGATAAACGGCAACAGCAGCACTGGGGCGGCGCCAATGACAAACATCCCGCGCCAGCCGAGCTGTGTAAACAACAGCCCGTAGGCCACGGCCGCCAGCAGATAGCCGAAGGGATACCCCGCCTGGAACAGACCGGACATCAGGCCGCGCGAGCGGTCAGGGATCGTCTCCATCGCCAGCGACGAAGCCACGCCCCAGATCCCGCCCATCGCCACGCCGTACAGTACCCGCAGCAGAAAAAACAGCATCAACGACGGCGCCGCGGCGGAGAGCAGCTCAAAGGCGGAGAAGAAAACGATGTTGAGCATCAGGATCGGTTTGCGGCCAAACTTTTCCGCCGCCCTGCCGAAGATCAGCGCGCCAACGGGCCGCACGGCCAGGGTCAACAGAATCGCCAGGGTGACCTCTTCAAGGTCGACGTGAAACGAGTGGGCGATATCGCTCAGTAAAAAAACCAACAGGAAAAAGTCGAAAGCATCGAGCGTCCAGCTTAAAAAACTGGCGATCGCCGCGTTGCGCTGTCGTGAAGTCCAGCCGTGCATCTTGTCATCCCTATCCCGACGGCGTTGCCGGGAGCTTGCGCGGCGTCCGGCAGAGCAGGCTGGTGCCACCGCTTGTGTAAATTGTTTGTATAGAAAGTTGCTCTTTTGTTAATTACACCCCTTTTCCAGCCGTCGGCAAGTTTATTAGCACGCTAATTTGTTTCAAATTGCGTGCGACGGCCCACCGGTTCGCTAATTTTCGACCAGAATTAAGGACAGGCTGGCTTCAGTGCACTGCCCCAGATGCCGCATCCACCCACAGGAAGGGAGAGAATCATGAAGAGAATCGCCATCGTCGGCGCCGGGCCGACGGGGATTTACACCTTGTATGAACTGGTGAAGCGTGGTGAGCCGCTATCGATCGCGCTGTTTGAAAAAGAGGCGCAGGCCGGGGTGGGTATGCCCTATAGCGACGATAATACCGCGGCGCAGATGCTGGCCAATATTGCCAGCATTGAGATCCCCCCTATTGACCTGACCTATCTGCAATGGCTGCAGCAGCAGAGCGACGACTGGCTGGCGGCGCGCGGTCTTGAACGGCAGGCTCTGCATGAGCGCCAGTTTCTGCCGCGGGTGATCCTCGGCGAGTACTACCGCGACCGCTTTCTATATCTTGTGCAACGGGCCAGAGACGCCGGCTTCGTGGTGAGCGTCTGCGAGTCCTGTGAGGTCACAGATATTGCGGTGCAGCCCGTCGGGATCGCCATCCACACCGACGGCGCGGCACAGCCGGTAATGGTCGATCTGGTGGTGATTGCCACCGGCCATTTGTGGCCTGAAGAAGAACGCGCCAGCCGGCAGTACTTCCCCAGTCCGTGGACCGGCCTGATGGAGGCCCGCATCGCCCCCTGTCGGGTCGGGATCCTCGGGACCTCCTTAAGCGCGATTGATGCCGCCGTGGCGGTGGTGGCCCGCCACGGCGTTTTCCATACTGAGCACGACAAAACCACCCATTTTTCCCTGCATCCCGGCAGCGACGCGCTGGAGATCACGCTGATGTCACGTAACGGCGTGCTGCCGGAGGCCGATTTTTACTGCCCGATTCCGTGGGAGCCGCTGGAGATAGCCACCCCCGCCGCCCTTGAGGCGGCCGTCGCTGAGGGCTGCGACGGCCTGCTGGATCGGGTGTTCCAGCTGATCGTCCATGAGCTGGAATATGCCGCCCCGGCATGGTGCGAGGCGACGGGGCTGCGCCAGCTGACGCCTGACAGCATCGCCGACGCCTGGTTTGCTGATCGTCTCACCCATGACCCCTTCCAGTGGGCGCAGCACAATCTGCAGGAGGTGGAGCGCAATAAGCGTGAGCGCCACACGGTGCCCTGGCGCTATGCCATTCTCCGCCTGCACGAGGCGATTGAAACCGTGGTGCCGCAGCTCAACGACGAGGACAGCCGTCGCTTCCGCCAGGGGCTCGCCCGCGTGTTTATTGATAACTACGCTGCGATCCCGCCGGAGTCCATTCGCCGGTTGCTGGCCCTGCATCAGGCGGGCATTCTGCGAATTGTGGCGCTGGGTGAGAATTACGAGCTGCAGCGCGAGTCTGACCGGACGCTGATTGTCCATCATCAGCAGCGCTGTGAATTCGATGTCTTTATCGATGCCCGCGGACAGAAAGCATTGAAAACCCGGGATCTGCCCTTTCCTTCACTGCGCCAGCAGCTGCTGGCCTGCGGCGACGCTATTCCTGACGTTGGCGATGACTACACGCTGCAGGCGCCGGAGGCCGTGCGCGGCCGGGTCGCCTTCGGCGCTCTTCCCTGGCTGATGCACGATCGCCCCTTTGTCCAGGGGCTGACGGCCAGCGCCGAGATTGGCAGCGCAATGGCCCGCGCGGTCTCCCAGCAGGCAACTGGCCGGCGGCGTCGTCTCTGGTTTATCGAATAGCAGGACGTTTAAACGCAATATCCGAATAAAGGGGGGCCAGCAGGCGTGCTATAAACAGTGGCTGTTCGCCCCCGTGCAAGACCACGTCTAACATTTACGAGGTACTCATGAGTCATCTTTTTAGCGCGACGCGTATTGGTCAGTTGACGCTGGATAACCGTATCGTTATCGCCCCCATGTGTCAGTATTCTGCCGACGAGGGGAAGGCAACCTCCTGGCACCGGATCCACCTCGGGCAGCTGGCGTTCTCCGGCGCCGGCCTGTTAATTCTGGAAGCCACGGCAGTAGAGCCGGCGGGACGTATCTCGCCTGGGGATCTGGGGCTGTGGGATGATGAAACCGAAAACGCCCTGCGTGCCGTGGTGGAGGATATCCGGGCCTGGTCACCGATCCCTCTGGGGATCCAGCTGGGGCATGCCGGGCGCAAGGCCTCCTGCGCGGCCCCCTGGCAGGGTGGCCATCAGCTGGCGCTCAACCAGGGCGGCTGGCAGACCGTCGCCCCCTCCGCGGTGGCGTTTCACGACGGCGACCGCGCCCCGGCCGAGCTGAGCCATGCCGATCTGGCACGCATCAAAGCGGCCTTTGTCGCCAGCGCGTTGCGCGCCCAACGCCTGGGCTTTGAGCTGATTGAGCTGCACGCCGCTCACGGCTATCTGCTGCACCAGTTTCTTTCACCGCTCAGCAATCAGCGCCGTGACGAGTATGGCGGTTCGCTGGAAAACCGAATGCGCTATCCGCTGGAAGTGTTTAAGGCAATCCGCGAGGCGGTGGGCAACGCCATGGCGGTGGGCGTCAGGTTGTCGGCGACCGACTGGGTTGAAGGCGGCTGGGACGGCGAGCAGTCCATTCAGTTCAGCCAGCAGCTGGAAGCGCTGGGCAGCGACTATATCCATGTCTCCAGCGGCGGTTTGTCGCCGCAGCAGGCCATCACCGTCGGTCCGGGCTACCAGTTGCCTTTCGCCCGCGACATTCGCGAGCAGGTAGCCATCCCGGTGATTGGCGTAGGGCTGATCACCGACCCGCAGCAGGCGGAAGCGGCGCTGGAGAATGGCGATGCCGACCTGATCGCCCTCGCCCGCGCGGTGCTCTATGATCCGCACTGGCCATGGCACGCTGCCGCCAGCCTCGGCGCCCAGGTTCGCGTTCCTTCGCAATATCTGCGCTCCGAGCCACACGGCCTGAAAGGCACCCTGCTGCCAAACCGTTGAACCCGCGGCGGGCATAAAAAAGGGGTATCGTAAGATACCCCTCAGCAGGATGTTATTGCGGTCCATATGCCGGGCGGCGTCGTCTTGCCCGGCCTACAAAAGGGTGATGCCCGGTCATTGCGCAGCCAACCGGCCCCCTGCGTAGGCCCGCGCAAGCGCAGCGCCGCCGGGCAATCTATCAGGCTCCGCTCCCTATATTTCCGGGCGACGGCCCGGCAAACACCGCGAGTTACTGCTGGGCGGGCGGTGGCGTGGTGTTCTGTTTATCCTTCGCGATACTGTCCTGAATGGCTTTGGTTTTGCTCGCCGCTTCCGCCGAAAGCTGATTGGCGTCACCGATGGCGTTGTCTTTAATCTGACCCGCCTCTTTGACTATGCGGTCACTTTCCTGCTTTGCGTTCTGCTTCACCGCATCGGCCTGGGCTTTCGCCTGCTGGGCGATGGCATCCGCTTTCTTGTCCGCCTCCGCCTTGATGGCGCTGGCCTGATCCTTCAGACGATCGGCCTCGGCGTCGGCCTGGCTTTTCAGCGTATCAATTTGCTTATCCGCATCCTGCTTAATCGCCTGGGCTTTGTCCGCCGCGGCATCCTTCATCTGCTCCGCATTATCTTTGGCCTTATCCAGTTTGTTATCCACTTTCGACGCATCGTCGCAGCCAAACAGGGTCAGGCAAAGGGCGGAAGCAAGCAGTGTTTTATTCCAGAGTTTCATCAGCATTCCCTTACAGGTTGAGTCATTATCCAGCCTTGTGATTTATTGCCTTAATAGCATTCACATTTTATATATAAACGCTCAGCCACCAGAGTCAAGGCGACACCGGTCGATCCAGCGTCGCCACCAGCCCCTGCAGCCACTCGGCAAACACCCGCACCTTATGCGAGAGATGCCGGTGCGGATAGAGCAGCGACAGTGGCCGACGCGGCGCCGGGAAGTCCGGCAGAATTTCTACCAGCTCCCCACTGTCGATATAGGGTTGTAGAAAGAATCGCATTCCCTGCAGCATGCCCAGCCCTGCCAGCCCGGCGGCGGTAAAAACTTCTGAGTTGTCCAGCACCAGTTTACCGGGGATGGCGATCTGCCTGATGCCCTCCGGGGTCTGGAATCGCCAGGGCATAATCTGTCGGCTGCTGCTGTTTACCCAGTTCACCGCCAGGTGCGACTGCAGTTCCTCCAGCGTGGCGGGCGCTCCATAGCGAGCCAGATACGCAGGACTCGCGCAGGTGGTTAACGCCACCTCCCCCAGCGAGCGCGCCACATAGTCGCCATCCTCCAGATCCCCCACCCGCAGCAGACAATCCAGGCCATCGCGCAGCATATCCCGGCGCACATCGGAGCTACTGAGGACAATTTCCACTTCCGGATGGGCCTGATAAAAATCCGCCAGATGCGGGATCACCAGCAGCCGCGCAAAAGCGATTGGCATATCGACGCGTAGCTGGCCGCGGATCGGCCGGTCCGGCGCGAACGACTCCAGCAGATCGTCGGCCTGGGAGAGCAGCGGTTTACTGCGCCGATAAAACTCTTCTCCTTCCGGCGTGAGATACAGGCGGCGGGTAGTGCACTGCAGCAACCTGACACCGCTCTCCCGCTCCAGCTGCTGCAGCGCTTTGGTCACCGCCGGCCGGTGGATCTGCAAATTTTCCGCCGCCTGGGCAAAGCTGCCGGCGTCGACGATTTCAATAAAGATTTTAATATTTTCAAACAGATTCATCTGCATAACGGCTCGTTCCCCGTCTCTTCGCCTGCCTCAATTATTACCAATTTAATAACAGTGATGAAAGTTTTTGCTCATTTTTTAAAACAATAAAGGCGCCTACACTGCCCTCATTGCCGCATCGCTGGGGCGAAGAAATTGATAACTCATTAACGAACAAGGAAAAATATCATGCAAACTAACCGTGTGGCCCGCATTTTGGGTATTGAAAAACCGGTAGTCCAGGGCCCGCTCTCCTGGCTGACCGATGCTCGTCTGGTGGCGGCCGTCGGCAACGCCGGTGGTCTCGGGGTGCTGGGCCCGAACGCCGGCCTGACGGCGGCAACCGCCGTCTCCACGCCGGAGGCGACGGCAGAGAAAATGCGCGAAGAGATCCGCAAAACCAAACAGCTGACCGAGAAACCCTTTGGCGTCAACCTGATCCCGACGGCGGAAAACGACATCTGGACGCCGGCGATCCTGCCGGTGATCAAAGAGGAAGGCGTTAAGGTGGTGGTCTACACCGGCTACGGAGACGGTTCGTTAAAACCGGCGCTGTTCGATGAGCTGAAAACCGCCGGGATCACCATTATCTACCGCGATATTAACCCGACGCCGGAGAACAGCCGTCGCGCGGAGCAGGCCGGAGCGGACATCATCGTCGCCACCGGCTTTGACGAAGGCGGCACGCTGCCGGCTACCGCAATGGGGACCTTCACTATCGTCCCGCTGATCGTTGACGCTGTTCAGCGGGTTCCGGTGATGGCCGCGGGGGGCATCACCGACGCCCGGGGAGCGCGCGCTGCTCACGCCCTCGGCGCGGAAGGCGTCTTCGCCGGTTCGGTATTCATCAGCACCGTCGAAAGTCGCGTTCCCGACTCGGTGAAAGCGAAAATTCTCGCCGCCAACGGCCTGGATCTGCGGCTGTTTCGTACGCTGCCGGACTACTACCGCGCCCTGCCTGGCAAACTGAGCGACAAGCTGGTGGCCATGGACCGGGCCGGAGCCTCAAAGGCCGAGCTGGCCCAGGCGATGGGCGGTCTGCGCGGAATGCGGCTGGGCATGCTGGAGGGGAATACCGATGAGGGGTATATCTCGCTGGGGGCGGGGATCGGCAACATCCATGCCATCGCCTCCGTCGCCGAGGTAGTCAACCAGCTGGCGGTGTGAAGCCGCCAGCCGGGGCACGGTAACCGGCGCGATCAGGCGTCAGCTACCTTCTCTACCGCCCAGGAGAACGCGTCGATAGCCAGCCCGACGTCGGCGGCGGTGACCGACTCCGCCGGGTGATGGCTGACGCCCCCCAGGCAGCGCACAAACAGCATGGCCGATGGCCAGCGCTCGGCGATGGCGATGGCGTCATGCCCTGCTCCGCTCGGCAGCGTCAGTGAACGCCCCTGCACCGCCGTCACCGCCTCGCTCAGAACCGCCTGCAGTTGACTGTCGCAGGCGGTGGCGGCGATACGGTAATACTCCTCGGCGGTGAAGCTCAGCTGGCGGCGCCCGGCAATGGCCTGCGCCTGCGCCAGCAGCTCTTCCAGCAGCGCCGCAAGCGGTGCATCCTGCGGGCCGCGAATATCCAGCGTCAGCTGCACCTCGCCCGGAATCACATTCACCGCGCCCGGCGCACAGCGCAGGGTGCCGACCGTCGCCACCAGGTTGCCGCCGCGCTGCCGGGTCAGGCTTTCCACCTGCACCATCCATTCCGCCGCCGCGGCGAGCGCGTCCTTACGATGAAGCATCGGCACCGTGCCGGCATGGCCGGCTTCGCCGGTAAAGCGGCAGGTCAGGCGGCGGGCGCCGTTAATCGCCTCCACCACGCCGAGCGCCAGGCCCGCCTGCTCCAGGCACGGCCCCTGCTCGATATGCAGTTCGAGATAGGCGGCGATATCCTGCGGGTTGCGGGCGGCATGGGCGATCCGCGCCGGATCGAGTCCGGCATTCACCAGCGCCTGGGCGACGCTCACCCCGTCGGCATCGCACTGCGACAGCCAGCTTTCGGGCCAGGTGCCGGTGACGCCGCGGCTACCCAGCAGGGTGATGCCGAAGCGGGTGCCCTCTTCATCGCCAAAGCCGACGATCTCGATAGCCTTCGCCAGCCGTCGCCCCTGCTGGTGCAGACGCTGGACCACCTCAATCGCCGCCAGCACGCCGAGCATGCCGTCGTAGCGCCCGGCGTTGCGCACGGTATCGAGATGAGAGCCCAGCAGCACCGCCGGCGCGCCCTCCTGCACGCCTTCATAGCGACCGCAGATATTACCGACGCTGTCCTGCCACACCATCATGCCGGCGGCCTGCATCCACTGGCCCACCAGCTGGTTGGCCTGCAGATGCTCCGGCGACAGATAGACCCGGGTCAGGGCGTCGGCGGTTTCGCTGAGGGCGGCCAGCTGGTCGGCGCGCGCCATCACCCGGCTGGCGGCCGCCTCTCTCTCCGCCTGCTGGCGGACGGTATCACTCATAGGGTGGCCTCGGTGCGGTAGTGATCCCAGGCCGCCTGCATCGCCGCGCCCTGGGTGGTGGTGAACTTGAGGTAGTTCAGGACCGCCTCCAGCGCGCTGAGGGTCTGCATCACACAGTCTTTACGCGCGTTATAGCCCATGGTGCCAATGCGCCAGACTTTACCGTGCAGCGGGCCGAACGAGGTGCCAATCTCAATGCCGAAATCTTCCAGCATCAGCTTACGCACCTGATCGCCGTTGATCCCGTTGGGGATCACCACCCCCAGCACGTTATTCATTTTGTGCCGCAGGTCGCCAAAGGTCTCGAGCCCCATCGCCTGGATCCCTTTCAGCAGCGCATCGCCGTGCAGCTTGTGGCGGGCGATGCCGTTGTCGAGTCCCTCCTGAAGGATCAGGCGCGCGCACTCCCGGGCGGCGAACAGCGCTGAGGTCGCTTCGGTATGGTGGTTAAGGCGCTCCGGCCCCCAGTAATCCATCACCATGCCGAGATCGAAATAGTTGGAGTAGATCATCTCGTCGACGCCATCGTGGTGGGCATCGGTGCGGATCCCCTGCTCAATGCAGCGGCGGCGGCGGATGACCTCTTCCATCCGTGGGCTGAGGGTGATGGGCGAGGTGCCGGAGGGGCCGCCCAGGCACTTCTGCATCCCGGCGGACACCGCGTCCAGCTGCCAGGCGTCGGTTTCCAGCGGGTTGCCGCCGAGCGACGCGGTGGCGTCGGTATAGAACAGCACATCGTGGCGACGACAAATCTCTCCCAGCTCCGCCAGCGGTTGCAGCATAGTGGTCGAGGTATCGCCCTGCACGGTGAGCAGCAGGCGCGGGCGCACGCGCTTGATCGCGTCTTCAACCTGGTCCGGGGTAAAGACTTCCCCCCACGGCACCTCGATGGTGTGTACTTCTGCCCGGCAGCGGCGCGCAATCTCGCACAGCAGATGACCAAACCGGCCGAACACCGGCACCAGCACCTTGTCACCCGGCCGGATCGCCGACACCAGAATCGCTTCGATACCGGCGCGGGAGGTGCCGTCCACCAGCATCGTCCAGCGGTTTTCGGTGCGAAATACGCCGCGGTACAACGCCATCACTTCATTCATGTAGTGGGTCATCGCCGGATCGTACTGACCCACCAGCTGGCTCGCCATGGCCCGCAGCACGCGCGGGTCGGCGTTGATCGGCCCCGGTCCCATCAGCAGGCGCTGCGGCGGGTTAATTTGCGAAAACTGAGTGATATCCATCTGCCATTCCTTACGTTAGTTAAGACCGCGCACCGAGGAGATAAACTGTTTCAGTTCGGTTGTCTGCGGACTGGCGAACAGCGTTTTGCTGTCGCCCTGCTCCCAGACGCGCCCCTGATGCATAAACACCACGCGGTCGCCCACTTCGCGGGCAAAATTCATTTCATGGGTGACGAGGATCAGCGTCATGCCTTCCGCCGCCAGCTGCTCCAGTACTTTCAGCACTTCGCCCACCAGTTCCGGGTCAAGCGCCGAAGTGATTTCGTCACAGAGTAAAACTTTTGGCGACATGGCCAGCGCCCGGGCGATGGCCACGCGCTGCTGCTGGCCGCCGGAGAGGTTGGCCGGATAGTAATCCAGACGATCGCCAAGACCGACCTTCTCCAGCATCCGCTGCGCCAGCTCGCGACATTCGGCCTGGGACTTCTTCAGCACCCGCCGCGGGGCCAGCATGACGTTCTCCAGCGCCGTCATGTGCGGAAAGAGATTGAAGTTCTGAAACACCATGCCGATGGAGCGGCTGATCTCCCGGGCCTGGGAATCGCGGTCGGTGATGGTCATGCCCCCGAGCTTGATGCTCCCCTCCTGGTACCCCTCCAGACCATTGATGCAGCGCAGCAGGGTGCTTTTGCCCGAGCCGCTGCGGCCGATGATCGAGATCACTTCCCCCATGTCGATATCCAGATCGACGCCCTTCAGCACATGGTTGTCGCCGTAGTACTTCTGCATCTGATTAATGGTGATGAGAGGCATTGAATTTGTTCTCCAGATAACGGCTGTAGCGGGACAGCGGATAGCACAGAATGAAATAGCCCAGCGCCACCAGGGCAAACACTTTAAACGGCTGGTAAGTGACGTTGGTCAGCATGGTTCCTGCCTTGGTCAGCTCCACAAAGCCGATAATCGATGCCAGCGCCGTGCCTTTGATCACCTGCACGGCGAACCCCACCGTTGGCGCGATGGCGATGCGCAGCGCCTGCGGCGCCACCACCCGGTACAGGGTCTGGCCGAAGCTCAGCCCGAGACAGCGCGAGGCTTCCCACTGGCCTTTCGGCAGCGCGCGAATGCTGCCGAACCAGATATCCAGCAGAAAGGCGCTGGTATAAAGCGTCAGAGCCACCGACGCCGCGGTCCATGCCGAGACGTCGATGCCGAACAGCGCCACGCCGAAAAATGCCAGAAACAGCTGCATCAGCAGCGGCGTCCCCTGAAACAGTTCGACGTAGCCGCGGATCAGCCGTTTCACCTGCCGTCCGCCGGTCAGGCGCAGCAGCAGCAGCGGTAAGGTCACCAGCGCCCCGCCGGTGAACGCGACCAGCGACAGCAGCACCGTCCAGCGACCGGCCAGCAGCAGGTTGCGGATAATGTCCCAGTCGGTAAAGGTGGTCATCATGCCTGCACCCCCAGCCATTTACGCCCCGCCGCCATCAGCAGCTGGCGCATCGCTATCGATAACGCTAAGTAGATCCCGGTGGTCACCAGATAGACCTCAAAGCTCAAAAACGTCCGCGACTGGATCAGGTTGGCGGCGAAGGTCAGCTCCTCATAGGAGACCTGCGACACCACCGACGAGCCGAGCATCACGATGATGCACTGGCTAACCAGCGCCGGATAAATCCGCTGCAGCGCCGGGGGCAGCACCACGCGAACGAAAGTTTGCGTCCGGCTGAGCCCGAGCACGCGTCCGGCCTCCCACTGGCCTTTCGGCGTCACCTGGATGCCGGCGCGCACGATCTCGGTGCTGTAAGCCCCGAGGTTAACCACCATCGCCAGCAGCGCCGCTTCGCCGGCGGTCATCTTCAGACCCAGGTTCGGTAAACCAAAAACGATAAAAAAGAGCTGCACCACGAACGGCGTGTTACGGATGATTTCCACATATCCGCCCCAGATCCGGCTGAGGACGCCCGGGCGGCCGCTGCGGATCGCCGCCCCGAGGATCCCAATCGCCAGTCCGCCGATCGTCGCCAGCACCGTCAGCTGCACCGTCACCCACAGACCGGCCAGCAGCTCCGGCCAGTGCGGCCAGAGCTCAGAAAAATGAAGTTGCTCCGTCATCCACAGACCTTACGCGCCGAGGCTGGCAGGCAGCGGCGCTTTCAGCCACTTCTCAGACAAACCGTTGAGGGTACCGTCCTTAATGCCCTGCTCGATCAGGGTATCCACTTTCGCCTTCAGCGCCGGTTCGTTCTTTTTCAGCCCGATAAAGCACGGCGAGTCCTTCAGCATAAAGCTCGGCACCGGCGCTTTGTCAGCGTTCTGCCGGGAGATGGCCGCCACCACCAGGTTACCGGTGGCGACATACTGCACCTGGCCCGACAGATAGGCCGACAGCGTGGTGTTATTGTCCTCGTAGCGCTTAATCTGCGCCGCCTGCGGCGCCACGCTGGTCAGCACCATATCTTCCACCGCCCCACGGGTCACGCCGATGCTTTTACCGCTCAGCGCGGCCGCGTCCTTCAGCTCCGCCCCTTTCGGGCCAAACACCCCGAGGAAGAACGGGGCGTAGGCGCGGCTGAAGTCGATCACTTTCTCGCGCTCGGCGTTCTTGCCGAGGCTGGAGATCACCAGGTCCACCTTATCGGTCTGCAGATACGGCACGCGGTTGGCGCTGGTCACCGGGACCAGCTGCAGCTTGAGCTTCATCGACTTCGCCAGATAGCGCGCCATATCGATGTCATACCCCTGCGGCTGCAGGTCAGTCCCCACCGAGCCGAACGGCGGAAAATCCTGGGGCACGGCAATGCGGATGACGCCGCGTTTTTCAATATCCTGGAGCTGGTCAGCCTGCGCGGCAGAAACAGACGAAAGGAGACAAGCGGCCCCGGCCAGTGCGATCAACAGTTTCTTCATGATGTTTACCCGTTACGTTAGCATGAAACAAAAGATTCTTTGAATCTGTTTTTGCAACTAATGTGCCAGATACGGTCGATGCGCGGGTTGGCGAGGAATTTAAGCTAAAAGTGAGAAAGGACAGGCAGTAAGGAGCCGAAGAACAAAAAACGACGGCGCCAGAACGCGGAACAATATGCACCATATTGATGCACAGCACCACGCTGGCGCCCCATCAGCGTTGTTCCAGCTCGTCCAGCTGCTGGTAAAGCGTAGCGATATCGTGGATGCGCGGACGACCGCTATCGAGCGTTTCGTGCAGAAAGGCATTGGCCAGCAGATTGATCAGGCTGTTGACCGAGGCATAGCTGTCGTAAGCCGAGACGCTGTCCAACGGCGCGCAGAGCTGCCAGCGGGAGAGCGGGAACAGACTGTGGGCCTGCGGCTCGCACATTAACAGGACCGGCACACCATCTCGCTGCAGCTGCTGCAGGAGCGGGCGGACGATCCGCGGCCGCCGGCGAAATGCCATCATCACCACCAGATCATCGGCGGTCAGATCGACCAGCTCTTCGCTGAGGCTCTGCCCAGGCTGGGGCAGCACCAGCACCTGACCGCGGGCCTGCAGCAGCTGCTGGCGCAGGTGCAGCGCCGCCGGATAGGCATTGCGCATGCCAATCACCACAATACGACGCGCGGCCACCATCGCCGTCAGCGCCTCGGCGAACTGGCGCGCGTCAAGGGCGTTGACCCATTGGGTGAGGTTCGCCATCTCCTGCTTATAATGACGCGCCAGCAGCGTGTTACCCTGCACCGCGTCGCGCTGATCAGTCAGCGGCATCCCGCTCTGGCGCAGGGTTCGCAGCTCATCGCGCATGTCCTTATATTTGTCATAGCCCAGGCGCTTGAACAGCCGGCTGACGGTGGCTTTCGATACACCGCTCAGCTGCGCCAGCTCGGCGCTGTTGTAGCTTATCAGGTCGTCAAAGTGGTCAAAGATGAAATCCGCCACCCGCTGTTCCTGCGGCGACAGCGAGGCGTATTGCCCTTTCAGTCGTTCATCGAGTTGTTGCATAGCGCCCCTGTAACTTTCGTTTCATCGTCCATCCCTCATCATACTGTATCTGCTATGCCTTACACATAGCGTGCCAGCGGGAAAATTCCGGTCATTGTTTTTATCAATGAAACGAAACGTTCAGAGCTGGAACAGCTTTTGCAGTGTTCTGCGGGTGATTCGTTCAGAAAGGATAATTTATGCACAGTAGCAACGTTTCGACCCACGGCATGGCGGTCGCTCCCCACCACCTCGCCAGCCAGAGCGCGCTGGCCATCTTGCGCGAGGGCGGCAGCGCCATTGAAGCGATGGTGGCTGCCGCGGCGGCCATCGCCGTCGTCTATCCCCATATGAATGGCCTGGGTGGGGATGGTTTCTGGCTGATCGTGCCGCCTGAGGGAGACCCCATCGCCATTGACGCCAGCGGGGCCGCCGGGTCGCTGGCGACCCTCGAGGCCTACGCCGGACAGCAGCATATTCCCCACCGGGGACCGCAGGCCGCGCTGACCGTCGCCGGCACCGTCAGCGGCTGGGACGAGGCGCTGCGGATTTCACGGGACTTAACCGGCCGCGCGCTGCCGGTGGCCCGCCTGCTGGCCGATGCGATCGGCTATGCCGAAGACGGCATTCCGGTCACCGCCTCGCAGGCCCACGCCACCGCCAGCAAACTGGAAGAGCTGCGCCATCAGCCGGGCTTCAGCGAAACCTGGCTGGTCGCGGGCGAGCCCCCCCGGACCGGCAGCCGCTTCCGCCAGCCCGCCCTCGCCGGTACCCTGCGCATGCTGGCCAGCGACGGTCTCGACAGTTTCTATCGCGGTCCGCTGGCTGAACGTCTCGCCCAGGGGATGGCCGCGCTGGGGATGCCTGTCACACTCGGCGACCTGCAGGCCCACCGCGCCCGGCGTCCGGCGCCGCTGACGCTCCAGCACCAGCAGGGAACGCTGTGGAACCTCGCCCCACCCACGCAGGGGCTGGTGTCGCTGGCGATCCTTGGCATTACCGACCGTCTGAAGATGGCCGACGCCGACGAGGCGCAAACGGTGCACCGTATCGTCGAAGCCACCAAGCGGGCGTTTGCCCTGCGCGATGCGCATATCACCGATCCGCGCCATCTGGATGTGGATGTACAGCAGTTGCTCACCCCGGAAGCCCTGCAGCCGCTGGCCGACAGCATCGACGACGCCAGCGCTTCCCCCTGGGGCGGCGGTAAAGGCCCGGGCGATACCGTCTGGATGGGCGTCGTGGATAACAGCGGACTGGCGGTGTCATTCATTCAGAGCATCTATCACGAGTTCGGCAGCGGCGTGGTGATCCCGGACACCGGGATCGTCTGGCAAAACCGCGGGGCGGCCTTCAGCCTCGATCCGCAGCATCTCCTGGCGCTGGCCCCTGGCAAACAGCCATTCCACACCCTCAACCCTGCCGCGGCGCGCCTGAACGATGGCCGGGTGATGGTCTATGGCTCGATGGGCGGCGACGGTCAGCCACAGACCCAGGCCGCGCTGTTTACCCGCTATATCCTGCAGGGGGCGCCGCTGCAGGAGAGCATCTCACGGCCACGCTGGCTGCTGGGCCGCACCTGGGGGCAGTCCTCGGATTCACTGAAGCTGGAGGGACGCTTTGCCCCCGCCTGCATCGCGCGTCTGCGCGAGCTGGGGCACGAGGTGGAAGTGCTGGCCGATTTCAGCGAGGCGATGGGCCACGCCGGGGCCATTGTCCGCCATCCCAATGGCCTGCTTGAAGGGGCTACCGATCCACGCAGCAACGGCGCCGCCGCCGGATACTAAGGAGCAGACCATGACCACACAGCCAGACTGGAGCGAGTATCTGACGCAGATGACCCACCTGTTACGCCTGGAGCTGGAGGCGCCGCGCCGTGAGGAGCTGGAGCGCCAGTTTTCCCGCATCGCCGCCATGGCGCAGCCGCTGATGGACTATCCCCTCGGGCCGCGCGACGACATTGCGGGGGTGTATAAAGCATGACACTTCACCATTTCACCATCGCCGAGATCCAGCGTGCGCTGCACGATGGCGAACTGAGCGCCCGGGAGATCGCCTGCCAGACGCTGGACGATATCGCCCGCGTTAATCCGCAGATCAACGCCTGGACCGAGGTCACCGCCCAGCGCATGCTGGCGGAGGCCGACAGCATCGACGCCCTGCGCCGGGAAAAGCGCCCCTTGCCGCCGCTGGCGGGCATTCCCTACGCGGTGAAAAATCTGTTTGATGTCGCCGGGCACACCACCCTCGCCGGGGCGGAGCTGCTGAGCGGCCGGCCGCCGGCCGCCAGCGACAGCTGGGCGGTGCGCCAGCTGCACAGCGCCGGCGCCCTGCTCAGCGGGATGCTCAATATGGATGCCTACGCCTATGGCTTCACCACCGAAAACAGCCACTATGGCGCGACGCGCAACCCGCACGATCTGTCGCGGATCGCCGGCGGATCCTCCGGCGGTTCGGCCGCAGCGGTGGCCGCCGGGCTGGTCCATTTCAGCCTCGGCAGCGACACCAACGGCTCGATCCGCGTCCCCGCGTCGCTGTGCGGGATCTTTGGCCTGAAACCCACTTTCGGCCGCCTCTCCCGCTCCGGCAGCCATCCGTTTGTCGCCAGTCTGGATCATATTGGTCCCTTTGCCCGCCGGGTGGCCGACCTCGCCGCGGTGTATGACGCCCTGCAGGGGCGCGACCCGGCCGATGACTTTCAGGCCGATAAAGCCAGCGAGCGCACCGGCAACCTGCTGGATCGGGAGCTGGAGGGTCTGCGCTGCGCGCGGCTGGGGGGCTATTTCACCACCTGGTGCGATGACGACGCCCGGGCGGCCGTGGATCGGGTCGCCCACGCGCTGGGCGCCGACAGCGAGCTGCAGTTCGCGGATGCCGCCCTGGCACGCTCGGCGGCTTTTATCATCAGCGCCAGCGAAGGCGGCAATCAATATCTGCCGGATCTTCGCCAGTCGCCCGAGCGCTTTGAACCCCACTCCCGCGAGCGGCTGCTGGCCGGGGCGATGATCCCCTCGGCGTGGTATCTGCAGGCCCAGCGCTTCCGCCGTCATGCCCGTCTGGCGATCAAATCCCTGTTCAGTCAGGCCGACGTGCTGATCGCCCCGGCCACCCCATGCAGCGCTACGCCAATTGGCGCCGAGGAGATGGTGATTAACGGCCAGCCGCTGCCGGTGCGCGCCAGCATGGGCATGCTGACCCAGCCGATCTCCTTCCTCGGGCTGCCGGTGGTGACCGTGCCCCTGCGTACCGCCAGCGGCAAGCCGATTGGCCTGCAGCTGATAGCCGCGCCGTTTAACGAACAAGCCTGTCTTCGCGCCGCGCGGGCGCTGGAAGCGATGGGCATTACCGATGCCCGAGTGGCGGAGAGTGCAGCATGATCAATCTGGACAATGTAGACCGCCCGGCGATCCTCGCCGAGGTGACGGCGGCGTTTTATCAGTATGAAGAGGCGCTGGTCAGCAATAACATCGAGGCGCTGGACGCGTTGTTCTGGCACGATCCGCGCACCGTGCGGCTGGGGGCCGGCGAAAATCTGTATGGCATTGAGGCGATCCGCGCCTTTCGCGCCGCCCGCCCCGCCGCCGGTCTGGCCCGCGACCTGCGCCATACCACCATCACCACCTTTGGCGCGGACATGGCGGTATGCAGCACCGAGTTTACCCGCGAAGGCAGCGCGCGCCTTGGGCGTCAGCAGCAAACGTGGGTGCGCTTTCCCTACGGCTGGCGGATTGTCGCCGCCCAGGTCAGTCTGATGGACTGAGAGGCATACACTGACGCGGGCCGGGGGAATGTGGCTATCCACCGGCCCGCACCCGCCCGGTATCAATACGTGAGGAGACGATGGTCATGGTGTTAATCAGGGCTGCTGAATCAAAAGATATCCCCGCGCTGAAAACGCTATTTCTGCAGCTGGGCTATCAGACGGAGACGGCGATCTTAGCGCAACGCATTACTGAACCCCAAAGTATGATGCATACGCTGGTGGCTGAAGCAGAAAACACCGTGTGTGGCGTGGTCGTTATCAATTTTATCTTACCGGTACATGAAAACCGATTGTGGGCATTAATTTCCGCGCTGGTGATAGAGGAATCGTCACGGGGTTCAGGGATAGGCCAGCAGCTTCTCCATGCCGCAGAGCGCCTCGCCCGCGATAAACAATGCGCTCATATTGAGCTTTCAAGCAGTGAAAAAAGAATCAGAGCGCATCAATTTTATGAAAATAACGGCTATAAGGAAGTCCGCAAACGCTTCGTTAAACATTTGTCTTAACCGCCAGCGAACGAGTGCTTTCCCCGAATAATCTTAACTATATTTTGCCCAGCAGGATATTTAACATGCGGCGCAGGGGTTCCGCCGCGCCCCACAATAGCTGATCGCCAACCGTTAACACCGAGTAGACGGGTTCATTATTTAGCGACATTTTCTTGTAGCGGCCAATTCCTACCTGCAACGAACCACTAATAGCAGCCGGGGTCAATTTACTGACACTCTCTTGCTTATTATTGGGGATATAGTTTACCCACGGATGGGAATGGGTCACTAACTCAGCAAATTCCGCTTCGCTGACCTCACGTTTCAGTTTAAGGGTAATGGCAGCGCTGTGGCAGCGGATTACGCCGACCCGAATGCATAAGCCATTGACCGGGATGCTGCCGGGCGCAAGGCCAAGAATTTTATTGGTTTCCGCCTCGCCCTTCCATTCTTCGCGGCTGTTTCCATCGCCAAGATCGCTGTCGATCCAGGGAATGATGCTGCCCATCAGCGGGACGCCAAAATTCTCCACCGGCATGCCGGCGCTATTAATCAACTCACTCACTTTATTGACTAAAGGCAGCACGGAACCTGATGCCGTCAGTTCATCCGCAGATAAATGCTGACTGATATACGCGCTTTGCGCGATGAATTCCCGCACCTGTTTGGCGCCCGCCCCGGAGGCAGACTGATAGGTCATTACGCTCATCCATTCAATCAGGTCAGCCTTGATCAGCCCGGCCAGCCCCATCAGGCTCAGCGTGATGGAGCAGTTGCCGCCGACAAACAGTTTCATTCCCGCTTTCACCGCGCGATCGATATTATCGCGGTTGACCGGGTCGAGAATAATGCAGGCGTTGTCATCCATCCGCAGCGCCGAAGCGGCGTCAATCCAGTACCCTTGCCAGCCAGAGTTAATTAACGCAGGATAGATGGCTTTGGTATAATCCCCGCCCTGACAGGTTATAATAATATCCATTTCGGCGAGGGCGCTAAGGGAATTCGCATCTTTCAGTTTGTCGCTTTTACCTTTAATAACCGGACCAGCGGCACCCGCACTGGAGGTACTAAAAAAATGCGCTGAAATATCGTCGAAATCATTTTCTTCGATCATGCGCTGCAACAATACTGAGCCAACCATGCCCCGCCAGCCAACAATACCCACCTGCTTCATTTATTTAACCTTAAAAAGTTATGAGAATGTTAATTTGAGTGTCGCCATACCTTATATCGTATCCCCCAATAAAGGTCATTACCCAGCACATCGATTTTTATCATTATTAAAATGTTTCATCTGCCATCAGCGATAGTTATCTCTTATTACGGTCAGGCAGATATAAGGCGGCGGAGACTGTTCAAAGGGAGAAACGACGTAGCGGAACGGCAGCGGCTTCTCCCCTGGCTGCCATGAATAGTCACTTGCATTTTGATAGTGACTATGTCAATTTGCTGGCAAAAGCCACCTGCTACCTGGACCGCCCATGAAAAATGAACCGCTTTGCCACGCTCCCTGCCCCATCGCCCGCAGCCTGGGCCGCATCGGCGACAGCTGGAGCATCATGATCTTGCGCGACGCCTTTGCGGGCTTTACCCGCTTCGACGAATTTCAGAAAAGCAGCAACGTCGCGCCCAATATTCTGTCGCGCCGCCTGAAGGCGCTGGTCGACGACGGCCTGCTGGAGAAGGTGTGCTACAGCAGCACGCCGCCGCGCTACGAATACCACCTCACCCCGCGGGGCCGCGATTTCCGCATGGTGCTGCTGGCGCTGGCGGAATGGGGTAACCGCCACTTCGCTCCCGAAGGCCGTCAGATGCAGCTGGTGGAAACCGCCACCCAGCGCCGGGTGGATCCGATCATGGTGGATAAAGCGACCGGGGAAGAGATTATCCCGGGTAAATACGCCATGGTGCCGGGCCCCGCCGCCTCGCCGCTGATGCAATATCGTCATGAATATCTGCTGCGCAAACGCGAAGGCGATAGCGGGCAAAAATTCCAGCCTGAACCCTACAGAGATGCCAACCATGAAGCTGGCCAGTAAGAAAAGCGTCCTCGTCCTGGCGGCCCTCTCCGCCGTTCTGGCGGCAGCGAGCTACGGCGCGTACTGGTGGCAAACCGGACGTTTTCTGCAGACCACCGATGACGCCTATGTTGGCGGCGACATTAGCGCCATCTCCAGCAAAGTCTCCGGCTATATCCAGCAGCTGGCGGTGCAGGACAATATGGCGGTGAAAAAAGGTGACTTGTTGATCCGTATTGACGACCGCGATTATCGCGCCGCCCTCGCGAAAGCCGCCGGAGAAGTGGCGGCGCAGCAGGCCGCGCTGGCCGATATCCAGGCTACCCGCCAGCTACAGCAGGCGACCATTGCCGGCTCTACGGCCTCGTTACTGGCCGCCACGGCGGCAACCGAAAAACTGGCTAACGACAACCGACGCTATAACGCCCTGGCCGCGTCGAGCGCGATTTCCGCACAGATCCGCGATAACGCCTCCGCCGATTATCGCCGGGCGCATGCCGAGCAGGAGAAAGCCAAAGCGGATAAAACCGTGGCCGAACGTCAGCTGACGGTGCTGGATGCTCGCCAGCAGCAAACCCTGGCTGCCCTGGCGCAGGCCCAGGCTAACCTCGAGATGGCCAGGCTGAACCTCAGCTATACCGACATTCGCGCGCCGTTCGATGGGGTGATTGGCAACCGCCGCGCGTGGTCCGGCTCCTTCGTCAGCAGCGGCACGCAGCTGCTCTCCCTGGTGCCCGCGCACGGCCTGTGGATTGACGCCAACTTCAAGGAAAACCAGCTGGCGCATATGCGCGCCGGCCAGGCGGTGACCATCGTCGCCGATGTGCTGCCGAACCATACCTTTAAGGGCCATGTCGCCAGCCTGGCGCCGGCGACCGGCTCACGCTTCAGCATTCTGCCGGCGGAGAACGCGACCGGGAATTTCACTAAAATCGTGCAGCGGGTGCCGGTTCGCATTGCGCTGGAAGGTGACGGGGCAAAGCTTGACGTCCTGCGCCCGGGACTGTCGGTGATCGTTACCGTGAATGAAAAGAGCCCTCGATGAGCACCGTTCAGGCGCTTTCCGCCCCGCAGGGTCATTCGATGCCGACGGCGAAGAAGATCTTTGCCTTCGCCAGCATGTGCGTGGGGATGTTTATCGCCCTTATCGACATCCAGATCGTCTCCGCCTCGCTGCGGGATATTGGCGGCGGCCTGTCGGCGGGCGACGATGAAACCGTCTGGGTACAAACCAGCTACCTGATCGCCGAGATCATTATTATCCCGCTTTCCGGCTGGCTGGCCCGGGTCATGTCGACCCGCTGGCTGTTCGCCGCCTCCGCGGCAGGCTTCACGCTGATGAGCCTGCTGTGCGGCTGGGCATGGAACATCCAGAGTATGATCGCCTTCCGCGCCCTGCAGGGACTGGCGGGCGGGTCGATGATCCCCCTGGTGTTCACCACCGCTTTCGCCTTTTTCCAGGGCAAACAGCGGGTTATTGCCGCGGCGACGATCGGCGGCCTGGCCTCCCTCGCCCCGACGCTGGGCCCAACGGTGGGCGGCTGGATCACCGAAAACTACAACTGGCACTGGCTGTTCTTTATCAACGTTGTTCCGGGGATTTACATCGCGGTGGCAGTGCCGCTGCTGGTGAAAGTAGACAGCGCCGACCCCACTCTGCTGCGCGGCGCCGACTATCTCAGTATTCTGCTGCTGGCCTTGTCCCTCGGCTGCCTGGAATATACCCTCGAAGAAGGTCCACGCTGGGGCTGGTTTGATGACGCGACCCTGACGACCACCGCCTGGGTCGCCCTGCTCTGCGGCGTGGCTTTTGTTATCCGCACCCTCCGCCATCCGCAGCCGGTGATGGACCTCCGCGCCCTGCAGGACCGAACTTTCAGCCTCGGCTGCTATTTCTCGTTTATGGCCGGCGTCGGCATCTTCGCCACCATCTATTTAACCCCGCTGTATCTCGGTAGCGTGCGCGGTTTCAGCGCGCTGGAGATCGGCCTGGCGGTATTTTCCACCGGCTTGTTCCAGGTCATGTCTATTCCGTTTTATTCGTGGCTCGCCAACCGCGTCGATCTGCGCTGGCTGCTGATGGCCGGGCTGATCGGCTTTGCGGTGTCGATGTACAGCTTCGTCCCGATAACCCATGACTGGGGGGCGGACCAGTTGCTGCTCCCGCAGGCGTTTCGAGGACTGGCGCAGCAGTTTGCCGTCGCGCCAACGGTGACCCTGACGCTGGGGAGCCTGCCGCCCGCGCGCCTGAAGCTGGCCTCCGGGCTGTTTAATCTCATGCGCAACCTCGGGGGCGCTATCGGCATCGCCCTGTGCGGCACGGTGCTTAACGACAGAACCAATTTGCACTACAGCCGCCTGGCGGACCATCTGACTAACGCCAACCTGGCGATGAGCGATTTTGTTCAGCGCAGCGCAGCAAACTTCGCCACGCAGGGGATCTCGCCGGATGCCGCGCAGACGGCGGCGCTGAAAAATCTTTCCGCGCTGGCGCTGCGGGAGGCGCGAACCCAGGCCTTTTCCGATGCTTTCTACCTCATCATGATGGGTTTTTTGCTTGCCGCGATGCTGGTTCCCTTGATGAAAAAGCCGCCGGCACACTGATACTACAGGAGAGTAAACTATGGGCGTTTCCGTTAAACGCATTGTCGTCACCGGGATGGGGATTGTCAGCCCGCTGGGCTGCGGCGTACAGCACGTCTGGCAGTCGCTGCTGGCAGGAAAGTCAGGGATCACCCGACTCAGCGAGCAGCTGGTCGCGGATATTCCCTGCAAAGTGGCCGGCCAGGTGCCGTCCATTGAAAGCGATCCGCTGCACGGCTTCGACCCACTGGCGACCATCCCGGCGAAAGAGCGCAAAAAGATGGATCGCTTTATCGAGTTTGCGCTGGTCGCCGCCCGTGAAGCGCTGACCCAGGCCGGCTGGTCGCCAGCATCTGCGGCCGAACAGGAACGTACCGCCACGGTGATCGCCACCGGGATCGGCGGCTTCAGCGAGATCGCCAATGCGGTACATACCACCGATGAACGCGGGCCGCGTCGCCTCTCGCCGTTCACTATCCCCTCTTTTCTGGCCAACCTGGCCGCCGGGCATGTGTCTATCGCCCACGGTTTCCGGGGC
Source organism: Klebsiella sp. GB_Kp047 (assembly GCF_040065235.1). Lineage (NCBI taxonomy): Bacteria > Pseudomonadati > Pseudomonadota > Gammaproteobacteria > Enterobacterales > Enterobacteriaceae > Klebsiella > Klebsiella sp. GB_Kp047. The sequence goes on along the minus strand of NZ_JBEAJG010000041.1, from coordinate 195,321 downwards.
CCCATCGGCGCGCCGGTCACCGCCTGCGCGGCGGGCGCCCAGGCCATTGGCGATGCGGCGCGGATGATCCGCAGCGGCGAGGCGGATATCGCCCTCTGCGGCGGCGCGGAAGCGGCAATTCATCGCGTTAGCCTGGCCGGGTTTGCCGCGGCAAGGGCGCTCTCCAGCGCCTCCAACGACCAGCCGGAAGCCGCTTCCCGCCCCTTTGACCGCGACCGCGATGGATTTGTGATGGGAGAAGGCGCGGGGCTTATCGTGATCGAGTCACTCGAGCACGCGCTGGCGCGCGGCGCCACGCCGCTGGCCGAGCTGGTCGGCTACGGCACCAGCGCAGATGCTTATCACCTGACCGCAGGCCCGGAAGACGGGAACGGCGCGCGTCGGGCCATGGAGACCGCTATTCGCCAGGCCGGGGTGACCGTCGACGAGATTGACCATATCAACGCCCACGCCACCTCGACGCAGGTCGGTGATAAAGGTGAACTGGCGGCGATTAAAACGCTGTTTGGCGCGCATCCGGTCGCCATTACCTCGACGAAATCCGCCACCGGCCATCTGTTAGGCGCGGCCGGCGGGATTGAGGCCATCTTCACCATTCAGGCCCTGCGCGATCAGGTGGTGCCGCCGACGCTGAACCTGCATCACCCCGATGAAGAGGCGGCAGGCATGAACCTGGTGGCGCTGCAGGCCCGCCCGCAGAAGATGCGCTATGCGCTGTCGAACGGTTTTGGCTTCGGCGGGGTTAATGCCAGTCTGCTGCTGAAACGCTGGGAATAATCGTCAACTCCCCCCCGGCGATGGCTGGCGGGGGATTTTCGCCGTGGCAGCTTTTGCCCTGCTGCTGGAGTAAATGAAGAACAGCGCGATACCCAGGCAGACAATGGCGCCGATTCGGCTCATCGAGAATGGAATCGACGCATTGCCCAGCCAGCCGAAGTTATCGATCAGCATGCTCATGGTTAACTGACCAAAAATGACAGCGACCGTAGCCACTGCCGCGCCAATACGCTGGACGGCCAGTACCATAATAACGATATAAGGCACACCAAACATTGCGCCCAGCAGTTGCCATTTAGGCACGTCCATCAGCGTCAGGGTGTGTTTGGGTTCGAAGAAAAAGATCAGCAGCCCCGTCACCAGGGCGCCGACAGAAAATGTCAGGAATGCGCTTTTGAATACGCCAACCTTGCTGCCCAGCTGGCCATTGATAGCCGCCTGGATACTCAGCATGGCGCCACCGGCAACGGCGAGCAGAATCATGATAATAGTCATAATGTTAATTTACCCCTGTGCAACCATAACCAGCGCTGCGCTGATGAAAATCAGCGCAATGATACGTTTACTGTCAATTTTCCGGCGCGACGTACCGAGCAGACCGAAGTGATCAATAATCAGGCTCTTGAAAACCTGGCCTGCCAGGATGCCGATCATCGTCATGGCGATGCCGATTGCCGGCGTTACCACGGTCAGGATGATGACGTAAATCGGCCCAAGCACGCCGCCAAGCAGCTGCCACGCTGGTTGTGCAAAGAACGACGGACTGTTGCGCGGGCTGAAAAAAAGCATCAGCAGAAAGGTCAGCGCAGCGCCCACGCCGAATATGCTGAAGGTCGCCCAGAGGTCACCGACCTCCCCACCCAATGGTCCGAGCAATCCTGCCTCTATGGACAGTCCCATGCCCCCGGCAATGACGATAAAAATCAATATTAGCTGCATAGCAATCATCTCCAGTAGTCCAGGCGGAGGAGATTACGGCTTAATATGGATGAGAAAAATGCCATAATGAGATAAACACCTGTGCAGGATATGCATTAATGAATGAGCTTGGGAACATCAGTATTCGCGCTCTGCTGATTTTTATAGACGTCTATGAGACGCAGAATTTCTCTGTGGTGGCCCGGCGGGAAGGGATATCGGCCTCTCAGGTATCGCGGGTCATCCATCAGATGGAGGATGTGCTCGGCCAGCAGCTTTTTTACCGCAATACCCGGGCGATAATCCCGACGGAAAGCGGCCATCTTTTTATCCGCTATGCGCGAGCGATGACTGGCAGCATGGAGGAGGCACGGCGGGAACTCAACGAGAGAACGCTTGAGCCTTCCGGAATGGTCCGCATAAACGCACCCGTATTCTTTGGACAGCGCCATGTCGCACCCGCGTTACCGAGCCTGGCGCAGCAATATCCGAAGCTCAGCATTGAGCTTACGCTGACTGATGATTACATCGATCCGCACCGTGAGCCGGCTGACGTGATTTTCCGGATTGGCGTGCTGATGGATTCCGCATTTCATGCGCGCGTGTTTGGCCAGCAGTGCTATCATCTTGCCGCGTCACCGGATTATATCCGCCGGCACGGCATGCTGGGATCGCCCGAAGAGCTCGCCCGGCATAAATGCCTGGTCTACCGCGGTTCGTCAGGACCAAACCAATGGCTGCTGCGCCGGCACGGAGAGGAATGGGTGCACTACCCTGTCTCACCCCTGATGTCATCGAATAATGCTGAAACCCTGCTGATTGCCGCACTCGGAGGGATGGGGATTGTGCTGTTTCCTGACTGGCTGATTGGAGACCGGCTAAAGAGCGGCGAACTTATCGAACTGCTGCCGGAGCTGGATAGGTCCATAAAAACGGAGCCACAGCATATCGCGGCAATCTATCCGAATGCCCGCCACCCTCCGCTGAACGTGCGGGCGATTATCGATTACTACATCGACGCGTTCGGTTCACCGCTTTACTGGCAGTCTGAATAAGACAGGCGACTTTATGGTTCGTCTTGAAGTTAACTGCCGTTTCTGGCGCAGAGCAAACGCGTTCAATGCCCTTAAGGTCCGTTTTGAGCGAAAAACGGACCACACTATCTAAAGAAAGATATCGCTGATAATGCTGGGACCGCTCATGTTAAAAAGGTATGCCATTTCTTTTCATTGACGATAACGAAGGGATTTTCATGGTTGAGGTTGAGGAAATAAAAAAGAAGTATCCCGGCGCAGATGCCTGGCAAATGGGTGACAGTCCGGAGCTGGCTAACGAGCTTGCTGACCTGATCAAAAAAGGGATAAAAACGGCCTCTTGCGGATCTTTTGCCTCTTACCAGCAGGAAAAAGCTGCCCCGAGGATAGGGAGTTATAACATTATTCTTGATGGCCAGAATGTTCCAGTTTGCGTGATCAGACTGATTTCGATGCAGCTGGTTCGTTTTTGTGATGTGACTGAAGCATTCGCCCGCAAAGAAGGTGAAGGCGATTTAAGCCTTGAATACTGGAAGAAAGAGCATCAGAGATTTTTCAGCTCCGAAGGTCATTTTTCTGAGGATATGGAGTTGATCGCAGAAGAATTTGAAGTGGTTGAGGTGCTGTGAGACAAGGTCTACGGGCTGACGTTTTATCAATCGCCACTGATAACACTGTTCGCTTCTGGCGCGGAGCGGACAAGCTATCGAGCTAAAGGTCCGCATTGAGCAAGGAGCGGACGTGCCAGCTATAATTGGTAATAAAATGAGAGTAGAGCTATTCTGATTTGTTTATAAAGAACATTTTTACATCCAAGGGCGAAATATTTTTTATGCTATCTTACATGCTATCTCAATATGCCAGGCTACCTGTGCCTGAATTTACCCTACGTTCATGGCTAAAACAATGGTTGTCAGAGCAGGAATCGAGGTGTACAGACAGAAGTTTCTCGGCGCGATTTCCCTGGAGAGAAACTGGATTATGTCAGGAATATTTTTTACAACGAAAACTCAATATTGATGGAAAGCAATTTCTTACTGGCCCCCGTTATCAGGGCGGAAATATTAACAAACCTTTTATTGATATTGTAGGTATGGATTCTGACCTAAATCATACTGCATTAGAACTCATTAGTAAGGAATGGTCACAACTCAGAGCTCAGTATGTTCGCATTCTTGTACCCGGCCAGTCCTTCCCGCAGGGTATTCCCGACCAGTATATATACGCCACCTCTTTTTCTGAACCCCCTGAATTCAATGATAAATCTCTTACTTTGCAAGTGGCGACATACGAAGATTTTGACTGGTGTTGTCAGGCTCTGGGCGATGCCTATAAGCATACATGGCAGACAGTTCGCGAACTTTCTGCAAACAATTTGGTAGCAGTTGATGACGAAGAGTTGTGTGACCATATTTCTGAGAGAGAAGTATATATTATCTATGAAAACGACGTTCGCGCCGGGTTGCTAATATGCCAGAAAGGAAACATCGCTTTTCTGCGAGGATATCGTATTACTGACAAAGTAATACTTCCTGCTTTTCGTGGTCGATCATTGTCAGCCCGAGCGCAACGCCTGCTGTACCGATTATTAACTCATTCCGATTCTGAACTATCTTTGTATATGGGCACAATTATTCCGGAGAATATCCCCTCGATGAAAACTGCAGAAAGAGCGGGACGAACTTGCATCCTAAGTTATCAATTTCTACCCATCTGCAGAACCCACGACTAACAGCAATGCTAATTTATCTTCAGCCTACTTCCGCTTTTGGCACACAGGGGACGTCCAGGGCCCGGGAGTACTCACCTGGATACATTAATGGGCGGTATGTGATTGTTGTGCAGGCTATCATATGGCCTGAGGTACAGCAGAATCAGGCTTCGTAGCAATGAGTCGGTTCACAGCGTCCGGAATCCACCCGGTGCCGTAAATCACCGCAAGGTCTGTCATAAGATAATTTCATAACGTATCGCGACACCTTTTTTCTTGACGCAGGCCTTCTCTTTCACGGTTTGTCAGAACTGTGGACCGCAGTAATCTCCACTCCGTGCTTTAATCAATGAGAGTGTGTCGGGTGCAAATTAAACTACCTTTCTCAACAGCAAAGGCGGGATACGCCTACCCTCGCAGGGTTTCTGCGTCTGGTAATATGCCCATGACAGTCTCAAAGACCGCTTTGAGGGTTTCCCGGTTTAAGGCACATAATCGCGCGGCGTTGCCCCCAAAATGCAGCGAAAAGCAGCGGTAAAGGCCGCCGGGCATGAGAAACCAAGCTGGTAAGCGACCTGTTTGATTGGAACGCCGTTCGCAAGAAGATCCAACGAAGCGCAAATTCTGGCTCTCTGCTTCCATGTTCTAAAACTAAAGCCTGTATCCTTCATAAACAAGCGGGAAAAGGTCCGTTCCGACATGGCCGACATAAAAGCCAGCTCGCTCAGCGATGCTTCCCAGCGCTGAGTGACCAGTAGCGATCTGGCCGCGCTGTATAATCGCTCATCATTCGGCATGGGAAGCGCCATCGTTAAAGGTGGAGCCTCGCTGAGAATTTCCAGAAGCAACAAAACTATCTTCCGTTGAATCGGTCTGGCGTAGTCCTCACTGAACAGCCCTGCGATAAGTTCTTTGACTAACGGCGTAGCCGTTATCACATGCACCTGTTGACTCTTTGTAAAGCTCGTACATTCTGCGATAAGGCTACTGCTGAAATAGATCGCTCTGAGATCGGTTTGTGAAAGCAGATGGTAACTATGGATATGCAGAGGCGGTAACCATAATGCCCGCTGAGGAGGGATCACCCAACGGTCGCTCTCTGTTTGCACCAGCATAACCCCTCTGGTGGCGAAGAGTAGCTGCCCCTCAACATGATGATGGGGAGGATCTGCCTCGCCGCGTTGATAGCTTATCGCAGTACTGGACCAGCCTGTGGCCTCATCATGTCTTGGCGCTTTATCTATACTACCTGGCATTTCAGATTTAGCCCCTGCCATTATCATATCGAAACTGGAACCACCCGGAGAAGAGCCTTAGGCAATGGGTGCGTGACTTATCATTCTGATCATCAAAGATATTACAGGAGCTTAACCTCATGCGCGTACACTTTATCGTACATGAAAGTTTTGAAGCCCCGGGCGCATATGCAACCTGGGCAATAAACCAGGGTCATGATGTAACTTACTCACACGTCTATGGAGGCGATCGGCTACCTGCTGACGCCGAAGGCATCGATTTTCTTATCGTTATGGGCGGTCCGCAAGATCCGGACACAACGCTTGAAGCGTGCCCGCACTTTAATGCTAAAGCGGAACAGACGCTGATTGCTTCTGCGGTTAAAACCGGTAAGGCGGTGATCGGTATTTGCCTGGGTTCACAGCTAATCGGTGAAGCGCTGGGCGCGCCCTTCTCTCATAGCCCGGAAAAAGAGATTGGTAAATTCCCGATCACATTGACCGAAGACGGCAGGAAGGATGAGATGTTCTCTCACTTTGGGAAAACACTGGCAGTGGGTCATTGGCATAACGATATGCCGGGTTTGACGCCAGAGGCCAAAATTATTGCTTACAGCGAAGGCTGTCCGCGGCAGATCGTTGCCTATTCTGACCGCGTCTTTGGTTTCCAGTGCCACATGGAGCTCACATTGGACGTTGTAGAGCGGCTGATCGCTCATTCTGAGAAAGACCTGAGCCGTGCAGCAGAATATCGTTTCGTTGACACGCCTGAAGCGCTCCGGGCGCACGATTATAGCGAAATGAACCAAGTACTTTTTGGCTTTTTGGATAAGCTGGAGGCACGTTACAAAGCAGCGCAAGCATAATGTCATGCTCGGTAAGTTTGTCATCGGTTTTGATTTTAGTCTCCGCTCCTGGCACAGAGCAGACAAGCTACCTGAGTTGAAGGTCCGCTATGAGCGAAAAGCGGCCATCGGATAGTGCTAGCTCTGCATGCAATGCCACGTCTTATGGGCTTCATGTTCTCTCACTTTTTTCTTATGATGGTGCAGTAAGAAATGCGTGAATATTTTCCGATTGTCAGATCTGGTCCTCTACGAAAATTTCCCACAACTCTTCTACAGCGCGGGACATCTTTGCTGCTGGGCGGAAAAGCCTGATGTCTATGGGTACCCAGAGCGCGCTCTCTTTCTTCGCCGCAACGGCAATGGAACCGGCATCAACATCCGGCGCTGCCAGCGTTTCCGGCAACCATGCGATGCCGTCACCGGCCCTGACCATGGCCAGTAATGTTGCAGCCAGATCGGCAGTGAATGCGATTTCCATTCCGCGTCTGGCACGGTTGACCTGCGAGGTGTTGGAAAGGATCCGGCCAAGGCCGGATTCAGCCGAATAGGACAGAAAAGGAAACTTTTTGCCGCCCGATGCATACCACATTGGCTCGCGGGTTGCCGGATCGCATCTGGAATAAGGCAATAATGTTTCCCGCCCGAGCCGAACACTGAAGTATTTCGACTGTTCAAGATTGATGCGCATATGAGGGTGGTAGTAACAAAGCAAAAACTGCGCGTCACCTTTGTCGATCATGCGTTCACAGGCACTCAGTGTGTCAGATAACAGGCGAAAAGAACCGAAGCGGGCGATTTTTTCGTTATTACGCATCAGTGCCGGGAAAAAAGAAAATGACAGAGAGTGCGTGGCGGAAAAAATAACATCCGGTCTGGTTTCTCCTGCGGCCTCTATAGATTCACTTCTCAAGGTATAAAGTGCGCGAATAAGTTCAGGGATCTGCGTAACGAATACTTCCCCGGCGCGCGTCAGGCTGACGCCCCGACGATTTCTTTCAAAAAGCGGCGTTCCAAGCCACTCTTCCAGCGAGACAATCCTCCGGCTGAATGCTGGCTGCGTCACATATCGTGAAGCTGCCGCACGGGAGAAATTCAGGGACTGTGCCAGCGCAACACAGTCCTCAAGCCAAGTTAACTCCAAGTGATGCCGATTTTGCATTACAGCCTGCCTCTTTGGCATTAGAACGAAATTTGTTAACTGCTTAGGATGGTATCAGACAGGACAACAAGGTCCCTGAACACTACGTTAGTGCATTATGCCGATAAATATACGGCATGACATAAAATATAGCGTAGGTAATTTAGTTAGATCGTATTTGACTGGAAACTGCCGGAGAGAACATGCGTATCCTTGACGTTGTAGAAATTACCAAGCCTATTGCTTCCCCTATCCGTAATGCTTACATCGATTTCAGCAAGATGACGGCCAGCCTGGTTGCCGTTGTGACAGACGTTGAGGTAGACGGACGTCGCGTAGTGGGATACGGCTTCAACTCTAACGGCCGTTACGGTCAGGGCGGCCTGATCCGTGAACGCTTCCGCAACCGTATCCTCGAAGCCGAACCAGAAAGCCTGCTGAATGCCAAAGGCGACAATCTGGATCCGCATAAGATCTGGGACGTCATGATGAGCAACGAAAAACCGGGCGGTCACGGCGAACGTTCAGTTGCGGTAGGTACGCTGGACATGGCCATCTGGGATGCAACCGCAAAAATTGCTAACAAGCCGCTGTTCCGCCTGCTGGCAGAAATGAAGGGCGTTGAGGCTAACCCGCGTGTTTTTGTCTACGCGGCGGGCGGTTACTATTACCCGGGTAAAGATCTGAGCGCGCTGCGTCAGGAGATGCGCGGTTATCTTAATCGCGGCTATAACGTTGTGAAGATGAAAATCGGTGGAGCGTCTCTGGAAGAGGACCGTCGCCGTATTGAGGCCGTCCTGGAGGAAATTGGCAGCGAAGCGCGTCTCGCCGTTGACGCCAATGGCCGCTTCGATCTGGAAACCGGTATTGCCTATGCGAAAATGCTGCGTGACTACCCGCTGTTCTGGTACGAAGAGGTCGGTGACCCACTGGATTACTCCCTGCAGGCCGCGCTGTCAGAGTTCTATCCCGGCTCAATGGCCACGGGTGAAAACCTTTTCTCCCATCAGGATGCGCGAAATCTGCTGCGCTATGGCGGCATGCGCCCGGATCGAGACTATCTGCAGTTTGACTGCGCACTCTCTTATGGTCTGGTTGAATATCTGCGCACGCTTGATGTGCTTGAGCAATTTGGCTGGTCACCGTCACGCTGCGTCCCTCATGGGGGTCACCAGATGTCCCTGAACATTGCCGCAGGCCTTGGCCTTGGTGGCAATGAAAGCTATCCCGATCTGTTCCAGCCTTACGGCGGTTTCCCTGACTCGGTGAAGGTGGAAGATGGCCATATCATCATGCCGGAACTGCCGGGTATCGGTTTTGAGGGTAAATCAGACCTTATCAAAGAAATGCGCGCGCTGGCTGTATAAGTCTCTGCTGACATCTCGTCTTGCTTAATTTAATAACGCCCTTCTGCGATGCGGAAGGGCGTAGCGGGAAAAATGTATGAAGCTTTTAAGTTATCTGACGCCTGATGGATATAAAAGTTACGGTATTTTACAGGGTGAGGGAGTTATTGACCTGAGAAGCCGGACAGATATTGATACTCCCGATTTGAAAAGTTTTATCAGAGAAAAAGGGATCGCAGCAGCTGACGGATATATCAGCTATGAGCCGGATTATCAGCTTTCTGATATTACCTTCCTTCCTGTTATTGATAATCCGGGCAAAATACTTTGCGTCGGCATGAATTATCAGGCCAAACGCACTGAGTTTAGTATTACTTCGGATGCGCCTACCATATTCATCCGGTTCTCAGATTCTCAGACCGCTCATCTGGGCAACATCGTGAAGCCTGCGCTGAGCGATCAGCTCGATTATGAGGGTGAGCTTGTAATCATAATCGGAAAATCCGGCATAAACATCGCTGAGCAGGACGCTGCAGAATACATAGCGGGCTATTCCTGCTATATGGATGGCTCCGTGCGTGACTGGCAGCATACCTGGTTCACTGCCGGCAAAAATTGGAGCAAAACAGGTGGGTTCGGTCCCTGGCTGGTTACGTGTGATGAGGTCCCCGATCCGCAAAAGCTTCAGCTAAAAACCTGGCTTAATGGTGAAATTGTTCAGCAGGACAGTACAGCTAATATGGTTCATCCAATAAGCAAAATTATCAGTTATATGAGTACCTTTACACAGCTATCCCCGGGTGATGTTATTTTGACGGGCTCACCAGGCGGTGTTGGTCGTTCACGTAATCCGCAGGTATTTCTTAATGACGGCGATGTTATTGAAGTCGAAATTGAGTCAGTTGGTCGCCTGACTAATTACGTCGTTGCTGCTTCAAAATAATAAAAATATTTTATCTGACTGATATTTAAAAGGACCTGAAATCAGCATTTCCTCCCCTACATCTGCTCTAAATGAGGAAGTTATCATGAGTGATAATGCTCTTAAAGGTAATGCGCTTATCGGGAAAAAACGCTGGACAATAATACTCCCTGCAGTGTTTATCATGTATACCATTTCTTTCTTCGACCGGGTGAATATAGGCATGGCGCTGCCCCATATTACGGCCGAGATGGGGCTCAGCCCGGTAGAAGCTGGCTGGCTTGGCGGTGCATTTGCATGGGGCTACGTGGCGACGCAGTTTACCGCTGGCTGGCTGGCGCTTCGCTTTGGATCGCGAAGAATAATTGGCGTCAGCCTGTTTCTTTTTGGTGCCTGCGCCATGCTCACGGGTCTGACGCGTAACTTTGGTGAACTGGTTGCCATCCGTTTCTTCTTGGGACTTGCTGAAGGGCCGATTCAGGCAGCAACGGCGATGTTTCTGGCACAATGGTTTATGAAGCCAGAAAGGGGACGCGCATTTGGTATCTGGAACCTCAGCCTGGGGGCCGGTGCGTTTCTGGCCGGTCCAATATCGGGCTGGATCCTGGCACATCATGACTGGCGCATGATGATGGTCATTGAGGGGGCACCCGCGTGGCTGTTCTGCATCATCTGGTTTTATCTGGTACCTAAAAGTATTCAGGCTGCGAGCTGGCTCAGCGCCGAGGACCGGGATCATATCCAGAAAGACCTTGCGGCTGAGCAGTCAAACTATGTGAAGGAGAAATCTGACCCCTGGTGGACCATTATCAAAATACCGGCACTCTGGCTGATGTTAATCGGCTATTCCCTGCACAGCATGCTGGCATACGGCTTTACGCTCTGGCTGCCGACGGCACTTAAGGGGTATGGAACGCTCAGTGAATTCATAGTCGGTCTAATCAGCGGAATGCCTTTCCTGATGACCATGGTGGGCATCTGGTATATCACCCGGCGGTCATATAAATACAACCAGGAACGGCGGCTGCATGCCGCTATTCCCACCGTGTTGTGCGGTATCGCGTTGTCAGCCGCGGCTTTTGTTCCGCTGTCTTACTACTGGGTGCAGATAGCCCTGTTCATGTTTGTCGGCCTGACAATGAAGATGCTTGTGCCGTTGGTTTACGTCCGGTTGACGGAAATCCTCCCGACAAAGAAAGCGGTCCCTGCGGTGGCATTTGTAGGTGCATGCAGCAACTTTATTGGTCAGTTTGGCGGACCGCTTGTTGCCGGCTACCTGAAGCACCTGGGGGGCGGTACTGACATGACGCTCGCATGGAGCGTACTGGGTCTGTTCTCAATCGTGGGGGGAGTACTGTTTGCCCTGGCCGTGGGACGTGAGGAAAGCGTCTGGGACATCAGGCAGGCATTCCGGGTTACTTCCCGCAGGACGATTTCCGCGCGGGAATAGAATGCAGAACCTGCCCCTGCCTATGGGGCAGGCAGACATTTTTATAATCACTGACGTTTATTAATCAGGAGTGCGATGTGAGGTTATATATCAGAGAATCTCTGGCGGCATATACAGGCGCCGGGCTCGTACTCAGTCGGGAAGAGCAGATCAGAATCAATTACGCATAATGAATGAACTTTACGCAAGATTGAATCCATTCCGGTAATAGAGTGTGCCTGATACCCTGGGTATAACTGATGTTATGCAACGTCCGCTTCTGGCACAGAGCGGACGAACCAACTGAGGTTAAGTTCCAGTCTGAACGAGAAGAGGACAGCGGGTTTACAGGTTGTATATACCTTAACGGGCTGATGTCGATACTATGCCGGCCCGCTAAACATCATGCGGATGACAACGCCTGTACACCGTTCCTGCCATTTGATATCGCCCGGGTGTTAAGAGCCGTTTCCAAACGTCCTTGATGCCATCGCGACTGAACCCAGGGAAACCATTCCAGCCCGCTTTTGAATACTCCCCAGAACAAGCAATTGCAACCAGACAGGACCCGCGACGGGAACGACAAGCTGAGGAAGAACAGCAAACATGAACAGCAGGAATCTGGGGTAAGTCAGACTGTTTAATCCAGGTGACGTAAATGCGTCGCGATCCCCCATTTTAGGGCGGTACATCTTCCATTAATCAGTTCGAACACGGAGTAACTCGCGTTGGGTTGTGCATACCGGTGAAAATCATCCACAGCACCACTTTTTAGCATCGCAAGCACACCCTGAATGACCTGTCCGTGAGACACAATACATATTGTTCGATGATGACGTTTTTTTTCCAGATTGGTTAAAAAATGCATAATTCGCTGCGAAGCATGTGAGAGAGACTCACCCTCTGGCGGACAATACTCTGCATCAAGGTTGAATAACGCTTCTGCGGCGTCTGGATTATTCTGCAGGAGCTCTATGGTTGTCATACCTTCAAACTGACCAAAAGCCTGTTCTTTCAGAGCTGGTTCAGCTATCAGTGAACAATGAAAACTCTCCGCCAGGCGCTGTCCCATTTGCCAGGCCCGGCCAAGCGGAGAAGCGTAAACACATTCTACCCGGTAATCACTCGCTACAAACGCTGTCAGCAAGGCTGCTGTTTGACGCTCCCCACGGAGCGTCAAGGCGCTATCACTGTGTCCCTGAATAATACCTTTTACATTCCACTCTGTTTCCGCGTGTCGAACCAGTATTACTTGCATCATTGAAGGGCCACATATGCTGTTGTTTGAAATGCTCCCCACTTACCCCCCCTGTAATATGCAGGAAAGTGCTCGGCTCGCGACGAAAAAACAGGAACAAGTGTAGCTGAGAATGGTTATGTTCAGCTTCAGAAGTGACGCATTTAACGACGTTAACGTCTGCTTCTTGCACACAGCTAACACTTCCCTTTGTCGACGCAAAAGCAACTCTGCCCGGGCCTCTATCTTATTAATACCTGAATCAGCTGTACGAAGATATACACTCCCGCTACCACTTGTATGATCCGAAAACCCCATCTGAAATAACGCCATTGATAACGTTCTCTGGCATCAGCCGCTTCAATGGCAGGATCAAAACGTTTTCTTTTCCTGGTTCTGAATGTATCGAATACCCACAGGACGAGAATGAAGATGATGATGACTTTTTCAAAGATTAAATGGTTCACAAAGAGAGACTCCGGTCTTCTCACGGTTACAGGCAGAATAGATAAACCGCCTGGAGGTAGCCACCACTAAATGTAGGGGTACCTGAAGACGCAAGCCAGGTGTCTGTCTTATGGCTACGTTAACGCATAGTAACGCCATGAAAGTGACATTCATTGCCGACACATGCTGCCGGGAGCCCCCTTCCCCTGAGCATCAGGCTGGGTGATAAAACGACGGCGGTTGCCCGGTCACGCGGCGGAACATGGTGGCGAAAGAGGACGCATTGTCGTATCCAAGGGATAAGGCCACTTCGTTCACCGGTTTGCCTGCTATCAACCATGCCAGGGCGCTCACCACGCAGGCTCGCTGTCGCCAGGCGGAAAATGACAGGCCCAGCTGCTTCAGGAAATGGCGACGAAAGGTACTAGGACTCATAAACAGCGCCCCGGCCCAGCGCGCCGCAGGATCATGGATAGTGGGGTTAAGCAAAAAAGCCTGACAAAGCGCCAGCAGCGCCGGATGCTGCGGCAACGGAATATCAAATTCGCGGACCGGCATGGCGGCCAGTTCCAGCAACATCAACTGTATCAGCATGCGATCGCGTGGGCTGTCGTACAACGGTGGTAAATCTACAGCCTCCAGCAGTAGCTGGCGCAACAGCGGCGAGACGCTGATCACTTCGCAACGCCGGTGTTTAATGCAAGCGGCCACACAATCTGGCTCAATATACAAGCTGCGCGTGGTCACCCCCGCAAATCTGACGGCGTGCACGGTTTCAGGGGGGATCCAGACAGCGTGTTGCGGAGGAACCACCCATTCTCCGTCCTGCGTAGTGACATACATCAGTCCGGTCGCGCCATACAGCAGCTGTGCGCGGCGATGCTGGTGCGGGGGCAGGATAAACCCTTGCGCATAGTCATTACCTAACGCCACCACTTCGCGATCGAGCCGATCGACCTCGTCAATTTTTACGTTGCGCACATCTGTCTCCCTTTGACCGATTTACAAAGGTAATTGAGCGCTGTGCAAATGGGAAGTTGTACGCGACCGGTATAAGCTGCTCGCTCATTTTCAGGGCGGGGATATTCTGTTGAATGATATCGTTATTATTGCAATGGCAGGCTTTACTACCGGTATTACCACGGTGCTGTTCGGCTTCGGGGGCGGCTTTGTGGTGGTGCCCTTTGTCTATCAACTGATGCTCCGCCAGCCGGAACTCACGGAAAACGCTATGCACGTCGCGGTGGCTACCTCAACGGCGGTGATGATATTTAACGCCGGCTGGATCAGCTATCGTAACTGGCGGGCGGGCAAGCTTGCCGCACAGACGCTGTTTCCGTTGATATGGTTTATTGCCATTGGGGCAGTAGTAGGCTCCTGTCTGGCGGGGTTATTTAGCGAGAATATCGTTCGCGCGCTGTTTATTCTCTATATGCTGGCAACCATCAGCGATTGTTTGTTGCGCAAGGGATTTTTCACGGGCAGCGCTCGGCGTCGGCTGTCACTGCCAATGGTCACCGGCGGCGGTGTGGTTATCGGTACGATTGCCGCATTGCTGGGCGTGGGCGGCAGCGTCATGACGGTGCCCCTGCTACGGCGACACGGGTATGCGATGCAGGAGTGCGTTAGCGCATCCAACCCGCTTTCTTTGCCCGTGGCGCTATGCGGCGCTGTGACCTATGCCATCATTGGCTGGCACACCATTCCGTTGAGCGGATTTCTGGGTTTTATCAGCCTGAAAATTCTAGGCCTGCTCGTCCTGACCGGCTGGGCCGGGATAGCGTTTAGCCGCCGGGCTATCCCTGCGGTACCGGATGTATGGTATGCACGTATCTATGTCCTGCTACTGTTCCTGGTGCTCCTCGCCATGCTGATTCAATAATCACGATTCATCACGGCGTCTTTCAGGGTTTATCGGTGCAAGAGTCGCGATCGGGTGATGCCCTCTCCCCGGGGAGAGGGCCAGGAAAAGGGGCAGCAGGCTACCCGCGATACGGATGAACCTCGCGCCAGTGGTCGGCGATCTGCTGCCGGGTGCAGACCCACACCTTGTCGTGCTGCTGGATATAGTCGAGGAATCGCTGCAGCGCGCGGAAACGCCCCGGACGCCCAAGCAGTCGGCAGTGCATCCCCACGGACATCATCTTCGGCGCGGTTTCTCCCTCGGCGTACAGCACGTCAAAGCTGTCTTTCAGATAGGTATAAAACTGCTCCGCGGTGTTGAACCCCTGGGCGGTGGCAAAGCGCATGTCGTTGGCGTCGAGGGTATAAGGCACGATCAGGTGCGGCCGCTGGCTGCCGTCGCTGCAGGCCACTTCGCTCCAGAAAGGTAAATCATCACCGTAATAATCACTGTCATAGTCAAAGCCGCCGTGCTCCACCACCAGCTGGCGGGTGTTGGGACTGTCGCGGCCGGTATACCAGCCGGTGGGCGGCTTGCCGAACAGGTCTGTCAGCACCTGCACCGCTTTGTGCAGATGCTCGCGCTCCTCGGCGATATCCATGTGCTGATAGTGGATCCAGCGCCAGCCGTGGCTGACCACATCGTAATCCGCCGCCTTGATCGCCGCCACAATCTCCGGATGACGCGCCAGCGCCATCGCCACGCCGAAAACCGTCAGCGGCAGCCCTCGCTGGCTGAATTCGCGATGGATGCGCCAGAACCCGGCCCGACTGCCGTACTCATAGAGCGAGTCCATCGACATATGACGCGCCGGATAGCTGGCGGCGCCGATGATATCTGACAGGAACTGTTCCGAACCCGCATCGCCATGCAGGACGTGATTCTCCGCGCCTTCCTCATAGTTGAGGACGAACTGCACCGCGATCCGCGCCCCGCCCGGCCAGCGCGCGTGCGGCGGCTGCCCTGCATAACCTCGCAGATCGCGAGGATAGTGTTCCTGGTTCTCAACCATCTTCTGCCCCTTTTAAAATGGATTTAACGACTGAAATTGCCCGCTTAACGCCTTTTTCTCCGGGAACGCTAAGTCCCCGTGCTTGCTGGTCGCCAGGCCCAGCGCGACCAGCGACTCCACCATCTTCACCGCCGCGCTGACGCCATCGATCACCGGCACCCGCAGCTCGCGGGTCAGCTCCTGCGCCAGGGTCGCCATCCCGCCGCAGCCAAGGACTATCGCCCCGCTGCCATCCTCTTTCAGCGCGCGAATGCAGCGCTCGCGCACTTTCTCCTGCGCCAGGCCACTGCCGTCTTCCAGCGCCAGTACCGGCAAATCAATGGCGTGCAGCGCCGCGCAGTGTTGATGAAATCCGTACTGGTGCAGTAAATGACGGGCGATGATCAGCGTGCGCGGCAGCGTGGTCACAATGGAGAAACGGGTGGCGACCATCGTCGCCATATGCATCGCCGCTTCCGCAATGCCGATCACCGGCCCCTGGGCCAGTTCGCGCGCTGCCAGCAGCCCCGGGTCGCCGAAGCAGGCGATCACATGTCCATCCACCCCCTGCTCGCGTCCGGCCTTGATCTGCTCCAGCACACCGACCGCTGCGATGGCTTCGTCAAAATGGCCCTCAATTGACGGCACGCCGGCGCGGGGAGAGACCGCAAGGATCTCGGTGCCCGGCGCGGCGACCGCGCGCGCGGCGGCGCCTATCGTTTCGGTCATCGCCAGGCTGGTGTTGGGGTTGATCACTTGTATACAAACAGAAGACATCACGACTCCTTGTGACCGGCGAACAGCCGGGAAAAATCGGGCAGGCTGACGCCATCGCGCTCGAAGCACAGGCTGGCGACAATATGATCAAAATGGTGCATCAGCGCCTCGCTGAGCGGCTGCAGGGCTTTATCCCGCAGCAAACCGACCAGCTGCTGGTGATCGTCGCAGCGACAGCCCTGGCGCCAGGGTGCGCCCCAGGCGGCAATCACTAACGAGGAGCGCTGGCTGAGGCGGGTCACCATCTCAGTGAGCACCGGGTTGCCGGAGATAGCCTGCAGCTGAATGTGAAAGTCAGCGGAGTGGCGGATGGCCGCCGGGCCGTCGTGCGCCTCATGAGCCTGCTGCTCACGCTGAATAATGTTCTCCAGCGCCGCCAGATGCGGCGGCTGACAGCGCGCGATCACATCGGGCAGATTCGCGACCTCAAGCAGCGCCCGGGTGCGAAAGATCGCCTGGGACTCTTCCACACTCGGGCTGGTGACGTGTGCACCACGTTTGGGCGTTAATGTGACCAGTTGCACAGCGGCGAGTCGTTGCAGCACTTTTCTGATGCCGGTGCGGCTCACGGCGAACACTTCCGCCAGCGCCTCTTCCGGCAGTTTGCTGCCCGGCGGCAGCTGATGTTCGACGATAGCCGTCATCAGCGCCTGGTAAATGCTTTCGTCCTTATCCTGCAGCGCTGGCGCGGCCTGGAGACGATGTTCATTATTCATTAACCCACTCCGGTTTCACTTATCGATAGCAGATCGTATACATAAAATTTATTTTTTGTATACAAGATTCATCATTCTGGCCTGGATCCTGCAATAGCCTCAGCAATCCATATCAAAGGGTTTTCATTCAGAGGAGCAGGTTTCATGCCACATTCATCCCACACGCAGCAGACGAAGACTCACGAGGCGGCCGCCGGCTACAGTCCGCGGCTTTGTAATGACGATCTGGCGCCCACCCGCGACCAGAACTGGAGCTGGTACAATATCTTTTCGTTCTGGATGTCGGACGTGCACAGCATGGGCGGCTACGTGGTGGCGGCAAGCTTTTTTACGCTTGGGCTGGCCAGCTGGCAGGTTTTGCTCTGCCTGCTGGTGGGCATCTGTATTGTGCAGCTGTGCGCTAACCTGGTGGCGAAGCCCAGCCAGATGGCCGGGGTGCCTTACGCGGTGATCTGTCGTCAGGCGTTCGGTGTCTTCGGCGCCAATATCCCCGCGGTGATCCGCGGGCTAATCGCCTTCGCCTGGTACGGTATTCAAACCTATCTGGCGGCGAACGCCCTGATGCTGGTCCTGCTCAAGTTCTGGCCCTCCCTTTCCTCGCTGACCAGCAGCAGTTTCCTCGGGCTGTCGACCCTTGGCTGGCTGTGCTTCGCCACCATGTGGCTGCTGCAGGCGATGGTGTTCTGGCACGGCATGAACGCCATCAAGCGTTTTATCGATATCGCCGGTCCGGCGGTGTATGTGGTGATGTTGGCCCTGGCCGGCTGGATTGTATACAAGACCGGTCTGGATGGGATCTCCTTTACCCTCGCCAGCAAATCCCTCAGCGCTGGCGAGCAGACCTGGCAGATGATCACCGCCACGGCGCTGGTCGTCTCCTACTTCTCCGGGCCGCTGCTCAACTTCGGCGACTTTTCCCGCTACGGCAAAAGCATGGGCGAGATCCGCCGCGGCAACCGCTGGGGGCTGCCGTTCAACTTCCTGCTGTTCTCGGTGGTCACCGTGGTGATAGTCTCCGGCACCCAGTCGCTGTTCGGCAAAATGATCACCGACCCGATTGAAACCGTCAGCCGCGTTGGGAACGATCTGGCGGTGGCCATCGGCCTGCTGACCATGATCACCGCCACTATCGGCATCAATATCGTGGCTAACTTTGTCTCGCCGGCCTTCGATTTTTCCAACTGCGCGCCGCAGAAAATCAGCTTCCGCGCCGGCGGGATGATCGCTGCGGTGGGCTCGATACTCCTGACGCCGTGGAACCTGTTTAACTCACCGGAGCTGATCCACTATACCCTCGACGTGCTGGGTGCCTTTATTGGCCCGCTGTTTGGCATCCTGATCGCCGACTTCTATCTGATCAAACGCGGCCGGGTGTCGGTGGACGACCTGTTTGACGATACGCCGAAGGGTAAATACTGGTACCGCAACGGCTTTAACCCGAAAGCCATTGCCGCCCTGCTGCCGTCGGTGGGCCTGGGACTGATTATCAGCTTTATTCCGGCCCTGCATGAAGTGGCGAACTTCAGCTGGTTTATCGGCGTCTTCCTCGGCGCGACCACCTACCGCTGGCTGGCTCGCGACGAGCGCGAAGTGCAGGCGAAAGCCGCCTTCCGCTCCGGCGCGGTGGCGCAAAAAGAGTAACCTTCCCCTTCTGCCGCGGCGTCTGGCCGCGGCAGGCTGCAAACTGGCACCAATCTTGCTGTTTATCACTATTCCCAGAGTGTTAAGAGAAGGCAGGTTCGATGATGGATTACCAGACCGCGGTGCGCGGTGCATTTTTTGATATCGCCGGCGTGGCGGAGACCCCGGATGAGGTGGTCGCCCACGCCCGCTATCTCGATGATGGCCTGTTGTTCTTGCAGGACGGAAAAATTGTCGCGCTGCTGCCATGGCAGGAGGGTGAAGCCTTTCTGCATCCGCTGAAGGGCTATGTTGACCTGCGGGGCAAGCTGCTGTTGCCGGGGTTCGTCGATGCCCACGTCCACTATCCGCAGACCGAGATGATCGGCGCCTTTGGCGAACAGCTGCTGGAGTGGCTTACCACTTACACCTTCCCGGTGGAGAGCCAGTTTGCCGATGCGGAGTATGCCCAGGAGATAGCGCAGTTTTTTGTAAATCAATTGATAAGCCATGGCACCACCACCGCGCTGGTGTTTTGTACCCTGCATCCGGCCTCGGTGGAGGCGTTATTCAGCGAAGCGCTGCGCCTCAATATGCGCCTGATCGCCGGGAAAGTGATGATGGATCGCCATGTGCCCGACTACCTGTGCGAAACCGCCGGGGAGAGCTACGAGCAGACCCGGGGGCTGATCCGCAGCTGGCATCAGCGTGGCAGGCTGGGGTATGCCATTACCCCGCGCTTTGCTCCCACCTCGACGCCGGCGTTGCTGGAGGCGGTGCAGCGCCTGCGGGCCGAGTTTCCCGACACCTGGCTGCAGACACATCTCAGTGAAAACCGCGAGGAGATCGCCTGGGTTAAACAGCTGTGGCCGGAGCATGCGCACTATCTGGATGTCTATCATCACTATCAGCTCACTGGCGAGCGCAGTGTATTTGCTCACGGGATCCATCTTGATGATGCCGAGTGGCAGTGCCTGCATGACACCGGTTCCGCAGTCGCCTTCTGTCCGACCTCGAATCTGTTTCTCGGCAGCGGGTTGTTTCGCCTGCCCGCCTGCTGGCAGCACCAGGTGCGGATGGGTATCGGCAGCGATGTCGGGGCCGGGACCACCTTCAGCATGCTGCGGACGCTGGGCGAGGCCTACAAGGTAGGACAACTGCAGAGCTATCGCCTGCGCGCCAGCGAGGCCTTCTATCACGCCACCCTCGGCGGCGCGCGCGCCCTGCGGCTGGAAGAGAAGATTGGCAATTTTCAGCCGGGCAAAGAGGCCGACTTTGTGGTGATTGACCCGGCGGTCACTCCGCTGCAGCGTCTGCGGATGGGCCGCTGCCATGATATTTATGAGCAGCTGTTCGTACTGATGACCCTGGGTGATGAGCGCAATATCAGCGAGACGTGGGTGAACGGCGAGCGGGTGTGGTGTCAGGGTTAACCCTCACCCTGGCCCTCACACTGGGGGGAGAGGAAACCGTCTGGCTGCGGGGACGGTTATGGACCCCCTTCGCCCTGGTCTCTCCCGGGGGTAAGAAGGCGCTGGCCGGCGGCGGCTGGGTTAGTGGCCTTCAAAAACTCATCGCCAGTCCAACGCCATAGCCCGTGGTGTTATTGCCGAACATATAGCGCGCCACCAGCCGGGTGCGGGTGATAAAGACCGGGTATTTACTGCTGTCCAGCTCGAGGCCAATCCCCAGCGACGTTAAACCGGAGAAGCCCAGCGCCCCTCGCTGTTCGCCCAGATATGCAGTATGCGCCCCTTCCAGCACGTAGCGCAGCGGGTTGCCCAGCAGCGTCCAGTCAGCGATCGGCGCGCGGCGGCGCAGATACAGACCGAGATTCTCCGCGCTGGCCTCCCCCTGCACCACCTCAGCGCTGCTGCCGAAACTTTGCAGATGCATATAGGAGTAACGCAGCTCGGCATCAATATCCTGGGTGGCGGAGAAGCGTTCATAATCCAGCATCAGCGCTCCGCCGAGCCCCAATGCATTGAACCGACCGCCGTCGAGGAACTGCAGTTCGGCGTTGGTTTTTCGCTCAATTACCCAGCTGCCGAGGCGCGCATCGCTGGCCAGGGTGCCGAGCATCACATTGACGATCGGCCGCAGCACCAGGTTGCCGCCAAAGCGATCCCGGTGCAGCGAAAAATCCCAGCCGACGCCGCCGGTGGTGGTCAGGCTGTTCCACTTGGTGGGCACATTCCGCGTCTGTTCGCCATTGCTTACCACAAAACGCGGGTCGTAACGGCTGTAGCCCATCGTTCCTTCGAGATAGAGAGGAAACGACTCGCTCAGGGTCGCCCCGCCGCCAAACTGGGTAATGGCCAGGTTGTGTTTGTCGTTGCTCCCGGAGCCAATATTGAGATCGCTGGCGGTCACGTCGGGGACCACGGTATAGCTCATCAGGGTCAGAACAGCATCGGCACGCTGCTTGATGGCGTGACCGTTCGCCGCCAGCGTCGC
The DNA here is from genome assembly GCF_040065235.1 of Klebsiella sp. GB_Kp047. Taxonomy (NCBI): domain Bacteria; kingdom Pseudomonadati; phylum Pseudomonadota; class Gammaproteobacteria; order Enterobacterales; family Enterobacteriaceae; genus Klebsiella; species Klebsiella sp. GB_Kp047. The sequence continues at coordinate 173,815 of NZ_JBEAJG010000041.1, read as the reverse complement.
CGGCGCAGAAAGAGAAACTACCGACAGGACAACGAGAAAACGCACCATGAGTCGCATGCCACCTCAGCCGCAGGCAAACAAGATTACCGCCCGAATCAGCAGGCAGGACTCTCCTGAGTATAGCCGGCGAGTCTGCCTGCGCATCAGACGGCGATAAATAGCGCCACCTCTATTCTGACCGCCCGGAATGGGCAGCTACGTTTTCCGACGGCAAGCGCGTTACCCGGTTGCGCCCGTCATTTTTCGCCGCATACAGCGCTTTATCGACGCGGTAAAACAGCTGATCAATCGCTTCGCCATCATGATGCTCGGCAACGCCAATGCTGACGGTGACCGACAGCGTCTGATATTCGCTGATCGCCTGACGGATCGCCTCCGCCACCATCAGCGCGCGGGCGATCGGCGAATGAGGCAAAAAGAGCAGAAACTCCTCGCCTCCCCAGCGATATATCTTATCTTCGCGGTCCACCGAGGTTTCCAGAATGCGGGAGATCACCAACAGGACTTCATCGCCTTTTTGATGACCGTGAATATCATTAATACTTTTGAAATGATCGATATCGATTAACAGCAGACAAAAGCCATGGCCGATAAACGACGGCGCATCGACGAGCCGGTAAAATTCGCGGCGATTGAGCAGTCCGGTTAAGGGATCGTGGGCGGCGGAAAATTCCAGCTCTTTTTTCAGAAGCACTTCTTCGGTGATATCGTGAATGATGCATAACATCAGCCGAATATTATATAGCACCACCGGCCCGGCATAGGTTTGAACATGGCGCAGCGAGCCGTCAGCCAGAATATGAGTAAAATTAAGCGGCTTATGCCCGCCGGGCATATTGGCAATGTTATTCATAATAGGGATCACATCCCGGCCCAGGGTATTAATTTGCCAGGTATGTTTATTGCGCATTTCCTCATCGGAATAATGATAAAAGCGCAGTGCGGCAATATTGGCATCGACAATCAGGCCCTCTTTCTGAGGATCGATCAACAGCATTGGCGCGGTATTGGTCATAAAAAAACGGGCAAAAAAACCATTGTTACGCCGCTGGTAGCGGCGGGAGCCGGTATGAATCGACTGATTTTGCGCGAGCAGCTTCACCGCTTCAAACAACAGTAAGGGGCCGCAGTCCTCGGTCTCGACCAGGGTGGTTTTACAATATACCGACTGCAACCCTTTGGCGGTCTGCAGCGTCCAGACTTCAAATATCTCAGTCATCGCGTCGAGATAGCGCAGATAATGCTGCAGCTGCGTTTCCGGGCAGGTGGAATAGATACCGTTGCGCATCTCATTCAGCGACATATCGCCGCTCAGCGTCCGGGAAGCCTGATTGGCATAGACCACACACTCTGTAAAAGGATGGACTACCCAGATCGGCGTGCTTAATACATCAAAAACAGCCAGCTCTTTTAATAACATACAGGCCCCAAACCGACCCACTCCCGGCGCGGAACGGCACATTATTCAGTGCAGCCCTGACGCTGGCATAAAGTGATAGCAAAAAGTCATCGAGTAAACGTCATTACGCGCGTGCGCGGCAAGTATAGTCGGTTACAGGCCCAGCGACGCCCATCCGGAGCGACTTTGCGCACGGTTTAACCGACAAAGACGACACTGCCTTTATTATTAATTTTATTTCAATAGCATAGCAGCAATGCCAGAACAGGTAGTCGCTTTTGATCACAGACTGTGTATACCCGTCAAACTTTACGCGGCAGGAGCGCAGGCTTGTCCTGTGGCACGCAGATTGTCGCTGTTCTGCGCAGGGTTACCGTGATAGTTTCTATCATAACGCTCATTTTTAATGGTCATCACAGTGAAAAAATCCACCAGCAAAATCACGCTTTCCGACATTGCGCGTGAAGCTAACGTCGGCGTGGCCACCGTCGACCGGGTACTCAACAAGCGCGCGGCGGTGAAGGAATCGACCGCGTACCGCGTGCTGGAGGCCGCCCGGCGGCTGGGGTTTACGCTCGAACAGCCGCACTATCGCCTGGCCGCCGGCAAAGCGCCGGTTACCGTCAGAATGGGCTTTATTCTGCTGCAGGAGACCCACTCCTTCTACCTGCCGCTGGCAAGGGCGCTGGCAAGAGAGGCCGCGCCGTGGCTACCGGCAGGCGAGACACCGGCGATCCTGCATTTTGCCATTGATGCGGTGGAAGCAATGGCCCAGGCCATTCACCGGCTCAGCGATGAGGTGGAGGTGCTCGGCCTGGTGGCGCTGGATCACCCGCTGATTCGCCATGCGGTGGGCCGGGCCGCCGCCCGCGGCGTTCGCGTATTCACTCTACTTTCAGATCTGTCGGTTCCCCAGCGCAGCGGCTATATCGGCCTCGATAACCAAAAAGCCGGGCGCACCGCCGCCTGGTTTATCGACCGCTTATGCCGTGGCGAAGGCGAAATAGCCATTATCATTGGCGATAATCGTTTTACCTGTCAGGAAAGCTGTGAGATCAGCTTCCGCTCCTGCCTGCGTGAGCAGGGTAAAGGGCAGCAGATCCTCGAGCCGGTTCGCAGCCACGAACGGGCGGATGTCGCCAGAAGCGTAACGGAAAAGCTGCTCAGCCAGTACCCGGCCCTGCAGGCGATCTATGCTCCCTGCGGCGGCGTCGAAGGAATTGTCGGGGCGCTGCGCGACAGCGGCCGCCAGCAGGCCGTCACCCTGGTCTGCCATGGCCCGCTAAGCGGCAGTGAACTGGCGCTGATCGACGGCACCATCGATGTCATTCTCAACCACCGGCTGGATGACCTGGCCGCCGCCACCCTGCGCGCCATGACGGAAGCCGTTTCGCGGCCGCCCAGCGACGTGATTTCGCACCCTCAGCCTTTCGATATCATCACCAAAGAAAATATGTAAACGCTCGCCCCGTCGCCAACGGGGCTGCCTCACGCCTGAACCACGCCTCGCCTCATTTTGATAAATAACTATCAAAAACAACCTCAATATAAATCATGATGGCCATCATAAAATCATCATTCCAATATTGTTGGCTATGAAATTTTCATTCAATACTCTGCGGCATCCCCTGTGAAAAAAGGAAGCCGACATGACACATCCTATCGCCAACGCCCCCTGCAGCTGGGGTGTGGATGACCCGAAAAACCCTGACCTTCCCGCCTGGGCTACCGTGCTGAAGGAGGCGGCGCAGGCCGGGTATCGCAGCATCGAGCTCGGCCCGTGGGGCTACCTGCCCACCGACCCGTCCAGCCTGCGCGCGGCGCTGGAACAGCATCAGCTGTCGCTGGTCGCCGGGACGATCTTTGACGATCTGGTCAGCGAGGCCCATTACCCCACTCTGGAGGCGCTGACCCATCAAATATGCCGCAATCTGTCTCAGGTTCAGGCCGCCGAACCTATCCCGGGGCACCCTTTCCAGCCGCCCTATCTGGTGATTATCGACTTCGGCAACCCCGAGCGGGCGCGCTTTGCCGGACGCAGCGCGCTGGCTCCGCGCCTCAATGACCAGGACTGGCAGCGAATGATGGCGCACATTACCGCCCTCAGCACCCTCGCCTGGCGGGAGTACGGTGTGCGGGCGGTTATCCATCCCCACGCCGGGGGCTGCATCGAATTTGCCGATGAAATCGAGCGGCTGGCCAACGATATCCCGCACGACGTGGCGGGGTTGTGTCTGGATACCGGGCATCTCTACTACGCCGGAATGGATCCGCTCACCTGGCTGGATCGCTATTACGCGCGACTCGACTATCTGCACTTCAAGGATGTGGATCCGCAGGTTTACCAGCGCGCCATCGCCGAAGGCATCGACTTTTTCACCGCCTGCGCCGAAGGGGTGATGTGCCCGCTCGGCAGCGGCGCCATTGACTACCCGGCCATTAACGATTTCCTTGCCCGCCGCGGCTATCAGGGCTGGATAACCATTGAACAAGAGCGTGATCCGCGCCATGCCGCAGGCAGCCTGCAGGCGGTCACGGAGAGCCTGCGCTATCTGCGCGACGTTGGATTCTGACAGGAGACACCCCATGATTAACGGTTTAAGACCTCTCGATCGCACCCTGCGCTGGGGCATGGTCGGCGGCGGCGGCGGCAGCCAGATCGGCTATATTCACCGCTCTGCCGCCCTGCGCGATAACACCTTTGCGCTGCTGGCAGGCGCCTTTGATATTGATGCCGAACGCGGGCGCCAGTTCGGCCAACAGCTGGGGGTGGATCCCGATCGCTGTTACGCCGACTACCAGAGTCTGTTTCGCGGCGAGGCTGCCCGCCCGGACGGTATTCAGGCCGTGTCGATTGCCACGCCGAATAACACCCATTATGCCATCTGCCGGGCGGCGCTGGAGGCCGGGCTGCACGTGGTGTGCGAAAAGCCGCTGTGCTTCAGCAGCGAAGAGGCGGACGACCTGGTGGCCCTCAGCCAGCGGCAGCACAAAATCATCGGCGTGACCTACGGCTATGCCGGTCATCAGCTTATCCTCCAGGCCCGGCAGATGATCGCCGACGGACTGCTGGGCGACATCCGTATCGTCAATATGCAGTTTGCTCATGGCTTCCACGCCCAGCCGGTGGAGCAGGAAAACGCCAGTACCCGCTGGCGGGTCGATCCCCGCTTCGTCGGCCCCAGCTATGTGCTGGGGGATTTAGCCACCCACCCGCTGTTTCTGGTCGAAACCATGGCCCCGCAGCTGAAGATCGCCCGGCTGATGTGCGCCAGACAAAGCTTCGTCAAAAGCCGCGCGCCGCTGGAGGATAACGCGCAGGTGCTGATGGAGTATGACAACGGCGCCATCGGCTCGCTGTGGAGCTCCGCCGTTAACTGCGGCTCCATGCACGGGCAAAAGGTGCGCATCGTGGGAGAAAAGGCCAGTCTCGAATGGTGGGATGAACAGCCCAACCAGCTGCGTTACGAGGTGCAGGGCGAACCAGCGCGCATTCTGGAGCGCGGCATGGATTATCTTGATCCGCTGGCGCGTCAGGATGATCGCATCGGCGGTGGTCACCCGGAGGGGCTGTTCGAGGCCTGGTCGAATCTCTATCGCCGCTTCGCCATTGCTATGGACGCTGCGGACCGGCGCGACGAAGCGCTGCTGGCCGACTTCTGGTATCCGGACGCCCGCGCCGGGGCGTTCGGCGTCCGCTGGGTGGAAAACTGCGTGCGCTCGGCCGACAACGGCGCCTGCTGGGTCGACTTCCGCTAACTCGCCGGCTCAGGGCCTCGCCCTGAGCCTTCCACGCTACTTTTCAATGCGCGCCAGCTGGGTTTTATCGGCCTCGCGGGCGCGATCGGCCAGCCCCTGAAACGCTGCAGCGCCATAGTATTGCTCGGGCGCCGGCAGAGCCTGCATATCGTGCCCCGGGTAGATCTGCAGCTCGCCGAGGTCGCGCAAGCGGAATCCCGCCACCTGCGACGGCATGGTCAGGCGATATGGCGGCATGGTTTCGAAAGGGACCGGCGTCGGCAGCCGGTTTTCCTGCAGGTCGTAATTACGCTTCAGCACCAGAAACTTATCCGGCACCCGTCGGCGACTGTTCCACCAGTCGCCATCGATCCGCTGGAACATCGCTTCCGTCTCCCCTCGCGTGGCCACCATCAGCCGGGTCAGCGCCTTTTTCAGCGCCGCCTCCATGGCCTGATTATACGCTTCCACTGACCCGCCATGGCCGCTAAGGATGACGTTAATCGCCAGCCTGGCGCCCAGTAAATTGGAATAGAGATCTTCCGGCGAAAACGCGGAGATCTCCTCAGAAAACCCCGGCACCGACTGGAAGCCATACCACTGGGCGATCTCATGCCACTGGGCGATTTCGAAGGCCAGATGCCCGGCGAGCCAGGCCGCCAGCTGATAGCGCTGCCTGACGCCCGGCGGCGGCGTAAAGGCATTGAGCTGAACGCGGCGCACCCCCAGCTCTTCGCTGTAGAATATGCGCCCCGCCTGGCCCAGCGTCGGCGAAATGCGATTGAACAGATAAAAGGTGTAATCCGCCGTGTCGCGCACATGGGCAATATCGATAAACCCGCCGCGACGGGTATAAATAAGCCCGTTTTGCTCCTCGCTCAGTCCCAGCAGATTTTTCACCGCCCCGAGCGCGCTGTCGTTGTAATGGTGCTTGCCCAGAGAATCCAGAGTCAGCACGTTACCAATCTGGTACACCGGGATGGGGATGCCCACCGCCCGCACGTGCAGGTCGTAACCAAAGGCGCAGCATGGCCGCAGCGATTCCGGCGGCGACAGCTCGCCCAGGGTGGGCACCGGATGGATCGCCGTCACCGCGGGCAATACCGGGTCCTGCGCCAGCGCCGGCAGCGCCAGCGCGAATAACAGCCATAAGGCTTTACGCATCAACAGCCTCTCCACAGCAACAAAAGAACGCGCATCTTACCGGCAGACGGCGCCTGCAGGTTTAGTTAAAAGCGGTATTCACCGGAGACAAAGAAGCTATTGCGGTCGTTAAAACCGAATTCAGTCAGCACGTTAAAGTTTTTGGTGACTTCATACTGGGCGCCAATCAGCATATTCCACGGCGAGGTCAGCTTTTGCTTAACGTCGAATTTGCCCTCGCCGTCTTTATTGACCGCGGCAATTAGGGGCTGCAGCTCTGGCGGCATGTGCAGGTCGGCGAGATCGCCCTTAAACTCCTGCTGCACGTCCTGATACATGCTGCCGACCCACAGGCTGAGATGGGACGGCCCGTCGATCCCCTGAAAACTGAAGCGGTAGCCGACGCGCGGCGAGACGGTGACCGCCGAAATGCTGCCGTCGAGGATATCGAAGTCGGTGCGGGTGTAGTTAGTATCCACCAACCCAAACCAGTTGCCGTAGCCGCCGGCGAGCGTAAAGCCGGTCCCCCAGGTGGTGCCTTCAAAATCAAGCGTAAAATCAATATTCTGCAGTTTTCCGCTTTGATAAAGCTGATGAACCGCGCCGGCGATGACCCGGTCCAGACCGCGAAACTGCGACGGATCTGAATCCACTGAGACCTGGGAGACGGACGACCCGCGGGTATGCCCCACCAGTCCGTATACGTTGAGGAACGGAAAGACCCACATATCAAGGCGCAGGTTTTCGGTTTTGCTCTTCTCGCGGGTGTGCCCGGCATCGATGGCGAACATATCGCTGGGAATGGGATGGTTGCCGAGCTTAAGCCCGGAAAAGGTAATACTGTCGACCATGATATCCTGTCGGATATTCATATAGCTCAGGTTGACGCCGTAAGGTAACGGAATGGAATATCCCCTGGCGCGAGCCTCCTCGCCCCAGATCGGAAAATAGCTGTCGCTCTCGTCCGGCTCCGCAGCCGACGTGCCCCAGGCCGCTAACAGCAGCGTTAACACCGCGCCGGATGATCTCATTTTTGTTCTCATGTGTAGTTATAAACCCGAACCGACATTGAAATAGACCGCCTGTTCATGCTCGCTGAACGCCACGTCAATCCCGGTACGTAAACCGTACTGTCGCGCGATCAGGTATCGAAAACCGGCCCCCCATGCCACCTCTGACTCTTCCCATAGCGTATCCGCCGCGTCAGCGGCGCTCCCGGCGCCAACGAATCCCTGCAGGATCCAGCGCGGAGTAACCGCCCAGGCCAGCTGGGTTTGCGCCGTGGCCACGTAGTCGCCCTGATAGCGGTAGCGCGAAATCCCGCGCAACGCGATATAAGGACGCGCCATCGGCATCAGATGCTTATCATGGTGGGTTAAGGACTGATAATTGCCCGCGACCGCCAGGGTCAGCGTCTGGCTGAGCGGAATAAACACCTTTCCGTCCAGCGAAAAAGTGTTGTAGTGATAATCGCCCCCGAGCAGCGAACGGAAAAACCGATATTCACCCTTCAGCGCTAACCCACTCTGAGGATAGAAAATATTATCGGTAGTGTCATATTCCGCCACCACCCCCAGCGCCGAAGAGGTGCTGTTTTGCCCGAACACCTGCTGCCACACCCGGTTGAGCCGTGGATTATCGGTAGAGACATCCGCCCGGGCATACACCTGGGAGGCCCCGAGGAACACCGGCGTGTCGCCCAGGCGAAACAGCAGCTTTTGCAGCGCGGCGACGCCTTTGGTCTGCGTCTGCACCGGTTTAGCATGGCTGAAGCCGCCGGTGTCGCCGGAATAGATATCCAGATTGACGTTAGCGTAGCCGGCGCCCGCCAGGTAACGAATGCGATCATGCTGCCAGGTGTGACGATGACCGCCGCCAATAAACCAGGTGCCATTCTGCGTGGCGGCCCCGCCAAAAGCGGTGAGCGGCGGAGGAATAAACTGCCCGCCCTCCCGGCTACCTTTGCCGTGTAAAAACAGGCCAAACAGTCCGCCACCATAGCCGATGGCCGGCTCGGTTATCGCCAGCGGCACCGGCAGAAAACCGTAACGGTTTTCCGCCAGATACTGACTCATGTCGAGCATGCCATCTTCCGCATCGAAGAGATCGGCGGCATCGCCAGGCGGGCACAACAGGAACAGAAGCGCCAGCGTGGACAGCGGGAATTTCATGCTCACTCCAGGGCGTTGGGGCGCGCACGACACGCGTGGCGAACAGGATTATTACAACGGAATAAGGAAAATATAACGTAACCGGAGAACCCTCACCAACGCGCAGTGGCCTGTTTTTTGGGTATTTTTGGACAAAAAAGAGCTGGCCGTCACAGAAAGCCGCCTTCGCTCCGCCGGACGGCGCGATGATTGTATTCATAAGGTGAATGTCGTATAACATAGCGCTACCGAGGGGTGTCCCGTGAGGGCTGAGATGGCGCAAGCCGAACCCTTTGAACCTGATCTGGGTCATGCCAGCGAAGGGACGGGTCGGCAATTTTGCCAGCATTACCGCCATTGCCTGTTCACACCCCTGCACGCCCGGATCTCCCCTGCACAACTGGAGGTCCTGTGATTGTTCCCGCGTTTAGCCAAGGTCTTTATGGCCGTTTACGCCAGCTGGCCGCCGCTGACTGGCAGCACTATGTGGCGCACCCTTTCGTCCGGCAGCTCGCCGAAGGCACCCTTGCTGAAAGCGCATTTCGTCGCTATCTCACCCAGGATTATCTGTTTCTGATCCATTTCGCCCGCAGCTACGCGCTGCTGGTGAGTAAACTGCGCACGCTGCCGGAGATGCGCGCCGCGGCCGCCTCCATGAACGCCATTCTTAACGAAGTGCCGCTGCACGTCGGCTACTGCGCCCAGTGGGGCATTAGCGAACCGGAGATGGCCGCCCAGCCTGAAGCGCCGGAAACCATCAACTATACCCGCTACGTGCTGGATATCGGCCATGCAGGCGACGCGCTGGATCTGCTGGTCGCTCTGATGCCCTGCGTAGCGGGTTACGCCGAAATCGGTCTGGGCCTGCTGCATCACCCCACCACCCGACTGGACGACAATCCTTACGCCTCGTGGATCCGCAACTACGGCGATGAAGGCTATCTGCAGGGCGTCAGCGCCGCGCTGGCGCTGCTGGAGACCGTGTGGCAACAGCGTGGAAGCGAGACCCGTATCACTGAACTGAGCGACATCTTCACCACCGCCACCCGCCTTGAGGCGCAGTTCTGGCAGATGGGGCTCAACGCCGCGGCGGAGTCCCGAGCGTGACGGCGCCAGGTATCGAGGTCCGCAATCTGAGCCTCCATTTCGGCGACCGCCGCCTGTTCGACAATCTGTCGCTGACGGTCCCCGGCGGCCAGTGGGTGTCGCTGCTCGGCGCCAGCGGGGCCGGAAAAACCAGCCTGCTGCGGGTCATGGCCGGCCTGGCCCCCGCCACCTGCGGGGAAGTGGTCGCCAGCGACGGCAAGCCGATACCCGGCCGCCTGGCGTGGATGGGGCAGAAAGATCTGCTTTACCCCTGGCTGAGCGTTCGGGAGAACGTCGCCCTCGGCGCGCGGCTGCGCGGTGAGAAAGTGGATCACGCCCGGGTCGCCACCCTGCTGGAACAGGTGGAGCTCGCCTCCTGCGCCGACGCCCGGCCGGCGACGCTCTCCGGCGGGATGCGTCAGCGCGCCGCGCTGGCCCGCACCCTGTATGAGGACCGGCCCATCGTGCTCATGGATGAGCCTTTCTCGGCGCTGGACACCCTCACCCGCACGCGCATTCAGACCCTCGCGGCCACTCTGCTGGCGGGGCGGACGGTGGTGCTGATCACCCACGATCCGCTGGAAGCCTGCCGGCTGAGCCACCGTCTGCTGGTCCTCTCGGCCACCGACGGGGAGATCGACGACAGCCATCACCTCACCGGCGCGCCTCCGCGCGCGCCGGACGCGCCCGAGCTGTTGAACGCCCAGGCGGCGCTGCTGCAGCAGTTGATGAGGGCCCACTCATGAGCGAACGTCTCTGGCGCGGCGCCATGGTGTTCTGCGGACTGATGCTTCTCTGGGGGCTGGCCAGCCGCAGCGGCATTCCGCGCTTTCTTTTACCCTCCCCGGCGGCGGTCGCCGAGGCGCTGTGGGTCAATCGCGCCTATCTAGGCTGGCACACGCTGATTACCCTCAGCGAGATCCTCAGCGGCCTGGCGCTGGGGGTGGCGCTCGGCGTCACGCTGGCGCTGGGCATGATCCTCTCCCCGCGCCTGCAGCGCTGGCTGATGCCGCTGGTGCTCACCAGCCAGGCGATCCCGGTCTTTGCCCTCGCCCCGCTGCTGGTGCTGTGGCTGGGGTTTGGCATGAGCGCCAAAGTGGCGATGGCGGTGCTGGTGATTTTCTTTCCCGTCACTTCCGCCTTCTTTGACGGCTTGCGACGGGTCAACCACGACTATCTCGATCTGGCGCGCAGCATGAACGCCTCCTTTGGCGCTCAGCTACAGCATGTCCGCCTGATGGCCGCCCTGCCGGCGCTGGGCTCGGGCCTGCGCATGGCGGCGGCGGTGGCCCCCATCGGCGCCATTATCGGCGAATGGGTCGGCTCCGCCGAGGGACTGGGCTACGTCATGCTCAATGCCAACGCGCGGCTGCAAACCGATATCTGCTTCGCCGCGCTGTTTATTTTAGTGCTGCTGACCCTCTTCCTGTGGCTGGCGGTAGACACCCTGCTGCACCGGCTGATCGACTGGTCGCCGGAATAATCATGAAGTAATAAAGGAAAACAGATGAAAACGTCGCTTTTCGCCGGGGCAACCCTGACGGCGCTGCTCAGCGGTCACGCGCTGGCCAATGAACCGCTCACCCTGGTGCTGGACTGGTATATTAACCCCGACCATGCGCCGATTATGGTGGCCGAGCAGATCGGCGCCTTTAAGGCCCAGGGTCTGGACGTCAAGATTGTCCCTCCGTCGGATCCGGCGCTGCCGCCCCGTATGGTGGCCGCCCGTCAGGCAGACCTGGCCATCACCTACCAGCCGCAGGTGCACTTCTTCGCTGACGAAGGATTACCGCTGGTGCGCGTGGGCACCCTGATCAACTCGCCGCTGAATACGGTGATCGCCCTCGATAAGCAGATCAAAACCCCGGCGGATCTGCAAGGCAGGAAGGTGGGTTACTCGGTCAGCGGCATTGAGCAGGCCACCCTGGCGACCATGGCGCAGCATTCGGGGATCGATCCGGCCAGTATCAAGCTGGTCAACGTCAATTTTCAGCTGACCAGCGCTCTGCTGGCAGGCCAGGTGGACGCGGTCATCGGCGGCTACCGTAATATAGAAGCGCAGGAGCTGAAGCTGCAGGGCAAAACGCCGGTAGTGATGAACGTCGAAGATTACGGCGTGCCGGCCTATGACGAGCTGGTGATTGTCGCCCACCGCGACGCGATTCATGAGGCGAAAATCCGTAAATTCCTCACCGCCCTGCAGGCCGGGGTCAGCTACCTGCGCGCCCATCCGCAGGAGAGCTGGGAGGCGTTCGCCGCCGCCCACCCGGAGCTGAAGACCGAGCTTAACCATCAGGCGTGGCTGCAAACCGTGCCGCTGTTCGCCACCGATCCGGCGGCGCTGGATAAAGCGCGCTATGACACTTACGAACAGTTTTTATATAACAATAAGTTGGTGAAAAAAGTTACACCTTTAACAAATTATGCGGTTGAGCTGCATTGACTCTTGCTATCGCTGACGGAAGGCTTTCCGTCAGCGCTTTAACGCAGCGGCAATAAAAATATAGAGACTTTCTCACTAATAATTACACTTTAAAGGGTTATCGTTACCTTGGGTTGTTTTATTATAATTCAGCAAGTTATGTTAATTTTTACCCCGGTAAGAATAGCGTCAAAATAACGCAATCAATAAAACGTTGAATGCGGATTTAAAAAGCCATATATTGTGCGCGCTTTATGAATGCCAATTCAATTCCTTACACCAATTATTCAACCAGCGTTCAACCGCAATGCTGGTTGTGGGAGTGATATGATGACGGATAAAGTCCGTATTGATACTTTACGTGCTGATTTATTAGACGCAAACAACGAAACCTTTTTGGCCCGTCAGGCCGAATTTGAATCGAATGTCAGGAGTTACCCGCGTAAGTTACCGCTGGCTATCACTAAAGCTGAAGGCGTGTGGCTGACGGATGCGGATAACAAACAGTACCTGGACTGCCTCGCCGGCGCCGGTACTCTCGCTCTGGGCCACAACCACCCTGATGTATTGCAGAGCATCCAAAGTGTCATTACCAGCGGCTTGCCGTTACATACTCTCGATCTGACTACCCCGTTAAAAGATCGTTTCTCCGAATACCTGCTCTCTTGCCTGCCGGGCGAAGGGAAAGAGTATTGCCTGCAGTTCACCGGTCCTTCCGGGGCTGACGCCGTGGAAGCGGCGCTGAAGCTGGCGAAAAAATACACCGGCCGTTCCGCGGTGATCAGCTTCTCCGGCGGCTATCACGGGATGACCCACGGCGCACTGTCGGTCACCGGCAACCTGTCGCCGAAAGCGGCGGTCAACGGCATGATGCCGGAAGTCCAGTTTATGCCTTACCCGCACCTGTACCGCTGCCCGCTGGGCATCGGCGGCGAAGCCGGCGTCAAAGCGCTAACCTACTACTTCGAAAACCTGATCAACGACGTGGAGAGCGGCGTCCGTAAACCGGCGGCGGTTATCCTCGAAGCCGTTCAGGGCGAAGGCGGCGTGAACCCGGCGCCGGTCGAGTGGCTGCAGCGCATCCGCAAAGTGACCGAAGAGCACGGCATTCTGCTGATCGTCGATGAAGTGCAGGCTGGCTTTGCCCGTACCGGTAAATTCTTCGCCTTCGAACACGCCGGTATTCAGCCGGACATCATCGTGATGTCGAAAGCGGTTGGCGGCGGTCTGCCGCTCGCGGTGCTGGGCATCAAAAAACAGTTCGACGCCTGGGAACCGGGTCACCACACCGGCACCTTCCGCGGCAACCAGCTGGCGATGGCTACCGGCCTGACTACCCTGCGTCACCTGCGCGACAACAAGATTGCCGACAAAGTCGCTGCCCAGGGCGAGTGGCTGAAAGGCAAACTGGCCGAGCTGCAGAAGCGCTACCCGGTCATTGGCCACGTACGCGGTCTCGGTCTGATGATCGGTATCGAAATCGTCAAGCCGAACGAAGCGCAGGATCACATGGGTTGCTACCCGGCTGACGGCGAACTCTCTGCCCTGCTGCAGAAGAAATGCTTCGAAGCGGGCCTGATTCTGGAGCGCGGTGGCCGTCACGGCTGCGTGCTGCGTCTGCTGCCGTCCCTGCTGATCAGCAACGCGGAACTGGATGTGTTCCTCGACAAATTCGAACAGGCCCTGCTGGCCGCCGGCGTAAAACCGGTCTGAGTGGAGTAAGTGACCACCATGTCCACATTGAATCCGATTCTTGCTGGTTCGGCGCAGAGCGTTGAGGCCTATCAGCAGGTTATCGAGCAGACCAGTCAGGCCGTTGTGCAGTGGCTGAAGCAACCTGAGATGTATCAGGGGAAAAGCGTTGACGAACTGCGTGAGCGTATCTCCCTTGAGTTTAACGAACAGGGTTTGGGTAACCAGGCGGCGATTGACCGTGCAATCGAGTACTTCCTGAAAGACAGCCTGTCGGTGCATCACCCACAGTGCGTGGCGCACCTGCACTGCCCGAGCCTGGTGATTAGCCAGGCGGCGGAAGTGTTGATCAACGCCACCAACCAGAGCATGGACTCCTGGGACCAGAGCCCGTCGGCGACCATCATTGAGATGAAGCTGATCGAGTGGCTGCGCGCCCGGGTCGGCTATCCGGCAGGCGACGCCGGCGTCTTCACCAGCGGCGGCACCCAGAGCAACCTGATGGGCCTGATGTTGGCGCGCGACGCCTTCTTCGCCCGTCAGGGACACTCCATCCAGCAGGATGGGCTGCCGGGGGATATCCGCAAGTACAAAGTACTGTGCTCCGAAAACGCCCACTTCTCGGTGCAGAAGAACATGGCGCTGATGGGGCTCGGCTACCGCTCGGTCACGCTGGTGAAAACCGACGAATTCGCGCGGATGGACGTGGCCGATCTGCAGGCGAAGATTGCGCAAGCGCAGGCTAACGGCGAGCAGATCATGGCGATCGTTGCCACCGCCGGGACCACCGACGCGGGGGCTATCGACCCGCTGCGCGACATCGCCGGTATCGCCGCGGAGCATCAGATCTGGCTGCACGTTGACGCAGCATGGGGCGGCGCGCTGCTGCTGTCTGAGCAGTATCGCGACTATCTTGACGGTCTGGAGCTGGTGGATTCCGTTACCCTGGACTTCCACAAGCAGTTCTTCCAGACCATCAGCTGCGGCGCGTTCCTGCTGAAGGATGCCCGCCATTACGAGCTGATGCGTTATCAGGCGGCCTATCTCAACTCCGAGTTCGATGAAGAACACGGCGTGCCGAACCTGGTGTCCAAATCGCTGCAGACCACCCGACGCTTCGATGCGCTGAAGCTGTGGATGGGCCTCGAAGCGCTGGGCCAGAAGCAGTATGCGGCGATCATCGATCACGGCGTCACCATGGCGAAAAACGTCGCGGAGTACGTGAAGTCTCAGCCGACGCTGGAGCTGGTGATGCAGCCGCAGCTGGCGAGCGTGCTGTTCCGTTCCCGTCCGGCGCAGATGGCGCAGAGCGACGCGGCGGCAATCGCCCTGCTCAACCAGCGCGTCGGCGACGCCCTGCTGGCTTCCGGCCGCGCTAACGTCGGCGTGACCGAGCACAACGGCGTTACCTGCCTGAAGCTGACCCTGCTGAACCCGGTGGTGACGCTGGATGATGTGAAGGTTCTGCTTAACCTGGTGGAACGCACCGCACAGGAGCTGCTGGCGCAATAATCTGCCTGAGCGAGGCGGCACCTGTCGCCCCGCTCAGCGGCCAGCCCAGCCAGTACTAAGCCGATAAGTTCTCTTATCGGCTTTTTTTATTCCTGCCTGCGCTACCGACGCGCTTCTACGCTTCTCGCCGTAGGTCCGTTGACGCCTGCCCGCCGCGATGCCACAGTATGGTCCCGATAATGGCAATCGCCAGAATCTAACGTCCCGGTAATAAGGATGATAATGGAGAAACGCTTACCCGGCCTCGATCTCGACGCCCTGCGCAGCTTTGTGACCGGCATGGAGTGCGGCAGCTTCGCCCTGGCGGCGCAGCGTCTGGCGCGCTCCACCTCCGCCGTCAGCGCCCAGCTTAAAAAGCTGGAGGGCCAGTGCGGCGCCGCGCTGGTGGTTAAGCAGGGGCGGCACCTGGCGCTGACTGCGGAAGGCGAAAAGTTAATGAGCTACGCCAGACGGCTGCTGGCGCTCAATGATGAAACCCTGCGCGCGCTGCAGGGCGAGCGGCTCACCGGCGAAATTCACCTTGGCATGCAGGAAGATTTTGGCGAATCGCTGATGCCGGGGATCCTTGGGCAGTTTACCCGCCACCATCCGCAGGTGCGGATAGTCGCGAGGGTGGATCGCAATGGCCCGCTGCGCCAGGCGCTGGCGGAGGAGACGCTGGATCTGGCGCTGCTGTGGCAAACCGAAGATCAGGGTCCGGGGCTGGGCCGCTGTTCGCTGGCGTGGATTGCGCATCCTGACTTTGACGTTCGCGCGCTGCTGGCGTCCGGCGAGCCGCTGCCGCTGGTGATGTTCGACAGCCCGTGCCTGATGCGTTCCCGCGCCATTGCCTGTCTCGATGCCGCTGGGATCCCCTGGCAGGTGGTGTTCGTCAGCCACAGCCTGAGCGGCATCTGGGCGGCGGTGCAGGCTGGCCTGGGGCTGACGGTTCGCACCCGCATCGGCATGCCCGGCAATCTGCGCCCCGCCGGCGGACTGCTGCCATCCCCTGGCAGTCTGGCCGTCAGTCTGCAACAAACCCCGCGTCAGGAACCCCATTCCGCCGCGGTCGCGCTGCTCGGCGAACTGATGACCGAGGCCCTGCAGGAGTGGGTTGAAAGGTGACAGTGTCACGTAAATTTCCCTCACCCTAGCCCTCTCCCGGAGGGAGAGGGAACCGTTCGGCAGTCACCGGCAATGGATATTTTGCGCCGTTCCCGCTTCGATGCCCGGTGGCGGCTGCGCCTTACCGGGCCTACACGCGGCTCCGTAACCCCGTAGGCCGGGCAAGCGCAGCGCCGCCCGGCATCAGGTATAAGGCCTGGAGGGATCCATCCGCCAGAGGCCTGCGCCGCGGGTCAGGCTTTGCTCTCCTGCAACAGCTGCTGGATCACCTGCTCCTGGCGGGCATAATCCCCTTCGCCGAAGGCGGTATAGCGAAGCTGCCCGCGAGCGTCGAAAATGTAATGCGCCGGCCAGTATTGATTGCCGAAGGCGTTCCAGATGCTGTACTCATTATCCGCTACCACCGGGTAGGTTATTCGCCACTCCTTCACCGCCTGGCGCAGCAGCGGCAGCGAACGCTCCCAGGGATATTCAGGGGTATGGACGCCAATCACCACCAGCCCGGCCGCGCGGTATTTGTTCGCCCAGTCGCGCACGTAAGGCAGGGTATGCTGGCAGTTGATGCACTCCCGGGTCCAGAAATCCACCAGCACCACTTTGCCCTTCAGACGCTCCGGGGTTAACGCCGGGCTATTGAGCCATGCGCTGCCCCCCACCAGCGAAGGCATGGCGCTGCAGGGCTTGGGCATAGCGATCGGTTGCAGAACCGTTTTCTGCGTCGGCTGCGGCAGACGGGCGGCCAGCCGCTGCTCCAGCGCCTGACTCCACCCTCCCGCGCTTTGCAAATAGCGGTCGCCGCCGCTGGCGATCAGCGCCACCGAGGCCAGCATCGCCACCCCCGCCAGCCGGCGCAGCCGTTCGCCGAACGCCAGCCCGCGACGCAGACGGGCAATCAACGCCGCGCCGCACCACCCGAGCAGGAATAACATCACCGCCCCGCCGCTGCCGTAGGCCAGCAGCAACCCGCCGGTGGTCGCCTGGCCCGGATGCACAAAGCCCAGGCTCAGTATCGCCCCCAGTACCGGCCCGGCGCACGGCGCCCACAGCAGCCCCACCGCCAGCCCGGCCAGCAACGAACCGATCCAGCCGCGCTGGCGTGAGCTGGCGTCGTTAAGCTGATTCCCCAGCGCCACCAGCGGTGAGGTCAGCCGCTGTGCGATGCGCTGCGAAAGCAGACTCAGCCCGACAAGGGCGAAGAACGCCAGCGCCAGGCTGCGCCCAACCAGAGTCAGATTGACCACCCAGCCGCTGGCGACCGTCACAAGCCACGAGACAGCGCCGAACATCAGCGCCATTCCCGCCAGCATGATCGCCAGCTGCCCCCGGCGGCCCCGGACGCTGGCGAACAGCAGCGGGATTACCGGCAGCGTACAGGGGCTCAGCAGGGTTAACATCCCGCCGAAAAACGCAATTAATATCGACATCGCCTTCTCCTCATTGTGTCGTCGCTGCCGGGAGTGGCAGCCACGACATTACAGCAAGGAGATGTAGGGCGGATGTGTCAGGAAAGCGGGAGAATTGTCGGCTTAGTTTTCCAACTGCGCCGGAGATACAGCAGGATACAATCCCTGCGCGGCGAGACGCACGCTGGCGTCCAGGCCGCCCTGCGGGCGGTTGGACAGGCGCAGCGTGCCGTTCATCTGGCTGACCAGCTGCGCGGCGATCGCCAGTCCCAGACCGGTGCCGCCGGTATCGCGATTGCGCGAGTCCTCCAGGCGAAAAAAGGGCTGCAGCACCGCCTGCAGCGACGCCTCAGGGATCCCCGGCCCCTCATCCAGCACATGGATAGTGATATCCCCGGCGGCGTCGCGGGTCAGGGTTACCGTTACCGTGGCGCCGAATTTCAGCCCGTTATCGATAAGGTTAGTCATCACCCGGCGCAGGGCCTGCGGTGGGATCCACACCACCCCGGCGCTCTCCTCGGGGCAAAACCGCACCGGCCGGCCAACGTCGGCATAATCGCAGGCGATACTGTCGAGAAAGGCGTCAAGGTTCAGCCGCTGGCGCGCCTCCGCCAGCGGCTGCGAGGTGCGGGCGAAGGCGATACCTTCGCGCACCAGGCGGGTCATATTGTCGAGATCCTGCAGCAGTTTGTCGCGCAGTTCCGGCTGGTCGGCCATCTCCACCCGCAGCTTCATCCGGGTGATCGGCGTTTGCAGATCATGGGAGATGGCGGCGAGGATCCGCGCCCGCTCCTGCAGATGATCGTGGATGCGGGTCTGCATCGCGTTAAACGCGCGGGCGGCACGGCGCACCTCCTCTGGCCCCTGCTCGGCCATGGTTCCCGCCGTGTCGCTGGCCGGCTCAAGCGCATTCACCGCATGGGTAAAACGGGTGATGGGCAGCAGTACCTGGCGAACCGCGTACCAGGCGCAGGCCAGCAGGAGGACAAACTGAGCGATCAGCACCACCGGCAGCCAGCGGGCGATGGGCGGTAGCTTCGGCCACAGGTCGAGGGTCAAGGGGGCGCCATCGTGGAGGGTAATATGGGCCTGGATATGCTGACGCGGACCGGGGATCGCCACAATACTCACCGGATATTGCGCGCTCAGCGCCTCCTGCAGGGAGCGCGCCGCGTCCCGGGCGCGCCAGCTGTCCGGGTAGTCGCCGCGTTCGCCGGCGTCCAGCTGATAGCGGTAGTTGCCGCGCGCCAGCTTCGGCAGCCATTGCGGGCGTTCAGCGGGCGGCAGACGGTCGAGGATCGCCACGCTGGTGGCGACATCAGACGCCAGATTGCCCAGCATCACACTGCGGGCGCTGCTCATTCGCTCATAAAACAGCAGCGACAGGGTTAAGGTGTTCGCCAGCAGCAGCGCCAGAAACAGCAGCGCCATCAGCCTCGACTGCAGCGAGACGGGCCAGAACCTCATTCATGCCTCTCGCGGATGGAGACCGGGACCGACAGCACATAGCCTTCGCTACGCACCGTCTTAATATAGGCCGGCTCCCGGGCATCCTCCCGCAGGCGCTGACGCAGTCGGCTCACCAGCAGGTCGATTGACCGTTCGAACAGTTCGGCGTCGCGTCCCTGGGTCAGATTGAGCAGCTGATCGCGGTTCAGCACCCGCTGGGGATGGTCGAGAAACACCCGCAGCAGTCGATACTCCGCCCCGCTGAGGGCGACAATCGCCCCGCTGTCGTCCAGCAGATGGCGGGCGGCGGTATCGAGCAGCCAGTCGCCAAAGGCGATCAGCCTGCCCGCCTCGGTGATCTGCAGGTTGGGCGGCAGCGCCCGGGTGCGGCGTAAAATGGCCTTGATGCGCGCCAGCAGTTCGCGGGCCACAAAGGGTTTAATCAGATAATCGTCAGCCCCCATTTCCAGGCCGAGGATCCGGTCGCTGTCGTCGGTGCGGGCGGTGAGCATCAGCACCGGAATATCCTGCTGCGGGTTAGCGCGCAGCTGGCGGCAGAGCGTTAAGCCATCCTCGCCCGGCATCATGATATCCAGCACAATCAGGTCAATTTGATGATTTTTGAGCACCGACCACATGGCTTTGCCGTTCGCCGCGCCGCTGGCGCGGTATCCCGATTTTTCCAGATAGTCGACAATCAGTTCCCGGATGTCGCGGTCGTCATCGACGACCAGGATGTGGTCAATACGCTCCAAAGGCTGCTCCTGCGGCAAAATAAACTCTTCACAAGCATAAGCCGTGTTGCCGGAAGCGCAACGTCGCGCCGCCGGCAAGTCGCGGGTTACAACCGATCGGCGTCCACCACCGCCTGCACAAACGCCGTCGGATCCTCCTGCGGCGGGTTATGGCCTACCGCCCCCGGCAGATCCCGGTGCTCATATTTACCGGTAAATTTGGCCCGGTAGCTGGCCGGAGCCGGATGCGGCGCGCCGTTATTCGCCCCTTCCAGAGTGATGGTGGGCACGGTTATCGGCGGCAGCGCCGCCAGCCGTTGTTCATAGCCGGCATACTTCGCTTCCCCCTTCTCCAGCCCCAGGCGCCAGCGGTAGTTGCTGATGGTGATCGCCACGTGGTCCGGGTTATCCAGCGCCTGGGCGGTTTTGGCAAAGGTCGCGTCGCTGAATGGCCACTGCGGAGACGCCTGATGCCAGATAAATTTCGCAAAGTCGTGGGTGTTCTGCCGGTAACCGGCTTCGCCGCGCGGGGTGGCAAAATAGAACTGATACCACCACGACAGCTCCGCCTGCGGCGGCAGCGGTTTTTCGCCAATCTGCTGACTGCTGATCAGATACCCGCTCACCGAGACCAGGGATTTCACCCGCTGCGGCCACAGCGCGGCGACGATATCCGCCGTGCGCGCCCCCCAGTCAAAGCCGGCCAGATCTGCCTGCCTGATGTTCAGGGCGTCCATCAAATGGACAATATCGGCCGCCATCGCCGACGGCTGACCATTACGCAGCGTTTTCGCCGACAGGAAACGGGTGGCGCCGTAGCCGCGCAGATACGGCACAATCACCCGGTAACCCTTCTGCGCTAAAGCCGGCGCCACCTGGGCATAGCTCTGAATATCGTAGGGCCAGCCGTGCAGCAGAATCACCGGCTGGCCGTCCCGCGGACCGATATCCACGTAGCCAATATTCAGATCGCCAGCGTGAATCTGGTGGATTTTGTCGAACGCCCCCGCGTCTTCAGCGGCGCAAACGGCGGCGGACCACAGGGTGGATAACCCCAGCGCCGCGGCGCTGGCATACCGGATCAGGGATAATCTGTTCATCGCTTTCTCACCTTTTATCTTCATCAAGAGAGTACGTGACCAGTTAAGCGGAAATTTGTATCCGCCATGTGCCCGACCGGGGCCATTTTTATCTCTTAATGTCAGGAACCCGCCGCGGGATACAGTGTGATACACAGTTCACGTTGGCAATTGTTGCGGGCTTGTGAATTTCTGCTTGCCCCCGGGCATAAATCCGCTACCGTGTCAGCCATTTTTACCACCTGATAACCCAGGAGCCCGCTATGGCGATTTTTGATGGTCACAATGACCTGCTGCTGAATCTCTGGCTTCACCATCGCGAGGATCCGGTGACCGCCTTCTTTGCCGGGATAGAGAACGGCCACCTCGATTATCCGCGTATTCTCCAGGGCGGTCTGGCCGGCGGCCTGTTCGCCCTCTTTGTGCCGCCGCAGGAGTACATCGCCCGTATGGCGCCGCAGTACGCCAGCCAGGCGTGGGATCCCTTAACGATCCTCTGGCAGCAGCTGGCTATTCTCAAGGCGATTTGCGCCCATGACGCCAGCCGCGCGCGGCTGTGCCTGAGCGCGGCGGATATCGAACGCTGTCGTCAGGATAAGGCGCTGGCGATGGTGGCGCACATCGAAGGCGCCGGCGGGTTCGACGCCCAAGGCGACGATCTGCAGGCCTTTTATCGCGCCGGGGTGCGCAGCATCGGTCCGTTCTGGAATATCGCTAATCGCTTCGGCTGCGGGGTCACCGGCGCCTTTCCCGGCAGCCCGGACAGCGGGCCGGGTCTTACCGGCGAGGGCATCGCGCTCATCGCCCAGGCCAACGCCCTGAAGATGCAGATCGATGTTTCGCACATGAATGAACAGGCTTTTTGGGATACCGCCCACCATTCCACCGCCCCGCTGGTGGCCACCCACTCCAATGCCCACGCCCTGTGCCCGCAGCCGCGCAACCTGACCGATCGGCAACTGCGGGCGATCCGCGACAGCGGCGGCGTAGTGGGCGTCAATTTCGGCAACGCCTTCCTGCGCGCCGACGGACGGCGCGATAGCGACACGCCCATCGCCACCATCGTCCGGCATATCGACTATCTTATTAACATAATGGGTGAGGATCATGTGGCCCTCGGTTCGGATTTTGACGGCGTCACCCTGCCGGACGCGCTGGGGGATGTGGCCGGCTTACCGCTGCTAATCAATGCCTTGCGTGACAGCGGCTATGATCAATTGGTGCTGGATAAGCTGCTGTGGCGTAACTGGCTGCGGGTATTAAAACATGTTTGGCAACAATAGGTTATATTGTAAACATAAAGTTAAATCCTTACAGATTCCGGGTTGATCTCTCACCCGGTGAAGCGCAATATGCGGCGGCCGTCACAGATCCTGCATTATCCGTGAGGCCTGTGGTCATTTTTAAGAGGAACAAAACATGTGGAAGAAACCTGCTTTTATCGATTTACGTCTCGGTCTGGAAGTGACGCTGTACATTTCTAACCGCTAATCGCCCCGCCCGCCGTTCGCGCGGGCATCTTTTTACATTACCCGGTCCGTCTTCATGTTCATTAAAGTCCTCGGTTCCGCCGCCGGCGGCGGTTTCCCGCAATGGAACTGCAACTGCGCCAACTGCCAGGGTCTGCGCGACGGCACGATCCAGGCCAGCGCCCGCACCCAGTCGTCGATCATCGTCAGCGATAACGGTCAGGAGTGGGTGCTGTGCAACGCCTCGCCGGATATCAGTCAGCAGATTGCCCACACGCCCGAGTTAAATAAAGCCGGCGTGCTGCGCGGAACGCATATCGGCGGCATTATTCTCACCGACAGCCAGATCGACCACACCACCGGGTTACTGAGCCTGCGCGAAGGCTGCCCGCACCAGGTGTGGTGCACCCCGGAGGTCCATGAGGATCTCTCCACCGGTTTCCCGGTGTTTACCATGCTTCGACACTGGAACGGCGGCCTGGTGCATCACCCCATCGCGCCGCAGCAGCCTTTTACCGTTGACGCCTGTCCTGATTTGCAATTTACCGCGGTGCCTATCGCCAGCAACGCGCCACCCTATTCACCGTATCGCGACCGGCCGCTGCCGGGCCATAACGTGGCGCTGTTTATCGAAAACCGCCGCAACGGGCAGACGCTGTTCTACGCACCGGGGCTCGGTGAACCGGATAAGACCATTCTGCCATGGCTGCAAAAAGCGGATTGTCTGCTGATCGATGGCACCGTCTGGCAGGATGACGAACTGCAGGCCGCCGGCGTTGGGCGCAATACCGGCCGCGATATGGGCCACCTGGCGCTCGGTGATGAGCACGGGATGATGGCCCTGCTGGCCTCCCTGTCGGCAAAACGTAAAATTCTTATTCATATCAATAACACCAACCCGATCCTTAACGAGCGGTCTCCCCAGCGCCAGGCGCTGACGCAACAGGGGATTGAAGTGAGCTGGGACGGGATGGCTATCACCCTTCAGGAAACCGCATGCTGATCACCGACACGCTGTCGCCGCAGGCCTTTGAAGAGGCCCTGCGGGCCAAAGGCGCCTTCTACCATATTCACCACCCTTACCACATTGCCATGCATAACGGCGACGCGACCCGCGAGCAAATTCAGGGCTGGGTGGCGAACCGGTTTTACTACCAGACCACCATTCCGCTGAAAGACGCGGCGATCATGGCCAACTGCCCGGACGCGCAGACCCGGCGCAAATGGGTGCAGCGGATCCTCGACCACGATGGCAGCCATGGCGAGGACGGCGGGATTGAAGCCTGGCTGCGGCTGGGAGAAGCGGTCGGTCTGAGCCGCGACGATCTGCTCAGCGAGCGCCACGTCTTGCCCGGCGTGCGCTTCGCGGTGGATGCCTATCTTAATTTCGCCCGTCGCGCCTGCTGGCAGGAGGCGGCCTGCAGCTCTCTGACCGAGCTGTTCGCTCCGCAGATCCATCAGTCGCGCCTCGACAGCTGGCCGCAGCACTACCCGTGGATCAAAGAGGAAGGTTATTTTTACTTCCGCAGCCGTCTGAGCCAGGCCAACCGCGACGTGGAGCATGGCCTGGCGCTGGCGAAGGCCTACTGCGACAGCGCTGAAAAACAGAACCGGATGCTGGAGATCCTGCAGTTTAAGCTCGACATTTTATGGTCGATGCTCGACGCCATGACCATGGCCTATGCCCTGCAGCGCCCGCCCTATCATACGGTCACCGACAAGGCGGCCTGGCACACGACCCGACTGGTGTAACCATGCAAAAAACCTCCATCGTCGCCTTTCGTCGCGGCTACCGTCTGCAGTGGGAAGCTGCCCAGGAGAGCCATGTGATCCTCTATCCGGAGGGAATGGCTAAACTCAATGAGACCGCCGCGGCGATCCTCGAGCTGGTGGACGGCCGGCGTGACGTCGCGGCAATTATCGCCGTGCTCAACGAACGCTTCCCGGAAGCCGGTGGCGTCGATGACGACGTCATCGAGTTCCTGCAGATAGCCTGTCAACAGAAGTGGATCACCTGCCGTGAGCCAGAGTAAACCCGCCGTCAATCCGCCGCTGTGGCTGCTGGCGGAGCTAACCTACCGCTGCCCGCTGCAGTGCCCCTACTGTTCGAATCCGCTGGACTTCGCCCAACAGGACAAGGAGCTGACCACCGAACAATGGATCGAGGTCTTTCGCCAGGCGCGGGCGATGGGCAGCGTACAGCTGGGCTTTTCCGGCGGCGAGCCGCTGACCCGTAAAGATCTGCCAGAGCTGATCCGCGCCGCGCGCGACCTCGGATTCTATACCAACCTGATCACCTCCGGCATAGGGCTGACGGAGAGCAAACTCGACGCCTTCAGCGAGGCCGGGCTGGACCATATCCAGATTAGCTTCCAGGCCAGCGATGAGGTGCTCAACGCTGCGCTGGCCGGTAACAAAAAAGCCTTCCAGCAGAAGCTGGCGATGGCCAGGGCGGTAAAAGCGCGCGACTACCCGATGGTGCTCAACTTCGTTCTTCACCGGCACAACATCGATCAGCTGGATAAAATTATCGCGCTGTGCATTGAGCTGGAAGCGGATGACGTTGAGCTGGCCACCTGCCAGTTCTACGGTTGGGCGTTCCTCAATCGCGAGGGGCTGCTGCCGACCCGGGAACAGATCGCCCGCGCCGAGCAGGTGGTCGCCGACTACCGGCAGAAAATGGCCGCCAGCGGCAATCTCACCAACCTGCTGTTTGTCACCCCGGACTATTACGAAGAGCGGCCGAAAGGCTGCATGGGCGGCTGGGGATCGATTTTCCTCAGCGTTACCCCGGAAGGCACCGCCCTGCCGTGCCACAGCGCGCGTCAGCTGCCGGTGGCGTTTCCGTCGGTGCTGGAGCAGAGCCTGGAGTCGATCTGGTATGACTCGTTCGGCTTCAATCGCTACCGCGGGTATGACTGGATGCCGGAGCCGTGCCGCTCCTGTGATGAAAAAGAGAAAGACTTCGGCGGCTGCCGCTGCCAGGCCTTTATGCTGACCGGCAGCGCCGATAACGCCGACCCGGTGTGCAGCAAATCGCCGCATCATCACAAAATCCTCGACGCCCGGCGCGAAGCGGCCTGCAGCGACATAAAAGTCAGCCAGCTGCAGTTCCGCAACCGTACCCGCTCGCAGCTGATCTACAAAACCCGGGACCTGTAATGACGCTGGCGACACGCACCGTCACGTTGCCGGGCGGCCTGCAGGCCACTCTGGTCCATCAGCCGCAGGCCGATCGCGCCGCGGCCCTGGCGCGGGTCGCCGCCGGCAGCCACCACGAACCATCGCGCTTTCCCGGTCTGGCGCACCTGCTGGAGCATCTGCTGTTTTACGGCGGTGAGCGCTACCGGGATGATGACCGGCTGATGGGCTGGGTGCAGCGCCAGGGCGGAAGCGTGAATGCCACCACCCTGGCCCGCCACAGCGCGTTCTTTTTCGAGGTCGCCGCCGATGGTCTGGCTGACGGTGTCGCGCGTCTACAGGAGATGCTGCAGGCGCCGCGGCTGCTCAGGGAAGATATTCAGCGTGAAGTGGCGGTGATTGACGCCGAGTACCGCCTGATCCAGCAGCATGAGCCGTCGCGCCGGGAAGCCGCCGTGCGCCACGCCGCCAGCGCGCCCGCGGCCTTTCGCCGCTTTCAGGTAGGCAGTGCCGACGCGCTGGCGGGCGATCTCCCTGCACTGCAGGCGGCGTTACGTGATTTTCACCGCACCCATTACGTCGCCCGGCGGATGCAGCTCTGGCTGCAAGGGCCGCAGTCGCTGGAGGCGCTCGGCGAGCTGGCGGCCCGTTTCGCCACCGGGCTTGCCGCAGGCGAGGCTCCGCCGCCGGCGCCACCGCTGCGCCTGGGCGAATCCACTGCACTGCAGCTGGCGGTCTCCAGCCAGCCCGCGCTGTGGCGCTGCCCGCTGATCGCCTTAAGTGACAACGTCACGTTATTGCGCGAGTTTTTGCTTGATGAAGCCCCTGGCAGCCTGATGGCCGGGCTGCGCCAGCGTGGCCAGGCGCAAGAGGTGGCGCTGAGCTGGCTGTATCAGGATCAGCGCCTCGGCTGGCTGGCGCTGGTCTTCGCCAGCGACCGGCCGGAACAGGTCGACCAGCAGATAACCCACTGGCTGCAGGCGCTACGGCAGACGACGCCAGACCAGCAGCAACACTACTATCAGCTGTCCTGGCGCCGTTTTCAAACGCTGTCGCCCCTCGATCAGCTGCGCCAGCGGGCATTCGGCTTTGCCCCCGGCGGGCCGCCCGTCGGGTTCGCCGATTTTTGCGCCGCCCTGCAGGCCGCCCCCACGGTCAGCCTGGCCTGCCAGACCATTTCCCCAGGGGAGCCTGTTGCCACCCAGGGCTTTAGCCTGCCGCTTAGCCGGTGGTGGCGCCGCCCGGTCTCTGACCCGGCGCTGGAATTCGCTTTTTATCCGCAAGCCGCTGGCGGCCTCGCCGCGGAAAACCCGGAGAAAGCCGCGCCGCTGCTCCACCTCCCGTCACCGGGCGAGCCGCCGAGGCTCCTGCTCCGACCGCCCTTCTACTGCTCGCCCGATATGGCCGAAGGGCTGGCGCGCGGGGAACAGCTGCGCCCGCTGCTCGCCGCGCTGCGCCACGCCGGGGGCCGCGGCGAGTGGCATCGCGTCGACGGCAGCTGGCAGTTGCTCCTGCAGTGGCCAGCGTCCGGCCGACGGCCGGTGGCGATTCTGCAGGCCATTATGCGGCAGCTCGCGCTCCCGGTCGCCCCGCTGGCCCCGCCGCCGGAGAATATTGCTATCCGTCATCTCATGGCTTTGCTCCCCGATCGGTTGGGCGCATCAGAGCATCAGGAAGGTTGGCTGGCGGCCCTGACCGGCGGCAGCGCAGAGGATGCGCAGTGGATCGCGCGCCAGCTGAGCCTGCTTAGCGCCCGGGTTAACCCGCCGGGCAACCTCTCTGGCCCCTGCCGCCGCGGCGTCGAACGGCTGACTTTCCCCGGAGGCGATACAGCGCTGCTGGTCTTTATTCCGCTGCCGGAAGGCGCCTCGCTGGCGGCCCTGCGGGTGCTGGCGCAGCGCTGTGAGCCACTCTTTTTCCAGCGCCTGCGGGTGGAGCAGCAGATCGGCTATGTGGTGAGCTGCCGCTATCAGCGCGTCGCCGATCGCGACGGGCTGCTGATGGCGCTCCAGTCCCCGGATCGCCGCGCCGTGGCGCTGCTGCGCTGTTGCAACACCTTTCTGCGCCAGCTGCCGCCGCTGGATGAAGCGACCTTCAGGCCGCTACAGCAGCGCCTGGCCGCACAGGTTCGCACTCGGACGCCGCCCGAGGCGCAAGCGCTGGCCGTCCTGCGTCAGAAGTATGGTTTAGCGGAGCTGACGCCGCAGGCGGCTGACGCGCTGCGCGTTGAAGAGGTCGACGACCTGGCCTACGAGATGTCCCGCCGTCGTCGCCGCTGGCGGGTACTGTTCACTGCCGGGGATTAATGGCCGGGGGCATCAGGGGTCAGATAGGCACTGACGAAGCGCGAGAGGATCGCCGCGGCCTGCGGGCTCTCCTGCACTTCATCGTGTAATCGCTTCGCGTCGATGCCCTCCGTCTGCAGCACCGCCTCCCGGTAGCGGATCAGCGAGCGGGCAATCGGCGCGGTGAATTCCGGGTGAAACTGCGTGGAGACCGCGTGCGGCCCGTAGCGCACGATCTGGTGGGGATCGTGGGAGGATGCGGCCAGCACCGTGGCCCCCTCCGGCAGACGGGTCACGGTTTGCAAATGGCTCAGATGCGCGGGAAATGCGGCCGGCAGGCCCCGCAGCAGCGGGTCGTCGACACCCCACGGCGATAGCGAAACGGTCTGGCTGCCGCTTTCCCGTCCGGCGGGATGATACGCCACCTCGCCCCCCAGGGCATGAGCCATCAGCTGATGGCCATAGCAAACGCCGAACAGCGGCATGCCGATAGCCACCGCCTGACGGATCCAGTCGGCGGTCCGTTCGCTCCATGCCAGACGGTCGGTCACCATCGCCCAGGAGCCGGTCAGCACCGCCACCGTCTGGCGATCCGGCGCCGGCAGCGGCTCGTCCTCAAACACCCGTACCGCGGTGAGCTGCGCCTGCCACGGCGCCAACAGCGTGCGGAACCAGCGCGGCAGATCGCCATGCTCCTCACGGATGGCTGCCGGCGGCGTCCCGGTCTGAACCAGCAATAATCGGTTACGTGTCACCCTTCCTCCTCGTTCGTCATGTTCCCTAAAATACTATGCCGCCGGGAAGATGATGGGACAAATAACCAATTTCTATGAACGATGCGCCTGCGGAATAAGTCCAGCCGCTTACTGGGCGTCCGCGCTCTCCCGCTGCGGCACGTCGGCTGCGGCCGCCGGCGCCTGCTGCGGGACAAAAATATGGTCCAGAATGGCGCGCGCCGTCGGTCCGGCCACCACCCCATCCCCGCCGCCGTTCTCCAGGATTAGCGCCATCGCCACCTTCGGATGCTGATAAGGGGCAAACAGGGTATAGAAGATGTGATCCCGCAGACGCACCGGGATCATTTTGGCGTTATAGGTCTGGTTTTGCTTCAGACTGAACACCTGCGAAGTCCCGGACTTCGCCGCAATCTGGTACGGCGCGGTATGGAACAGCTTGTAGCCGGTGCCGTTGGGCAGATTCGCCATCCCATACATGCCGTTGCGCACAATGCCCCAGTACGGGGATTTTGGATCGCCCACCTGCGGCAGGTTCGCCGGCTGCTGATAGCGTTCCAGATGATTGCCCTGCTTCATCGAATAGAGCAGATGCGGGTCCTGCACCTTACCGTTGTTCAGGAGCGTGGTGAGCGCTTTCACCATCTGGATGGGGGTGGCGATCCAGTATCCCTGGCCAATACCGACGGAGATGGTATCCCCCTGGTACCAGGGCTTTTTATGCACTCGCTGTTTCCACTCCCGGCTGGGCAGCACCCCGCTATACTCCTCATTGAGATCGATGCCGGTGGACTGGCCGTAGCCGAATTTGCTCAGCCACTCATGGATCCGGTCGATGCCCATCTCGAAGGCAACCTGGTAGAAAAAGGTGTCCGCCGACTCTTCAATGGCTTTGGTCACGTTGAGCATGCCGTGGCCGGTTTTCAGCCAGTCGCGGTAGCGACGCTGCGTGCCCGGCAGGGTCCACGTCGGCGCCCCGAAGAAGGTGGTGTTCGGCGTGATCACACCGGCGGAGAGCGCCGACAGCGCCATATAGGGCTTCACCGTCGAGGCCGGGGGATACAGCCCCTGGGTGACGCGGTTGATCAGCGGCCGGTCCGGGTTATCCAGCAGCGATTTATAGGCCTGATAGCCGATACCTTTGACGAACGGGTTAGGATCATAGCTGGGGCTGGAGACCATCGCCAGCACCCCGCCATCCCGGGGATCGACCACCACCACCGCCGCGCGCTGCCCCTTCAGTACCGACTCAATATACTGCTGCAGGTGCAGGTCAAGGGTCAGGTAGAGGTTTTTCCCGGCCACCGGCGGTACTTCTTTCAACAGACGCACCACCCGGCCGTGGTTGTCCACTTCCACCTCCTGGTAGCCGGTGGTGCCGTGGAGCGCTTTTTCGTAATAACCCTCGATCCCCTGCTTGCCGATATTGTGGTCGGCAGCATAGTTCTCCTCTTCGCCATCTTTCGCCAGCCGCTGCAGGTCGCTGTCGTTGATTTTCGACACATAGCCCACCACGTGCGCCAGCTCTGCGCCGTAGGGGTATTCACGCTGCTGATAGCTCTCCACCGTCACCCCGGGGAAACGGAATTCGTTGACCGCGAAGCGGGCCACCTCCACGTCGCTGAGGTCGGATTTGAGGGTAACCGCTTTATAGCGGCTGCTGTGGTGCATATCGTCGCGGAAGCTGGCGATGTCGTCCGGCGTCAGGTCGACAATCGGCGTCAGGGTTTGCAGCAGCGCGGCCATATCGGGAATTTTGCTCGGGATCACCTGCAGGCGATACAGGGTAATATTCTGCACCAGCGGTATGCCGTTGCGATCGAATATCAGCCCGCGGCTGGGGGCGATGGGCAGCATTTTAATATCGTTTTGGTTGGAGCGGGTCTGGTAGAAATCGTGCTGCTCCACCTGCAGATGGTAGAGGTTGAAAATCAGCACGCCAAAGCAGACCACCACCAGCAGAAAGGCGATTGCGGCCCGGCGGATAAACAGCATCTCTTCCGCGGAGTGGTCGCGAATTTCATCTCTCAAAAGGGGCATTAGCGGTACATCACCTGGATCACGGGAAAAGCCAACGGCGTAACGGCCGGGAAGCATAGCCTTATCGCGGCGTTAGCCCTACTGAAAGGTTGCTAATGATCTGGCAGAAATGTTTCAGCATGTTAGAGCCTGGAGAGCCTTTCTCTGTGGCAGAAAGGCATCAGGGTGCGAGGTTAGCCAGCGACGGATATCGCTGGCCTCCCTTTTCCCGACAAACCCGGTTATTTTCTGGCCTCAAAAGCGATCTTAACCGCCATTCCGGCCAGTACCGTCGCCATCAGCCAGCGTTGAAATTGTTGCCAGCCCGGCCGCCGGCTAAGAAATAACGCCACCTGCCCGGCCAGCAAGATAATCAGGCCGTTCACCGCCACACTGATTAATACCTGAGTACAGCCTAACATTAACGACTGGCTGAGTACGCTACCGAGTCCGGGGGTGACAAACTGCGGCAGCAGGGACAAATAGAGGATAGCAACTTTGGGGTTCGCCAGGCTGGTGATAAATCCCATCAGAAACAGCTTACGCCCACTGTCCGCAGGTAATTCACGCACCGCGAATATCGGCCTCCCTCCTGGTTTTATCGCCTGCCACGCCAGATAGAGCAAATAAGCGACCCCGCATAAACGCAAGGCATCGTAGGCATAAGGGACCGCGAAAACCAACGCGGTAATGCCGAAAGCGGCACACAGCATATAGAAGAAAAAGCCCACGGCAACCCCGGCAAGGGAGATAAAGCCAGCGCGTTTTCCCTGGCAAATCGAACGCGAAGTGAGATACATCATATTGGGGCCGGGGGTTAACACTAATCCCAGCGCCACCGCGGCAAAGGCCATTAATGAAGCGAATTCAGGCATAACTTATCTCCAGATAGCGGTAATGCCCAGGCGCGCGGCGACGTCGACCATGCTCCCCAACAGTATTCTGTCTTTAGCGCCAGTCACATGGTGTCTAAGTATTAGCTTATTCTGTGTCCGCCAACAACCCCTGCGCCGGGCATTCGTTACGCTCGCTCAGCGGAAAACCCTCATCCTTTTCTCATAGTAAAATTGTCATATCTCAAACAATTAGCATTCCTTCGGCCCGATTGACGCAGATCGTTTCCTTTGCCGTCTCGTTACGTCTATGGTTAATGGTGAGGTGTATTTTTTACCCCTGGATCCGCCAGGTCATATAATAGGGTGTTTCGCCCTTCGTTGAACGGAATTAGCTATTAAATCCGTAGACTCATTCAAATATCGCTTATTGGTAGCAGTGTATATCGTAACGGCATTCACAAAAGCAAACGGAGCCTGATATGAGCACGTCTAACGACCCATCCAACAACGCATCCGCCGGAAAGTGCCCTTTCCACGCCGAGACGCCCAAGCAGAGCGCCGGCAGCGGCACCGGCAACCGCGACTGGTGGCCTAACCAGCTGCGTGTCGATCTGCTGAACCAGCACTCCAGTCGTTCCAACCCGTTGGGTGAGGATTTTAACTACAGGGAAGAGTTTAAAAAGCTCGATTACTCCGCGCTGAAGGCTGACCTCAGAGCGCTGCTGACCGATTCGCAAGAGTGGTGGCCAGCAGACTGGGGCAGCTATATCGGTCTGTTTATTCGTATGGCCTGGCACGGTGCCGGCACCTACCGCACCGTTGACGGTCGCGGCGGCGCGGGTCGTGGGCAGCAGCGCTTTGCGCCGCTGAACTCCTGGCCTGACAACGTCAGCCTAGATAAGGCCCGCCGTCTGCTGTGGCCGGTGAAACAGAAATATGGCCAGAAAATCTCCTGGGCCGACCTTTACATGCTGGCGGGTAACGTGGCGCTGGAAAACGCCGGCTTCCGCACCTTCGGTTTTGGCGCCGGTCGTGAAGATGTCTGGGAACCGGATCTGGACGTTGACTGGGGCGATGAGAAAGAGTGGCTGGCCCACCGTCACCCGGAAAGCCTGGCGAAACAGGCCATCGGCGCCACCGAAATGGGGCTGATTTACGTTAACCCGGAAGGACCGAACGCCAGCGGCGAGCCGCTGTCCGCCGCCGCGGCCATTCGCGCCACCTTCGGCAATATGGCGATGGACGATGAAGAAATAGTCGCGCTGATCGCCGGCGGCCACACGCTGGGTAAAACCCATGGCGCCGCAGAAACCAGCCACGTCGGCGCCGAGCCGGAAGCCGCGCCGCTGGAAGCGCAGGGCCTGGGCTGGCACTCCAGCTACGGCAGCGGCGCAGGCGCGGATGCCATTACCTCCGGTCTGGAAGTGGTCTGGACGCAGACGCCCACCCAGTGGAGCAACTACTTTTTCGAGAACCTGTTCAAATACGAATGGGTGCAGACCCGCAGCCCGGCGGGCGCTATCCAGTTCGAAGCCAAAGACGCCCCGGAAATTATCCCGGATCCGTTTAACCCGGGGAAAAAGCGCAAACCGACCATGCTGGTCACCGACCTGACCCTGCGCTTCGACCCGGAGTTTGAGAAGATCTCCCGTCGCTTCCTCAACGACCCGCAGGCTTTTAACGAGGCCTTCGCCCGGGCGTGGTTCAAGCTGACCCACCGCGATATGGGGCCGAAATCCCGTTACCTCGGGCCGGAAGTGCCAAAAGAAGATCTGATTTGGCAGGATCCGCTGCCGGCGGCCACCCATCAGCCGAGCGCGGAAGACATCGCCAGCCTGAAAACCGCCATCGCCGGCGCCGGCCTGTCAGTGAGTGAGCTGGTATCGGTGGCCTGGGCCTCTGCCTCCACCTTCCGCGGCGGCGATAAGCGCGGCGGCGCCAACGGCGCGCGTCTGGCGCTGGCCCCGCAGAAAGACTGGCCGGTCAATGCTATCGCCAGCCGGGTGCTGCCGACCCTGCAGGCGATCCAGCGCGCTTCCGGCAAAGCGTCGCTGGCCGATATCATCGTGCTGGCTGGCGTGGTCGGCGTTGAGCAGGCTGCGGCGGCGGCCGGCGTCAGCGTCAACGTGCCGTTTACCCCTGGTCGCGTCGACGCCCTGCCTGAGCAGACCGACGTCGAGTCGTTTGACCTGCTGCAGCCGCTGGCGGATGGCTTCCGCAACTACCGTCGCATCGAGGGCGGTGTGTCGACGGAAACGCTGCTGATCGATAAAGCGCAGCAGCTGACCTTAACCGCTCCGGAGATGACGGTTCTGGTGGGTGGACTGCGCGTGCTGGGCGCCAACTACGACGGCAGCAAACACGGGGTGTTTACCGACCGCGTCGGCGTGCTCAGCAATGACTTCTTCGTCAACCTGCTGGATATGGCCACCGTCTGGAAACCGGCCGATGATCGGGCGGAGCTGTTTACCGGCAGCGACCGTAAAACCGGCGAAGCGAAGTACAGCGCCACCCGCGTGGATCTGGTGTTTGGCTCCAACTCGGTCCTTCGCGCCCTGGCGGAAGTGTACGCCTGCGCCGACGGGCAGCAGAAGCTGGTGCATGACTTTGTCGCCGCCTGGACCAAGGTGATGAACCTCGACCGTTTCGACCTGTGATCCCCTCGCCCCGGCACCCGCCGGGGCTTTTTTTTATACCGCCCGCGGCAGCTGTTGCAGGCGGCTCCGCGTTCGCTGAATATCCTCCAGTTCCACCCCGGCCACCAGCGTCTCCAGGTCGCAGCGGGTCACCAGCAGCAGGCGGATCTGCTTTTCATACAACACATCAATCACGTTGATAAAGCGCTGCTGGGCCGCCGGCCCTACCGTGGCTAGCGGCGGCACCTCGTCCAGTAACCAGACGGCATAACGTTCGCTGAGCGCCAGATAGTCCATCACCGCCGTGGCGGCCTGGCAGAGCTGGGCAAAAGAGAAATGGAGCAAGGCGGGTGACGCCGCGGCCGCCTGCAGCATGCGGTAGCCTACCTCCAGCGGGACCGGTTCGGCAGGCAGCGAGGGCAGCTCGTACAGCTGACGCTGTGATTCGCCCGGGTTAACCCATAGCCGCCCGCTGCAGAAGGCGTTATCCTGGCTCAGATGCCGTTCGCGATAATCCTCCTCGCCGTTAAGCGCGACGACCGCCAGGTGGGCGCGGATCAGCGCGATCGACGGTAAAAAGCGATCGTGATACAGCGGATTAGGCAGCAGCATCTCCGGCGGGTAGTTAGAGGTTGCCAGCAGCACGATGCCCCGTTGAAAAAGGTGTTCCAGCAGCGCCTTCATCAGCATGGCGTCGCCGGGGTCGTGAAGATGAAATTCGTCGAAACACAGCAGGCGGCAGCCGGAGGTCATCTGCATCATCACCGTCTGCAGGCCGGGCGCGCCGGGGGCATTCAGCCGCTGGTGCAGTTCGCGGAAGAAGTGATGAAAATGGACCCGACGCCGGGCGGCAAGCGGCAGGCTGGCAAAAAAGTGATCGAGAATATAGCTTTTCCCTCGCCCGGTGCGTCCCCAGACGTACAGTCCCTGCGGCGTGCCGGGCGCGGACAACAGCTGCTGGCCCAGGGCGTCCAGGCGAGCGATGAGCGACAGCTGATCGTTGTCCAGCGTCAGACGGGCACGCGCCGCCTGCTCGGCCATCACGCGGGTAAAGCGAAAATCAGCCGTCGTCATAGTCTGGCCAGATTCCGACGGCACACATCCATTATTTAACATTCTTATAACCTCCGGCAGGAGGCCATTCTAGCCGCTTTACCACGGGTTGGCGAATCGCGCGGCCAGCGGCCGTTTCCGCTGCCCCACCGCCTGTCTCTACGCTTCTCCGACGCGCCAGTGTACCGAGGTGACGTTCTGCTGAACGCCCACTTGCGCCATAATCTGCGCCAGCGTTTTCTGATGCTGCTTATGGCTAATCAGCTCCGCGCAAATCTCCAGCTGATCCGCCGTGTCTGCTGCCGCCGACTGTAATCCCTGCAGGGTGAACCTCTGCTGCTGAGCAATATTCAGCAGCAGCTGACGCACGGCCTTTTCATGCTCGCGCAAACAGGTGACGCGTAAGATATAGCGTTTTTCTTCGTCACCGGCGCCCGGCAAGGCATGAATACGCTGCGCCGCTTCGCGGAGCAGGATATTGGCGCACAGAATAATCAGCGTCGCCGCCGTCGCGTTCCAGAACTGCCCCAGGCCGCAAAGGACACCGATACCGGCCGAGCACCACAGGGTGGCGGCGGTATTGAGGCCGCGAACGTTCATGCCATCGCGCATAATCACTCCCGCCCCCAGGAAGCCGATACCGGAGACGATCTGCGCCGCAATGCGCCCCGGGCTGTCCGGCGAGGCCGACATCGCGCTAAGAATAAACACCGCCGCGCCGGTGGCCACCAGCGCATTGGTCCGCAAACCGGCCATACGTTGCCGCCATTGTCTTTCCGCGCCGATCAGCGCTCCCAGCAGCATTGCCGCGAGTAAATGTGTCATATAAGGAAATACCATCGCGCCTTCCTCCAGATAACAGAAAGCAATAAAAATGTATTGATGTCGCGCTCAGCCGCGCCGGGCAATTAGCGGGCGGATGATGGTGGAGGAAATAAGGTGGTGGGAAACAGAAACATAACGATGCCTCTCGCGTTCGGTCGCGAATCACTACATTCAGGGAGGCAATCCGGTAATCAAAGATTGCTGCCCGCCGGTTCGGCAAGCAGCGAAAATAGTCGCGTTAACTTGCCGGAGAATAACAATAAGGATGACTGTCCAACGCATGACTCCTGTATGAAAGTGGGCACATTATAGCCCGGCGCAATAGCGGGTAAAGCGGGAAAACGCCGCCAGTGAGGATTCGTTTACTCTGTCTGGCCCTGGGCCTGGCCCTGCGCAGCGCGACATCGCCTGGCGGAGAACATTGCCCCCCACGGTGATTTACTTCAATTCTTCCCTCAGCGTGCGGCGAAAACCAGCATGAATATCATCTTTTACCCTGCATGGCGCGATCTTGCGCTAAAGATTGCCGTTAACCCTAAAGATTAAAAATTTAAAACTATTAACAATCACTTAACATTAGCAAGCAAACCATTCTTCCTGAGGAACACAACACCATGTCTACCACCCAGGTTCTCGGCGAATCGCCCTATGCTTCGCCAGGACAACCGCACGCCAGCTTAACCGGACGCATTGACGCGCTGCCCGCCTCCTTCGGGTTATGGTCGTTTATCACCCTACTCTCCCTCGGCGGCTTCTTTGAGCTCTACGATTTGTTCCAGACCGGGTACATCAGCGCGGGCCTGCTGGCGGAGGGTATTTTCCACACCGGCGCGGCGGGGATCTTTGGCATCGCCGATCAGGCGGCCTTTGCCTCCGCCACCTTTATGGGGCTGTTTATCGGCGCGAGTCTGCTGGCGCCGCTGGCGGACAAGCTGGGGCGCCGCCTGACCTTTATGGTGGCGCTCGCCTGGTACGGCTTTTTCTCGCTGCTGATGGCGACCCAGAGCAGTGCGGAAGGGGTGATCTTCTTCCGCTTTCTGGTGGGAATCGGCCTCGGCATTGAGCTGGTGACCATTGACACCTACCTCAGCGAATGGGTATCTACCCACCTGCGCAATAAAGCCTTCGCCTTTGCCTTCTTTATTCAGTTCTTGTCGGTTCCGGCGGTAGCGCTGATGTCCTGGATATTGGTGCCAACCACCCTTTTCGGCCTCAGCGGCTGGCGCTGGGTGATCATCTTCGGTGCGCTGTTCTCGCTGGCGATCTGGTTTATCCGCAAAAAGCTGCCGGAGTCAGCCCGCTGGCTGGAAAGCAAAGGGCGGCATGATGAGGCGCATGCAGTGATGTGCGCCATGGAAGCCCGCTGCGGCCTGACGCCGTCGCCGAAGCATGCGCAGGCGGCACAGAGCGTCGTCAAACGCGGCACCTTCCGCGAAATCTGGGCGCCGCAGTACCGGCAGCGAACCCTGATGCTGATGGTGATGAATTTCTTCCAGGCGATCGGTTTCTTCGGCTTTGGCAACTGGCTGCCGGCGCTGCTCTCCGGTCAGGGGGCCAGTATCACCCACAGTCTGCTTTACGCCTTCTTTATCACCCTCGCCTATCCGCTGGGCTGCCTGTTCTGCACCCGCTTCGTGCATCGCTTTGAGAACAAGTGGCAGATCGTTCTCTCCGCGCTGATGACCGTCATCTTCGGCACCCTGTTTGCGCTGCAAAACAATCCTATCCTGCTGGTGATCTGCGGGTTTATGATCACCTGGTCCAACGCCTGGCTGACCATCAGCTACCACGCCTACCAGGCCGAGGTCTTCCCGACCCATATTCGCGCCCGCGCCGTCGGCTTCTGCTACTCGTTCAGTCGTCTCTCGACCGCGGTGACCAGCATCCTGATCGGCATTATTCTGCAATATGCCGGCACGCCGGGGGTGATTAGCTTTATCGTCGTCAGTATGCTGATGGTGATGCTGTCGGTGGGGATCTTCGGCCCGAGAACCCGGGGCATTCGACTGGAGAATATCTGAGGCTGGCCTCAGCCAAAAATCCCCTGCGCCTCGGCGAAGCATTTTTCCGCCAGGGACGAGACCGGCTCCTGCTGGCGCATAATCAGCGCCAGCTGCGAATCGACCTGGCTTTCGGCGATCGGCAGAATTTCAAGATTATCGCTCAGCGCTTCGAGGCCGTTGTTAAGCGGCATAATGGCGCAGCAGATCCCCGCCTGCACCGCCTGGATAATCTGAAACGTTGAATCGCTTTCAAAGACAGACGTCGGGGTTAGCCCTTTGGCCTTAAAGCTGATTTCAATGGATTCCCGGTAGTACATTCCCTTGGTCAGAAAGCCAAGGGGCAGCGCCGCCAGCGTATCCCAGCCCGGCGTCCCGGCGCTGAAGTCGAAATGGCGTTTATCGTGCAGCAGTCCCATCCGGGTTTGCGGCAGCCGGGCGATCTTAAACAGGCGTTCATCCAGATGCTGCAGGTAACAGATCCCCAGGTCCAGCTGGTTGCGGCTGACGCCATCGATAATCTGCTCCGAGGTCATTGACAGCAGGCTGAACTGCAGCGCCGGGTATTTCTCGGCGAGGGGTTTAATCAGCTGCATCGGGTTGAGGCTCGCCAGTGGCACCATACCAACCCGCAGCTGGCCGACCATCTGCCCGCGACAGATGGCCGCCTCCGCCGCCAGGCCGTCATGGGCGGCAAGCACCGCCCGCGCCCACGCGAGGATCCGCTCCCCCTCCGGGGTAAAACCCTCAAAGCGCTGCCCGCGCTGGATAAGGGTCAGGTTCAGCTCCTCTTCCAGATTACGAATGCGCATGGAGAGGGTTGGCTGGGTAATATGGCAGGCTGCCGCCGCC
The DNA here is from genome assembly GCF_040065235.1 of Klebsiella sp. GB_Kp047. NCBI lineage: Bacteria > Pseudomonadati > Pseudomonadota > Gammaproteobacteria > Enterobacterales > Enterobacteriaceae > Klebsiella > Klebsiella sp. GB_Kp047. The sequence goes on along the minus strand of NZ_JBEAJG010000041.1, from coordinate 135,054 downwards.
TGGCCAAAATGGCGCGTCTGATCGAGCGCGATCAAATACTTGAGTTGCTTAATATCCATTCTCTTTCCCGTTTGAACCCCGCCGTTCACCCCCGGGGCCTCGCACAGGTTACCAGAATGTTAGTTTCATCACCGATAAATTCAAGCGAGGACAGGAGGGGCGACGGGGCGCAGGACGGCGCGACGCCGCCCAACGCCCTGCTTCTTTAACGCGCGCTGGCCAGCGGGCGGATCTCTTTCGAGCGCAGCGTCAGGCGGACAGGAACTGACTTATAGGAAGGCGTACCGCTCTCTTCATCCAGATAGTTCAAGGGCACCAGCACGTTGGCTTCCGGATAATAGGCGCCGACGGTGCCGGGCGCGATGCCGTAGGCCACCACGGTGATATCTCTTAGCGTCAACGCGCTGCCCGGCAGCGCGGTGTGGATATCCACCCGATCGCCATGCTCCAGGCCCTGGGCGGCCATATCCTGCTCGTTCATAAACAGCACGTCGCGACGGCCAAAAACGCCGCGGTAACGGTCATCCATAGCGTAGATGGTGGTGTTGTACTGGTCGTGGCTGCGCAGGGTCACTAAGCGCATCACATCCTCGCCCTCCACCACCACGTTCTCATGCACGCCTTTGAAAACCGAGAACATGGCTTTGCCGGTGGCGGTAGGCCAGATGCGCTCGGTCGGCGGCAGCGGCATGCGAAAGCCCCCGGGGTGGCGAATGCGCTGGTTGTAATCCTCGAACCCCGGAATGGTCTGTTCGATCAGATCGCGAATGCGGTCGTAATCTTCCACCAGATACAGCCAGTCGACTTTGCTGGCCGGCAGAGTGGCCTTCGCCAGACCGGCGACAATCGCCGGCTCCGAGCGCAACGTCGGCGAGGCGGGCTTAAGCTTGCCTGAGGAGGCATGTACCATCGACATCGAATCCTCGACGGTGATCGACTGTCGGCCGCTGGCCTGCAGGTCAAGCTCGGTGCGGCCCAGACACGGCAGAATAAAGGTCTCTTTCGCCGTCAACAGGTGCGAGCGGTTGAGCTTGGTGCCGACGTGAACGCTGAGCTCAAGGTTGCGCATCGCCGGGAAAGCGCGTTCGTGATCCGGCATCGCCACGGCGAAGTTGCCCCCGAGGCAGATCAGGGCTTTGGCGTCGCCAGCGATCATGGCCTCCAGCGCCTTCACCGCATCGTGACCATGATGCCGCGGCGGCGCGATCCCCATCACCCGCTGCAGGCTGTCGAGGAAGGCCGCGGTGGGTTTTTCGCTGATCCCGACGGTGCGGTTTCCCTGCACGTTTGAATGGCCGCGTAATGGGCAGATCCCGGCTCCCGGCTTGCCGATATTGCCGCGCATCAGCAGCAGGTCGGCAATCAACCGGACGTTGGAAGTGCCTTTATTATGCTGAGTGATCCCCATGCCGTAGGTGACGATGGTGGCCGTGGATTTGGCGTAAGCCACCGCGACCTGGGTTAGCGACTCGCGCGTCAGGCCGGACTCCTGCTCAATGTCCTGCCAGCGGGTGGCGTGCAGATCCTCGGCGAAGGCGGCGAACCCCTGGGTATGTTGCGCAATAAACGCGTGGTCGAGCACCTGGCCCTGCTCCTCCTCCAGCTGCAGCAGCGCTTTGGCGATCCCTTTCAGCGCCGCCGCGTCGCCGCCGGCCCGTACCTGGTAGTAGGTCGACGCGATCGGCGTCGAGCGATATGTCGCCATCTCCATCACGTTCTGCGGGTCGGCAAAACGCTCCAGCGCCCGCTCACGCAATGGGTTAAAAACGATAATCGGCACACCCCGGCGGGAAAGCTCATGCAGAGTGCCCATCATCCGCGGATGGTTGGTGCCCGGATTATGGCCGATGGAGATCACCAGCTCGGTCTGGTCAAAATCGTCGAGGGAGACGGTGCCTTTGCCAATGCCGATCGACTGCGGCAGGCCCACGCTGGTAGATTCATGGCACATGTTAGAGCAGTCGGGAAAGTTATTGGTGCCGTACTCGCGGGCAAACAGCTGAAACAGCCACGCCGCTTCATTGGAGGCCCGTCCGGAGGTGTAGAATTCAACTTCATCTGGCTGCAGGCCGCGAAGGATCTCGCCGATACGGGCGAAGGCCGCCTCCCACGCCACCGGTCGCAGGGTATCGCTGGCGCGGTCGTAGACCAAAGGATGGGTTAAGCGGCCATAGCCCTCCAGTTCAAAATCGCTTTTCGCCAGCAGGGAGGTCACGGTGTTAGCCGCGAGGAACGCTGGCGTCACCCGTTTGGTGGTCGCCTCCCAGGTAACGGCTTTGGCGCCATTTTCGCAAAACTGAAAAGTGGATTTATGCTCTTTATCCGGCCAGGCGCAGCCCGGGCAGTCAAACCCATCCGGCTGGTTAGTTCGCAGCAGCGTGGCGGGCGCCTCGAAGGCATCCATCTGGGTACGCACGGCAATGGCCGTGGCCTTCAGCGCGCCCCATCCGCCTGCCGGACCGTCATAGGGGTGAACACCGGGAACCGCGCGTCTTTTATTGGTCATCTTTTTACTCCTGCTGCTCTGTTCTGGCCGCCGCCGGCCGAAAAAAAGCGTGCGACGACCCCGGCGACGAGGCGTGGTGTGCGCGGCGTCACCTGATAAGAATGCTGTTTCTCAAGGATAGTACGATGGGAAAGCGTAGGTACTGCGTTTGTTAACCGAATAATAACATACGCCACAAATCTGTATAATTGATGTTATCTATCGGGTGTTAAATTTAACTTATTTGCAAATTTTGCCTTTATCACCGCCCTCTGCGCGGCGGGTCACGCGGGGACGGGAAAAGTGATGACCGGGCAGCGGAAACTGCCCGGCGCGCAGGGGTTCAGGTCAGGTTGAAGTAACGGTCCGGACGCAGCGTCTCCGGCAGCGGATGTTGACCGGTCATGTCGAGCAGATTGCGCTCAATGGTGTTGCACATCGCGTTCAGCGGCAGGTCGTTGGCGGCGGTGCCGAAAGGATCCTCCAGCTCTTCCGCCAGCGAATCCCAGGATAAAAAGGTGTAGGAGATAAAGACCGAGACAAACGGCGTCATGTAGTGCAGATCCCCGACCAGGGCGAACGGCAGCAGCGTGCAGAACAGGTACACGGTGCGCTGCAGGATCAGGGTATAGGCGAACGGCACCGGGGTGGTGGCCAGCCTTTCGCAGCCGCCCAGCACGTGCGCCAGCTCATCGAGCTTATTGTCCATCAGCCCGTAGGTGATGTCGCTCAGCTTGCCCGCCTCGCGCAGCTGGCCAATTTCGTTACCGGCCAGCAGCAGGATCCGGTTGGTGGGCATCGAACTGGCGAGGATCTCCGTCACCCTCTCCTCGGGCAGCAGCCGCCGCAGGTCAGCCGTCGGATCGGTTTTGCGCAGCTGGTGCTTCAGGCTCCAGCTGAAGGCCACCAGATAGCTGACGATGCGCTGATGGGCATCGTGTTCCGCCGGCAGGATATTGCGCAGCTGGCGCACCAGGGTACGTTCGGCGATAAGCACCGTCCCCCACAGATTGCGCGCCTCGACGAAGCGGCTATAGCTGGCGCTGTTGCGAAAGCCGAGGAAAATCGCTATCGCGATGCCCAGCAGACTGAACGGCGCCACCGTTAAGTGGATCCCCAGCTGCGCGTACCATTGATAGCTGATAATGGCGATGATGGACATCAGCACATTAAGCAGCAGACGAAAGATGATTTTTGACAGCACGGAGCCGTGCCAGTCAAATAGGCGAAGAAACCAGTGTTGTTCTGGCCGAATGATCATTGTCTGACTTCCTGAATTACCGCTCTGGTCATTATCTCGAAATAAAGAATAGAGATTATCTATGAACCGATTGGTTTATTTTATCGTTAACTGCAACGGGCAGATCTGCGCCATTATTTAGCGATGGTAATGGCCGGCTCAGTATGAGCCTTATTTATCGTTCAGGCAATCAATGCGCGGGCGGAAGGGGCGAGGAATAATGGCTCAGGGATAAAATAACCGCTGAGCCAGTCTATTTCCGCTTATGACGTCAGGCAGTTTGCCTCCTCCGGCGAACTGGCAACCGCCGCGCAGGGATCCAGATGCACCATCACATTAAGCACCGGATGCTGCGCCATGACCCGCTCCCGCGCCTGCCGGGCAATCTGATGCCCTTCAGCGACCGACAGCTCTCCGGCTACCTCGAGATGGACATCCACCAGCACCAGATCCCCCGCCTTACGGGTTTTCAAATCGTGCAGACCCGCCACGCCCGGCGTGGCCCGCAGCGTGCCGGCGATTGCCCGCTGCGTCTCTTCATCGACAGCGCGGTCCATTAAATCGTGCAGCGCGGTGGCGGCGAAACGATAGCCCATCCGCGTAATCACCAGCCCTACCGCCAGCGCGGCGAGCGGGTCGAACCAGGCGAACCCGGCCAGATTACCGATAATCCCCAACGCCACCACCAGGGATGACGCGGCGTCTGAGCGGGCATGCCAGGCGTTGGCGATGAGCAGCGAGGAGTTCAGCCGCCTGGCGGCCGCCAGCATATAGCGAAACAGCCCCTCTTTGACCACCAGCGCCGTCAGCGCCATCCACAGCGCCACGCTGTGCACCGGCGGAATCGTCTGCGGTTGCGCGAGATGACCCGCGGCAGACCACAGCATACCGACCCCGACCAGCACCAGGATCGCGCCGAGGACCAGAGAGGCGCCGTTCTCATAACGCCAGTGGCCATAATGGTGATCGTGGTCAGACGGTCGGCGACTCTTTTTATTCGCCACCAGCACGACGCCATCGGCGAGCAGATCGGAAAAAGAGTGCATGCCATCGGCAATTAACCCCTGGGAACCAGAATATATTCCCACCGCAATCTGCAACGCGGAGAGAAAAATATTGACCACCACGCTAACCAGGGTACTTCTTCGCGCCTGCTCAGAACGCTGATGATATTTATTATCATTTTCAAAATTATGTTGTGCCATTATTTCTCTCCCTCAGTGAGCGGGAAGAATAAACTGACAAGCTGAGTTTATGCTTAACAATATAAAAGCCATTGCCTTGCTGTTTAACGAAATCGCTGCGGTCGTTAATTACTGTATTCTGAAAGTGTGGCCCCGGAGGTACAACCGCGCGCGGATGGACTATCTTATCACTGGCGACCGACAGGTCGGGCCACCTTCTCTTAGCCACCACAGGAGTCAGCGATGTCAGCAATCACACCATCCCGGCTGCGTTTTGCCATTAATCTGGGCAATGCGGTACTGGCCCATCCTGGAGAAAACGGCGAGCCGACAGGCATTACCCCCGAGCTCAGCCATCGACTGGCGCAGCGCTGGGGCGTCGTCGCCGAGTTCGTCACCTATCCTGCCGCCGGTAAAGTGGTGGCCGACGCCGGCGGCGAACGCTGGGATATCGCCTTTCTGGCCATCGACCCGGCGAGGGAGGCGACCCTGCGCTTTACTTCTCCCTATATCACCATTCAGGGGACCGCGCTGGTGAGAGCCGGTTCTCCCTGCCAGAGCGTGGCCGATATGGATCGCCCGGCAACCACGATTAACGTCGGGCAAAACGCCGCCTACGATCTGTGGCTCACCCGCCATCTGCAGCACGCCAGCCTGAATCGTCTCCCCTCCTCGCAGGAGGCCATCGACGCCTTCCTCGCCGGTGAAGGGGATATGGTCGCTGGCATCCGTCAGCCGCTGGAGGCGACAGCGCGCCACCATCCGGGGGGGCGGGTCTTAGCGGATAATTTTACCGAGATCCAGCAGGCCATCTGCGTCGCCCGGGATGATGTGGTCCGCTTTAACGCGGTGAATGACGCGTTGGACGAATGGCGGGCGGACGGTAGCCTGGAGGCGCTGATTGCCCGGCACCTGGGCAAGGCGGGCTGAATCACGCCTCCGCCATCCGGCGCATGGCGCAATGCCAGGCGCCGTTACGTACCGAGGCGCGCAGCACGCGGGCGATGGCCAGTACCATCAGACGCGTCGTGCGCCGCTGCAGCGGCGTCAGCGACAGTCCCAGCATCTCCTGCGCCCATGGCGGAAGAAGATCGATCCCGGCCCGCATCATCACCTGGCCAACCGGCTGACTCAGGCGACCCGGCAGACGGGTGGTGAGCAGCACCTCGGCTACCTCCCGGGTACGTTCGTCACAGCGCAGCTGCGGCCGCATCGCCTCAAGATAGTCCGCGACCTCATTCGGCGTCTGGGGAATATCTTTGGCTCCCAGCCGACGAGCGATCTCCGCCGACTCGCGAAAATAGTCCTCCTGGCGCTGGACGCTGACCACCGTCCGCTTGTAGCGCAGGTGGGAGGCCATAAAGCGGCTGCACTCAGCGACATGCACCCAGGTCAACAGCGCCGGGTCGCTTGCCTGATACGGCGTGCCGTCCTTGTCCACCCCGGCGATCCGCTGATGGATCCCCTGCACTTTGGCGATCAGCCGCTCGGCGTCGGGGGTGGCGGCGAAGGTGGTAGCGGAGATAAACTGACTGGTGCGACGCAGGCGGCCAAAGATATCCTCGCGGAAACGGGAGTGGTCCCAGACGCCGGCCAGCGCCAGGGGGTGCAGCATCTGCAGCAACAGCGCGCTAATGCCGCCGCACAGCATTGAGGTAAAATCGCCATGCACCTGCCAGATGGCTGATTGCGGACCAAAAAGCCCCGGCTCCCCTTTGGGCTGTTCAAAATCAATCTCTTTTAGCGCCATGCCGGTCAGGCCGAGCACCTGCGCCTCGATCATTCCGCGAATGCCGATCATGCTGGAGTCCCTTACGTTTACCAAAGGACCAAAGATACCACTATTGCGCAGCGGAGGCAGTGACAGGGAGAGAGATCGCGGGAACGGTGCCCGCAGAGTGCGGGCACAACAGCTTATGGATTTAGCTGGTAGTCAAGGGTGATATTGGCTTTCAGCACCTGTGATACCGGGCAGCCGGCCTTCGCTTTCTGGATGATCTCATCGAACGCCGCCGGCGCAACGCCGGGCAGGACAATCTGGCTTTGCAACGCGATGTCGGTTATTGCAAACCCACCGTCGGTTTTATTAAGGGTGACCACTGCGGTGGTGTCGATGGACGTCGCGGTATAGCCCTCTTCGCTGAGCATCAACGATAGGGCCATCGAGAAGCAGGCGGCATGTGCGGCGCCGATCAGCTCTTCGGGGTTGGTGCCTTTCACCCCTTCAAAACGGGTATTAAAGCCGTAGGGCTGCTGGCTCAGCGCCCCGCTCTCCGTCGACACGGTGCCTTTGCCATGCTTGAGATCGCCTTCCCAGTGCGCCAGCCCTTTCTTATGAATCGCCATATGACTCCTCCTGTGATGATGTCGAACAAAAAGTATAGTGCCTGATGCTGAACCTGCTTCTATTCTGCGGCCCGCCGCATCAGCGTTCCCAAAAAGTTCCCGTTGCGGATGACGCTAACGGCCATCGTGAGGATGGTAAGGATCGGTTTTGTCATCCTCGCTGTCGTCCCGTTTACGCGGCACTTCGCCATGTTCGTCAGGCGCCTCGCGCGCAGGGTGCTTCCCGCGCTCCTCGTCATGCGGGTGGGATGTTGTGCTCATACCGGTAAGCTCCCCTTACTTAGGCGACTGTTTGAGCAGGCGATCGATACGTACTACCGGCGGCGTCATTTTGCGATCAAGGCTGCCGTTAATACTGACCAGATCGTCAGGCTCTACGTGCTGTTCATTAAACGCGGCAACCGGAATAATGGCGGTGATGGTGCCGCTTTTATCGCGAAACTGATAACGGTCATCCCCCTGTCGGGTGAGCAGATTGCCGCGCAGGGAAACCGTGGCGCCGTCGCGCATGGTTTTCGCCTGCTCAACGGTCATGATCCGCCCCTCCTCGACGCCGCGATAGCCGTCATCGAGTTTGTGCGGCGGCGGCGGCGCGGCATCCTGGCTAAAACCGCCTTTATCGTCCGCCTGCGCGACCGCGGCGGCAAACAAACAGGCCATGGCCAAGGCTAATTTTTTCATCATGCCTCCTTGTTTTTGCTGATGAACAGATTAAAGCCTGGCTGAGGCTGGCCATTTTTACAAAGTCAATTGTTCTGATATCGTCTAATATAAGAATGTCCTTATCGTTACGCTGATGGCGAAACGAAACGCGGGGAAATAATAATGACTGAGAATCAACAACCTTGTCACATCGTCGACGAGAATGACCAGGCCCTCCGCTTTGAATATCGCTTCAGGCGCTATGGGATAATTGTTCTCAGCCTCATCATCCTTACCGCATTGAGCGGCCTGTGGTCCTCCGGATATTTCAGTGAGGCGCACCGGGAAAGCCCTAATGGTGAATTACGCGTCGATTACCAGCGTTATGCCAGACTGATGAGTGAAACCGAACTGAATATTCAGATCAAACCCACGCAGGAAAATGACACGACGATCAGTTTCGCCGCCACGTTATTAACCCGTTACCAGGTTGGCGATATCCGCCCGCAGCCGGATAAGATGTACAGTGCCGACGGGAAATTACATCTGGTGTATCAGCGGACAACCAGCCGCTCGCCGCAATCGGTATGGTTATCTATTACCCCCAAAACGATAGGCAATATTTCCCTGCAGGCGGCAGTCAACGATCGCCCTGCCGTCAGCTGGCAACAGTTTGTCTATCCGTAGGAGTCGCGATGGAAATGGTCCTCAGAGCCGCAGCAATCTATCTGATCCTGCTGATTATTTTCAAGATTGCCGGTAGACGAACCCTGATGCAGTTAACCAATTTTGACCTGATACTGCTGCTGATTATCAGTGAAGCGACCCAGCAGGCGATGCTCAGCACAGACTATTCCGTTACCGGTTCGATGCTGACTATCGTCACCCTGGTCAGTATTGATATTTTATTCGGCTATATTAAGAAAAAATTTGCCCAGGCGGAAAATTTTCTGGATGGCACGCCGGTTATCGTAGTGGAAAATGGTGCTGTCATCGATGAGAAAATGAAGCTCGTCAATATTTCTGTCGATGATATCCTGCTGGCGGCCAGGCAGCACCATGGGATTTATGAACTGAAAGCGATAAAATTCGCTATTCTCGAACGTAACGGCCAGATATCCATTATTCCGGAACAGGAATAACACCGGCTTAGCTATTTATCGCGCTCCGGTTGTTTATCCCCCGATTCCGGGGCGCGGGTGGCGTCGTCCTCTTCTTTTTCAACGCTACGCGTGTTTACTGTCAACATTTTTCCTCCTCGCGGGTTGTCAAGTATCTTACAGATTATAGAACCTTAACGCCTGCTTATGCAGAAACAGGCCAGAGTCATCAGGATATGTCGCCTGATTCACACTGCGCTTATTCCAGGATATTTCCCACCTCACCGTCGTTATTTATGCTTAATAATGATTCGATCCGTGCAGCTTAAATTTACGATAGCGAAACAATTAATGAGGTCACTATGTCCGTGATGGTTATTACCGGCGGAACCGCCGGGGCAGGAAAAGCCACCGCGCTGCGTTTCGCCCGCGCAGGGTATCACGTGGCGCTGATCGCCCGCGATGAAACGGGTCTGCAGGAGACGCAGCAGGCTTGTGAACGTTTCGGCGTCAAAACGCTGGCGATTAGCGCCGATGTCGCCGATGCCGGGGCCGTGCAGCGCGCCGCCTCCGAGGTGGAAGCCTCCCTCGGCGCCATCGACGTCTGGATCAATAACGCCATGACCACCGTGCTGGCGCCCTTTCGGCAGATGAGCGACGACGAATTTCGCCGGGTGACGGAGGTGACCTATCTCGGCTATGTCAACGGCACCCGCGCGGCGCTCGAGGTCATGACGCCCCGGGATCGGGGGGTGATTATTCAGGCTGGATCGGCGCTGGCCTGGCGCTCGATCCCCCTGCAGTCGGCCTATTGCGGCGCGAAAGCGGCGATCCGCGGCTTCACCGATGCCGTGCGCACCGAGCTAATGCATGAGAAAAACCACATCCAGTTGACCATGGTCCAGCTGCCGGGGATGAACACTGCTCAGTTTGGCTGGGCGCGCAACAAAATGGAGCAGGCCATGCAGCCGGTACCGCCGGTCTATCAGCCGGAGGTCGCCGCTGAGGCCATCTACAGCGTGATCCAGCGGCCGGTGAACGAGCTGTGGGTGGGGAAAAGCACCATCCAGTCGATCCTCGGCCAGATCTTCTTCCCCCGTCTGCTTGATCGGCTGATGGTGAAAAAAGCGTGGGAGGGACAGTTTACCGGCCAGCCGAAGCCGGCAGAGCATCAGGACGACCTGTTCACGCCAGTGCGCGGCAATCATCCCGGACACGGCCCCTTTAACGATGGCGCGCGGCGTAAAGCGGTGACCATCAGCGCCGATCTTCCGGGTAAAGTGGCTGCCGGCGTCGGTGTGGCGGTGGCGACGATGGCCCTGCGGGCGTTCTTCCGCCGACCAGGAAGACGGCGCTAAAGCAGGCTGCGGCTGAACCAGCGGTAACCATAGCCGGAGAGCGCCAGCCGCGCCTTTTCTCCGCCGTATAGCCCGTCCTGGTAGAACTTATCTTCCAGGATCGGGCTCCAGTAACCCTCGGCCAGCGGCGGGAGCTGGACCTCCACCGCCTGCTGGCTGCAGTTCGCCAGCATCAGCACCTCCCGCGATTCGCTGCGATAGCACAAGCCCAGCACCGCGGCTGGCTTCACCGTAATAAGGGTAAAAGGGATGGATCCCGGTTCAGTATATTCCGTGCGCGCCAGCACCATATTGCGTACCCGATGCAGTAGCGACCGGGGGTGGCGCAACGCCGCTTCGACATTGATCCGCTGGTAGAGAAACCGTCCACTGGCCACCGGTTTCACCGGCAAATCATCCGGCGCCGCCCGGGAAAAGCCGCCGTTGGGCGCGCCCGACCACTGCATCGGCGTTCGGACCGCGTAGCGCTCCGGTAAGCGCAGATCGTCGCCCATACCAATCTCGTCGCCATAGCGCATCACCGGCACGCCAGGCAGCGCGAGCAGGATGGCATGGGCCAGCGCGATGCGTCGGGTATCGCCATCCAGCATCGGCGCCAGCCGCCGGCGCACGCCACGCTGGTAAACCGACATCGATTTATCAAGGGCAAAGGTGCGGATAACCTGGCGTTTGTTGCGTTCGCCAATCCCCTCAAGATCCAGTTCATCATGGTTACGCAGCCAGTTGACGAAGCAGCATCCGTCCGGCGGGGCCACCATTGCCTGCAACGCCTTCACTACCGGGGTGGCGCGCTGCTGCGCCAGGCTGACATAGAGATATTTATTAAGCCAAAAATTGAGCACCATCTGCAGCCGATCGCCGCGGCCGAAATAATGGCGATAATCTTCCACTTCCACGTCCACTTCACCCAACAGTATCGCGTCGGGATTGAGGCGCTGCACGACCTGCCGGAGATGCGTCAACAGCGGGTAGCCCCGCGCCTCGTCGCCCTTCCCGGCCTGCTTCACCAGATGTGACGCCGCATCGAGGCGAAATCCTGACACCCCGGCCTGCAGCCAGAAGGTGATGATGTTTTCAATTTCAGCGATCACCGGCGGATGAGCGAGATTCAGGTCGGGCTCATGGCGATAAAACATGTGGCGATAGTATTGTCCGGCCTGGTCGTCCCAGCTCCAGACGCTCTCCTCGACGCCGGGAAACATGGGAGGATCGTCGTTCTCCGGGGGCCGATCGGCCCAAAGATAGTATGGCCGCCACGGCGACCGGGGATCGCGTCGCGCCGCCTGAAACCACGGGTGCTGGGCAGAAGTATGCTGGATAACCAGCTCAACAATCACCCGCAGCCCCAGCTCCCGGGCGCGGGCAATCAGCTCAATCACGTCGGCGATGGTCCCGAAACGGGGATCGGGCTGCAAATGGTCGCTGATATCATAGCCATCATCCTGCAGTGGGGTAAGATAGAAAGGGGTCAGCCAGAGCACCGTCGCCCCCAGGCTACGAATGTAGTGCAGCTTTTGGCGTATACCGGCAAGATCGCCAAACCCATCGCCGTTGGCGTCGTAAAACAGAGCACTGTCAACCTGATAGATGACCGCTCTGTGAAACCACTCTTCCTGTTGCATCACTATCACCTTGCGTTCTGCCCGCCACTGTCAGCGTCCTCAGCGCGCCCTGCTGGTTTTCGTGCGCGTTTTGTCGACTGGCAATACGGGGTCGTGCTCTGCAGGTGGCACCCTGTTCGCCACCGCGTCCACCAGCGCCTGCTGCCTGGCGGTTAATTTCAGCGGAACCGCTTTGTCTGTGGCGAGGATCGCGATGGTGTGGCGCTTAACCATGATTGACTCCGGCGGCTTATTGTCCGGACTCAACGCCGGGCAGAGAGTTATGCATCAGATATTGTCCGGTCAGCGCCGGCAGATGATGCAGCAGCCAGTCAGCCATCCCTCTCTCTTCGGCAAGGATCCCTTCCAGAGTCGGCATCGCGCTATGGTCCCCCACGCGCTTCGCCGCCGTTAATAAAGCGGTATAGCAGGCGACCTCAAAATGGGCAAAAACGTAGGCGGTGATAATGAGTTTAATGAGCTCATCGCCGGGTAGCATGATGCCGATAGTCTGGCCCAGGGCTGCGACCCGGCTCATCGCATCCTTCAGCGCCGAGCGGGAAATATGGTTGCGGGCGATAAGGTCCTGCAGAGCGGACAGTTGCCGACGAGTTTCATAAAGATGTTGTTCAAGGCGGGTTCGCAGTTGCGGTTCATTATCGAGGCGTCTGATGGTGGCCATAAGCAGTGACTCGGCCTGTTTTTCCATGGCATGGGCATCGCGAAGCCAGTTGTGGTAATTTTCACTATCCGTCATATACACCTCTGATCGTTAATTATTTATTTTGACGGGGAATCTTCATTCTCTTCCGCCGCCTGGTCAGCTCGCGCTGCGCTATATCCGGATAAATGTCCAACAATATTGGCATAAATACTGATGAGAATGACCCACAGGACGCTGTCTTTCCACCAGATTAACGAGGGTATCGCCAGGCCCACCCACATAACGGCGGCCACAAGATGACAGCGCTTAATAAATACCGGCGTCAGTTTCATTTTATTACCTTAGATCTGAACAATATTTAGCAAGCGGATGTGTTGCTACCCGCCCCTGGCGTCCGACGATTGACACCAGGCTTAAAATAGCTTACTTATGCACAGCGATAAAAAGCAGTACTGTTACGGATTGCTCCGAACCGTTATTTACTCACTCTTAGCGCTTCGCCGGCACAATGCCGTTGCGGTAATCAGTATTTAATTGTTAAGATGGCTGTAATTAAATTATTCTGCACCTCTTTTCCCGTCGCGAAGAATAGACAATAGCTGAGGGAAGCGTTTGCAAATAAACAGAAACCTGCGGACCCACAGGCCCACAGGTTTCTTTCCCGACACCGTCATAACGGCGTCACGGGTCATCAGTCATCAGCTGTCGCCGGATTTACGGCCGCCGCCATGGCTGTTCTTACCACCCTTTTTACCGGCTTCGGATGCACGCTCAGGATCATTTTTGAAGTTCCCGCCGCTGTGCTGCCCACCTTTACGCCCGGCTTCGGATGCTTTTTCACGATCTTCTGCAAAATTACCTGAACCGCCTCTATGCTCTGCCATAATTTTCACCTTTGGTTTGATCAATATCGGTTGGTAAATGGAAAATGACCCTGTTACAAATCATCGCCCTCGATATCTAACACTAGAGGAATACCCGCAGGAGTCAAATTAATTTTGGCCATCACCCAGCGCATCGACAAAATAAATTAACCACAGCGAAGCGGCAATAAAAATTAATTTTTACGCAACTCCCTTATTCGCTTTGGGTTATATGTACCTTGTGAACTGTACTGTGGACATTGGTTCACGTTTGTAAACTAATGAAAATAATCTGATGAATAAATGTTTCTACTAATCCCGGGCTGCCACCCTTCCAAAAATTAACACCAAAGAGGTATACCATTATTATCCATGCGTAGCGGATTACCCTATTATTCCCCTTTTCACTTTGTCTCCCTCTCTGCCTTTAAAAAATCTCCGCCGCGCAGCAAATAAAATAGCCAGCCCGCATTAAGTCATGATGGAATAATCCTAATTTAACCCCGGCAATGATAACGCAGCGCTATTTGCTTAAATACGCCGGGGATCAGTCGGTTAAGGAATAACAATGCGTCTTTTCGCGGCCATTCACTGGCCCTGGGTGAGTCATCCGGGGTCTGGCGATGGGGGAACCTGACCTATCCTTACAGCTGGCCCGTTCTGTCTGAAGGAGATGACTATGCAAGATGAAAAACCGCCCATGAAGAAACTACCCACCTCCATGTTGCCAGAAGAGACGGCTCCACGTCCGGAGTTCCCGGAGCAAGAACAGAACCCGCCGGGTCTGGATGCGGAAATGGAGCCGTCACCGGACCATGGGGAAACCAGCTACACCGGCACCGGGCGGCTGGCCGGTAAGAAAGCGCTAATTACCGGCGGCGACTCCGGCATTGGCCGCGCGGTGGCGATCGCCTTTGCCCGCGAAGGGGCCGATGTCGCCATAAGCTATCTGCCGGAGGAGCAAGAGGACGCCGATGAAGTCATCGCTCTGATCAAAGCCGAAGGCCGCACCGCGGTGGCCCTGCCGGGGGATATTCGCTCCGAGTCCTTCTGTCAGTCGCTGGTGGCCGACGCGGTGCAACAGCTGGGTGGCCTGAGCATCCTGGTCAATAACGCCGGACGTCAGCAATATTGTGAGACCCTTGAGGAGCTGTCCACTGAAGACTTTGACGCCACCTTTAAGACCAATGTCTACGCGCCGTTCTGGATCACCCGCGCCGCGCTGCCCCATCTCCAGGCCGGGAGCGCGATCATCAACACCACCTCGGTGCAGGCCTATAAACCCAGTCCGATCCTCCTCGATTACGCCCAGACCAAAGCCTGCCTGGCGATCTTCACCAAATCGCTGGCCAAACAGGTGGCAAAACGCGGCATTCGCGTTAACGCCGTAGCCCCCGGCCCTTACTGGACGGTGCTGCAGTCCAGCGGCGGTCAGCCGGACGAGAAAGTGAAACAGTTCGGGAAAGACACGCCGATGGGGCGCCCGGGGCAGCCGGTCGAGATCGCCCCGCTGTACGTCACCCTGGCATCCGATGCCTGCTCATATACCTCCGGCCAGGTGTGGTGCTCTGACGGTGGAGACGGGGTAGTCTAAGCCTCCTGGCAGACCGGCGTGCGGCATCGCGCGCCGGTTTTACCCTCCGTCCCCCGGGGAGCGATATCTGCCCTCTCGCCTCGCCGCCGCAGCGATTTTTCCTCTCCTGCAGCCTACCGGCTGCGTGCTATGATACTCGCCCGCCGCTGTGCGCTAACCCCGGCCCTGACGCCAATCCTGAGGACGACAGATGAGTAACGACATTCCCCTGAAATTTTATGACATCGTGGACGAATACGAGACCGAAGCGGCTGCCCCGGTTAAGGATGAGGAACGCGATGCGCTGGCGCGCTATTTTCAGCTGCTGATTGCGCGATTAACCAACAACGAAGAGATCGATGAAGAAGCGCAGCAGGAGATGGCCCGCGAGGCGGCCATTGACGAACGCCGTATTGACGATATCGCCAACTTCCTTAATCAGTGGGGCAATGAGTAAGGTTGATCCTTGGCTTTCCGGCAGGGCAACCGCCCGCCGGCGCTGCCGCTGAAGGCGGCGCCGTTGCTCAGGCATCGGCGAGCGTCTCCCCCAGCCGTCGCTGCAGCGCATCCAGAAACAGCGGCAGCCCATCGGGCTGATAGTCGCGGGAAAGATAGATGCCGTAAACGCTCAGCGCCTTCGGCGTCCAGTCAGGAAGCACCACCTCCAGCGCGCCGCTGGCAATCGCGCTCCGCGCCTCCAGTTCGGGGAGCATCGCGATACCGCACCCCGCGACCGCCGCCTCCAGCAGTAAGGAAGAGATCCCGGCGCTCAGATTACCGTTCACTGCCACTGACGCCTCCTGACCCTGTGCATCGCTGAATTGCCAGCGCTGGCCGGCAAAATGACTGTATAACAGGCAGTTATGCTGTTGCAGATCGTCAAGGGTCGTCAGCGGACCATGCTGGCGGAGCCAGCGCGGCGCAGCGCAGAGTAGCGACCGGCACACGCCGAGGCGGCGAGCGATAGCCCCCGCCTCCGGATTATCGGTAATGCGAATAGCCACGTCGATGCGCTCGCCGATCAGGCTGACCGGATGGTTATTGATATCCAGCTCCAGACGCAACAGCGGATAACGGGCAAGAAAATCCGGCAGCAGCGGGGAGATCAGCTGCATCGCGGTAAAATGCGCGCACGCCACCCGCAGCGTGCCGCTGGGGTCGGCACGCTGGCGTTCGCCGGCGATTTCATCGGCGATCCGCGTCAGGCCGCGGGTCTTGAGCAATACCTTCTCCCCGGCCGGGGTTAGCGTCAGCCGCCGGGTTGAGCGATGGATCAGCCGGGCGCCGGCCCAGCTCTCCATCTGTTCCAGATAGCGGCTGACCATCGGGCGCGACATCCCCAGCGCGCGCGCCGCGGCGCTGAGGCTTCCCAGTTCGCAAATTCGCAGATACACCTGCGCCGCAATCACCCTGTCCATCACGCCCCCTTCATCTGCACGATTTATGAAACTCAGCATCTCTTATTTCAGGAATTCTATCAAATGGCGAAATCCGTACAATGCTACGCATTCCCCTGTCACTGAGAATGAATCATGAAATTATCTGCTCTTGCTATTGCCACCGCCCTGTTCAGCGGCGCGGTCTTCGCGGCGCCGCTGACGCTGCAGACTTACAACCCTCAGGAGAAAGGTCTTTTTGCCGTCAACTCCACCCTCGTTTCCGGCCCGCATGAAGCGGTGCTGTTTGACGCCCAGTTCAGCGTCAAAGACGGCGAAAAGCTGGTAGACATGATCAAGAAAAACGGCAAACCGTTGTCGCGGATTGTGATCACCTCCGGCGATCCTGACTTCTATTTTGGCCTTGAGCCGCTGGTGAAAGCCTTCCCGCAGGCGGAAGTGGTCGCCACGCCGGAAGTGGTTAAACATATTGCAGCCACCAAAGCGGCAAAGCTGGCGTACTGGGGACCACAGATGAAAGACGGTGCGCCGACGCAGGTATACGTCCCGCAGGCGCTGAAAGCCAACAGCTTTACCATCGATGGCGAAAAAGTGACGATTATGCAGCCCCATGACTACGCGGCGTTCGTTTGGATCCGGGCGAACAAAACGATCCTCGGCGGCACCGGCGTGGCCTGGGGCATGCATCTCTGGACCGCCGACACCCAGACGCCGGCCAGTCGACAGCAGTGGCGCACTACGCTGGACCAGATGATTGCTCTGCACCCGCAGCAGGTGATCCCGGGACATTACCTCGGCACGCCGCCGGAGGGTGACAGCGCGGTGCGCTTTACCAAAACCTACCTCCAGCAGTTTGAGCAAGCGCTGCAGACACATAAGGATTCCGCCGGGGTGATCAAGGCAATGGAGACACAGTGGCCAGGGCTGGCGGAAACCAGCTCGCTGGAGCTCAGCGCCAAAGTTAATACCGGCGAGATGAAGTGGTAACGCCGGCGCTGCGCGAGGGAGACTGTTCTTATTCTGGCGCACTGAGGTTGCTATTGCCCTGAAAATGGACCACCCTACCTGTGGCCGCATAAAAAACGTGCGGCCAACTTTGGGTTACATTTCATCCGGTCACCACCGGGTTTGCCCTTGAAACCAGAACAGGATAAAGGAGTCAGAATGAAATCGAACCATCAGGCACGTCATCTTCTCGGTCTGAACTACAAGCTTTCCCAGCAGAAAAAAGTGGTGCTGGAAGGCGATGAAGCAACCACCCTCAACCATATCCATGCTACCGGCCGCAAACGCCGCGGTGGTTAATTTTCAGCCTGAGTGATGATAAATAACACCGTCCTGTTGCCAGGATGGTGTTTTTTTATGGCAATTGACGGCTTGTTTACCCGCTTGAAGACCTTCTGCTCTATACTCTGCCCGCTGCTTTTCCACCCGCCCTTCGCTTATCGCCGCGCCGGGACTGTGGACACGATCAAGGAGTTAGTGCGATGCAATTTACCCATAAGAAAAACCGTTCCCTGTACATCCCCTACGCGGGTCCCGTTCTGCTTGAATTCCCCCTGCTCAACAAGGGCAGCGCCTTCAGTATGGAAGAGCGCAGCAGTTTCAACCTTCTTGGCCTGCTGCCGGAAGTGGTTGAAACCATCGAAGAGCAAGCGGAACGCGCATGGATCCAGTATCAGGGATTCAAAACAGAAATCGACAAACACATTTACCTGCGTAACATCCAGGACACCAACGAGACCCTTTTCTATCGCCTGATTGGCAACCATCTCGAAGAGATGATGCCGGTTATCTATACCCCGACGGTAGGCGCCGCCTGCGAACGTTTCTCCGAGATTTACCGTCGCGCCCGCGGCGTCTTTATCTCCTACCAGAATCGCCATAATCTTGACGACATTCTGCAGAACGTCCCGAACCATAACGTCAAAGTGATTGTGGTGACCGATGGCGAGCGTATCCTCGGCCTCGGCGACCAGGGCATCGGCGGGATGGGGATCCCGATCGGCAAACTGTCGCTGTACACCACTTGCGGCGGCATCAGCCCGGCTTACACCCTGCCCATCGTGCTGGACGTCGGAACAAACAACCAGCAGTTGCTGGACGATCCGCTGTATATGGGCTGGCGCCACCCGCGTATTACCGATGACGAGTACTACCAGTTCGTTGACGACGTGATCCAGGCGATTAAGGCCCGCTGGCCGGACGTGCTGCTGCAGTTTGAAGACTTTGCGCAGAAGAACGCCATGCCGCTGCTCAACCGCTACCGCAATGAGATCTGCTCCTTTAACGACGATATTCAGGGCACTGCGGCGGTGACCGTCGGGACGCTGATCGCCGCCAGCCGCGGCGCCGGCAGCCAGCTGAGCGAACAGAAAATTGTCTTCCTCGGGGCGGGCTCCGCCGGCTGCGGCATCGCCGAGCAAATTATCGCCCAGATCGTCCGCGAAGGACTCAGTGAAGAAGAGGCCCGCCAGCGTGTGTTCATGGTTGACCGCTTTGGCCTGTTAACCGACGGCATGCCTAATCTGCTGCCGTTCCAGAACAAGCTGGTGCAGAAGCGCGAACATCTGCAGGGCTGGGATACCACTAACGATGTGCTCTCCCTGCTCGACGTGGTGCGCAACGTGAAACCGAACATCCTGATCGGCGTTTCCGGTCAGCCGGGGCTGTTCACGGAAGAGATTATCCGCGAGATGCACAAGCATTGCCCGCGGCCAATCGTGATGCCGCTCTCCAACCCAACGTCACGGGTGGAAGCCACGCCGCAGAATATCCTGAGCTGGACCGACGGCGAGGCGCTGGTCGCCACCGGCAGTCCGTTTGCCCCGGTTACCGTCAAAGGCAAACAGTACCCCATCGCCCAGTGCAACAACTCCTATATCTTCCCGGGCATTGGTCTGGGGGTGATCGCCTCCGGCGCGTCGCGGGTCACCGACGAGATGCTGATGGCCGCCAGCGAAACCCTGGCGAAACACTCGCCGCTGGTGAACAACGGTGAAGGTCCGGTGCTGCCGGAGCTGAAGGATATCCAGACCGTCTCGCGGGCGATCGCCTTCGCGGTCGGTAAGGTGGCTCAGGAGCAGGGCGTGGCGGTGAAAACCTCCGCAGAAGCGCTGCTGCAGTCCATCAGCGATAATTTCTGGCTGCCGGAATATCGTAATTACCGCCGCACCTCAATTTAATCGCGCTCACCGGGCCGAACGATCGGCCCGGTTATTAATAGCGTCCGGATAATATTTCCCACCACAGAAACGCCTTTTCCGCCCATATTCATTTATCGTAAAAATAGAAAACGGATAGCATTTGCCGCGCGCCCTCCGCTGTGCAAAATAGTTGTTTCTCACCCCCTCACAACGGAATGTGAAATGCAAAAATTAACCCCTGACGCGAATAAAGCGAAGGCTATTCTGATCCGGATTGTCTTACTCCTCACGGGTAGTATCGCCATCATCGCCGGCCTGTGCCTCTCTGGCGGCGATATGTGGATGCTCACCCCGCGCGCTGAGCAGTATCAGCCCGCTACCGGCGATCTGGTGGACATCGTCATCTATACGCCGAGTAAATTCTTCTTCGCCCTGCTCTACGTGTTGTTTCTGACTCTGGTCTGGCTGTTGGCGGTGCGTAATATTCCCTGGCGGCCGATACAGCATCCGCTATTCCCGCTGATGGTACTGATTGCCGCCGGGATCTTTATTTTCCTCCATCCGGAGGTCACCCCCGGACGGGATGCCAGTATTCAGTACGGGAAACACAACGTTTATTACACTGCCATTTTCTGGATGAAGACAAATTCTAACCAACGTATCACTCAGCCCTCTAAATATGAGATTTTTGTTGAAGCGAAAGATCCGCGCTGGCCTGTCGACAGGGATAATCTTCATCGCGCCTGGCGCTGTGAAGTGCAGCGGCACAGCCAGTTTTACACCCTGTCATTCAATGAGGGCTGGTTTCCGAACGGCGATCCGCAGGTCATGGCTCGCCAGTGCGCTCCGGTAAACGATCTTAACGCACTCAGCGACACGGCAATCATGATTGCCCGCCCGATCGCCCCTCTCCCTGGTGAGGTAGCCTAAATGAGCCAGCAAAAAATCGTTCTGCAACCGCTATTACGGGTCTGGTTGGGGCTCTTTAGCGGGCTGCTGCTGGTGAGCGCCATCAGCGCCTTTCACGGCGAGTACTGGTATTTCGGCGATAAGCAGGCGCTTTACGCGGCAAAAGCCGGCGAGGTGTCGGTGCATGAACTCTACACGCCGGCGAAAATCCTCTTCGCTGTTATCGTCAGCCTGATCCCGCCGCTGCTCTGGCTGCTGCTGGTTAACCGTCGGGCGCCGCGGCCGCTGACCCACCTTCTCCCGCCATTGCTACTGCTGCTGGCGGGACTGGCTTTTTTCTTCCTGAGACCCGACGTGATTCCCGGCGGGGAGACCACCGTCTATCGCTACGGCGAGCGGGAGCGCTACTACCAGACGGTCCGCTGGCAGAAACCGGAGCCGGGCGCGTGGCGGGGTACCCGTTCTGAGTACAAAGTGTATATCGAATATCGCGATCCCAAGGGATATCGCAAAGCCGACAATATTAAAAACGCCTATACCTGTGAAACCCACCGGGAGTCTCGCTTTTTTACCTTAACCACCGAGGAAGATTGGTATCCGGATGCGTATCCGAATATTCTCGACGCCCCCTGCCAGGCGATAAAGGATCCCCAGGCGATGACGGAATATACCCGCGACCACGCCCGCTGGTTTCCTATCATGTTCTAGCAAACACATAAGTCCTCTGCGCCAACCCGGCTTCGTAGGCAAAAGTGGCGCCGGCGAAAGCTGGCGGGGACGCCCCCTGCCAGTTTTGTCACTGGCGCGCTTTTCCTTTCCCCACTACACTGCCATCACCCATTCACTAACTGAATATAAAAGGAGGCCCCCCATGCTGTATTGTGAAATGTTTATTGTTTCACATGCCTTAGGCAATGGCGCCAGCTCAAGCGTTATCGGTATCGTGCTGCGATAACTTTGGCTTGAGCGAAGACCCTTCACAGAATCCCTTCTCTCCGGCTTACCGGGTTATCGTCAGCGAGTTTTGACGAGGCATTCGCATGCCTGTAACTCTTGAGTAAGTTGACTATGAGTACATTACTAACTGCCCATGCGCTCCACGTGGAGACGGCTTTTGGGCCGCTGTTTAACACCCTCTCCTTCACCCTGAAGAAAGGCGACCGTATCGGTCTCATTGGCCATAACGGTTGCGGCAAAAGCACCCTGCTGCAGGTGCTGGATGGCACTCTCGCGCCCACCTCGGGCAGCGTCTCGCTCGCCGGTCAGTGTCTGATGGCCCGCGTTGAACAGCATCTGCCGGAGGCGCTGCGTTCGCAGTCACTGCTGCAGGCGGTGCTGGCCCCGTTACCCGCCGACGCCCGGGAAGCACAGCGCTGGCTGGCCGAACGCCTGCTGGCGCAGATGGGCTTCACGCCGGCGGTGATGGCGCAGCAAACCAGCACCCTAAGCGGCGGGCAGCACACGCGCCTGCTGCTGGCCCGGGCGCTGATCCGCCAGCCTGACCTGCTGCTGCTGGATGAGCCCGGCAACCATCTCGATCTGCCCACCCTGTTGTGGCTGGAAAGCTTCCTGCAAACCTGGCAGGGGAGCTTCGTGCTGGTGTCACATGACAACACCTTACTGGATGCTGTAACTAATGCCAGTTGGATCCTTCGCGACCAGACGCTGCACAGCTTCGCCTTGCCCTGCAGCGCTGCCCGTCAGGCACTGCAGGAGCAGGATGAAAGCGCCGCATTACGTCATAAGGCCGAGCAAAAAGAGATCGACCGGGTCAGCGCCAGCGCCCGGCGGCTGGCCACCTGGGGTCGGGTGTATGACAACGAAGATCTCGCCCGCAAAGCCAAACAGATGGAGAAGCAGGTCGCCCGCCTGAAAGACGAGCAGACTGAGCTCAGCGTCGGCCCGCCGTGGCGCCTGGTGTTGCAAGGGGACGCCCTGCCGGCGGACCGCCTGCTGGAGATGGACAGGCTGCCGGTGGCCCCCGCGCCGGGACTGCCGGCCCTGTTTACCACCGGCGTGGCGCGACTGCGCAGCGGAGATCGCGTGGCCATCATGGGGCGCAACGGCGGCGGTAAATCGTCCTTGCTGCGCCTGCTGTGGCAGCAGATGAACGACGCATCGCCTCTTCCGGGGCTGCGTCTGCACCCCCGGCTTCACCCCGGGTATTACGACCAGACGCTGGCGCAGTTGCCGGACGATGCCAGCCTGCTCGACGCCCTGACGCCGTTCGCCCCGTCGGCGGACACCCGGAAACGGGCGCTGATCGCCGCTGGATTTGGCTGGGCGAGGCATGGTCAGAAGGTCAGCACTCTCAGCGGCGGTGAGCGGTCGCGGCTGCTGTTCGTCGGCCTGTCGCTGGCGCGCTACAGCCTGCTGCTGCTGGATGAACCCACCAACCATCTTGATATGGAGGGCAAAGCGGCGCTGGCGCAGACGCTCCGCGACTACCCCGGCGGCGTGCTGCTGGTTAGTCATGACCGCCAGCTTATTAGCGAAAGCTGTAACCGCTTCTGGCTGATCGACCGCGCCGGGCTAACGGAGTGGCACAGTCTGGAAGAGGTTTATGCCCGTCTGCAGACGCAGCCCTCCACCCCGACGGTGGCCTACTCACCTCAGGAGCCGTCACTCGCGGCTGATGATGAAGAGGCGCTGCTGGCGCGCCTGATCGCTCTGGAGCAATGGCTGGCGGACGACATGGCCCGTAAGCCGAAACATCAAAAGCCTGCGCTGCAGGCGCAGTGGCGAGAGGAGATCGCCCGGCTGCTAAATCAACTGGGGTAATCTTCGCCCCCCCGCCGGCTAAGGCACCCCGCCCTTAGCCGGCGTTGCCTGGCCGGGTAAACTGCTGCTCGGTCATCACCTTTCCCCACTGATCCCCCTGCCATTCGCGGGTTAACGTGAAGCCAAAGGACTCATACAGTTTGCGGGCCGCGTCCAGACCTTTAAACGTCCACAGCTGAACGGCGCTGAACTGACGACTATCGCAGAAAGCCATCGCCTCACTGAGGAGCCGCCTGCCAATGCCGGTTCCCCGACAGCTGTCATCGAGAATGAACCAGCGTAGATGCGCCTGCTGCTGGCCGAGATCCTCGCCATCGATCGCCACCGAACCGACAATCTTCCCCTCGCGCATCGCCAGCCAGATCTGGTTGGCCGGCGAGGAAAGCCGGGTGGCAAATTCCGCCACGCCGCTGGCGACCTTGCCTTCAAAAAAAGCGCCAAAGTCATGGTGCCGGGCGTAATACTCCCCGTGCATCTGGGCTATCCGACCGATCATTCCCGGCTGATAGCCGGTCACCAGCGAAATCTGCGGGGTCGTATCCGCCAGCGCAGTATCCCGACACTGCGCCAGCGCCTGCGCATAGGCCGCCAGTCCGCTGGCGACGGTCCGCTGCTGCGGCTCATCCAGATGGCCTAACGCCTCCACCACCCGGCGGGTAGCCCACGCGTTGATCATCGCCACCGTATCGTGCCCCTTGGCGGTCAGCGCCAGCGATTTAGACCGCGCGTCCTCCGCGCAGGGACGTTCCTCCAGCTCCCCGGCCGCCAGCAGACGGGCGACCATCCGGCTGACGCTCGATTTTTCCAGGCCCAGCAAAGTCACCAGCTGGGCGGCGGTCATCGCCCCTCTCACCGACACTTCGAGCAGGGTATGCACCGCCGACGGCGAATAGTGGGTGGCGGCCAGCGTGGTGTTCATAAAACCGAGCTCGCGCACCATTAACCGTGAGGCGGTACGGATCTGTTGGATTAAGGAGGTGTCAGCCATAGCGATGCGTCCAGATCAAGATATAGTTGTATTATACAACCATCTATTGCAGGACGCGTCAAGAGGATAACCCCTCCAGTACGGCTGGGTAGCGTATCGGATGATGGAATGCTGCGGGCGCCGGACTCCGCCCGCGATAAATATTATTGCGGGTTCTTCCCCTTCCAGGCTTCCCAGGCCGATTTGATCTCCTGCTTCGCGGCGGCGGCATCATTAAACCCAGCTAGCTCGACCTTTTTCCGCCCCTCCGGCAGTTCTTTATAGACCCGGAAGAAGGCCTCCAGCCGCTGCTGCTCGATTTTCGGCAGATCGGCGATGGTCTTGATATCGTCATAGGTGGGATCAATTTTGCTGGCCGGCACGGCGATGATTTTGTCGTCTTTCTCACCGCCGTCTACCATCTTAAGGACGCCGATCGGCCGCAGCTTAATCAGCGTGCCCGGGGCCATTGGCGCGCGGGTGTAAAACACCACGTCCAGCGGGTCGCCATCCCCGGCCAGCGACTGGGTTAATGAACCGTAGTTTGCCGGGTAAGCCACCGGCATCGACTGAAAGCGGTCGGCGATGATAAATCCTGTTTTGGCGTCGGTTTCATACTTAATGATCCCGCCAGCCGGGATCTCGGTAACCGCGTAAAACTCTTCGGGATTGTTTTCCGGCTGCGGGAATTCCAGCACATTGTGAGCCTGTGCGGCGGCGGAAAAAAGCAGACCGGCAGTGAGGAGCGTTTTGACCAGATGCATTGTTGTATCACTCTGTTGTTATAAGAAATTGATGCGCAAAACAATAGTGTTGAGTGATGAAGAAAACATGACCATTCAGTGACGCTATTATTACCTACCAAAATTAGAGGTATTGTCTGAATTTTGTGCTATCGTTGTAGCAAAAAACCACATCCTGTACTAAAGCGCCTTGTTTTTTTCCCCATAGCGTCTAATCCTTATTAGGTAGTATTGCATTAATAAAATTAATCATTCCCCTCACAAGGAGACAGGCATGAAGGCAGCTGTTGTTACCCACGACCATCAGGTTAACGTTACGGAAAAAACGCTGCGCCCGCTGGAATACGGCGAAGCGCTGTTGAAAATGGAATGCTGCGGCGTGTGTCATACTGACCTGCACGTGAAAAACGGCGATTTTGGCGATAAAACCGGCGTTATTCTTGGTCATGAAGGGATCGGGGTAGTACAAAAAGTCGGCCCTGGCGTCACCTCCCTGAAGCCGGGCGATCGCGCCAGCGTGGCGTGGTTCTTCGAAGGCTGCGGCCACTGCGAATACTGTAACAGCGGCAACGAGACGCTGTGCCGCTCGGTGAAAAACGCCGGTTATACCGTCGACGGCGGCATGGCGGAAGAGTGCATCGTCACCGCCAACTACGCGGTTAAAGTCCCGGACGGCCTCGACTCCGCCGCCGCCAGCAGCATCACCTGCGCCGGGGTCACCACCTACAAAGCCGTTAAGGTCTCCCACATCAAACCGGGCCAGTGGATCGCTATCTACGGCCTCGGCGGCCTGGGCAACCTGGCGCTGCAGTATGCCAAGAATGTCTTTAACGCCAAAGTGATCGCCATCGACGTCAACGACGGCCAGCTGGAGCTGGCGGCCTCGATGGGCGCCGATCTGACCATCAACTCGCGCAATGAAGATGCGGCGAAAGTGATTCAGGAAAAAACCGGCGGCGCGCATGCTGCCGTGGTGACCGCGGTTGCTAAAGCGGCCTTTAACTCGGCGGTGGATGCCGTTCGCGCCGGCGGCCGCGTGGTGGCGGTAGGCCTGCCGCCGGAAGCAATGAGCCTCGATATTCCACGTCTGGTGCTCGACGGCATCGAAGTGGTCGGCTCGCTGGTCGGTACCCGTCAGGATCTGGTGGAAGCCTTCCAGTTCGCCGCCGAAGGCAAAGTGGTGCCGAAAGTCACCCTGCGCCCGCTGGAAGATATCAACGCCATTTTTAAAGAGATGGAGCAGGGTCAGATCCGCGGCCGTATGGTTATCGATCTGCGTAGCTAATCGCCAGCGCCTCTCCCGCCCGGGAGAGGCGCTTCCCCTCGCTTCCCGCCGCGAAAAGTAAATGCAATTTCCGCAAATGCTTAGCGCAATTCCTTGGTTCCTTTGTTTTTAGTCGCGCCCGATGATGGCAACACAATAGATAACAAAGGAATTCACCATGCATCGTCATTTTCGCCTGCCCGCGCTGGCCGCGCTGTTTCTTTCCGGCGCCTTCTCCGTCTGGGCCGCCGACACGCCGGTTAAAGGCGGTACCTTAATTTATCTGGAGCAGCAACCGCACACCAATCTCTATCCACCCGCAGGCGGCTTTTATCCAAACGGCGGCATTCTCAATCAGATCACCGACAAGCTGACCTGGCAGAACCCGAAAACGCTGGAGATTGAGCCGTGGATCGCCGAGAGCTGGACCAGTAATGCCGATAAAACCGAGTACACTTTCCACCTGCGCAAAGGGGTCACCTTCTCGGACGGTACGCCGCTGGATGCCGCCGCCGTCGCCAAAAACTTCGACACCTATGGGCTGGGCGATAAAGCCCACCGCCTGCCTGTCTCGGAGGTGATCAATAACTACCAGCGCAGCGAAGTGATCGACCCGCTGACGGTGAAATTTTACTTCAACAAACCGTCGCCGGGCTTCCTGCAAGGGACCGCCACCATCGGCTCCGGTCTGGTGTCCCTCAGCACCCTGCAGCGCAATTTTGAGGAGCTGGGCGATGCCCGGCATATCATCGGCTCCGGTCCCTTTGTGGTGCAGGATGAAAAACCGGGCCGCGAGCTGACGCTGGTGGCGCGCAAGGATTATCAGTGGGGGCCGAAAAACATCGCCCAGCAGGGGCCCGCCAACCTCGACGGCATCACCTATATTGTGACCCCGGAAGACAGCGTGCGCATCGGCGCGCTGCTGGCCGGCCAGGCGGGCTTTATTCGCCAGGTGCAGGCCTACGATGAAAAGCAGGCGACCGATCAGGGATTTAAGGTCTACGCCGCCCCTACCCGCGGGGTCAACGACAGCCTGAGCTTCCGCCCGGATAACCCTCTGGTCGCCGACCTGCGGGTGCGCCAGGCCCTGCTCCATGCCACCAACGCCAAACAGGTGGTGGAGACGTTGTTCTCCGCTAACTACCCGCAAGCCACCTCCGTGCTGGCCAGCTCTGCCGCCGGCTATGTCAATCTGAGCGATAAACTGACCTTCGACCAGGCCAAAGCCCGGCAGTTGCTGGATGAGGCCGGCTGGAAAGCGGCCGCCGACGGGATTCGCAGCAAAGACGGGCAGCGGCTGGCGCTGACGGTCTATGAGTCGCTCCCGCAGCCGCAGAATAAAGAGGTGCTGCAGCTGATCGCCCAGCAATGGCGCCAGGTGGGAGTCGCGTTAACGGTCAAAGCCGGGGATGCCGGCAGCCGTACGCTTGACAACCTCGACCCGCAGAAAACGCCGCTCACCGTTTCGGAAGTGGGCCGCGCCGATCCGGATGTGGTAAAAAGCATGTTTTTCCCCAACAACCGCGACGCGCTGCTGCAGAAAGGCGGCTCCAGCGATAAAGTACAGCACTTCCGCGATGATAAGCTGAACGATCTGCTGACCGGCATCTCCGCGGCGGTGGAGCCACAGCAGCGCCTGCAGTTAACCGGCGATGCCCAGCGCTATCTGATCGATAACGCCTATGTGATCCCGATTTTCGAAGAGCCGCAGGTGTTCGCCGGCGCGCCGTGGGTGAAAGGCGTCAGCTTCGAGGCCGTCGGTCGTCCGTCGTTCTACAGCGCCTGGCTGGATAAACATTAAGAGGCCGGATATGAGCGCTTATCTTCTGCGACGGTTCGGTCAGGGGCTGCTGGTCCTGTGGGCGGCCTTTACCCTCACCTTTTTCCTGCTGCAGGTGCTGCCAGGGGATGCGGTGCTGATCAAGTTTCAGAACCCGGACCTCGGTCTGAGCCCGGCGCAAATCGCCGACATGCGGCTGGCCTACGGCGCCGACAGCCCGCTGTGGCGCCAGTACCTGCACACGCTGCTGGCAATGCTGCACGGCGACTTTGGCTATTCCCTGCAGGCGGGTCTGGCGGTCAGTAGCCTGATTGCCAGCAACCTGCCGGATACCTTAAGCCTCGCCCTGCCGGCCTTCCTGCTGGCCGTGATCCTGGCGTTCACCCTCGCCTTCGCCTCGCGTCTGCCGGGGCTGCGCTGGCTGAGCAACCTCCTGCAGTCGTTGCCGGTGCTGTTTATCTCGCTGCCCACCTTCTGGCTGGGTATCGCCCTGATCCAGCTCTTTTCGTTTCAGTTGCGCTGGATCCCGGTGATCAACCCCGGTCCGCTGGAAGGGCTGATTTTACCGGTTATCGCCGTCGCGCTGCCCATCTCCGCCCCGCTGGCGCAGATCCTGATGCGCAGCATGGATCAGGTGGCGGTTCAGCCCTTCGTCGCGGTCGCCCGCGCCAAGGGAATGAGCGAAACCGGCGTCCTCTGGCGCCATGTGATGGGTAACGCCCTGCTGCCTGCGCTGAACATAGCCGGGCTGCTGCTGGGCGAGCTGATTGCCGGGGCGCTGATCACCGAGACCGTCTTCGGCCGTAGCGGCCTCGGGCAGCTGACCCAGCAGGCGGTCAATAACCAGGATATTGCTGTGCTGCAGGCGGTGGTGATGATCTCCGCCCTCGGTTTCGTCCTGATCAACCTGCTGGTCGACCTGGTCATGCCGCGGCTGGATCCCCGACTCCAATTACAGACCGGAGGTGTGAAATGAGCCTGGTCGACTATGCCATCGCGGTTCGCCGCCGCCCGGAGTGGCGCAGAGTGCGTCTGCAGCCAGGCCTGTGGCTGGCGTGGGCGGTGATGATCACCGCCCTGTTAATGGCCCTTGCCCCACAGTGGTTTACCTCCGCTAACCCGCTGGAAGGGATCCCCGGCGCTCAGCGCCTGGCGCCGCAGGCGCACTACTGGCTGGGCACCGACCAGTTGGGCCGCGACCTGTGGACGCGGGTGGTTTACGGCGCGGTACATTCTCTGTCGGCGGCGCTAATCGCCGTCGCCATCGGCCTGGTGGTCGGCACCGCCCTTGGCACCCTCGCCGGGGCACTGGCCGGACGTGTGGAATCCACCCTCATGCGCCTGGTGGATGTCCTGCTGGCCATCCCCTCGCTGCTGCTGCAGCTGACGGTGATCATTCTGCTGGGTTTTGGCACGGTGAATGCGGCGGTGGCGGTCGGCGTCGCGGCTATCGCCAGCTTCGCGCGCCTGGCGCGGGCGGAAGTGGTGCGCGTGCGCCACAGCGATTACGTCGAAGCGGCCCGGGGCAGCGGCGGCACCTTTCTCGCCATCTTCTGGCGTCATATCCTGCCCAACTCGCTCACCGCGGTGCTCGCCTTCGCAACGCTGCAGTTTGGTCAGGCGATGCTGGCTCTGGCCACCCTCAGCTTCCTCGGCTACGGCACCCCGCCGCCGGTCCCGGAGTGGGGATTACTGATCGCCGAAGGTCGTAATTACCTGTCGACCGCCTGGTGGCTGACCACCTTCCCCGGCCTCGCCGTGGTCGCGGTGGTCCTTGCCGCCAATCGTCTTAGCCGCCAGTGGAGTGGAGTACGCCCATGAACGTTCTGTCTGTTGAAGATCTGCGCATCAGCTACCGCTCGCGGGGCGAATGGCGCGAAGTGGTGCATAACGTCAGCTTTTCCATTCAGCGCGGCGAAATGCTGGCCTTCGTTGGGGAATCTGGCTCGGGGAAAACCACTACCGCGCAGGCGATTATCGGCCTGCTGGCGGATAATGCCCGCCGCGACGCCGGGCGAATTATTCTCAATGGCGAAGTGATTAGCGACTGGTCGGCAAAACGCCTGAACCGCCTGCGCGGAGTGAGCATCAGCCTGGTGCCGCAGGACCCAGGCAATTCGCTTAACCCAGTAAAAACCATTGGTCAGCAGGTGGAAGAGATTCTGCAACTGCATCAATCCCTCTCCGCCGCCGAACGCCGGCAGCAGGTCCTCAACCTGCTCGCTAAAGTCGGGCTCAGCCACCCGGAACAGCGTCTTGACCAGTACCCGCATCAGCTGTCGGGCGGGATGAAGCAGCGGGTGCTGATCGCCATCGCCATTGCCCTGCAGCCGGATCTGATTATTGCCGACGAGCCTACCAGCGCCCTTGACGTCACGGTGCAGAAGCGCATTCTCGACCTGCTCGATATCCTGCGTCGCGAGTCGGGAACCGCCGTGCTGTTTGTCACCCACGATCTGGCGCTGGCCGCCGAACGCGCCGACCGGATCATGGTGTTTCGCCAGGGCGAGATTCAGGAACAAGGCGCCACCGAGACGATTGTCCGGCGTCCGCAGCACCCTTACACCCGCCAGCTGCTCCGCGATCTGCAGGACGCGCCGCTGAGGCTGACGGCGGATCGTCCTCGTCCGCTGGCCACGCCGGCCATTCGCGTCGACGGGATCAGCAAACGCTTCTCGCTGGGCAAACAGGCGCTGCAGGCGCTCGACAGCGTCAGCTTTGAGGTCAGGCGCGGCAGCACCCATGCGCTGGTGGGCGAGTCCGGCTCCGGGAAAACCACCCTGGCGAGGATCCTGCTGGGCTTCGAGCGCGCCGACGCCGGACAGGTGACCATCGACGGTATTGACGCCGGGCATCTTAGCCGCGAGGCGCAGCGTCAGCTGCGGCGCAAAATCCAGTTCGTCTATCAGAACCCCTTCGCTTCGCTCGACCCGCGCCAGACGCTGTTCGCGATTATCGAAGAGCCATTAAAAAACTTTGAGCGCCTCAGCGCGGCGACGCGTCGCCAGCGTGTGGAGAGCGTCGCCGCGCGGGTGGCACTGGCCCCGGAGCTGCTGTCGCGGACGCCGCGGGAGCTTTCCGGCGGCCAGCGGCAGCGGGTGGCGATTGCCCGGGCGCTGATCCTCGAGCCGGCGATCCTGGTCCTTGACGAAGCGACCTCGGCGCTCGACGTCACCGTTCAGGCGCAGATCCTCGCCCTGCTAGAGCAGCTACAGCAGCAGCTTGGTCTGAGCTATCTGTTCATTACCCACGATCTGGCGACGGTGAGGCGGATTGCCGACAGCGTCACGGTGCTGCGCGCCGGCCAGGTGGTGGAGCATGGCGACGTTGGCCGCCTGTTCGCCGCCCCGCAGCAGGCCTACACCCGCGAGCTGATCGCCGCTATCCCCCAGGTTTCCCCCCGCTTAGCGCAGCCCTATACGGAGAACGCATAATGCCTAAACGCCTCGGCTTTTTTACCCGTCTGCTCGACCAGGGCTCTGCGCAAACGCGGTACCGGCTGGCGGCCGAACAGATCCGCCACGCGGAGCGCGTCGGCTTCGACAGCGCATGGATTGCCCAACACCATTTTCATGAACAGGAAGGCGGCCTGCCTTCCCCGCTGGTGTTTCTCGCCCACGTGGCGGCGCAGACTGACCGCATTCGTCTCGGTACAGCGATTATCACGTTGCCGATGGAAAATCCGCTACGCGTCGCCGAAGACGCGGCGGTGCTGGATTTACTCACCGACGGGCGTCTGGAGGTGGGGTTTGGCTCCGGCGGCACGCCAACCTCATTTCTGCCCTTCGGCCTGACCAGCGAGCAGCGCGGAGCGGTGTTTGCTGACCATCTGCACCTGATCCACAGCGCCTGGCGCGGCGACACCCTCAGCCACCCGGACAACCATCTCTATCCGCCGGCGCCGCAGCTGGCGGCGCGAATCTGGATCGCCACCTTCTCGGTGGAGGGCGCCATCCGTGCCGGTCAGGCGGGACACGGGCTGATGCTGTCCCGCACGCAGCCTCGGCCGCCCGGTGAGCCGCGCCTGCCGCTGGACGCCATTCAGAACCCGATCATCGACGCCTATCTGTCGGCGCTGCCGGACGGCGTTGCGCCGCGGATCCTCGCCTCGCGCACCGCCTTTGTCGCTGACAGCCACGCCCACGCCCTGCAGGTCGCCGAACCCGGCCTGCGCAAACAGGCGGCACAGCACCGGGAAGCGGGTCATCGGATAGAAGGTGACAGTGTCACTGACTATCTGCAGCAGCTGGATGCCCACGTCGGCGATCCTGAGCATGTTATCGCCTCCCTGGCGCAAGACAGCGTACTGGCCCGCGCTACCGATATTTCGTTTCAGGTGCACTCGGTGGAGCCTTCGCACCGGGATACGCTGCGTTCCATTGAGCTGATCGCTCAGCATATTGCCCCCCACATCAGATAAGGAGTCACCATGACGCTGAGTCAGGATATTCTGGCCGAACTGGCGGAGATCGCCATCGGCTCCCCGCTCGATCAGGCGCGCGCAGTCCGCGACGCCGCCACCCGTCACGCCCAGGGAAGTTATGAAGTGCTGTTCAGCCAGCAGGATACTGACTTTCCTCTTGATGAACGCTTCGCCGTGGCCGCGAAGGTGGCGAAACTGCACCAGGCGGACGCGCTGGCGGCGCACTATGCCGGCTTCGGCCTTGCCGACCCGACCACGGACCGTCTGGTTCCGGCGCTGGCCTTTGCCCGCCTGCTGACCTTCACTCCTGTCGAAGCGACCCCCGCCGCGCTGCTGGCTCTGACAAAAGCAGGCTGGAGCCTGCGGGGCATCGTCACCCTGGCGCAGCTGGTGGCCTTTGTCAGCTTCCAGAGCCGCCTGCTGCTGGGCCTGCGGGCGCTCAACCATCAGCCCATCGTCAGCGCCGACACGCCGGTGGTGGCCGGGTACTGGCACACCACCCCACAAACTCAAAGCGGCAAAGCGGCCCCGGTGCGTTTCACCCGTGATGAACTGCATTGGGAACCCTGGCTGGCGGATAAACCGCTTGCGGAATTTAGCCCTGAAGAACAGGCGATCCTGGCAAAATATGGCCATAGCGATTCGCCTTACTTCCGCCTGCTGGCGCGCAACCAGCCGGTGCTGGAGCAGCGGACGCTGACTGATAAAGGCATTTTCTATACCCCAGGGGGGTTGCCGCGCGCCGAACGTGAACTGGCCGCCACGGTGGCCAGTAAAATCAACGGCTGTATTTACTGCTCCTCGGTACATGCCCGCAAAGCGGCGCAGCTGGCGAAGGACGAGACCGCCGTCGACACGCTGCTGGCGGTGACGCCGGGAGACGATCTGCGCGGCGGGCAGTCGCCGCGCTGGCAGGCGGAGATCGATGCCGCCGCCGCGCTGTCGGTGACGCCGCCCGCGCTGAAAGCCAGCCATCTGGCTGCGCTTGATGAGCAGGGCTTAGATACCCTGGCCCAGCTGGATCTGCTGCAGTCAGCGGCCTTTTTCGCCTGGGCCAACCGGCTGATGCTGACGCTCGGCGAACCCTGGCGTGAGTAAGCGTCGTTAGTAAACCTGTCGGCGCTGATGGCGACCGTAGATGAGCAAGGCGCTCATCGCCAGAAACGACAGCGTGGCGGCGGGAAGCGCCACGCTGTTCCAGCCGAAGCCCTGGGCAATCATCATTCCGCCGCAGAAGGCGCCGATGGCGCTCCCGAGGTTAAAGGCGATCTGCCCCCCTGCCGCCCCCAGCATCTCGCCGCCTTTGGCGTTCTGCAGCAGCAGGATCTGCAGCGGCGCCGACAGGGCAAACAGCCCGGCACAGCAGAAAAACGCCAGCGTCAGCGAAGCGACTTTATGCTCCCCGAAGGCAAAGATCAGCAGCAGCGTCACGGCGATCGCCCCGTCAGTCATGGCCGCGATGCGCAGCGGACTGTAGCGCCCGGAAATTTTACCGCTGAACAGATTGCCAACCACCATACCCAGCCCCGCCAGCATCATAATCAGCATCATCCGGCTTTCGGCAAAGCCGGAGACGTTGAGCATAAAGGGCTTGATATAGCTGAACCACGCGAACACCCCGGCGTTACCGAACATGGTGGCGGCAAAAATCAGCCACGGCGCCGGGGAAGCCAGAAAACGGAACTGCTCGCGCAGCCGCGTGCTGGCCCGGTCATACAGCGTGGGCACCCAGCAGCAGATGGCCAGAAACACCGCGACGTTAAACACCGCGATAAGTGCGAAGGTATAGCGCCAGCTAAAGTGATGCCCAAGCCAGGTGCCGCCGGGGACGCCCACCAGGTTAGCGATCGTCATGCCGCCAATCATCCCGGCCACCGCGGCGGTCACCTTCCCTGGCGGCGCGATTTTCGACAGGATAATCGCGCCGACGCCAAAGAACGCCCCGTGGGGAAACCCGGAAACCAGCCGGCCTAGCGCCAGCATGGCGTAGCTACTGGAGAAGGTAAACAGGGTATTGCCGAGAATGCACAGGGCGGCGAGAAACAGCATCACCGATTTCAACGAAAACCGACTGGAGAGCAACGCCATGATCGGCGCGCCGATCACCACGCCGAAGGCATACCAGGCAATCATATTGCCGGCGGCGGGAATTGAAATCCCGACATCGCGCGCCATGTCCGGCAGCACGCCCATAATGCCAAATTCCGCCATGCCGAGTCCGAAAGTGCCCAGCGCCAGTGAAAAAATCGTTTTTTTCATACATCTTATAGGGGTATTGAGAGACGGCCGGCATTATTGACCATCCCGCCTCGCCACACCAGCTAAAAACGCCCGACGGCAGTATCCTCCATATAACGGCCTGATTCGTTCATGCGCTCGCCAGCGCCACTGTTGGCTTTCCTGCCGACGGCAGAGGCGCCTGGCGGTGGATAATCCCCTGTAAAAATTGGTGGGCACGCAGGGATACATCGCGGATTGATCTCAAGTTAACTTGAGGTTGTAAAGTCGAGACATCGTTCACCTCGGGAGAATCATCCATGCAAAATGTTGATGTCGGCTTTACCCATGTCGCCTTTACCGTCCGCTGTCTGGCCAGCAGCATCGATTTTTATACCCGCTATACGGCGATGACCGTTATTCACCAGCGCGAACCCGACCTCCCCTCGGCGCGTAAAGTGGCGTGGCTCAGCGATCGCACCCGACCTTTCGCCCTGGTGCTGGTGCAAAGTGATGACCCTGCCGACACGCCGCTGGGTCCGTTCGGCCATCTCGGCGTCGCCTGCGCCACCCAGGCGGAGATCGATGAGAAAGTCGCTCAGGCGCGGCGGGAAGGCGTTTTGCGTCGGGAACCGGAGCAGTTGGGCGATCCGGTAGGCTATTTCGCTTTCTTTGCCGACCCGGACGGTAACACCCTTGAGCTGTCGTGGGGGCAGCGGGTGGGACTGGAAGTCATCGCCGCGGGGAGCGCCCGCTAACCCGTCCCGGGCGGAATATTTTCCACCGCCTCGCCGGTGAAGGATTACACTTCAAAGGGATACCTCGGCAACACGGAGCATGGCGATGGGTAATAAGAAAAGCGGTAATCCGGTCGACGCGGCGGTGAAGATCGCCCCGCTTGACAATAAAGCGTATGAGAAGGCGTTGCGCAAGCTCCACGTGGAGCTGGTGAAACTGCAGCGCTGGGTGGTGCATAAAGGGTTGAAGGTGTGCATCGTCTTTGAAGGCCGGGACGGCGCCGGCAAAGGCGGCACCATTAAGGCGATCACCGAGCGCGTCAGCCCGCGTATCTTCCGGGTCGTCGCCTTACCCTCGCCCACCGAACGCGAGAAAAGTCAGCTCTATTTTCAGCGCTATATCAAGCATCTCCCGGCGGCTGGGGAAATCGTGATTTTCGATCGCAGCTGGTACAACCGCGCCGGCGTCGAACGCGTGATGGGCTTTTGTACCCCGGAGGAGGTGCAGAAATTTCTCGACGGCGCGCCGATGGTGGAGCGCGGCATGGTCGAGTCGGGCATTATCCTGCTCAAGTACTGGCTGGAGGTCTCCCCGCAGGAGCAGGAGCGGCGCCTGCGGGATCGCATCGACGACGGGCGCAAGATCTGGAAGCTCTCGCCGATGGACATCAAGTCTTTCAATCGCTGGGATGAATATACCACCGCCCGCGACGCCATGTTCGCCGCCACCGACACCGCCTGGGCGCCGTGGTTCGTCGCCCGCTCCGAGGATAAAAAGCGGGTGCGTCTGAATATCATCACCCACCTGCTGTCGCAGATCCCCTACGAAGCCTTGCCAGTGGAGCATGTCACGCTGCCGAAGCGCAAAATTGGTAAAATGAAACAGACCAATTTTCCCTTCCGCTTTATTCCGGAGAAGTTCTGATTATTTCCCGCCGCGCTGGTTAATACCAGCGCCGGGTTTATTACTATAACCATTAATATTTCAGGCGATTACTTTCCTCTGGAAGCTGCCTCGCAAAATAAACATTAAAATTACTGCTGGCATTTATCTTTTAGTGAGTAAAGTGAATAATCACAGAACCAACCGCAAGGAGCCTATGATGAAAAGTAATACGCTACGTAAAAGACCCACTGACGTACCCGTCCAGAAGGTGTCAGTACAGCCAGGTAAGGATTTACGAGAAGCAGATAAACAGAGACAGCACAAGGAATTCATTGCCGCAATGAATGAATTTATTGCAAAAGGAGGCACTCTTACTGATGATGAATTTTTCAGGGTACTATGATGCTTGAACAATTCAATGTTTATCGAAATTGTTCTGCTCAGACAAATAAAACCCTGCCATATTATATGATTGTGCAGAATGATTATTATGCAGACCTGGCCACGAGAGTCATTATTCCTTTAATGCGACCACAACAGTTACCACGCTGGCATCAGCATGTCGTACCAAGGATAAATATTGAATTTGACAGCTTTTTACTTTGTACGCCAATGATCAGTAACTTAAATAATAAACGGATCCAGCCACAGGATTTCGTCTGCAATCTGAGTCATGCGCGCCAGGGCGTTATCGATTCAATCGATACACTTATCACGAACTGCTGACTGCCGGGAACCCGCTCCGACATCTCCGGAGCGGGTTTCGCGCCGTGAAGGCTTACTTCATCCCTTCGCGACTCTCTTTCATCGCTTCAAGGCGTTCGACATCGCGATACCAGCGCGGGTGGTGTTTCTTCGCCCAGCGGCGGCTGACTTTGCCTTCAATCATCCCCTTAATCGACCCCTTCACCCAGAACGCCATATACATATGGATAAGGATGGCGTGGATCAGAATAATGGCCGAAGTGGCGTGTATCAGCAGGCTATAGCGAATCACCGGAATCGGGAAATATTGGGCAAACCAGGGCCTCCAGATTATCACCCCGGTCACCAGCAGCACGAAAATCATGCTCATAATGGTCCAGAACATCATCTTCTGCCCGGCGTTATATTTACCGACCCGCGCCACCTTATGCTCGTTGCCTTTCAGCACCTCCACAATGCCTTTCAGCCACGGAATATCCTGTTTATCCGGGATGTTGTGGTGGACAAAACGCACTAACATAAACATCAGGGCGATAAAAATCAGCACGCCAAAGAAGGGGTGCAGAATACGCCCCATCTGCGGGGTACCGAAGGTTTCCGTCAGCCACTGCAGCGTCGGGAAGAAAAACGATATTCCCGACAGCGCCACGAGGAAGAAAGCGATTACCACCGTCCAGTGACAGGCGCGATCGATAAAGGTCGTGCGCACTATCATCTTCGATTTACTCATCATGCTTCTCCTCATCGTCGTCAACTTCCTTGTTCGGCCCGATACCGATGTAGTGATAGATAAGCCCGGCAAAGGTGGCGATAAAGCCCGCCGCCGACAGCGGCTTCAGCGCCCCCTTCCACAGATTGATACTGGTATCGATCTGCGGTTCCTTCGGCAGCTTGTGATACAGCTCGGGCTGGTCGGCATGATGCAATAC
The DNA here is from genome assembly GCF_040065235.1 of Klebsiella sp. GB_Kp047. NCBI lineage: Bacteria > Pseudomonadati > Pseudomonadota > Gammaproteobacteria > Enterobacterales > Enterobacteriaceae > Klebsiella > Klebsiella sp. GB_Kp047. The sequence continues at coordinate 97,114 of NZ_JBEAJG010000041.1, read as the reverse complement.
GTACATCACGTGGGTGCCGCCGACGCCCTGCGGGTTGTAAATCCCGGCCCTGGCATAACCGCGTTTTTTCAGCTTAGCCACCCGCTCCTCGGCCACCTCAAGCATCTCTTTTTTCGTGCCGAAGTGGATCGCGCCGGTAGGACAGGTTTTCACGCACGCCGGTTCCTGACCGACGCTGACCCGGTCCACGCACAGGGTGCATTTATAGACCCGGTTATCCTCTTTATTGAGACGCGGTACGTTAAAGGGACAGCCAGCAATGCAGTAGCCGCAGCCGATGCAGTTTTCCTGCTGGAAATCGACGATGCCGTTGGCGTACTGAATAATCGCCCCGGCGGATGGGCAGGCCTTCAGACACCCCGGCTCTGCGCAGTGCATACAACCATCCTTGCGGATAAGCCACTCCAGCTTGCCGTTCTGTTCGGTCTCGCTAAAGCGCATTACCGTCCAGGATTTGGCGCTAAGATCCGCCGGGTTATCGTACACCCCGACGCAGTGCCCCACGTCATCGCGGATGTCATTCCATTCGGAGCAGGCCACCTGGCAGGCTTTACAGCCCACGCAGGAGGAGACATCGATAAGCTTGGCGACTTCCGCTTTATGGTCCCGCGCGCGCGGCGCGGGGGTGATCGGGTTGGTCGCGGAGCGTTTAATAATGTCTTGTGTTTCCATCGCCATTGAATCGCTCCTTACGCTTTCTCGATGTTGACCAGAAACGCCTTATACTCCGGCGTTTGCGAGTTGGAATCGCCAACGTTCGGCGTCAGGGTGTTAGCGATATAGCCTTTGCGAGCCACGCCTTCAAAACCCCAGTGCAGCGGGATCCCGACGGTCTCCACCTGCTGGCCGTTGACGTTGAGCGTTTGCAGGCGGCGCGTCACCACCGCTACCGCGCGAATAAAGCCGCGCTGGCTGCTGACTTTCACCCGGTCGCCGTTGGCAATCCCTTTCGCTTTTGCCAGCCCTTCGCTAATTTCGACAAACTGTTCCGGCTGCGCGATGGAATTGAGCAGCGCATGCTTGGTCCAGGTATGGAAATGCTCGGTCAGACGATAGGTGGTCCCGACATACGGGAACTTATCCTTCTTACCTAAGCGGATGGCGTCCTCTTTATACAAACGCACCACCGGGCTGGAGATCACCTTCGGGTGCAGCGGGTTAGTGCCAAGCGGGGTTTCCATCGGCTCGTAGTGTTCCGGGAACGGCCCTTCCGCCAGCTTATCCAGCGCGAACAGGCGACCCAGCCCCTCCTGCTGCATGATAAATGGCCCGGTGTTGCTCCCCGGCGGCGCGGTATTGAAGTCCGGAATATCATTCCCGACCCACTTGCTGCCGTTCCACTGGATCAACATCCGCTTCGCATCCCACGGCTTGCCGTTGATGTCGGCTGACGCGCGGTTATAGAGCACCCGGCGATTAAGCGGCCATGCCCAGGCCCAGCCCAGCGTATTACCCAGACCCGAAGGGTCGGCATTATCGCGATTCGCCATCTGGTTACCCTGCTCCGTCCAGCTGCCACTGTAGATCCAGCAAGACGACGCGGTGCTGCCGTCATCGCGCAGCAGCGCGAAGCTGTTCAGCAGCTGGCCCTTTTTCGCCACCAGGGTGCCGTTGGCGTCATAAAGATCCGCCAGCGCGTAGCCGTTGTTCTCTTTCGCGACTTCTTCCGATTCCGGATGGTCCGGCTGCTTATAGCGCCAGCTCATCTTCAGCAGCGGCTCAGCGCCTTTCCCGCCTTCGGTGCGGTACAGTTCGCGCAGGCGATGGTAAATCCCGGCCAGGATCTCGCCGTCGTTACGTGCTTCACCTGGGGCATCCTGACCTTTCCAGTGCCACTGCAGCCAGCGGCCAGAGTTAGCGATCGAACCGTCCTCTTCGGCAAAGCAGGTCGATGGCAGGCGGAAGACTTCCGTCTGAATCGTCGAGGGGTCGACGTCATTAGACTCGCCGTGGTTCTGCCAGAAAGTGGAAGTTTCGGTGACCAGCGGATCGATAACCACCATATACTTCAGCTTGCTCAGGCTGCGAACCACTTTGTTTTTGTCCGGGAAGGACGCGACCGGGTTAAAGCCCTGGCAGATATAGCCAGTGACTTTGCCGTTATCCATCATGTTGAAGTATTTGATAACGTCGTAAGCCTGGTCCCACTTCGGTAACCACTCAAAGCCCCAGTCGTTCTCTTTTTGCGCCGCCTCGCCGTAGAAGGATTTCATCAGGCTGACAAAGAATTTCGGGTAATTGCTCCAGTAGTTCACCTGGTCCGGCAGGGTCGCTTTTGGCGTGTTGGCCGCCAGGTACGTCTGCAGATCCGGCTGCTTTTCAGAAGGCAGGGTCAGGTAGCCTGGCAGGCTGGTAGACAGCAGGCCAAGGTCAGTCAGCCCCTGAATATTAGAGTGACCGCGCAGGGCATTCACGCCACCGCCGGCCATGCCCATATTGCCGAGCAGCAATTGGATCATCGCCATGGTGCGAATGTTCTGCGCGCCGACGGTGTGCTGCGTCCAGCCCAGGGCATACAGGAAGGTGGTGGTGCGATCGGCGGCGCTGGTTGAGGCCAGCACGTCGCACACCTTGAGGAAGTCCACTTTCGGCGTACCGCAGATATTTTCGACCACCTCTGGCGTGTAACGGGAAACGTGCTGCTTCAGCAGGTTCCACACGCAGCGCGGATGGCTTAGCGTCTCATCGCGTTTGGCGTAGCCGTTTTCATCGAACTGGTAGTTCCAGGACGATTTATCATACTGGCGTTTGTCCGCATCATAACCGCTGAACAGCCCCTCTTCGAAGGCAAAATCATCCCGCACCAGCAGGCTGGCGTTGGTGTAGTGCTTCACGTACTCGGCATTGATTTTGTTATGTTCGATCAGGTACAGCAGCACCCCCGACAGGAAGGTAATGTCGGTACCGGAGCGAATCGGCGCATAGATATCGGCCACCGACGCAGTGCGCGTAAAGCGCGGGTCGACGACGATAAGCGTGGCGTCGTTGTTGTTTTTCGCCTCCATCGCCCAGCGGAATCCCACCGGGTGGGCTTCCGCGGCGTTACCGCCCATCACCACCACGACGTTCGCGTTTTTGATATCCACCCAGTGGTTGGTCATCGCACCGCGACCAAATGTTGGAGCAAGACTTGCTACCGTTGGTCCGTGTCAGACGCGCGCCTGGTTGTCTACCGCCAGCATGCCGAGCGATCGCACAAATTTTTGCGTCAGCATGCCGGTCTCATTACTCGCCGCCGAGGCGCACAGCATGCCGGTGGAAAGCCAGCGGTTAACCGTTACGCCCTGCTCGTTCTTTTCCATAAAGTTAGCGTCGCGGTCGGCTTTCATCAGCCGGGCAATGCGGCTGAAGGCTTCATCCCAGGAGAGTCGCTGCCATTTATCGGATCCCGGGGCGCGGTACTCCGGGTAGCGCAGGCGGTTATCACTGTGGACATAGTCCAGCAGGCCGGCGCCTTTCGGGCATAACGCGCCGCGGCTCACCGGATGGTCCGGATCTCCTTCGATATGGTAAATCGCTTCTTTAGCGTTTTTCGCGCCGTCGCCGAGGCTATACATTAATAGCCCGCAGCCAACGGAGCAGTAAGTGCAGGTGTTGCGGATCTCTTTCGCACGCAGCAATTTGTAGTTGCGTGCCTGAGCCAGCGCCATTTTGGGGGCAAAGCCCAGGGCGGCAGCTGTGGTTCCGGCCATACCGCCTGCGCAGATCTTAAAGAACTTTCTGCGGCTGACGTCCATTGCATTCCTCCATGCAGGATGTTGATTCATCGCGCGGAGGAAACTAACAGTAAAATCCCGGGAAAATTTGCGTCAAATCAAGGAGCAAAACCCACTCCCCCTTAATCGCCAGCCGCGGCCGTTTTCACTAATCCCCAGGGGTTACCCATGGCGGAAAATTTCACCCCGCGGCGGTCAAAAGATGATATATATGCCGGCTGCATTCGCGTAACCCTCAGGATAAGCATGGAGAAAAAGAGAGCCACGACCATCGGCTTCGCCGCCATTATTTTATGGAGCACGATGGTCGGATTGATTCGCGGCGTCAGCGAAGGACTGGGACCGGTCGGCGGCGCGGCGATGATTTACAGCCTCAGCGGCCTGCTGCTGATTTTTACCGTCGGTTTCCCTAACCTGCGCCAGATCCCGCGCCGCTATCTGCTGGCCGGCAGCGTGCTGTTTGTCAGCTATGAAATCTGCCTCGCGCTGTCCCTGGGCTATGCCGCCAGCCGTCAGCAGGCCATTGAGGTGGGGATGGTCAATTATCTGTGGCCCAGCCTGACCATCCTGTTCGCCATCCTGTTTAATGGTCAGAAAAGCAGCTGGCTGGTGATCCCCGGTTTGCTTCTCGCCCTGCTTGGCGTCGGCTGGGTGTTGGGGGGTGAGCACGGCCTGCAGCTGGAGGAGATTATCAGCAACGTCATCTCCAGTCCGCTCAGCTATCTGCTGGCCTTTGTCGGCGCCTTTATCTGGGCGGCCTACTGCACGGTGACGGCCAAATATGCCGGCGGCAAAAATGCCATTACCCTGTTCGTCCTGTTAACCGCGCTGACGCTATGGCTGAAGTTTCTCGCCACGCCGCAGCCGCCGATGGTCTTCAGCTGGCCGGTCAGCATCAAGCTGCTGACGGTAGCGGTGGCGCTCGGTCTGGCCTACGCCGCGTGGAACGTGGGGATCCTCCACGGCAACGTCAGCCTGCTGGCGGCGGCCTCCTACTTCACCCCGGTGCTCTCCTCCGCGCTGGCGGCGATCCTGCTTAGCGCCGCGCTATCATGGTCGTTCTGGCAGGGGGCCGGGATGGTGTGTCTCGGCTCCCTGCTCTGCTGGTATGCAACCCGCCGTTAGCCGAGATCGCCGCCCGCCACCGGGAGGGTGACGCCGGTGATATAGCTGGCCTCATCGCTGGCGAGAAACAGAATCGCGTTTGCCTGTTCCGCCAGCGTGCCGTAGCGGTGCATCAGACTGCTGGCCACCGTCTGATCGACCACCTGCTGATACCACGCCTTCTCCTGCTCACTGGGCTGCTCGTCGTTACGCGGCGTCAGGCGCGGCGGCGCCTCCGTCCCGCCCGGTGCGACGGCATTGATGCGGATGCCGCTGCCGCTGTACTCCATGGCAATCGACCGGGTCAGCGCATTCACACCTCCCTTCGCCGCCGAATAAGGCACCCGGTTGACCCCCGCCGTCGCCACCGACGAGATATTGACGATGCAGCCTTTGCCCTGCTTCAGCATCCACGGCAGCGCCGCGCGGCAGCCCCACAGGGTGGGAAACAGCGAGCGGCGGATCTCTCTCTCAATCTGCTCCGGTTGGTATTCGGCAAACGGCCGCGCCCAGATGGTCCCCCCGACGTTATTGATTAACACATCGATGCGGCCAAAATGCGCCACCCCGTCGGCAAACGCCTGCTCGGCGCTCGGCCACTGTTCCAGGTCCGCCTCCAGCGCCAGCACCTGACTGCCGGACTGAGCCAGCGTCGCCGCCAGCTCATGCACCCAGGGCGAACGATCGATGAGCAGCAGAGCCGCGCCTTCCGCAGCCGCCTGCTCCGCGGTTTGTCGGCCAATGCCCTGAGCCGCGCCGGTGATGGCGACCACTTTATCGCTAAAACGCATACTGCCTCCTTATGCCGCCGCGCTCTGGCTGGCGATAAATTTCTCGTACCAGAAGCCCGCCGGGGTGATCCCTCGCTCGCGCAGCGCCGTGGCGACCGCGTTGACCATCGGCGGCGGGCCGCAAAGGTAGATATCGACCTCGCCATTATTCAGCATGGCGTCGTTAAGATGGTCGGTGACGAAGCCGCGCTGTGGGCAAGGACTGTTTTCATCCGCCACCACCGGCAGCCAGCGAAAGTGGGTTAACTGCTGACGGAATGCCTCCAGCGCCTCGGTCTTCACCAGGTCCGCGTCGCGCGTGACGCCATACAGCAGGGTCACCGGGCGCGCGGCGTTCTGCGCCTGCAAGGTCTCGAGCATGGAGAGCAGCGGCGCCAGCCCGGTACCGCCGGCCAGCATCAGCAGCGGACGTTCGCCGTGGCGCAGATAGAAGCTGCCCATCGGGCCGCTGAGGGTAAGACGATCCCCGGGCCGCGCCTGCAGGGTTAACCACTGGCTCATCATGCCGCCGGGCACGTTACGGATCAGGAAACGCCCTTCTGCCGAGCCTGGCCGGGAGCTGAAGGAATAGGCGCGAACGTGCGGCGTGCCTGGCACCTGAATGTTGACGTACTGCCCCGCCAGGAAGTCCAGCGGCTCATCGAGGGCGACCACCAGCTCGATGGCGGTATCGGACAGACAATTCACCTGTCGCACCTGCGCCCCGGCGTTCGTCAGGGCGGTTTTACACTGCGCGGCGGCCACCGGCACATCGACAACGCAGTCGCTGGTGGGCACCATCTGGCAGGTCAGCACCTGGCGGGCCTGCGCTTCCTCATCGCTTAACGCCTCGTCGAGATACTCCTCGCCGAGATCGTATTCCCCGCTGGCGCAGTGGCATTTGCAGGTGCCGCACACGCCGTCCGAGCAGTCCATCGGCAGATTCACCTTCTGCCGATAGGCAGCATCCAGGACTTTCTCTCCGGCATGGCATTGAATAAAGCGGGTGATACCGTCCTCAAAATTAAGAGCAATAGTGAAGGTCATAGGCGCCTCTTAAATGTGGTAAACGTCAATCACCTGACGGATATAGTCGTTATTCAGGCGCACGGTTTTGCGCACGATCTGCGGCCGGCCGTCCTGCTCGGTCAGCGTGCAGCAGGTGGCGCCGAAAAAGGCATCGGTGTGCTGATAGCGGTGGCTCCAGGTCACCCAGCTGTAACGCACCTCCAGCCCCTCGTCGCTCTCCCCCAGCAGTTCGACGTTGCTGATGATATGGGTGGTCCGCGGCTCCGGCGTGCTGGCCCCGGAGCGCTCGGTTTTAATGCGGTAAACGCGATCCTCCAGCCCTTCCCGGTTGGGATAGTAGATAAGCGAAATCTCTTTTTGCGGGTCGCGCGTCAGCTGATCGTCGTCGCCCCACGCCGGCATCCAGTAGATCACCTGCGGGCTGTAGCAGCTGAGCCATTCATCCCACTGACGGTCATCCAGCAGACGGGCTTCGTAATAGAGAAACTGGCGTACCTGTTCGAGGTTCAGCATCAGGCCACCTCCACGCGCTGGGTGATCGACTGGTCATAGCGCTGCTGCTCTTGTTCAATCGCCGTGAGCATCAGCGTCTGCCAGTGATGGTGATGGGCGATGTACAGCGCTTCGTCCTCCGATCTCACGCCGCTTAAGCGCGGATTAAATCCGGCGTGCTGCGCATGCTCATCCGGGCCGTCGACCCAGCGCAGCGCGCCGCGGCTGAGATCGCTCCACGCCAGATTTTCACCGAGATAGCCGCGCTGACAGGCGCTGAACTCCTCGAGGTCGTCCGGCGTGCCCATCCCGCTAACGTTAAAGAAATCTTCATACTGGCGGATACGCAGGGCCCGCGCCTGGTCGGACTCCCCCTTCGGGGCAAAGCACCAGATAGTGACTTCGGTTTTGTCGACCGCAATCGGGCGGATAACGCGGATCTGGGTAGAAAACTGATCCATCAGGTAGACGTTGGGATACAGGCACAGGTTGCGGGTTTCGTTGACCATCTGGTCGGCGCGCCGTTCGCCGAATTCCGCCTGCAGACGCTCGCGATGGGCATACACCGGGCGCACCTCCGGATTCAGCGCCCGGGTCCACAGCAGCATATGGCCGTTATCAAATCCGTAGCCGCCGCCGAGGCTTTTTGACCAGCCGTTGGCGTCCACCGCATGGGTGCCTTGCGCTTCATAGTTGCGTCGCGACATGGTGGAGGCGTAGTTCCAGTGCACCACGCTGACATGGTAGCCATCAGCGCCGTTCTCCGCGCCCAGCTTCCAGTTGCCTTCGTAAACGTAGCTCGACGAACCCTTGAGCACTTCCAGCCCCTCCGGCGCCTGGTCGACGATCAGATCGATGATTTTACAAGTTTCCCCGAGATAGGCTTCCAGCGGCTGCACGTCGGCATTGAGGCTGCCGAATAAAAAACCGCGATAGGACTGAAAACGCGGCAGCTTTTGCAGGTCGTGAGATCCTTCCTGTTTGAAGGTGTCAGGATAAGCGCCGGTGCTTTCATCTTTAGCTTTTAATAATTTGCCGTTATTGCTGAAGGTCCAGCCGTGAAACGGACAGGTAAAAGAGTTTTTATTCCCGGTTTTCCTTCGACATAACATGGCGCCGCGATGAGCGCAGCTGTTAATTAACGCATGCAGCTCATGCTTTTTATCGCGGGTAATAATCACCGGCTGACGCCCCAGCGTCAGGGTATAATAATCACCCGGTTCGGCAATTTGGCTTTCATGGGCGAGAAATACCCAGTTACCTTCGAAGATATGCTTCATTTCAAATTCAAACAGCTGCGGGTCGGTAAATATCGACCGATGGCAGCGGTAAATATGATTTTCACGATCGACAATTAAGGCGTTGTTAATTTTGTCTTTAAGCGCTGATAGCGTTTTTTGCATGAGTCAGTCCCTCCTGCAGTATTCAGGATGAAATAAACCGGGTGAATTGTTAGCTTTCAGGTGCAATGTCTGGCCCGGGCAACCGCGTGCCCGGGGCCGTTACAGCAGATTACGCTTTGGCGCGCAGGCGGGCGCCGCGCTGCTCTTCGTCGGCGCTGAGCGCTTTACACAGGGTGAAATCAAAACAGACCTCAGTGTGCTCTCCCTCAAGGTCGCGCTGCGCGATAGTCTCGCGGTCCGTCACTTTAATCGGGTCGGCAATCAGACCGTCGCGGGTGGCGAAGGCAAAATCATCCCACAGGTATTTATCGCCGCTGAGGTTGATCTGGCTGGTGAGATGTTTATGCCCCGGCGCGGAGACGAAGAAGTGAATATGCGCCGGACGGTTGCCGTGGCGGCCTAACTGATCCAGCAATTTCTGCGTTGGTCCATCCGGCGGACAGCCGTAGCCGGAAGGCAGGATGCTGCGCACGCTATAGCGGCCATCGGCGCCGGTACGGATCCGACGGCGCAGGTTGTATTCGCTCTGGCTCGGGTCGAAGAAGGAGTAATTGCCGAGGGTATTGGCGTGCCAGATATCGACGATGGCGTTGGCCACCGGCCGGCCCTCCGTATCTTTGACCTGGCCATGCAGCCACATCACTTCCCCTGGGTCGGCGCCATCATCCATCCGGGCGTGACCTTCGGCCAGCGGCGCATTGGCCACATACAGCGGCCCTTCGATGGTGCGCGGGGTGCCGGTTTCCCGGCGCGCCGCTGCGTCAATGGCATCCTGACGCAGGTCGAGGAAATGCTCCAGACCCAGCCCTGCCGCCAGCAGCGCCGCCTCCTGACGACCACCCAGCGCATGCAGATAGTTCACCGCATGCCAGAACTCTTCTTCGGTGATGTTATAGTCGTCGATCAGCGTACAGATATTCTCCAGCAGACGGTGAATAATGGCTTTAAAACGTTCGTTTCCGCCAGGGACATGTAAACCCGCCCCTTCACGTAATAATTTCTGCACGGCTTCTTGTTGTACGAAAGCATTACTCATTATTATTCTCTCTTATCGTTGTAGGGTATTTACCGGGTCACCCCGGCATGAGGTCAGGTGTTATTATTAGCTATCATCGTCACGAACAGACGAGGGATGGCGGCACAGCGCCTCGACGCGAATATCCATAAAAGGATACAGCGGCAATCCCATTAATATTTGATGTAACTCTTCGGTATCTTTGACATCGAAAATACTGACATTGGCGTAAAGACCGGCGACGCGCCAGATATGTCGCCATTTGCCTTCCCGCTGTAATTGTTGCGAATAGGCTTTTTCGCGTTGTTTTATTTCCTCCGCTTCGGCGACGGGAAAGCCGAGCGGTATATTCACGGTCATATCCACTTTAAATAGCATCTGTTTCTCCTGTTTCCCGCTACGCCTGGCGGGTGTAAAAACGCAGTTTGTCTTCATCCAGCTCGACGCCAAGACCCGGGATTTGCGGGAGCACCACCTCGCCGTCGGCAAAGGAGAGCGGTACGCTGACGATATCGTCTTTCAGCAACAGCGGGCCGAACATTTCGGTGCCCCACTGCAGCGGCAGCGTCGACCAGGCGTGTAGCGAGGCGACAGTCCCGACGGTCCCCTCCAGCATGGTGCCGCCATACAGGCCAATACCCGCCGCCTGGGCGACGCGGGCCAGCGCCAGTACGCTGTTCGGTCCGCCGGCCTTGGCGATTTTCAGCGCGTAAGCGCCAGTAAAGCCCTGCTGCGCCAGTTGATAGCCATCGTAAGCGGTGGCCACCGCTTCGTCGGCGAGGATCGCGGTTTCAATATGCTGGCTTAACCGCACCAGCGCCGCGTTGTCGTGGGCGCTGACCGGCTGTTCGATGAGGTCGACGCCCATCGCCGCCAACTCGCGGCAGCCTTTCGCGCCGGTTGCGGCGTCCCAGGCCTGATTGACGTCGACGCGGATGCTGGCGCGATCCCCTAGCGCCTCCACAATGGCGCGAGTATGGCGCAGGTCGGTCGCTAATTCGCGTGCGCCAATTTTCAGCTTAAAAGCCTGATGGCGCCGCTCGGCTAACAGTTTTTCCCCTTCGGCAATATCTTTCGCGGTATCGCCGCTGGCTAACGTCCACAGCACCGGCAACGCCGTTTGCAGCGCGCCGCCGAGCAGCGCCGACACCGGCAGCCCCAGCGCTTTGCCCTGGGCATCCAGCAGCGCGGTTTCAATGGCGGACCTGGCAAAAGTGTTGCCTTTAATGGCGCTGTTCATGCGGGCGGTCAGCGCATTCAGGTTATCAGCCGGTTGCCCCAGCAGCAGCGGCGTCAGGTAATGCGTTATCGCCGACGAGATAGTCTCCGGGCTCTCGACGCCATAGCTCAAGCCGCCGATGGTGGTGGCCTCGCCAATGCCGCAGATGCCGTCGGAGCGGGTAAGGCGCACGATCACCAGCGTCTGACATCCCATGGTGGTCATCGACAATTTATGTGGCCGGATGGTTGGGACATCCACAATCCAGCTCTCAATACGTTCTACGGTGGCAGTCATTTTCGCTTCCTGATGAGATGTATAACTTTTTGTACCCACATCCATAACGGGGAGGGCTATGCCATTGACAATAGGGTTCGGCCTGGCGGATGGTCAACGGCGATAATCGAAATGTTGTGCGATTATCGACGCGTTTGTTAAAAGACGGTTATTAATGTGATCGTGGTGGTAAAACCGGCACAATTCAGCGCGCCCCATTTTGCGCAATGTATAGTGATCTGCCGTGAGCTTTACGCTGCAACGGAGAAGGATGCGATGAGCGACAATATCCCCAATACGCTGAGCGCCAGGCAGGCCGAGCACGATCCCAACTTTATGCTGTCTCTGGCCCGCGGTCTGGAGGTGCTTAACGCCTTCACCCCACAGCGTCAGCGGCTGACCATTTCCCAGTTAAGCCAGAAAACGCAAATTTCCCGCGCGGCGGTACGCCGCTGCCTGTATACCCTCGCCGCGCTGGGCATGGTCCATAGCCCGGATGGCCGCCATTATGAGCTGCTCCCCCGGGTGCTGGCGGTGGGCCATGCCTATCTCGCCGGCACCCCGCTGGCGAAAGTGGCGCAGACGGCGCTGGACAGCCTCGGCAAAGCCCTCGGCGAATCCTGTTCGGCGGCGACACTCGACGGGGATAACGTGCTCTATATTGCCCGCGCGGCGGTGAATAATTTATTGAGCGTCGATATCGGACGCGGCAGTCGCCTGCCGGCGTGGGCGACGTCGATGGGTCGGGTATTGCTCAGCGCGCTGCCGGAAGAGCAGCTGGAGGTGACACTGTCACGTGCCGTGCTCATTCGCTACACCCCACACACCCTGTGCGATATGGCCGGGCTACGCGCGGAGATTGATCGGGTGCGCATGCAGGGCTATGCCCTCGCCGACCGGCAGATAGAGGTGGGCCTGTGCTCGCTGGCGGTGCCGGTGCTGTCGCGTCATGGCCAGGTGGTGGCCGCGCTGAATGTCGGGGTGCCGGCCGCGACGGTCAGCGCCGCGGCGTTAAAAGAGAAAGCCCTCGCCCCGCTACGCCGCGCGGCGATGGACCTGTCGCTACAGCTATAGCGCCGTCTGCGGCTTCGTCACCGTGGCGAGGCTGCGCCAGATCCCGGCGGCCAGCAGCAGAAGCATGACCCCCGCTGTCGCCAGCACCAGACTGTGCGCCTGGGTAAAGGCCGCCTTCGCCGCCGCCATCAGCGCCTCCGCCACCCCGGCGGGTAGCGCCTGGGTCAGGCTGACCGCCTCGCCGATCGATGACGACGCCCGCTGCGCCATGGTCTCATTCAGCCCGGACGGTAGCACAATGGTGGCGCTGTAGCTGCGGGTCAGGATCAGGCCGAACAGGGCAATGCCGAGGCCAGCGCCCAGCTCATAGGCCATGGTTTCGATCGCCCCGGCCGCCGCCGCTTTCTCCTTCGGCGCCGCCGCCATAATGGCGGAGCTGGAGGCCAGCAGCGCGCTGGCGACGCTAAAGCCCAGCAGCGTCATCAGCCCCCAGGCCAACCATTGCTGAGTGCTGAAATCGGTCAGCGCCAGGCCCAGAAAGCTGAAGGCGCTGAGCAACATCCCGCCGGTCGCCACCTCGCGCAGCCCGAGCTTCGACACCAGCATCCCGGCAATCGGCCCGCTAAAGCCGCTGGCCACCATCACCGGCAGCATAAACATCCCCGCCTCGAACGGCGTTTTCTGATGCACAAACTGCAGCTCCTGAGCCATCAACAGCTCAAAACCCACCAGGGTAATCAGGGCGGTCATCGCCATCATCACCCCGCTTAAAATAATGCGATGAGTGAACAGTCGCATATCCACCATCGGCCGGGCCGCCGACAGCTGTTTGCGGATAAACCAGGTGAGCATCGCCGCCCCGCCGATCGCCACCAGCGCGGTGAGCCACAGCGCCAGCTGGCCCTTCAGGGCCGATTTGGCGCTAAACACCAGCATCAGGATCGCCGCAATCAAAATGAGCGCCTGCAGCAGGTTCAGCGGCTGGTCGCGGCGCGCGGGCTGGCGCGGCACCACTTTCGCGTTAATGGCGATAACCACCAGCACAATCGGCACGTTGATCAGGAACACCGATCCCCAGTAGAAATGCTCCAATAATATGCCGCCCACCAGCGGGCCAAAGGCCGCGCCGCCGGAGCCCACCGCCGCCCACAGCCCCAGCGCCATATTGCGCTGGCTGGCCTCGGCAAAGGTGCTGCGGATGCCGGCCAGCGTCGCCGGGACGATCATCGCCGCCCCCACCGCCAGCAGGGCACGGGAGGCAATCAGCGTCAGAGCCGTCGGCGACAGTGCGGCGCACAGCGAGGCGACGCCAAAAATAGCGCTGCCGAGCAGCAGCAGACGTTTAAAGCCGATTTTATCGCCAAGGGCGCCCATCGGCAGCACCATCCCGGCCATCACCAATGAATAGATATCAATGATCCACAGCAGCTCATTGCCGCTGCTGCCCAGCGCGACGCTGAGGGTCGGCGCGGCCACATGCAACACCGTGGCGTCAATCGCCACCGGAATATAAACCAGCAAAATCGCCATCAGCGTCATCCATTGCCGTGACATAGCTTGTACCTCAATGTTAGAACTTGGACACACGTCCAGGATGGCGATCCTGCCGGATTGTTGAACGCATGTCCAACTTTTTGTTACACTCGGCCAAAGCCAGATATCAGCGGGGTTCTATGCACTATTTACAGCGGGATGAGCGACGGGAAGGGATTATGCAGGCCGCCATGCGCCTGGCGCTGCGCGGCGGCTTCAGCGCCATGACCGTGCGGCAGATCGCCCGCGAAGCGCAGGTGGCCGCCGGGCAACTGCACCACCACTTCGCCTCCATCGGCGAGCTGAAGTCCCAGGTGTTCATCCGTCTTATCCGCGAGATGCTCGACATGCCGCTGGTGGCCGAGGACGCCAGCTGGCGCGAGCGGTTATTCTCGATGATCGGCAGCGAGGATGGCCGGCTGGAACCCTATATCCGCCTGTGGCGGGAAGGCCAGGTACTGGCCGACAGCGACCCGGACATCAAAGCGGCCTACCTGCTAACCATGACCATGTGGCATGCCGAGACCGTGGCGATCGTTGAGCAGGGCCTCGCCTGCGGTGAGTTTCATTCGACCGAGCCGCCGGCGGATATCGCCTGGCGTTTTATCGCCCTGGTGTGCGGCCTCGACGGGATTTACGCCCTCGGCACCCAGACCCTGGACGAGACGGCGTTTAGCCGTTATTTGAATAAGATGATTACTCTGGAATTGTTTTAGCTGACTTTGACATTACGACGATAACGATCCTCTATGGCGCGGCGTAGTTCCATCGCAGGCATTGGCTGCTGGCGGAAGCCATTTAACGCGTTGTGCCGTTAGTTTACCGGATCGCGGCTACGTCTTACCCGGCTTACATAAACGCTTCTATCTCCCTTCGATATCTTTCCCCTGGCCCGGTCAGCGCAGCGCCGCCGGGCATGAGGAAATTTACTTCCCGGCTTCCGGATGCGTATCGAAAGCCGCCATCACCGCCGCCAGCGCCGCTTCGCTGAAGCCATGTTTAGGATCGTCCACGCCCAGGCCGAAGCGGGTTTGCAGCCCTTCGTACAGCGCGGAGACATCGGCAAAATCGACCTTCTCCACCACGTGGTTATTCTCCCAGTGGGTAAAGTGGAAATTGGTGAGGGTCATTTTGCCGCCGTCAGGCAGATGACGGCACATCAGCAGGTGGTGACGGAAGTGGGACTGCGGCCAGTGCGCCGACCAGAAGTTACCCATCACATAATCAGACGCATACTGGCGGCCTAAATCGAAATGGTACATCGACTGCCAGTGTTCGTGATGGTTGAACTGCAGCGTCCACTCATCCCCTTCATGCACCAGACGATAGCTGCCGTGCGGCGTCTGCTGCGGGATATCGGCCAGCAGCTTAATCGGCGCGGTCAGCGTCTGGCCACCGAAGCCAACGTCGGCTACCCAGCGCTCGCCCGCCACTTCCACCAGCAATAAACGGTGAGTGCGCGGCGGCATCTGCGGCGGATTGGCCAGCACCACCCGGCCAAGCAGGCTGCGAACGTTAAAGCCTATTTCGCGCAGCGCGCGCTCCAGCAGGCCATTTTGTTCAAAACAATACCCCCCGCGGCGGCCGGCGATCAGCTTCTCTTCCAGCGCCAGGTCGTCAAGATGGATCTCGCGCGGCAGCAGGACGTCGAGGTTTTCAAAGGGGATGGCGCTGTTATGCTGCAGATGCAGTTGGCGCAAGGTATCAATGGAAACATCAGGCTCGCCCGTCCAGCCCAGACGGGAAAAATAGGCGCGTAAAAAGGGACTCATCAGGGTCTCCAGCTGTAGGTGTCCGACATTTATAGCCTATTTTTCCGCGCCGACCCTCTTTTTTGTGCGCTTGCTGTTAACCGCGCGTGCTGCGCTGCATCAGCGCCAGCGCCGTCAGCATCAGGACCAGACCGGTCAACAGCGTCAGGCTGGCCATCGCCATGCCCTGACCAACGGATCCTTGTTCAAACTGGCGCCAGATAAACACCGCCACGGTCTGCGTGCCGGCGGGCGACAGCAGCAGCGAAGTCACCAGCTCCCGGGACGCCACCGCAAACACCATCAGCATCGCCGCCAGCAGCGCCGGAAAGACCAGCGGCAGGACAATCAACCGCAGCGCCCGCAGCGGCGACGCGCCGTGCACCCGGGCGGCGGGCTCAAGGTTCGGGCCCAGCTGGCGCAGCGCGCTGCCGACATAGCGCACCGGCCAGGGCAGCAGCAGGCAGCAATAGGAGAGCAGCAGCATCCACAGCGTGTTGTAGGGCGAGCGCGGCCAGAAGGGCTGATTCCACAGCAGGATCAATCCCACCCCCACCACCACGCCGGGCAGCGCCGCCGGCATCAGCGACAGCGCATCCACCACCCCGCGCCCTTTGATCTTCTGCACCATTACCAGCCAGGCGGCCAGCAGCCCCAGCGCGCCGACGATCAGCGCCGAACCTAACGCCAGCGACAGGCTGACGCCGAGGGCCGACAGGGCATCGCCCTGCTGGTCGAACAGCGCCGCGAAGTGACGCAGCGTGACATTCTCCAGGCTGACTCCGCCCGAGAGGGTGCCCATCAGGCTGGTGAGCATCATCGAGGCGGCGGGGACCCCGACCGCCAGGCCGCCGACGGCCGCCATCGCCAGCAGCGCGGGCAGCGTCATCCAGCCCAGCGATGTCCCACGGTTTTCTCCCGGTTTGCCGGTGACGCTGGTGACCTCCTTCTCCCCCACCAGCCGCGTTTGCAGCCACCAGGCGAACAGCGCTACCGCCATCAGCAGCAGCGACAGCAGCGCAGCGCCGGTGAGATCCACCGGCCAGTCGGCCAGCTTTTTCTCAATGCCCACCGTCAGCATCACCACTCCCGCCCGGCTGCCCAGCGCCGCCGGTACGCCAAACTCCTCGATGGCGAGAGTAAACGCCAGCAGCATCCCCGCCGCCAGCGCCGGGGAGAGCATCGGCAGCGTCACGTGCCAGAAGGCGCGCCAGGCGCTGGCGCCATGGACCCGGGCGACCATCGCCAGCCGTTGCCCGCTCGCCAGCAGGCTGCGGGAGACGGCAAAGTAGACCACGGGAAAAATATTAAAGGTCATCACCAGCACGATCCCGCTGCGGCTGAATAGCAGATCGTTTAGCTGCCAGCCGGTCAGCTGCTGCAGATAGCCCTGGCGTTGCAGCGCCAACATCCACGAGAGCGCCGAGATATAGGGCGGCGTCAGAAAGGGGATCAAAAACAGCAGGTCCCATAGCCGGGGCAGCGGCAACGAAAACATACCGCGCAGAATGCCGAGCGGCAGGCCAATGAGGACGCTGGCCAGCGCCACGCCGCCGGCGATCCACAGCGTACCGCCGAGCATCGACATCAGCTGAGGGTCCGCCAGCAGCGGCGAGACGCCGCCAAAGGCGTCATGGAGCGAACCGGCGCTAAAATGGGGAAAAATCGCCTGCAGCAGAATAAACAACAGCGGTAACGCGACCAGCAGCGTCAGGGCAGCAAGGGTCACGCCGGAAAGGAATTTTTGTTTCACAGCGGTTCCTGAAACGAAGCGTTCTCCGGCGGCCAGCGCCGGAGAACCGTGTCAATTATTGGGCATACAGCTGACTGAAGCGGGTCAGGACGGCGCTACGCTCGCTACTCCCCTCGCCGCTGGTGGGCAAGACCTTCAGCGCGTCCAGCAGCGGGCGTTTAGCGGCCACATCGCGGCGAGCGGGCATCAGCCAGGCGTCGGCGACCCGCGCCTGACCTTCCGGCGACAGCACGTAATCGATAAAGGCTTTGGCGTCGTCGGCATGCTGGCTGGTTTTGAGGATCATCATCGGGCGTGGGGCAATCACCGTCCCGCTGGGCGGGAAGATCACCTTCAGCGACTCGCCCTGCTGAATATTGCCGTAGGAGACATAATCCACCGCGCCGAACACCGCCGCTTTCGCCCCCTGCATCACCGGCGTCACCGCCTGGGCGTTGGGGCCGCTGACCACCATGCCGTTCTTTTTCAGATCGTCAAACAGCTGCCAGGCCTGGTCGCCCATGCTGTTTTGCAGGCCAATCAGCAGATCCAGCGACGCGCCGGAGAGCGCCGGGTCAGGCGTCGTCACCTTATCTTTAAACGCCGGCTGGGTGAGATCCCGCCACTCTTTCGGCTCCGGAGTGCCGCTTTTGCTGTTCCAGACGATGCCAAGCGCCGAGACCCCCTGGGCGATATAGTCCGCCGATTTCAGATTAGCCGGTACCTTGTCGGCATTGGCGCTGTGAAAAGGCAGCAACCAACCCCGCTGGTGCAGATCCTCCGCGGTATCCCATGAAGCGGAGATCAGCACATCCGCCTGTGGGTTGGCCTGCTCGGCCTCCAGACGGGCCATCACTTTGCCGGTGGTGGCCTGGAAAACGGTCACCTTCACCCCGGTCTGTTGTTCAAAACCGCTGGCCAGGCTTTTCGCCAGCGAGCCAGGGCCGGCGGTGTAAACGGTCAGCGCATGGGCGCTTGAGAGCATCATGGCGGAGAGAGCCATCGCGAGTACCACTCCTTTCTTAACGGTCATAACGGTGTTCATACAACGTCCCCTGAGGTTGGCGTAACGGCGCGGACAGCGGCCACGCGGCCCGCGGATAAATGGACTATCCGGTCGGCTAACAGCTCGGCTTCACGGCGGTCATGGGTAACATACACGGCGGTGATGCCGAGCTGGCGCAGCAGGCGGCTCATTTCGCCACACAGCGATTCGCGCAGTTCGCTGTCCAGGTTGGAGAGCGGCTCATCAAACAGCAGCACCCGCGGCGCGGCGACGATCGCCCGCGCCAGCGCCACCCGCTGCTGCTGGCCGCCGGAAAGGCCTGAAGGTTTACGTTCGGCAAAGCCGTCGAGGCCCACCCGCGCCAGCGCCTCGCTCACCCGGCGCTCGCGTTCGGCGCGGGCAATGCCGCGCATGCGCAGCGGAAAGGCGACGTTCTGCGCCACGCTCATATGCGGCCAGAGGGCGTAATCCTGGAAAACCATGCCGATATCGCGTTGTTCCGGGGGCAATCCCCAGCCTGCGCGGGCCACCAGTCGATCGCCAAAGCGGATTTCACCGCTGGCCGGCACGCTCAGCCCCGCCAGCAGGCGCAGCAAGGTGCTTTTGCCGCAGCCGGACGGGCCCAGCAGCGCCACAATGCTGCCGGGTTCGATATGCAGCGAGAAGCGATCGAGAATGGGGGTCTCTGCGAAGGCGAATGAGACCGCCTGCAGAGTGATAGGGGTCAGCGCGCGCATTGTCGCCCTCCCTTGCGGGAAAGCAACCCCTGCCCGGCGGTCGACATCCGACGGGGCGCGCTCACCTGGGATAACATCAGGGGAGCCAACATATTGTGATCCTCTTTGGGACTTTGTGCTGGCGACTATAGTCAGACGAGATGACGTATTGATTACATTTTCATTGCGGCTTAACGTATTACCCGCCAACCGACCCATTACTCAAGGAACGCCTATGAGCCGCTTTCGCCACGTGGAACTGCAGTATGCCAGCCGCCTGCTCAACCACGGTCCGACCATTTTGATCACCAGCTACGACGCTGCGTCCGACCGGCGCAACGTCATGGCCGCCGCCTGGTCGATGCCGGTGGAATTCGCCCCACCGCGGGTGGCTATCGTGGTGGATAAAAGCACCTGGACGCGGGAAATCATCGAGCGCAACGGCACCTTCGGCATCGTGGTTCCCGGCGTGGCCGCCGCCAGCTGGACCTACGCCGTCGGCAGCGTCAGCGGCCGCGATGAAGACAAATTCAATGCTTACGGAATTCCGGTGGTGACCGGTCCGGAGCTGGGCCTGCCGTTGATCGAGGAGAAGTGTCTGGCATGGATGGAGTGCCGCCTGCTGCCGGCGACGGCGGCCCAGACCCAGTACGACACCCTGTTCGGGGAGGTGGTGTCTGCCGCCGCCGATGAACGCGCATTCGTCACCGGACGCTGGCAGTTCGACGACGATAAGCTCAATACCCTGCATCATCTTGGCACCGGCAATTTTGTCGCCAGCGGTCGTCATGTGCGGGCAAACTCCCTCGACGAATAAGCGTGACCTGCCGCGGGTGGCAGATTTTTCCCCTGCCCGGCCTGCGGCCCCCCTTTTAACCCGGTGGGTGGCGGCGATCGGCGCTTGGGGTCAGGCCAAACACTTTTTTATACAGGGTGGTAAAGTGGTTGCTGTTGGCGAAGCCGCACAGATAAGCCACTTCGGTAATGGTCATCTCCGTTTCGCGTAATTTGACCCGCGCGGAAACCAGTCGCAGACGTTTCAGATAATTATCCGGCGTTAATCCGGTGGCCTCTTTAATATGGCGAAACGCCGTGCGGGTGGTGAGATGAAATTGCTCTGCCAGCTGCTGCCAGTTATGTTCTTCGAAACAGTGCTCCTGCAGCCAGGTGAGTAATTTATGCAGTTTATAGCGGGTGCTGCTATATTCGGCTTCCGACTCGGCTGTGAGAATGGTGGTCACCAGCTGGAAGAAGAGAGACTCCCGTTGCGGGGTATTATCCGCCGCCCTCAGCGCCGGGGAAAATATCTTTTCCACCAGTTCCCGACAATAGCTGCGGGTCTCCGGTGCCAGCCAGCCATAGCAGGCGGCGCGCTGCGCCGATAATTGC
The DNA here is from genome assembly GCF_040065235.1 of Klebsiella sp. GB_Kp047. Lineage (NCBI taxonomy): Bacteria > Pseudomonadati > Pseudomonadota > Gammaproteobacteria > Enterobacterales > Enterobacteriaceae > Klebsiella > Klebsiella sp. GB_Kp047. The sequence continues at coordinate 76,949 of NZ_JBEAJG010000041.1, read as the reverse complement.
TGCAGCAATCCCTCCATCTGCTGTAAATAGCGAAAGGCCACCGCCGGATTAATTAAGACATTAATCAACTTCAGCGTCCCCAGCTCATCATAATAGTGGACATCGCCAGCCTGGACATAAAATACATCGCCCTGCTGGATATACAGCGGGCGGCCATTAATAACGTGTAATCCATGCCCCTCCTCGACGATCACCAGCTCGGCAAACTCGTGGCCATGTTCCTGGCTATTATCTTCCGGGTCGCTGGCGTACATGCCGAGCTTATCCTGGGGGTGGGTAAAATAATACTCAACGGTCAGTGTCATCATTACAGCAAATCCTGAACAGCCTGGTGCGCAGGGGCACGATAATCTATTCCGGCCCTCGGCACGCGCCCGATGTGCGGATTTGTGATCGCCAGCGCCCCCACCTCATTATTCCTGCCATTTTCACTGACGGTTTGGCATTGCCAGAGTGGTGGTGCCGCCGGACGACGGCCTATGCTGCGCCTAACCTAATGGAGAGGACGCAGTATGTCACAGGCAATTCAATACAATTCCAGTGTGGCGATGACCCGCCATCCGCATTTATTAGAACGTGCGGCCGCCCTAACGCCCGCGCTACATCGTCAGCGCCAGGCGCCGCAGGCCATCGTCGAGGCCGTCGCCGATCCGGCGGCGCTGAACGGCTGGCGGGGACACACCGTCTGCACGCCTGAGCAGTTTTATCAGCAGCCGCTTCGCGTCGGCGACAGCATCATCATTGACTTTGGCAGCCATTTTGTTGGCTACCTGCAGTTCAGCTGCCGCAGCGTCGGCAGCCCGCCGGATGCCCCGGCCCATCTGCACTTCACCTTCGGCGAAACGCTGAGCGAAGTCTGCGAGCCGTTCAGCGAGTACCAGGGGTGGCTGAGCAGTAGCTGGTTGCAGCAACAGGATCTGTGGCTCGACGTCCTGCCCGCCCGGGTTGACCTGCCGCGTCGCTACTGCCTGCGCTACCTGAAGGTGGAAATCAAAGCGCTGTCGCGCAAATTTCGTCTGCAGTTCGATGAGATAGCCCTGGAAACCGTTACCTCAGCCGGCAGCCCGCAGCCGGCGGTCATCGCCGATTCGGAGCTGAAAGCCATTGATGACGTCGCGGTTCGCACCCTGCAAAACTGCATGCAGGAGGTGTTTGAGGATGGGCCGAAACGCGACCGTCGGCTGTGGCTCGGCGACCTGCGCCTGCAGGCGCTGGTCAATGACGTGACCTTCGGCCACCACGATCTGGTCCGCCGCTGCCTGTACCTGTTTGCCGGCCATACCCGGGAAGATGGCATGGTCTCCGCCAATGTCTTTGTTCAGCCTGACGTGCGCGCCGATGACACATTTCTCTTTGATTATTCATTATTTTTTGTCGACGTACTCTATCACTACCTGCAAAGCACTGGCGACATGGAAACCGCCCGTGAACTGTGGCCCACGGCGCGACGGCAAATCGAGCTGGCGCTGACCCGCTGCGATACCCGCGGCCTGGTACGTGACAGCGATGACTGGTGGGTATTTATCGACTGGCAGGCGGAACTGAATAAACAGTCGTCGGCGCAGGGGGTGCTTATCTACTGCCTGCAGCGTGCCCTCTGGCTGGCGCAGCGTGTTGAACCGCAGCGGGTAGCCGACTACACCGCTACGCTCGCGCAGCTGAAAGAGGCCGCCCTCCGCCACCTGTGGGACAGCGAGCGGCAGGTGTTTATCAGCGGCGCCGCGCGCCAGGTCTCATGGGCATCGCAGATCTGGCTGGTACTGGCGGAGGTTGGCACCGCCGGGCAGCGGCAAGCGCTGATGCGCCGCCTGCAGCAACATCCGCCCGCCATTGCCATGAATACCCCGTACTTGCGCCATCATCACATTGTCGCCCTGCTGCAATGCGGCCTGCGCGAGGAGGCGGTAGCGGAGATCAAGGCCTACTGGGGAGCAATGGTCGACTACGGCGCCGATACCTTCTGGGAAATCTTCGACCCGGCGCATCCTGATTTTTCCCCTTATGGCAGCAAGCTGATAAACAGTTATTGCCATGCGTGGAGCTGCACCCCGGCCTGGTTTATTCGCCAGTACGGACTTTAACAACAACGATAAGCGAGTTTACTTTTATGGCAGAAACAACCTTTACCCTTTGGCGGCAACGCCTTGGCTATGGCATCGCCGACCTCTCCTGCAACCTTGTGTGGCAGATGATCTCTCTGTATCTGATGTTTTTTTACACCGACGTGATGGGCCTCCCGGCCTATTATGTCGGGCTGATGTTCCTGGTCACCCGGCTGGTGGACGGCGTGGCCGACGTGCTGATGGGGCTGGTGATCGACAATACCGCCACTCGCTGGGGGCGCTGCCGTCCGTATCTGCTGATTGGCGCGATCCCCTTTGGACTGCTGTGTATTCTGGCCTTCTACGTGCCCGATTTCGGCACCACCGGTAAGCTGATCTACGCTTTTGTCACCTATTTGTGCCTGTCGTTTCTCTATACCCTCGTTAATATTCCATTCTGCGCCATGCTGCCGTTTCTGACGAACGACTCGCGAGAGCGCACGACGCTGTCGGCAGTGCGTATTCTGCTCGGCTCGCTCGGGGCGACCATTGTCGCGGTCGCCACTCTGCCGCTGGTTGGCGCGCTGGGGAAAGGCAATCAGGAGCACGGCTTCTTCTATACGGCGGTAGTTTTCGGCGTTATTGCCACCTTTTTTCTGCTGGTGAGCTTCCGGAACGTTAAGGAAAATATCAGCATTACTCAGGAGCGCATGACCTTAAAACGCGCCTGGGTCAGCCTGCGCGCCAATCGACCGTGGTTCGTCTTCGCCATCAACATTTTCCTGATGTGGGGCGCGTTTTTCTTTCAAACCGGGGCGCTGGTCTACTTCTTCCATTATTACGTCGGCAATAACGAACTCACGGCGGTCGTCGCCGGAATCTCCACCTTCGTTCCCCTGCTGGGCACCCTCACCGTGCCGCTGCTCGCCAGCCGAATGAAAAAGCGCCACGTGTATCTGGTCGCCAGCGCGATCAACCTGGTCGGCATGGGTATGATGATGGCGGCAGGCGTTAATAGCTGGGGTCTGGTTGCCGGAGCGGTCGTGTTATCGCTTGGCGCCGGACAGCGCACGGCAATTTACTTTTCCATGCAGGCCGATCCGGTGGATTACGGGGTATGGAAAACCGGCATCAATACCGCCGGCATTTTAACCTCCATCAACGGCTTTCTTGGCAAGGTGGCTATGGCGGGCGCAGGAGCCATTACCGGGGTACTGCTCTCATCCGCCGGTTATATCGCTAACCAGACGCAAAGCGACGGCGCGATGCTGGCGATAAAAGCCTGCTACCTCTATATCCCCGCGCTGCTGATTGTGGCCTCAATGTTGTGGATGGGTCGCTTCTACCGCCTCGACGACCAGTACGAGCAGATCCGCGCTGACCTTGACGCTGGACGCCGTGCGCCGTCGAACGCATCGTCTGTTGGTGGAGAAAACCACGCCCTGTAAGGCGCAGCACACCCTTCATACCTCTGAAAAAATAAGGATTGATATGCGTATCTCTTTGATAAGCGCAGCGGTTTGCTGCGCCCTTTTTTCGGCTTACGGCGCGAGTGCGGCCCCACTCACTGTCGAGCAACGGCTGGCTCTGTTGGAGGCCCGGCTAAATCATGCGGAGCAGGAGGCGGGAGAAGCTAAACGCCGGGCGCAGCAGGCGGAGCTGCGCACCAGCGCCGCGGAACAGCGCGCGGCGGCAGCGGAAAAGCAGGTGCAGGCGCTCAGCCAACAGACCACGGCTCGCGAACAAAAACAGCAGGCCACCAATCAGCAGCTGAGCGAGCAGCTGGCGAAACGCGCCCCGGACGATGGCTTTACCTTTAACGCCTACGCCCGTTCCGGAATGTTAGTCAACAGCCACGGCAAAGGCGCCCGCGGCGGGCCAGGTATCTCCCCGGCCAGTTCGCTCAACGGCGATGCCCACGTCGGTCGTCTCGGCAACGAAAAAGATAATTACGCAGAGCTGAGCTTTGGCAAAAAGCTTACCTTCAACGATGGCTCATGGGCGCGCTTTAAGACCATGCTCGCCGACGGGGCCACCAACCCGGATCCGTGGGTTCAGGATAACGACAGCCACCATCTGAACATTCGTCAGCTGTACGTCGAGATGGGCGACTTCGCCGAGTTCACCGGGCCGTTAAAACGCGCCTCGATCTGGGCTGGCAAGCGCTTCGATCGGGATAACTTCGATATCCACTTTACCGATAGCGACATCATGTTCCTCGGTGGCACCGGCGGCGGGATCAATGATGTCGACTGGGGAAGCGGCCTGCGCGGCGATTATTCGGTGTATGCGCGTAACTTCGGCGACCTTGGCAGCGATAATTACGCGGATAATGACATCCAGAATCTGCTGTTCACCGCAAACCATTTTTACGGCAACTGGCAGCTGATGACCACGGTGATGACCGCCCAGGGCAACGATGACCTGAAAGATAATACCTCGACCACCGGGAGCTATGCCCTGCGCAGCGATAACACCGCCAAAAACGGCTACTACGCGATGCTGGCCCTCCACGACAAACAGCAGTTCTACGGCCTGGCGCCGGGGGTGTCGGAAAGCGCCCTGCAGTACGGCGTCGGGCTGGGCGCCGAAGCGCGTCAGCCGGGGAGCGATGGCGACCTGACCGAGAACGCGGCCTCCCTGCGCTTTGCGTCGTACGGGATCCTGCCGCTGGGGAAAAACTGGCAGCTGGCGCCGTCGGTGATAGCCCAGCACAGCGAAGACCGCTATCGCGACGGCGACCGCTACGACTGGGCGACGTTTAACCTGCGGGTATCGCAAGGGATCTCCGCTCACTTCGCCCTGCTGTATGAGGCCTCGTGGCAGTATATGGATCTCAATCCGAACGGGCGCAGCTATCGCTATAATGACAACGTTTATCAGTATCAGGCGGTGCGCGGTGATTTCTACAAGCTGACCTTCGCCCCCACCTTTAAAGTGGGCGATGTGTTTGATATCAAAGCGCGGCCGGAGATACGTTTCTTTGTCACGTGGATGAACTGGGATAAAGACCTGGATCGTTATGCGATCAACGATGATTTCGGCAGCAAAGGCTTCACCGCTGGCGGGACATGGAACTTCGGCGTGCAGACGGAGATTTGGTTTTAATAAAGTAGCCCGTCCGGGGCAAACGCTTGGACGGGGTTATTTAAATAAATAACAAGACATTATGAGGCTACTTGCGCAAGATGAAATGCATTAAACTTTTAAAATAAAAACCATAACAGGCAATAAATATAAAAGATGTTTTTATCATCTCAATGAGTGATTTGCTTTTTCTCAACGATGTTAAGCTCATATAAAACTTGTTGCTGTCTCTCTGGAATTAAATCAGCAAGTTTTTTATATCATCATGTATTTTTTCAATGTTCGTTGCTCACTAGAAAAACTGCCATGAAGATAAAACAATAAAACCATAATAAATGCTAACATCTGAATGGATGAGTCAGTCACCCCTTGCATCCCAATGTAGAGCTAAACAACCCGATACCATGGACATTTTCTTGTTGTCTAAACTCATCAAGCAGATCGGCAAACAATTCGTCTTTCTTACACACCTCAGTTGGCTCTCTGGTGCTTATGATAGATGAACATGATGTTTGTCTCAGTGCGTCGCAGGAGAAGGCCCTCCCCGGGGGCGGCGCAAAGCGCCTTGCCCGGGCTACGGATCTGCAGACCGCTGAGAACGCGTAGCCCGGACAGATGCGCAGCATCGCCTCCGGCGCGCCGGGTTACATGCTATAACCCGGCTTCTTTATCAGCTGCGCCATCTGCGGGGCGATCTCACTGTCCCACACCGCCTGCCACGCGTCCGGCTCAACCTGGGTGAGCGCGACGCTGACCGCGCTCTCTTTGCTGTTCAGATGGCGGATCAGCACCTCGGTAATGTCGGCGGCCAGCGCGGTTTTTTGTTCCTCAGTCAGTTCACGGGGAAAGCATTTAATATCAACATGCGGCATAGCAAAGACTCCTTGTGGTCAGAGCTATAACGCTAACACAGAATGGCCGTTATGGTTGGCATCGCGTGCGTTAAATCAGCTTGTTACGGCGCAGCGCCGCGGCCAGCTCCGGTCGCTGGTAGACCGCCCGGGCGACGGCGGCGAATTTTGGCGCGTGGTCGTCAAACCACGCCTGCCGCGGCCCCCAGCTGTACATCGCCGCGATATAGCAGTCCAGGAGGGTAATCGACGCGCCCAGCGCCCACGGCCCGGCGGCCAGCTGCTGTTCGAACCAGAGATAGAGATTGTTCCGGTACTGGCGACAATTCTCCACCAGCTGCTCCGCCGCGGCGGGCGCCCAGCGTTCCGGATAGTCGGCATAGGTAAAGGTAGGATAGACATTAGCCACCAGCCAGACCAGCAGGCGCTGAAACTGCTGACGCTGCGGCGTCCCCGGCGCGGGGGCCAGGTCGGGACGCTGGTCGAGGATCATCAGCGCGATGGCGGCGGTTTCGGTCATGATGTTGCCGTCGGCCAGCCTCAGGGTGGGCACCTGACACAGCGGGTTAATCTGCCGCAGGCGCTCGCGCGCCGGGCCGGGCTGGTCAAAGCCCTCAACGTCAACCACCTCGTAGGGAATATCGGCCAGGGAGAGCATCAGCTCGCTAATCGTCGAGCCCCATCCCGGCACGCCATAAACGGTAATCATGGTCTGCCTCCAGGATAAAGCCTAAGTGTAGGCAGAAAATTACCGCTCACCCAACCGGCATACCATGGCCCGGGTGGTTAGTAGGTGATCCCCGGCGGGTTGACCACCGACTGCGCCACCGCCTCGCCCTGCTCTCCCCAGCGCGCCAGCACCTGCTGATATTCACCGCGGGCAATCGCCCCGTCGAGGGCTGCCTGCAGGGCAAAGACCAGGCCGTTGCCTTTTTTGGTGGTTGTCGCCACCCACGCTTTTTTCGGCCCCAGGCCTACCACCCGGGTCTGGCCATTAAGGGCCGCTTTATAGGCGGCCACCGACTGCGGGCCGAAAAAGATATCCGCCCGCCCGGACTGGATATAGAGGTTGCCGGAGGCATCATCGGTCAGGTAGACCGGCTGGGCCAGCGGCCGCCCGGCGGCCCGGTTGTCCTCATTCCAGCCCAGCAGGATCCGCTCCTGGTTGGTGCCAGACCCGACGATCACTTTGCGCCCGGCGAGGTCTGCGGGTCCGTTTACCGCGGCGATGTCGCTGGTGGATTTCACCGAGAAGGCCAGGGAGTCCACCCGGTAGGTGGCGAAATCGAACTTCTCTTTGCGCTTCTCGGTTACCGCGATATTAATCAGCGCCACATCGTAGCGGCCGGCGGCGATGCCCAGCGGCCAGTCCTCCCACGCGGTGGGCACCAGCCTGAGTTTCAGGCCAAGGCTTCCGGCCAGCAGGCGGGCCATATCCGGGTCGCTGCCGATCCGCGTGCGGTTGTCGCTGGCAAGCAGCGCCAGCGGCGGCGAATTGAGCGCCGAGATCGCCACCGTCAGCGTCCCCGGTTCCACGAAGCGATAGCCCGGTGGAATTTTCGCGATCGCCTGCGGGTCGCGGGTGACCGGCAATGGCTGCTCATTGGCGCGCAGATCCAGCGCCGCGTGAGCGTCCAGCGCCAGGGCGCTGAATACCAGGGTCGCTATCGCTCTGTTCATGACGGCAGCACCCTGGATAAAAACTGCCGGGTACGCGGATGCTGAGGATGGTTGAGCACCTCGTCGCTGCTGCCCTGCTCGACGATCCTGCCGTCGACCATAAACACCACCTGATCGGCCACCTCGCGGGCAAAGCCAACCTCGTGGGTGACCACCACCAGAGTGGTGCCAGAGCGCGCCAGCTTCTTGATGACATCCAGCACCTCGCCCACCAGCTCCGGATCCAGCGCCGAGGTGGGCTCATCAAACAGGATCACCCGCGGGTCCAGCGCCAGCGCCCGGGCAATAGCGATACGCTGCTGCTGGCCACCGGAGAGATGCCGCGACCAGGCGTCGGCTTTATTGCGCAGTCCGACCACGTCCAGCAGCTCCCAGGCACGGGCAATGGCCTCTTTGCGCGTGACCTGCTTGTGGGCGATCGGCGCCTCTATCAGGTTCTCCAGCACCGTCAGGTGCGGAAACAGGTTAAAGTTCTGAAACACGTAACCGACGTTGATCCGCTGGCGGAGGATCTCCTTCTCTTTCATCTCATACAGCTTGTCGCCTTTGCGGCGATAGCCGATATAGTCGCCATCAATCTGAATAAACCCTTCATCAACGCGCTCGAGGTGATTAATGGTGCGCAGCAGCGTGGACTTGCCCGAACCGGAAGGGCCGAGGATCACCGTCACCGTGCCCGGAGGTATCTCCAAGGACACATCGTCCAGCGCTTTGTGGCGGCCATAGTATTTGCTGACGCCGGTGATAGAGATATGGCCATTACGAGAGCTGGGCATGGACGGCCTCCTGGGGCTGTGGTTGACGTGCGGGTTGATTCAGACGGCTGCTGCGGGCGCTGTTCACCGCCGAGCGGCGCTCGCTGCGCGCCAGTCCACGTTCCACCAGGTACTGAATGGCGGAGAGAACGCTGGTGATCGCCAGATACCAGGCGGCGCCGACCATCAACAGCGGGATCACCTCCTGGGTACGGTTGTAGATCATCTGGATGGTGTAGAACAGCTCCGGCATCGCCAGGACATACACCATCGCCGTTCCTTTCGCCAGACTGATGATCTCATTGAAGCCGGATGGCAGAATGGTGCGCAGCGCCTGCGGCAAAATAATGCGCAGCGTGCGTCGCCAGGCGGGCAGCCCCAGCGCGGCAGCGGCCTCATACTGCCCATGGTCAACGCCGAGGAAGCCGCCGCGAATAATCTCCGCGGTATAGGCGCTCTGCACCAGGGTCAGGCCCACCACCGCCGTGGAGAATTGCCCCAGCACGTTTATCGTCTGGTAGCTGGCCCAGGTGACGCCGGTAAACGGGATCCCCAGCGACAGGGTGTCGTAAAGATAGGAGAAGTTGTAGAGAATGATCAGCACTACAATCAGCGGCAGCGAGCGAAACAGCCAGATATAGCTCCAGGCGAGGCTGCTGAGCAGCCAGGATGAGGACAAGCGGGCCAGCGCCAGCAGGCCGCCGAAGATCACGCTCAGCACCGTGCCGAGCAGGGTCAGAAGCAGGGTTTGTCCCAGCCCTTCGAGGATCACCGGGTCAAAGAACCAGCGGGCGAAGACGCCCCACTCCCAGCGCGGGTTGAAGGCCACCGACTGGATCACTACCGCCAGCACCAGCAGGGCCACCAGGGCTCCCACCACCCGCAGCGGATAGCGCGCCGGCACCACTTTTATCGTTTCAGATGTATGCATAATGCCTCCTCAGGCGCTGTGGCTAAAGGCGCTCACCGCCAGCGCTTTAGTGAACCGCAGCCGGCCATCGTAAGGCGGCTGACTGTACTCTTCCGGGTCTCGCGCGAGGTCAAACTGCGCCTCATACCCCTGGCTGAGATAGAGCTTTACCGCCTCCGGCTGGCGGAAGCCGGTGGTCAGGTAGATATGGCTGTACCCGGCCAGCACCGCCCGCCGCTCCAGCTCCTGAACTACTTTCGCCGCCAGCCCCTGCTGGCGCAGACGGCGGTGCGTCCAGATACGTTTGATCTCTGCGGTGTGGCGATCCTTAGGTTTATAAGCGCCGGTGGCGATAATTTCGCCCTCACGCTCAAGGACGATAAACAGCCCCTGCGGCGGCAAATACCACTCGCTCAACTCCACTTCCGCATCGCGGGAAAAATAGTCGCCGTAGCGGGCGGCGTATTCAGCAAACAGCCCGCTAATAATCGGCTGCAGCTCCGGGGCGTCCGGAGAAATATCGCGGAATGCTTCGCTCATCGCGCCTCCTGTCAGTCGCCCAGCCCGGGCGGGTTGATTTCCGATTGCGGTATGCTTTCCACCCCTTCGCCCCAGCGGTTAAGCACTTTGGCGTAGTCCCCGCTGGCGATAGCGCCGTTCAGCGCCGCCTGGACGGCATTCACCAGCCCGCTGTCTTTTTTCAGCGTTACCGCGATATGCGCCGCTTTCGGCCAGCCGCCATCGACGCTGCCCACCAGTTTGGTTTTGCCGGTCAGCGCCGCCTTCCATGCGCCAATTACGTTAGGGCCGAAAAAGGCGTCGGCTCGCCCGGTCTGCAGCGCCAGCGTCTGGGCGGCATCATCCTTGGTGTAAACCGGGGTAAACGGCTTCAGCCCCTTCTTGACGTTCTCCGCGTTCCACGCCAGCAGGATCGCCTCCTGGTTAGTACCGGAGCCGACGATAATCTTCAGCCCGGCGATGTCCTCCGCCTTGTCAATTTTGTTCAGCGGACTGGTGCTTTTGACGTAGAAGCCCAGCGAATCTTTGCGGTAGGTGGCGAAATCGAACTTTTCTTTTCGCTCTTTGGTGACGGTAATATTGCTGATCGCGGCATCATATTTGCCGGAGGTGACTCCCAGCGGCCAGTCTTCCCAGGAGGTGGGAACTACGTTCACCTCCAGCCCGAGACTCTCCGCCACCAGCCGGGCGATATCCGCCTCGCTGCCGAGCAGGGTTTTGTTGTCATCGGCGAAGACCGTCAGCGGCGGTGAGTTCAGGGCCGCCACCGCGACGGTGAATTTCCCCGGCACCGCCAGATGCAGATCTTTCGGCAACAGGGCAATGGCCTGCGGGTTTTTCGCTGTGTGAATCGGCGTTTTGTTGGCCTCCAGGCTTACCCCGGTGCCATTGATCTTGACGTCCTGTGCCCACGACGAGGCGCTAAATGCCAACGCGACGGCCAGCAAGAGTGTTGTTTTCTGCATAGCGTGATTCTCTTTTCTTATTTTTGGAATTGATTAGCGGGTAGCGCCAGGCCCAGACTTTCCCGCAGGGTAGTGCCCGGATAGTCGCGACGGAATAGACCGCGCGCCTGTAACAGAGGCACCACCTCGTCAACAAAGCGCGGGAAGGTTTCCGGCGTGCCGCCCTGAATGATGAAACCGTCCGCCGCGCGCTGTTCGAACCACAATTGCAGGCCATCGGCGACATCGCTGGCGGTGCCGGTAAAGCGCGGACGTGGGCTCGCGGCCTCCAGGGCCACCTGGCGCAGGGTTAATCCCCGCTCGCGGGCGTGACGTTTAATCTCGTCGGTGGTGCTGCGGAAGCTGTTTTGTCCCAGGTCGCCAATATCCGGGAACGGTTCATCAAGCGGGTACTGCGAAAAATCATGGTGTTCGAAATAGCGCCCAAGATAGTTCAGCGCATCCTCGATGGAAACCAGCGCCGCGGTAGTCTGGTACTGACGTTCCGCATCCTGGGCGTCATCCCCGACGATGACGCTGACGCCCTGGAAGATATGCAGTTGGTCCGGGGTGCGCTGATATGCGCTGAGTTGGCTTTTGACATCCTGATAAAATGCCTGCGCCTCGGCCAGCGATTCCTGATGGGTAAAAATGGCATCGGCGTGGCGTGCGGCTAATTTCTTGCCGTCGTCCGACGCGCCAGCCTGGAAAATAATCGGCCGTCCCTGTGGCGTGCGGGCAATATTTAGCGGCCCGGCCACTTTAAAGAAATCGCCATGGTGATCGAGCGTATGCAGTTTATTTTTATCAAAGAACTGGCCAGTCTCCTTATTGCGCACAAAGGCGTCCTCTTCCCATGAATCCCATAAGCCTTTCACCACCTGCAGATATTCATCGGCAATGCGATAGCGCAGCGCATGATCCGGATGCTGGGCCCGGGAGAAGTTTTTCGCCGACCCTTCCAGCGGCGAAGTGACCACGTTCCAGCCCGCCCGCCCCTGGCTTAAATGGTCAAGGCTGGCGAACTGTCGGGCGGAGGTAAACGGCTCGCTGTACGAAGTGGATAAGGTCCCCACCAGCCCCAGCCGCCGGGTAACCGCGGCCAGCGCGGAAAGCACCGTTAAGGGCTCGAAGCGATTTAAAAAATGGGGAATCGATTTTTCATTAATATATAAACCGTCGGCGACAAAAATAAAATCCAGCTTACCCGCTTCCGCTTTTAACGCCGTCTCTGTAACAAAATCAAAATTAATACTGGCGTCGGCCTGGGCCGCCGGATGACGCCATGCGGACATATTTCCCGATGCACCATGTAATATGGTTCCCAGACGCAATTGTCGATTTTCAGACATAGCTACCCCTTCCCCTGCCATCCGTTAAATGTGTTGTAACGCTTCTTCCGCGAGCCGGGCGAAATAATGCGCCGCGGGCGCAATCAGCCGTTCATCCGGATTAAATGCCGGATGGTGCAGACCATATTCGCTGGCGCTGCCGATGCTGACGAACGCCCCGGGAATATGCTGAAGATAGACCGCAAAATCTTCGCCACCGAGATGCAGATCGGCGTGATGGGTGCGGTACCCGGCCTGGGCCGCCACGTCGCTGGCGAAGTCGGCCCAGCGGGCGTCATTGACCAGCGCCGTCGGGCCGGCATACCAGAAGACGTCAATCTGTGCGCCAAAGGCGCTGGCGAAACCGGCCGCGATCTCGCTGACCCGGGCCTTGACCCGCTGCTGCACTTCACTGCTGTGGGTGCGCAGCGTCCCCTCCAGTTCGACGCTCTCCGGCAGCACGTTCCAGGTATTGCCTCCCTGGACCCGCGTCACGCTGAGCACCACTGAGTCGAGGGTGTTCACTTCCCGGCTGGCCACGCTCTGCAGCACCGTCACCAGCTGGCTGGCCAGCAGGATCGCATCCTTTCCTTCATGTGGGCGGGCGGCATGCGCCCCCTTCCCGGTCACTTTGAAGACGAAGCGATCGACGTTGGCGTAGAACGCGCCGCCGCGGGTGGCAAATTCGCCCACCGGCAGGCCGGGCTCATTGTGCATACCAAAGATCGCCGACACGTCCTCCAGCGCCCCGGCGCGGATCAGGGTTTTCGCGCCGCCAAAATTTTCTTCCGCCGGCTGAAACAGGATCCGTACCCGCCCCGGGAGTTCCGCTTCCCGATCCTTCAGCAGCAGCGCCGCCCCCAGCATCACGCTGGTGTGAATATCGTGGCCGCAGGCATGCATCACCCCTTCATTTTGCGAGCGGTAAGGCAGACCGGTCGCCTCCTCGATGGGCAACGCGTCGATGTCCGCCCGCAGGGCAATCACCTTGTCGCCGCTGCCGACTTCGGCGACCAGCCCGGTTTTCAGATCGAAGGGCAGCAGAGTCAGCCCGCCGCTCTGCAGCCAGTCGCGGATCCGCGCGGTGGTGGCTACTTCCTGTAGGGAGAGCTCCGGGTTCTGGTGCAGCTCGCGCCGCCAGCTAATCAGTTGTTGTTCAAAGGACATTCAGCACCTCCTTGCCGTAGTGAGCCTGCGCCAGCAGGCGCAGGGAGCGCAGGCGCGCAGGCCCGTCGCTAATGGGGGTATCAATGATTAATTCATCCAGCTGATCTTCCGCCTGCAGCGCGTCAAGCCGGGCTTTAACCTGTTCGGGAGTACCGGAGATCAGTGAAGATTCGCGGCGGTGGATGCGTGTCGGCCGGCTGCCAGCCTGGCGGGCAAAGGCGACGGCCTGAGCCTCACTGCCGACGGTCACCCGCTGGCCGTTCTCCAGCTCGACGCCCCACACCTCGACCTGCTGCGCCAGCGCAGCGGCGGTGGCCGGATCGTCAGCCACCACCACCTGCACGGCGACGATCGCCTCACGCGGGCTGAGCTCGCGCCAGCGGTTGATCACCGTGCGGCGCAGCGCGCTGTCGCCATTGAGATGGGCCGCAAAGACAAAGTTCCAGTCAAGACGGGCGGCCAGTTCCGCACTCTCCAGGCTGGCGCCGAGCAGAAATCCGTCGGCCCGGCGCGGCGGGATCGGCGTGGCGCGCAGGCTCTCCTCTCCCCCTGGCTCAGTCAGTGACAGCCAGTTATCCAGCTGCGCCAGCTGATCGGCAAAGGTCCCTTTCTCCTCCTGATGCAGGCCCTGCTGCAGGGCGCGGGTGGAGAGCGGCAGGCCGCCAGGCGCCTTGCCCACCCCGAGATCGATGCGACCCGGCGCGAGGGCGGCCAGCAGGTTAAAGTTTTCCGCGACTTTATAGGGGCTGTAGTGCTGGAGCATGACGCCGCCGGACCCAAGACGAATGCGCCGGGTGTGGCCCAGCAGCCAGGCGATAACCAGCTCCGGAGAGGGGCTCGCCAGCTGATCGGTATTGTGGTGTTCGGCGACCCAGAAGCGGTGATAGCCCCAGGCTTCGGCGTGTTGCGCCAGCGTTAATGTGCGCGCCAGCGCCTGCGCGGCGGTTTCCCCGGCGGCAAGCGGACTTTTATCCAGGATACTGATTCGATAAGACATTTCGCAGGCTCATATGAAAGTACGTGCCTGCATTATTAAAATCTCTGCTAACTATTGAGAAACAATTAATTCACATGTGTACTGCTGAAAATTAGATATGCCCGCCTGACCGCTGCGCTTCCAGCTCGCGGAGCAGCGCCTCAGCCTGCCGCGGACTGCGCAGCCGGACGAAGCGAATATGCCGATATTGCGGATCCTGCATATCGGCCAGATAGCGTCGACGATTCTGCCGCCAGGTCTTCAGCGTCCAGAGGATGATGGATTCCCGGCTGCAGAACGAACGGCGGAAACTCTCGCGGTTGCCGGTGCCCGGCCATAGCTCCTGTTGTCGCCACGCCCGGCTCGCGGCCCGCCACACCGCCTGGCGCAGCGTGCGCCAGAGGCCATAATCCAGCCAGATCACCAGATCCACCTCGCGCCATTTGACCCCGCGGCTGCGATTGTAGTTGCCGTCCAGCACCCAGCCCGGGGTGGCCGTCGCGGCGGCAATGGCGGCGAAAAACGCCTCATCCGGCGTGCCCTGCCAGTTTGGCCGCCAGTACAGGCGATCCAGTTCGATCCAGCGCAGCCCCAGCCTGTGCGCCAGGCGACGAGCCAGGGTGGATTTACCTGAGCCGCTGGTGCCGACCACGTTGATGTTCATCTCTGATTCTCCCTGGTAGCCATTCCCGTTGTTCGCCGCCTTTGCCCGGATGGGAAAAGGCAGTATGTACAGCCGCTTACGCCAGCAAGCGAAAGGCAAAAAATTTCCGGCTGATCGCCCCACCTGTCATGCCGCGCCAGTAAAGATGGCGCTGCCGCCAACAAAGCAGTCTTTATCCAGCGTCAGGCTGGCGATCTTATGCACCGGACCGCGCATATTCACCTGAAAATCCGCGCCGAAGGTGATGCACAGCTGGCCGCCTGGCATGTTGACATCCACCCGATCGTCCACCTTCCCTAACCGGCGCATGGCGCTGGCCGCCGCGCAGCTGCTGCTCCCGGAGGCCATCGTAAACCCGGCGCCCCGCTCCCAGATACCAATCTTCAGCGTATGGCGATCGACAATTTCCACGAACTGCACATTGCAGCGTTTGGGGAATAAGGGATGATGTTCAATTTGCGGTCCTAAACGATGAACCTGTTCCAGGTCGAGCTTATCCACGAGGACAACGCAGTGGGGATTGCCCATGGAGACCAGCACGACGGACAGGGTTTCATCCGCCAGCGTCAACGGATAATTCACCGCCTCGGGCAAATTCACTAAGGCGGGTAACGCCGCCGGATTGAAATTCGCCCGCCCCATATCCACGCTAATCTGATGAAAATCACTCTCCACGGTGCAATAGACATCTCCGCCCGCCGTGTGCACTAAAAAAGGCTCATGGCCGACGCGACCGCTATCAAACAGATAGCGCGCATAGATCCGTAGCCCATTACCGCTTTTCTCCGCCTCGGAGCCGTCCGGATTGATAATACGCAGCGTGGGATGGGTTTGATCGCCACTGTCGATCAGCAGACCATCGGAACCAACGCCATAGTGGCGATGGCACAGAATTCGAATATGCTCGTTGCTCAGCTGGTCGGCAACGGCGCGATGGCATACCAGGTAATCATTACCCAGTCCGTGATATTTATGAAACTGTAAGGGGGTCATTGTGTGGGGTCGCCTGGCGCTATGGGTCTGATCTTGCATCTTACAATACCTGCGCCGCCAGAATGAATTAAACACTAAGGCTTAACCGCTCTGTTCATTCTGCTCTTCGGCAGGCAGGCGTCATGCTTCTCCCGTCTGCGCATCCCCGCCGTGACTGACGCTGAAGCCATTTATGCTGGAATATCCGGATATTAACATCAAAAGCACTGATGATAATGGCCAAACGGTGGTCGTCGATGACCGGTTAAACGCTGGGCTGCGACTCGGCGAACAGCTGGCTATCGCCTGTGACCAACGAATGCGCCAGCAGGCGAACTGGCCCCACGCCGTCCCCGGACAGCCTCGCTATTACCCCAGTCGACGCCAACATACCAGCGCTTTCATTCTGTTGCGGGAAACTCTGCGACGCTGATCTCATTGATAAATCTGTCAAATGCTATCGGTAAATGTTTTAGGTGCGTAACTATTAGGTTACGTGTAGGATTCAGCGCCATGTCTGAGCTTATCTCCTACGTCAGAATGATGAGAAAGCCAGCATAATGTGCCAGCCGTCCTCCACACCGGCTGCAAACATGGGCATTGACAGGAAACTGATACATCAATGAATACGAAACACGACACTGCAGCGGAGCACCATGCTGCAAAACGCCACTGGCTCAACTCACACGAAGCGGGTTATCACAAAGCGATGGGCAACCGTCAGGTACAGATGATTGCCATCGGCGGCGCCATCGGTACCGGTTTGTTCCTCGGCGCCGGGGCACGTTTACAAATGGCAGGGCCAGCGCTCGCACTGGTCTATCTGGTCTGCGGCATCTTCTCTTTCTTTATTCTTCGCGCGCTCGGCGAACTGGTTCTCCACCGCCCCTCGAGCGGCAGCTTCGTCTCTTATGCCAGGGAATTCCTCGGCGAAAAAGCCGCCTACGTGGCCGGCTGGATGTACTTCGTTAACTGGGCAATGACCGGGATCGTCGATATCACCGCCGTGGCGCTGTATATGCACTATTGGGGCGCCTTTGGCGATGTGCCGCAGTGGGTCTTCGCCCTTGGCGCGCTAGCCATCGTTGGCACCATGAACATGATCGGCGTGAAGTGGTTCGCCGAGATGGAGTTCTGGTTCGCACTGGTCAAAGTACTGGCGATCGTCGCGTTTCTCGTGGTCGGTACCATTTTCCTCGGCTCCGGTAAGCCGCTGGACGGTAATGCCACAGGCTTCCACCTGATCACCGATAACGGCGGCTTCTTCCCGCACGGCCTCCTGCCGGCGCTGGTGCTGGTGCAGGGCGTGGTCTTCGCCTTCGCCTCCATTGAGCTGGTGGGCACCGCGGCCGGTGAGTGTAAAGATCCGGAGACGATGGTGCCGAAGGCCATCAACAGCGTGATCTGGCGTATCGGCCTGTTTTACGTTGGGTCGGTGGTGCTGCTGGTGCTGCTGCTGCCGTGGAACGCCTACCAGGCGGGACAGAGCCCGTTTGTTACCTTCTTCTCAAAACTGGGCGTGCCGTACATCGGCAGCGTGATGAACATCGTGGTATTAACCGCCGCCCTCTCCAGCCTTAACTCCGGCCTCTACAGCACCGGACGTATTCTGCGCTCCATGTCGATGGGGGGCTCCGCGCCGAAGTTCATGTCGAAGATGAGCCGTCACCACGTCCCTTACGCCGGGATCCTGGCGACGCTGGCGGTGTACGTGGTCGGGGTGTTCCTCAACTATCTGGTGCCGTCGCAGGTGTTTGAGATCGTCCTCAACGTCGCTTCGCTGGGGATCATTGCTTCCTGGGGCTTTATCGTGGTGTGTCAGATGCGTCTGCGCAAAGCGATTAAGGAAGGGAAAGCGGCTCAGGTGAGCTTCAGAATGCCGGGGGCGCCGTTCACCTCGTGGCTGACGCTGCTGTTCCTGTTTAGCGTGCTGGTGCTGATGGCCTTCGATTATCCGAACGGCACCTATACCATTGGCTCCATCCCGTTGCTGGCGGTGCTGTTGGTGGCGGGCTGGTTTGGCGTGCGTAAGCGCGTGCATGCGATTCACAGCACAGCGCCGACGCTCAAGCAGTAAATGGCAGGACTCCCGGTTTGTCCATCGCGGGCAAACCGGGAGGTCAGGACTTAGTTATCCTCAACCAGCTGCGACACGTCGCTGCTGTTAATTTCTCGCTTATTACCAGACTCATCGATATAGCTGGTCATCCCCGTTTCTTTATCCAGCTGCGGCTTGCCGTGAGTCACGATCGTCTGACCGCTTTTGGTGGTCATAACGTAGTTGGACGAACAGCCTGCCAGCAAGGCCAGCATCGCGCCGGCGCAAATCACCATAAATGGCTTTTTCATTTTATCTCCACTGATTACCACTGCCCGCGCGAGGCGGGAAAGGGGTAAGTGTATAACCATCTGGTTTATCAGGCCAATACGCGTTTGTAACAGAGGGTGAGATGCCGGGCGCGACCACCGGTGGCAGTGGTCGTCGCGCCCGGGGACCTTACAGCGCGATGCGGATCACATCGTCCGGGGCGGTGGCCTCTTTCTCACGGCTGGAAGCTTGTTTCACGCTGACGTACAGCGTTTTGCCGTCATCAGAGAGCGCCAGGCTGTTGGGATGGGTCGGCGTTTTAAAGGTCTTCACCACCTTATAACTCTTGCCGTCGATAACGCTCACCTCCCCCGCTTTACGATGCGTCACATAGGCTTCGTTGCGGGTGGGGTTGAACAGCACCGCCAGCGATTCCGGCGCGGCGATTTTCTCCAGCACCTTACCGTCGCGGGTATCGACCACCAGCACTTCCGGCTGCTTGCTGTCGGTAATAAAGGCGCGGTGGCCGGCGGTATCGAGGCTCAGGTTAAGGTAGAAATGCGCCTTGCCGTCATCCAGCAATTTTTTGCGCGACACAATGGTGTTGCTCTCGCTGTCGATGGTCAGCAGTTCGCCGTCGGCATTGGTGGTATAAAGGCGTTTCGCCTGCGGATCGATCGCCAGGCCGGTGGCCATCGCCCCGGTGCCGGTAATCGTCGTTTTCAGCTTCAGGGTAGCGCCGTCCACCACCCAAATCACGCTCTCTTTGCCCAGACCGGTAATGTAGATAGTGTTGGTCTGCTCATTGACCGCCAGCTCGCGCGGCTGCAGCGGGCGCACGGTTTCACTGCGCTGACGCTCGTCCAGCACCAGTCGCCCCTTCACGGCGCCGGTTTTGGCGTCAATGGCGGTGACGGTGCTGTCGACGGTATTACCAAACCACAGCGTACCGGTGGCATGGTTGATAGCGGCGCCAAACGGCTTCAGATCGTTGTGAATAATCTGCGTCACGTCGAGGGTGGTGGGGTCAAGACGATAAACAATCCCCCCTTTGTCCAGCGAACGACTTTGCGAAGTGGCGACCCACAGCGCGTTCTCCTGCTGGCTGTAGGCCATTTCGTAGGCCCCTTTTCCGACGGCCTTGCGCAGCATCTCTTCCGCGGCGTGGGCGCTAAAGCTGCCTGCCAGCAGCAGAGAAGTGAATAACAGTGAATGGCGCAGACGCGGCGCGGCAAACTGACGTAATGACATGACGACTCCCTTTGATAAACCTGTATGTGCTGACCCGACATCGCTTCCGGCGGCAAAGTCATGGCTCTACCTTGTTTTGAATGAGAATAGTAATCATTATTCTTATTAAAGTGGAGCGCTAATTGTTGTTGTTCGGTAAATTCGTCAGCCTTGAGCACTATCCGTTAACCAACGGCAGTTAATAATTTTCAAATATTTTACAAACGGGGTAACATATATACATATGTTCCATTTGGTTCGTCTCCCGAGTACTATCGATGAAAATCCTATCCGTGCGACATGCGGCCTTGCCGGCCCTGCTGCTGCCGCTCATCGCCGCCGCCCAGGCCGCCGATGAACAAACCATGGTGGTGACCGCTGCGCCAACCACCGTTTCTGAACTGGATACCCCCGCCGCCGTCAGCGTGGTCAATGGGGATGAGATGCGCCAGGCCGCGCCGCGCGTCAACCTTTCTGAATCGCTGGGCGCCGTGCCGGGCCTGCAGGTGCAGAACCGGCAAAACTATGCCCAGGATCTGCAGCTGTCGATTCGCGGCTTTGGCTCCCGCTCCACCTACGGCGTGCGCGGGCTGCGCATCTATGTGGACGGCATTCCGGCGACCATGCCCGACGGCCAGGGGCAGACGTCCAATATCGATATCGGCAGCGTCGACACCATTGAGGTGCTGCGCGGCCCCTTCTCTGCCCTCTACGGTAACTCGTCCGGCGGGGTGATCAACGTCACCAGCCAGACCGGCACCCAGCCGCCCACCGTGGAAGCCAGCAGCTACTATGGCAGCTTTGGCACCTGGCACTATGGAATGAAAGCCACCGGCGCCGTTGGCGACGGCAGCCACGCGGGCGATGTGGATTACACGGTGTCGACTAACCGCTTCACCACCCACGGCTATCGCGATCACAGCGGCGCGCGCAAAAATCTGGCCAACGCCCGGCTGGGGGTGCGTATCAACGACGTCAGTAAGCTGACTCTGCTGCTGAATAGCGTCGATATCAAAGCCAATGACGCCGGCGGCTTAACCGCCGATGAATGGCGCGATAACCCGCGCCAGTCGCCGCGCGGCGACCAGTATAATACCCGCAAGGATACCCGGCAGACCCAGGCTGGCCTGCGCTACGAGCGTCAGCTGAGCGACCAGGACGATCTCAGCGTCATGATGTACGCCGGGGAACGCGAAACCACCCAGTACCAGTCGATCCCGCGCGCGCCGCAGCTGAAGCCGAGCCATGCCGGCGGGGTGATTGACCTCACCCGCCACTACCAGGGGATCGATACCCGGCTGACCCATCGCGGCGAGCTGCTGGTGCCGGTCACCCTGACCGCCGGTCTTGACTACGAGAACATGAGCGAGCGCCGCAAAGGCTATGAAAACTTTGTGATGGTCAACGGCGCGCCGCAGTATGGCGAACAGGGCGCGCTGCGTCGTAACGAACGCAACCTGATGTGGAACGTCGACCCTTACCTGCAGACCCAGTGGCAGCTCACCGACAAACTTTCGCTCGATGCCGGGGTGCGCTACAGCTCGGTATGGTTCGATTCGAATGACTACTACATCACGCCGGGCAATGGCGATGACAGCGGCGATGCCAGCTATCACAAATGGCTGCCCGCAGGCTCGCTGAAGTATGCCCTGACCGACGCGTGGAACGTCTACCTCTCCGCCGGCCGCGGCTTCGAGACGCCGACCATCAACGAACTGTCATACCGCTCCGATAACCAGAGCGGCCTTAATTTCGGCCTGAAGCCCTCCACCAACGACACGGTGGAGATCGGCAGCAAGACGCGGATCGGCAATGGGCTGCTCACCGCCGCCCTGTTCCAGACTGATACCGATAATGAGATCGTGGTCGACAGCAGCAGCGGCGGGCGCACCAGCTATAAAAACGCCGGCAAGACCCGTCGTCAGGGCATGGAGCTGGGACTGGATCAGCAGTTTGGCGAGAGCTGGCGCCTGAAGGCGGCCTGGACCTGGCTGGACGCGACCTATCGCACCAACGTCTGCGGCGACGCCAGCTGCAACGGTAACCGTATTCCGGGGATCGCGCGCAATATGGGCTACGCCTCCTTCGGCTATCAGCCTGAGCAGGGCTGGTACGCCGGAAGCGATATTCGCTACATGAGCGACATCATGGCGAATGACGAAAACACCGCCAAAGCCCCGTCCTGGACGGTGGTCGGCCTGACGACCGGCTATAAGTGGAGCTATGGCAGGATGGATATGGATCTGTTCGGCCGGGTCGACAACCTGTTCGACCGCGAGTACGTCGGGTCCGTCATCGTTAACGAGTCCAACGGACGCTACTACGAGCCCGCGCCCGGACGCAACTACGGTATCGGACTGAACCTCGCCTGGCGCTTCGAGTAACGCTCGACTTCGCCCGCGGATTCGCGGGCGCAGGCGTTTTTCTCAGGCGCTGGCGCCCAGGACGCTGATTAAAGCAGGTTTCTCAGGGACAATTCGAAAATGATCTTTTCCGCCTGGCAGGAGAAGGCGATGGACAGATCGAGCTTCACCTCGTCGCCGGCGGCGGCGAGGGTGTAGTCAACCTGCGGCGGTTCACTGGCGGGCGCCGCCGCGGCGGCACGCTCGCGAACGGCGGCTACGGTTGACTCCGCTTCCTCGCGGCTCGGGAATAATTTCTCAGCCCGGTAGACGCAGTCCTCGTTATCAATGATCGTCCCGACATCAATGGCGCAGCCTTTGGTGCTGCATTTATCTACTACATCTTTCATCGTCATAACCTCTTGAGTTTTCTTAAGGATAAGAATCCGCTCGCCGAAAAGCAAACCATTAATATCCGTAAGGATTAGCGATTTTTATTCTATCGCGCCGCGGCGGGCGCTAGCTTGCGCCACCGCAAGGCGAGGCCTGATGACGCAGGAACGCCGCGACTAACCGTGCGATTGCCGCTGCAACCGTGCTTATCATCACACTATTCTGCACACTATCTCGTCTGCTTCGCGCCGCAGCGTTAGTCTGGTCACAGAACAACGCCAACAAGGAGCTGCTATGGCACTGCCGATTATGATTGATTGCGATCCGGGACATGATGACGCGATCGCCCTGGTCCTCGCCCTCGCCTCGCCGGAGCTGGAGGTGAAAGCCGTCACCGCCTCCGCAGGCAACCAGACGCCGGAGAAGACCCTGCGCAACGTGCTGCGTATGC
Source organism: Klebsiella sp. GB_Kp047 (assembly GCF_040065235.1). Classification (NCBI taxonomy): domain Bacteria; kingdom Pseudomonadati; phylum Pseudomonadota; class Gammaproteobacteria; order Enterobacterales; family Enterobacteriaceae; genus Klebsiella; species Klebsiella sp. GB_Kp047. The sequence continues at coordinate 54,327 of NZ_JBEAJG010000041.1, read as the reverse complement.
TGACCCTGCTGAACCGAGCGGATATTCCGGTCGCCGGCGGCGCGTGGAAGCCATTGATGCGCGATCTGATCATCGCCGATAACGTGCACGGGGAAAGCGGACTGGATGGACCGAACCTGCCGGAGCCGGCCTTTTCCCCGCAGAACTGCACCGCCGTCGAGCTGATGGCCAGAGTGCTGCGGGAAAGCCGGGAGCCGGTGACTCTGGTGGCCACCGGGCCGCAGACTAACGTGGCGTTGCTGCTCGCCAGCCATCCGGAGCTGCACGTGAAGATCGCCCGCATCGTGATCATGGGGGGCGCCATGGGGCTGGGCAACTGGCAGCCGGCGGCGGAGTTTAATATCTACGTTGATCCGCAGGCTGCGGAGATGGTCTTTCAGTCGGGGATCCCGGTGGTAATGGCGGGCCTGGATGTCACCCACCGGGCGCAGATCCTTCCTGCGGATATTGAGCGATTCCGCAAGATTGGCAATCCGGTATCCACTATCGTCGCCGAACTGCTCGACTTCTTTATGGCCTACCATAAGGATGAAAAGTGGGGCTTCGACGGCGCACCGCTGCACGACCCTTGCACCATCGCCTGGCTCCTCAAGCCGGAGCTCTTTACCACCATCGAGCGCTGGGTCGGCGTGGAAACGGAAGGAAAATATACCCAGGGGATGACGGTGGTCGATTACTACCATCTGACCGGCAATCCGCCCAATACCACCCTGCTGCTGGATGTGGACCGCGAAGCCTTTGTCGATCTGCTCGCCCAGCGGTTAGCCTTTTACGCCTGATATTCATGCAGCGCCTCTCTTCCCGGCCGGGAGAGAGGCGCATTCAGGCTAAACCCGGCGTATTAGTCGTCCGCCGACACGCGGAGCACCACCTTACCAAAGTTTTCGCCTTTCAACAGGCCGATCAGCGCCTGCGGCGCCTGCTCCAGACCGTCAATCAGCTGTTCGCGATATTTAATTTTCCCCTCCTGCACCCAGCGCCCCATCTGCTGCTGGAATTCCGCGATCCGATGCCCGTAATCCTGGCCGATAATAAAGCCCTGCATCCGGATGCGTTTCTTGAGGATGGTCGCCATCAGCAACGGCAGACGATCCGGCCCATCCGGCAGACCGGTGGCGTTATAGCCGCTCACCAGCCCGCAGACCGGAACCCGGGCCGCGGTATTCAGCAGCGGCAGCACCGCGTCAAACACCTTGCCGCCGACGTTTTCGTAGTAGACGTCAATGCCCTGCGGGCAGGCCTGGGCCAGCTGTTCGGCAAAGTCCGCTGCGCGATGGTCAAGGCAGACATCAAAGCCTAAGGTGTCAACCGCATAGCGACACTTCTCCGCGCCGCCGGCGATGCCGACGGTACGGCAGCCCTTAATGTTGCCGATCTGTCCGACCGTGGCGCCCACCGGCCCGGTGGCCGCAGCGACCACCAGCGTGTCACCCGCCTTCGGCTGGCCAATGTCCAGCAACCCCATGTAGGCGGTGAAGCCCGGCATCCCCAGAACCCCCAGCGACCAGGACGGGTGCTGCGGGTTGTCCCCCAGCTTCACCAGTCCGCTGCCGTCGGAAAGCTCATAATCCTGCCAGCCGCTGTAGCCCAGCACCCAGTCGCCTGGTTGAAAATCATCATGCTGCGAGATCACGACGCGACTCACGGTCCCGCCCACCATCACCGCGCCAATGGCCACCGGCGGTGAATAGGACGGCGCGTCGCTCATCCGCCCGCGCATATAGGGATCCAGCGATAAATAAACGGTACGCAGCAGAACCTGGCCCGGCCCTGGCGTCGGTACCTCGCTCTCTTCCAGGCGGAAATGCTCTGCCGTCGGTTCACCATGGGGACGGGAAGCCAGTACCCAGCGGCGATGGCGTTGCGTTTGTTCTGTCATAGCAAACTCCTCTTGTTAGCAGACTGTACTGAGGCTAGATGCTTTATGCGCAATGCGCTTTAACATTAAGAGCCGGATGGCGATTGATTAAGGCGCACCACCAGATAGACGCAGGTCTCTGCGGACTCATTGATAAAGCGGCAGTCGTTCGGCGGGCCGAGCTCCAGACAGTCCCCGGTCTGCATCTCGTGGCGGGTATTCCCTTCCATGAACACCAGTTCGCCCTGCTGCAGCCAGATCAGCTGGCGGGCCAGCGCGTAGGACGAGGCCGGCATCGGCACATCGCTGCCGGGCGGCAGCTCGATCTGCACCATGTCAATGGGCAGATCGCTGCGCGGCGAGACGTGGCGACGGAGATAGTGGCTTTGCGGGTCGTGCCACACCGGCTGGCTGGCAAAACGCAGCAGCTTGCCTTCCTGCATTTCCGCCCGGGCGATCAGCGTTGACATACTGATCCCGAAGGCGCCGGAAAGGCGGCCCAGCATTGAGGCCGTCGGGCTGCTTTCACCGCGCTCGATCTTATGGATCATCGCCCGCGAAGCGCCAGCCCGTTCGGCGAGGTCGTTCAGCGACCAGCCGCGGGATTCGCGCTCGATGCGGATGCGCGCGCTGATGCGCTGATTGAGGTTGTCTTCTATAGTATTCATAACGTAACACTATAGTGTGCGCGCACGCATTACACAATCGCCCGTTGGGCCGCGCCCCCCCTGGCCCATCAGCAATATTTCGCTGAAAACGGATGACAGCGTGGCGTACATTATTGTAATAATAACGTACTACTATAGTGTACGAGAACTGAGGTTTGCTATGTCCATCCGCCCTGCCATTAAAGACGATTGCGCGGCGATCGCCGAGATCTATAACCACGCCGTCGTGCATACCGCCGCTATCTGGAATGATAAAACCGTGGATACCGACAACCGCATCGCGTGGTTTGAAGCCCGCCAGCTGGCCGGCTTTCCGGTGCTGGTGAGCGAGGAAAACGGCGTCATCACCGGCTATTCCTCTTTTGGCGACTGGCGCGCGTTTGACGGCTTTCGCCACACCGTGGAGCATTCGGTGTACATTCACCCCGACCATCAGGGGAAAGGCCTGGGCCGCAAACTGCTGGTTGCGCTGATCGCCGAAGCGCGGCGGCTGAATAAACATGTGATGGTCGCCGGGATCGAGTCGCAGAACCACGCCTCGCTGCACCTGCATGAAACGCTGGGCTTTATCACCACCGGGCAGATGCCGCAGGTGGGAACCAAATTTGGCCGCTGGCTGGATCTCACCTTTATGCAGCTGCAGCTGGATGCGCGCCAGGAACCGGACGGTAAGGCATGAATGCGTCGCTCACCCTCGCCTGTCTGGTGGCCGCCGGCGTAGGCCTGGTACTACAGAACACCCTGATGGTGCGCATCACCCAGTCGGCGTCGACGATCCTCATCGCCATGCTGCTCAATTCGCTGGTGGGTATCGTTATTTTCGTGACCCTGTTGCTCCTGCGCCAGGGCGCCGCTGGCTTTCAGGAGCTGGCCCTGAGCGTGAAGTGGTGGACGCTGATCCCTGGCCTGCTGGGGTCCTTTTTCGTTTTTGCCAGCATCAGCGGCTATCAAAACGTCGGCGCGGCCACTACCATTGCGGTACTGGTGGCCAGCCAGCTGGTCGGCGGGTTGATCATGGATTTAATTCGCGCCCACGGCGTACCGCTGCGGGCGCTGATCGGGCCATTATGCGGCGCGGTGATGCTGGTAGTGGGCGCCTGGCTGGTGGCCAGACGCCAGTTCTGAGCACCTCTTCAGAGGATCGCGCCGCCTTTGGTCAACTGCTCGCGGCGCGCGTCCTGCTCTTCCTGATGCTGTCGGCCATGGTGGGCGATAGCGGTGCGCAGGCGCTGCTGCTGGGTATAGCGCTCCTCACGACTGAGTTGCGCGTCATCGCTCAGGGCGATCAGCAGCTCATTCATATGAGCGATAACCCCCTCGGCAATAGTGTCATCGACTTTGACGATAACCTCATCCAGATGTGCCATCCTGTTCTCCTTTCGCTTAATTCAGCTTCGCTTTGGAAAAATCGCTGCCCATCATGCTCACGCGGTAGCCGCTGACGTTACTGCGGGTGGCATAGAAGGTCTTGCCGGTCGCCAGGGTGATCCACGGCGCCTGCTGGTAGAAGATCTCTTGCGCCTGTTCATAGAGTGTGGCGCGCGCCTGCGGATCGCTCACCAGCAGCGCTTTCTTCACCAGCGCGTCATACGACTTATCGCACCAGCGGGCGGCGTTAGAGCCGGTCTGGATATTATCACAGCTGAGCAGCGTGCCGGCAAAGTTGTCCGGGTCGCCATTGTCCGACATCCAGCCGTACAGCGCGCTATAGTGTTCACCTTTACGCATGCCGGCGAGGTATTCGCCCCACTCATAGCTGACGATCTTCGCTTTCACCCCGACTTTCGCCCAGTCATTTTGGATCATTTCAGCAATGCGTTTTGAGTTCGGGTTGTACGGACGTTGAACCGGCATCGACCACAGGGTCACTTCCGCCCCTTGCTCCAGACCCGCCTGCTTGAGCAGCGCTTTCGCTTTCTGCGGATCGTAGTCGTAGTCCGGGAGGTCTTTTTTATACCCGAGCATGGTGGACGGGATCGGTGACTTCGCCACCGTACCGGAATCGAGGAACACCGCCTTAACGATCGCCTGCTTGTCGGTGGCATAGTTTAACGCCTGGCGCACCAGCACATTATCAAACGGTTTTTTCTCCGTGTTAAACGCCAGGTAGCCGACGTTCAGCGCCTCGACGGCGTGCAGCGCCAGATCTTTATTGCCCTTAATTACCGGGAACTGAACCGGCGAAGGCGCAGGAATAATCTGGCACTCGTTAGTCTGCAGTTTCGCCAGTCGTGTCTCGACGTTTGGCGTGATGGAAAAGATTAAGTGCTTAGTCGGCACCTCGCCTTCCCAGTAGTGGGGATTGGCGATATAGCGGATTTGCGAATCCACTTTATACTGCTGCAGGGCATAGGGTCCGGTACCGACAGGCCAGTTATCAACGTTTTCCGGCGTCCCTTTCTTCAGCATCGCCTCGCCATACTCCGCCGACAGAATAGAGGCGAAGTCCATTCCCCAGTCGGCAAGAAACGCCGCGTTCGGCTCGTTAAGTACGAACTGGACGTGATAGTCATCGACCTTTTTCACCGACTTAATCAGCTTATCGAGGCCCACGTCGTGGAAGTACTCATAGTTCCCCTGCGACACCTTGTGATAAGGATGCTGAGGATCCATCTGGCGCAGCACAGAAAACAGGACGTCGTCGGCGTTAAAATCGCGGGTCGGTTTGAAGAATTTATTGCTGTTGAACTTCACCCCCTGACGCAGCGTGAAGGTCCAGGTCTTGCCATCCTCAGAGACGTGCCACTCGGTGGCCAGCGACGGGATCGGCGTGTTCTTCACCGGGTCAAAAGTGACCAGGCGGTTATACAGCACCTGCGAGCTGGCGACGAACGACGGGCCGGAGCTGGCGATCTGCGGGTTGAAAGACTCCGGGGAGGCCTCTGAGCAATAGACCAGCGTATCATTGCCCGCGGCCCATGCGGCGCTGACCGGCAACAGCGCGCTCAGCAGCAGCGCCAGCGTAGTTTTCCCTGTAGACATGGTTATAAGTCCTGATTATTGATTATAAGAACAGTAATAACAGCACAGCCCCTCGCCACCGGCAAATAATCAATGGCTATCACCTTATGCCAATCGCGCTGAATTTGCTGGTTTAATCGGCGTCGCGCTGCTTTTTGCGTCAGGCACGATTGGGATGTTGTGAGCTACGCACAATTCCGGCAAAAAAATGTGCGATAACCGCCCCGCTCACGCTCGCCATCAGCGGCGATCGGTACACTGGAGGGACCGCAGAACAAGAGGTTACTACCCCCATGACAATCACCTGCAATCTGTACATTGATGGCCAGTGGCATGATGCCGAAGACCGTCGGACCTTCACCCGGCGCCACCCGGCCCAAGACGATGTCGCTTCTGTTGCCGCTGCCGCCAGTCTCGCCGACGGCAAACGCTGCGTCGAGGCCGCGGCCAGCGCCTTCCCACAGTGGCGCGATACGCTCCCGGCGGAACGGCGTCGCTTACTGCTCGACGCGGCGGAACATATGCTGTTGCGGGAGGCTAAATTTATCGCCGCCATGGCGGCGGAAACCGGCGCGACCGCGCACTGGGCCGGATTTAACGTCCATCTGGCGGCTGATATCCTGCGCGAAGCGGCGGCGCTGACCACCCAGATTGAAGGACAGATCATTCCATCCAACGTACCGGGCAATCTGGCGATGGGCGTCCGCCAGGGGGCTGGCGTGGTGCTGGGCATGGCGCCGTGGAACGCGCCGCTGATCCTTGCCACCCGGGCGCTGGCGACGCCGCTGGCCTGCGGCAACACGGTGATCCTCAAGGGCGCTGAGCTCTCCCCGGCGACACAAGGATTGATTATCGACGCCCTCGACGCGGCGGGCTTCCCGCCGGGTGTGGTGAACTATCTTACCTGCGCGCCGCAAGACGCACCGGCGCTGGTGGAGTCGCTGATCGCCCATCCGGCGGTGCGGCGCGTCAACTTTACCGGCTCCACACCGGTGGGGCGGATTATCGCCCGCACCTGCGGGCAGTATCTAAAACCAGCGGTGCTGGAGCTCGGTGGCAAAGCACCGCTGCTGGTCCTCGACGATGCCGATATCGAACAGGCGGCGGCGGGCGCCATTTTTGGCGCCTTCGCCAACGCCGGACAGATCTGCATGTCCACCGAGCGCATTATTGTCGACAACGCCGTGGCGGAGCGCTTTATCCCTCTGCTGGCCAGGCGCGCCGCCTCTCTCCCCGCCAGCCTGACCGGCCCGGTGGTCGACATGAATACCGTCACCCGCTGCAACGCGTTAATCGACGATGCCTTAGCCAAGGGCGCCCGCCTGCTGACCGGCGGTAAAGCCAGCGATACCCACATGGCGCCGACCTTACTGGACGGCGTCACCCGCGAGATGCGGCTGTGGAACGAAGAGTCCTTCGGCCCGGTAAAAGCGATTATTCGGGTTAATAATGACGAAGAGGCGCTGGCGGTAGCCAACGACAGCGAATATGGCCTTTCCGCGGCGGTCTACAGCCGCGACAGCGCCAGAGCGTGGAACCTGGCGCAACGTCTGCAAACCGGCATTTGCCATATCAATGGTCCAACCGTTCATGATGAAGCGCAAATGCCGTTTGGCGGCTGCAAAGCCTCCGGCTATGGCCGGTTCGGCGGCCGGGCCGGAATTGCAGAATTCACTGAGCTGCGCTGGATAACGCTCCAGACCCAGCCCCGCGAACTGCCTTTCTGACGCCGTCTCCCCTTAGCCGTGGCTGGCGATGAGTTGCGCCAGCCCTTCCGGGTTTTCCCACGCCATCGAGTGCCCCGCGTGGGGCACAATCCCGACCGGGATCCCGTGCGCCTCTACCCGTTCGATATCCGCATAAGGGAGCGACTGCTCGCCGACGATCAGCATCTTCTGACAGCGCAGCTGGCAGAGCTGGGTAAACCAGGGCGTGTCGCTGCCGTTTATCAGGCTGCTGGCGGCTCGCCAGACGGCCCAGGGGGCGCTGTTTTGCAAACAGCCGGCCCACGGCGAGCGCTCTTCCGCCAGCATCCTGGCGTAACCTTCAGCGATAAAGGCCCCCTCTGCCTGCGCCGCAATGCGTCTGCTGTACTCACCGCCTCCGGCGAACAGGTTGGGTTCAGACACCAGCAGCGTCGTCACTCGCTCCGCCAGCAGCCCTGCCGCTTCGATGGCGATGCTTCCACCCATGCTATGCCCATACAGCGCGAAGCGCTGCAGGCGCAGGTGGTTGAGGACCTGCTCCACAGCTTGCGCTTGCTTATGTATGTTGTAACTAAAGTCGTGCGGTTTATCGCTGTAGCCGAAGCCCGGGAGGTCGATAAGTATTTTGCGCCGCCCGTTGAGCGCGGGGTCGCTGGCGACGCGGGGGTAGTCGTAAGAGGACGCGCAGCCGAGGCCGTGGATAAACACCAGCGGAAGCCCCTCTCCCGGGAGATCGAGCCAGCGCAATGTGGCGCCTGCGACGGACGAAAAGAAACCGTTCACCTGTTTGCCTCCATGATAAGGTTACTGTGTTTTTATACAGTAGCCTTACCTTTGCCGCCACCCTTTTCTGTCGTCCGCCGCCGGAAGGTTAAAACAGCGAGACGAGCAGCGCCATGGGGAAGCTGAACGGCCAGGTGGCACCGATCAACAGGGCCGCCAGCAGGCGGATCACCCAACTCTCTTTGGTTAAAAACCAGCTAATTACGGCACAGATCACGCCCATAATGGCGTAAAACACCAACATTTTTTGATATAACGTCATTCTTAGTTTTCCTTCCCTGAGGAGCGTTCCATGGTGGGATAATTATCTGCCATGACGTCGTGATTCAGAGATACCTGTATAACAAATTCAGAATCGGGCTCAATATTCAGAACAAAGCCTGATTCGTCTTATTCCGATAGCGCAACCGCGCCCGCCGTACTATACCTTTAGGGACTTACTCATTAAGGTGGCGTTATGGATGTCTCCAGCAAGACCGTCGTTATGATTAATGTCTGCGCCGCGTTCGCGCTTATCAGCCTGCTGTCGGTGAGATTTGGCTGGTTTTAATCATTTTACTCAGCAACGAAACCTAAAAAAGCAGCCCACTGGGCTGCTTTTTTACGTGCGGAGGCTGGCGCCATTATCAGGGTCATAAACGCTACGGGCTGAATGGCCTGCGATAATAACCTTGTTCAGCTCAGGGTTATAATGAGGCAGAACATTCACTTTCTCATTATCCCATTCGGCAGCGGCGCAGACGGCCTGCCCCACTCCCGCGTTCTCACAGTCCTTAATACGTTTTGCCGGCGCGTTACCATAGCTCAGCGCCACGGTGCCGATTGCCAGCAGAATAAAAGCCAAAATTTTCACAGCGACATCAACGTTAAAACCGAATATGCATGAAATGATCGCATGAGCGGCGGCGGAAAGTCAAACCCGGGAGCGTGCGCCACCGCGCTGGCGCGTATGGTGGATTGATTCGTCGGTGATTAAATATTGCGAATAAATATCACCCGCTGACTGCAAATATAAAAGCCTTATTTATAGTCGTGAAATAGTTTCTGTTCAGCGCAATCTGATTCATCTGATAAAGATAATATTTCGCCAATCGCAAATGAAAAGATTAGCGCGCGTTGACCGAAAATGCGATATACCACGCTGGCGCTGGATCTGAATAAGATAACAGGCGGCTACAAGCTATTGTAACCAAACCTTTTCCTGTCTGGCCTCGCTGGCCAGGGCCCAAAATAGCGCTAAATGACAACAAATATCATTTGCCTTCTCTGCAGAGAATACTTACATTCATAACTATTGGTAATGTTTTTAGCGCAGTGCGCTTTTATATTTCGAGGTGGATATGTCCGGAATCATCACGCTGGTCATCGCGCTGATCCTGCTGGTCGCGGCGGTGTATAATCTTATTTCCTATATACGTGACCGTCGCAGCGCCAGCTTGCCGAGCAAAAAAACCAAACGCTGAACACGGTTAAAACAAATTCCTCCCTGCTCCAGCGTCGCTGGCATCCTCCTCTTCCTGGCTTACTGTGGACATAAAAAAGCCCCTGCCATCAGGCAGGGGCCGGTATCCGGTCGCAAACCGCGACGTTGCCGCCTCACCCGCCGGGCGCGATGCGCCCAGGGTGGCTGGCGAACCCCATCCGGCGCTTATCTCCGGCACTCACGATGGCTTAGCTCTTGAAGGGGTATCAGAATAATCTCACATCCCCCGCCGCGAGTTTTAACCATTTTTGCCATCGTGACTATTAGCGCACTAACACACCCATTGCGTAATAATCTTTTGCCGCTTAAGGGTCAATCCGTTAGCCATGTTTAACCATCACATGGCGAACCACGGTGTAATCCTCAAGGCCATACATCGACATGTCTTTCCCGTAGCCCGACAGCTTCTGGCCGCCATGCGGCATTTCACTCACCAGCATAAAGTGGGTGTTGACCCAGGTGCAGCCGTACTGCAGCCTGGCGCTGAGCCGGTGGGCGCGGCCAACATCTTTCGTCCACACCGAAGAGGCCAGCCCATACTGGGAGTCATTTGCCCAGCTCAGGGCCTGCGCTTCATCGCTGAAAGGCGTCACGCTGACCACCGGGCCAAACACTTCGCGCTGCACGATAGCGTCCTCCTGCCGGGCTCCGGCGAGCAGCGTCGGCTGGAAATAATAGCCGGCGCCGTCAGCCCGATTGCCACCGGTAACCACTTTAATATGCGGTAGCGCCTTTGCGGCTTCCACCGCGGCGCTGACCCGCTCAAGATGGGCCAGCGAGCTCAGCGGCCCCAGCTCGGTGGCGGCATCCTCCGGCGCCCCCATTTTCAGGCTGGCCACCGCCGCCCCGAGCTTCTCCACCAGCTGCTCATAAATACCCTGCTGGGCGTAGATCCGGCAGGCGGCCGTACAGTCCTGGCCGGCGTTGTAAAACCCGAAGGTCCGAACGCCATCCACTACCGCGTCGATATCCGCGTCGTCAAAGACGATGACCGGCGCCTTACCGCCCAGCTCCATATGGGTACGTTTAATCGACGAGGCGGTATGGCCGATGATATGGGCGCCGGTGGCAATCGACCCGGTCAGGGAAACCATCCGCACTTTCGCGTGGGCGGTCAGCGGATCGCCCACCGTTTTGCCGCGGCCGAACAGTACGTTGATCACCCCTTCCGGGAAAATATCTTTTGCCAGCTCTGCCAGCTTCAGCGCCGTCAGCGGCGTGATCTCGGAGGGTTTTATCACCACACAGTTGCCTGCCGCCAGCGCCGGGGCCAGCTTCCAGGCCGCCATCATCAGGGGATAGTTCCACGGCGCGATGGAGGCTACCACGCCCACCGGGTCGCGACGGATCATCGAGGTATGCCCTTCCAGATACTCTCCGGCCGCCATCCCCGGCAGGCAACGGGCGGCGCCGGCGAAGAAGCGGAAAACGTCCGCAATGGCCGGCATCTCATCGTTAAGCACGCAGTGCAGCGGCTTGCCGCAGTTCAGCGACTCCAGCTGCGCCAGGGGCTCCGCCTGCGCCGCGATGGCATCCGCCAGCTTCAGCAGACATTCCGCGCGCGTTTTCGGCGTCGTCTGGCTCCAGGCATCAAACGCCCGATCCGCCGCCTCAACGGCGGCATCCACCTGGGCCGCTGTCGCTTCGGCAATCTCCAGGATCACTTCGCCGGTCGCAGGGTTGTATACCGGCACCTTTTCGCCTTCACCTGCCACTAACTTACCGTTTATTAAGAGGTTGTGTTGCATAGCATTATCCTGTTTCATGGTTTTATTTCCCGTTTCCGGCGACGTTATCGCCGTCGCGGGTGAGCCACCAGGCCCCTAAGATTGGTATCGTTGTTACCAGCATCACCAACAGCGCGACAACGTTGGTAACGGGCACATCTCGCGGCCGCCCCAGCTGATTCAGTAACCACAGCGGCAAGGTTCGCTCATGCCCCGCGGTAAAAGTCGTGACGATGATTTCATCAAATGACAGGGCGAATGCCAGCATCCCGCCCGCCAGCAGCGCCGAACCCAGATTGGGTAGCACCACGTAGCGAAAGGTCTGCCAGCCAGTCGCCCCCAAATCCATCGAGGCCTCCACCAGGCTCCAGGAGGTCCTGCGGAAGCGAGCGATGACGTTGTTAAACACCACCACCACGCAGAAGGTCGCGTGCCCCACCACGATGGTCAGCAGACCAGGCTCCAGGCCGACCGCTTTAAAGGCTGTCAGGAGCGCCAGGCCGGTTATAATCCCCGGCAGGGCGATGGGCAGCAGCAGCAGTAGCGACACCGCGTTCTTACCAAAAAAGGTGCTCCGCCACAGGGCGCCTGCAGCAAGCGTGCCAAGCACTAAGGCAATGGCCGTCGACAGGGCGGCGATCTTAAGTGACAACGTCACTGCTTCCAAAATATCGCTGCGCCCTGCCGCCTCACTGAACCAGCGCAACGTCAGCCCCTGCGGCGGAAAGCTGAAGGCAGCATCTTCGGTATTAAAAGCATAGATGGCGATGATCAGCAGCGGAAAGTGGAGGAACACAACCCCGCCCCATGTCGCCAGTTTCAGGTACCAGGGTGCGCGTTCAGAGTGCATCGAAGGCTCCCAGACGTTTCACGAACGCCAGATAAAGGGCAATCAGCACGATCGGCACGAGGGTAAACGCCGCCGCCATCGGCATATTGCCGATCGCCCCCTGCTGCGAGTAGACCATATTGCCGATAAAGTACCCCGGTGGGCCGACCAGTTGCGGCACGATAAAATCGCCCAGTGTCAGCGAAAAGGTGAAGATCGACCCGGCGGCAATTCCGGGAATAGCCAGCGGCAGGACCACGTAGCGAAAGGTCTGCCGTGGGGCAGCGCCAAGATCGGCCGAGGCCTGCAGCAGAGAGCCCGGAATACGCTCCAGCGCCGCCTGCACCGGCAGGATCATAAAAGGCAGCCAGATGTAGACGAAGACCAGAAAGCGTCCGAGGCCGGAAGTGGATAAGGTGTTGCCGCCCACCGCCGGGACGGTCAACAGAGCGTTCAGCGCCCCTTCCAGCCCGAGATGGCCGAGGAACCACTGCGCTACGCCATCTTTGGCCAGCAGCAGCACCCACGCGTAGGCCTTGACGATATAGCTGGCCCACATCGGCAGCATGACCGCGATATAAAAGAAGGCCTTCATTTTGCCGCTGGTGTAGCGCGCCATATACCAGGCCATCGGCAGCGCCAGCAGGGCGCTGGCCAAGGTCACGCACAGCGCCATCACCAGGGTGCGGACGATAATGTCGTAGTTGGCGGGGTTGAACAATGCCTGCAGGTTGGCCAGCGTAAAGTCGCTGGTCACCGACATGGTGAAGTCGTCAAAAGTGTAGATACTCTGCCACAGCAGGGTCAACAGCGAGCCCAGATAGACGATGCCAAACCACATCAACGGCCCAAGCAGCAGCAAAAACAGGCCCAGCGCCGGCCGGCGCCAGAAGATCCCCGATACGCGTCCGGCCTGCGCAGGAATAATCGCCATGGTCATCTCAGCCTCCGCTTTCCAGCGGGGTCATCGCCGCACGCGACCATGACGCCTGCACCGTTTGCCCGGTTCGAGGAACGCTCGCCGCCGCCGCGCCGTCGATATTGGCCTGGCTAACCAGCAGCTTGTCGCCATCCGCCAGCCGGAGCTCGATCCGCGTCGCCGCCCCCTGATACTGTACCGCCTGAACCACGCCCTGCACCTGCACCTCCCCGCCGCCCTGCAGGCGAACATGCTCCGGGCGCAGCGACCAGCAGCCCGCCAGGCCGCATAACCGCCGGGCCGCCTCGGCCTCAAAGACGTTGGCGGTGCCGACAAAACCGGCGACAAAGGCGGTCTTCGGATGCAGATAAAGATCCTGCGGGGCGTCCACCTGCTCAATGCGCCCGTTGTTAAACACCGCCACGCGATCGGACATCGACAGCGCTTCGCTCTGGTCGTGGGTAACGAAGATGAAGGTGATCCCCAGCGACTGCTGTAGCTTTTTCAGCTCCACCTGCATCTGCTCGCGCAGCTTTAAATCCAGAGCGCCCAGCGGCTCGTCGAGCAGCAGCACCCGCGGCTGGTTCACCAGCGCCCGGGCGATGGCGACCCGCTGCCGCTGACCGCCGGAGAGCTGGGAGGGCTTGCGATGGTGCGCAAAACCGAGGGCCACTTTCTCCAGCGCTTCCTGGGCGCGGGCATGGCGCGCTTTCTTCGCCACGCCTTTGACCATCAGGCCGTAAGCAACATTGTCGAGGATCGACATATGGGGAAACAGCGCATAGTCCTGGAACACGGTATTGACGTCCCGCTGCCAGGGCGGCAGCTCGCTGGCCGGCTGACCGAAGATCCGGATGGTGCCGCCGGAGAGCTGCTCAAAACCGGCAATCAGCCGCAGGCAGGTGGTTTTCCCCGAGCCCGAAGGACCCAGCATCGAGAAAAACTCGCCGTCACGGATGCCAATGCTGACCCCGTCCACTGCCCGTACATCGCCATACAGGCGCGATACATTCTGAAACTCGACCGCGTACGTCATTGTTTGCCTCCGATCCTTAGCGGCCGCCCATTATCGCAATGTAGTCCTGCGTCCAGCGGCTGTAGGGAACGTATTTCCCCCCCTCGGCAATCGGCGTTTTCCAGAAGTGGATGCGGGTAAACTGGTCATAGCCGTTGGTCTCACAGCCTTTCTCTCCGAGCAGCGCGCTGGCTTTACAGCCCTCAGGCACCACCGGCAACGAGCCGAACCAGGCCGCCACATCGCCCTGCACCTTCGGCGTGAGCGACCAGTTCATCCATTTATAGGCGCAGACCGGGTGCTTCGCCTCGCTGTGCAGCATGGTGGTATCCGCCCAGCCGGTCACCCCCTCCTTCGGAAATACGGTGGCGACAGGCTGGCCTTCCGCCTTGAGGCCGTTTGCCTGATAGGGCCACGAGCTGGAGGCGGCCACCCCTTCGTTTTTGAAGTCGTTCATCTGCACGGTGGCGTCATGCCAGTAGCGGTGAATCAGCGGTTGCTGGTCACGCAGCACTTTCAGCACCGCGTTGTACTGGGTTTCGGTTAGCTGATAGGGGTCGTCGATCCCGAGCTGTGGTTGGGTGGCTTTGACAAACAGCGCGGCGTCGGCGATATAGATCGGGCCATCATAGGCCTGCACTCGCCCCTGATTGGTTTTGCCATCCGGAAGATCCTGCTTCACGAAGACCACGCTCCAGCTGTCCGGCGGCGTCGGGAATACGCGGGTGTTGTACATCAGCAGGTTCGGTCCCCACTGATACGGCGTGCCGTAGACTTTGCCCCCGACGTTAAACCATGCCCCTTGCGCAATGCGCGGGTCAAGAGTGCGCCACCCGGCAATCAGCGCTGTGTTAATCGGCTGAACGCGTTTACCCATGATCAGACGCAGCGAAGCATCGCCCGAGGCGGTCACCAGATCGTAGCCCCCCTTAGCCATCAGGCTGACCATTTCGTCGGAGGTGGCGGCGGTTTTCACATTGACCTGACAGCCGGTCTCCTTTTCAAACTGGCTGACCCAGTCGTACTGCTTGTCGGTCTGACCGCGTTCGATATACCCCGGCCAGGCGATAATATCCAGGCGCCCTTCCGGTTTATCCAGCGAGGTGAGTGGCTCAGCCGCCTGTACGGTCAGGCAGGCCATCCCCAGCACATAAAGGCTGCAACGGGCCAATTTTTTGCTCATCAGGTGTTACTCCTGTCACAAGGGAATTAGCGGCAGCCGTGCCGTAAAAATATCTCCTGAAATAAGGGTAGTCAGCGGATTAACGCCCTCGAGGGATTTTATTCAGGTTGTGACCCGGGACGCATTACGCAAAAATCGCCAACACAAGAATGACTTTATGGATTATAGACAACGAGTTAGAGAAAAAGGAGGGGTATGCATATTTCCTATGGTGAGTGCCGGTAAAATAATGACCGGCCTCGATAAAAAAAACTCTTCGTTTATTTATAGCGATTGGTTATCGCGGCGAAAAATAGCCAAAGCGATCAGGAAAGCTGCTCACGAATTAGTTCACCCAACCGCTTCACCCCCTGCTCTTCGCGTTCTCCCCAGCCCCAGGCGGTATTGAAACGGAAAAACGAGGTCCAGCTGGCAGAGGTGGAAAACATTTTTCCCGGAGCGATGCTGATGTGCGACGCCAGCGCCCTGGCGCTCAGCACGCTGGCGTCCGCCCCTTCCGGTAGTTCGATCCACAGAAAATAGCCGCTGTCGCTGTGATGAATAGTGACCTCCGGCGGCAGATGGCGCAGCAGCGCCTGCCAGGCCTGCTGTTTACGTTCCGCCAGCTGGCGACGGAGACGGCGCAGATGGGCGTCGTAGCGTTTGGTCGACAGGTAATCCACCAGGGCTAATTGCATCGGCGAGCTGGTGGAGAGCGTACTCATCAGCTGCAACTGCTGGATCCGTCGCGCCTGTTTCCCGGCAGCCACCCAGCCGATACGAAAGCCGGGCACCAGACATTTTGAAAACGAACTGCAGTGCAGCGTCATATCCTGTTGATCCCAGAACTTCGCCGGCAACGGCTTCTCGCGGCCAAAATAGAGCTCACTGTAAACATCATCTTCAATCAGCATCACGTTATAGCGCGCCAACAATGCCACCAGCGCCGCTTTTTTTTCGGCGCGGAGGGTGAAGCCGAGCGGGTTCTGACCGTTGGTCATCAGCCAGCAGGCCTTGACCGGATAGTTTTGCAGGGCCGCCTCCAGCGCCGTCAGGTCAATGCCCTCCTTGACGTCGGTGGCCACCGACAGCGCCTTCAGGCGCAGCCGCTCCAGCGCCTGCAGGGCCCCGTAAAAACAGGGATTTTCCACCACCACCCAGTCCCCCGGCTCGGTCACCGCCTGCAGGCTGAGGTTTAGCGCCTCCAGCGCTCCGGCGGTAATGACGATCTCGTCGGGCGAGACGTTCATCCCCTGCAGAGCATAGCGCCGGGCAATGGCGTGCCGTAGCTCCGCGTTGCCCGGCGGCAGGTTCTCAATCACGCTCATGGCGGTGGCGGTTTTACTCACCTGCGCCAGCGAACGGTTAAGCTGCTGGAGCGGAAAGAGGCGCGGATCCGGGAAGGCCGAGGCAAAGGGCAGCATTGACGCCTGGCGGCTGGCCTGAAGCACCTCAAAGATGTAGGTATTGATATCAACCGCTTCATCGCGGGTCACCTGGGCAGGCGGCGCCGGCTGACGAAGCTTCACCGGCTGGGGGGCAACGTAATACCCTGACTGTGGTCGGGCGACGATGCGCCCCTGGCTTTCCAGTAGCTGATAGGCATGGCTGACGGTCATAAAGCTCATGCCGCTGCTGACCACCTGCTCGCGCAGCGAGGGGAGCCGATCGCCCGGCAACCAGACGCCCAGCGCGATCTGGTCGGTCAACTGCTGCGCCAGCTGTTGATACTTTTTCATTGTTACCCTTTCCTTGCTGCAACCTCCTTTTATCATATATCAGTTGTAATAAATTAACAGTTTTAAGAAACTGTTATGTAAAACAGCGCAACCCGGTCACACAGAACGCCCGCAGGAAAGGTTCACGAGAAAATTGTCCAAAAAAACGATATGATGCATAACCAAAAAATGAACATGATACCGATGGTAATACATAAGCTATGTAATCCTTTTTCTGACATGACCATTCCCTTTTATTGATATCCTGAGAATAAAATACAAAGCACGGCTAAATACGAAAATTTAAAATTATTTAATTCATAATTAACTGACTCATCCTTTTTACTGATTCTCATACTAGCAAACGTGTGCAGACGTTAAATTCATTAATAAAGAACAGATAATAAAATGCTATATCTGTCGTAATCAGAAGATATTGCTCACAAAAATTAAACGACCGCGCTTTCCCGGGCAGCTATAGGTCTAAGCTGATCCGTAAGACTACGATAATACAGTGAAATAGATTATTAATATTTTCCTGGCCAACAATCTGGCTTTGCTTTCAGCGTTAAAAATGACGCTGTTCACCCGGGGGATCTCCATGTTGGCGGTCCCCGGAGACCGGCAAAAAGATCATAACAGCCGCTAACTGTTATGCTAAAAAATGGCCCGACTGCCTCTGCCCCCTTGCCGCCGCCCTGCCTAAAATTGCGCTGAATCAATTTTGTTGTGGAGTCCTGCATGTTCGGTCTTGATGCATTCCATCTGGCGCGAATTCAATTCGCCTTTACGGTCTCGTTTCATATTATCTTTCCCGCCATCACCATTGGCCTGGCGAGCTACCTGGCGGTTCTCGAAGGCCTGTGGCTGAAAAGCAAAAATCCCACCTGGCGCTCGCTGTACCATTTCTGGTCGAAGATCTTCGCCGTCAACTTCGGTATGGGAGTGGTATCCGGGCTGGTGATGGCCTATCAGTTCGGCACTAACTGGAGCGGTTTCTCGCAGTTCGCGGGCAGCATCACCGGCCCCCTGCTGACCTATGAAGTCCTGACGGCGTTCTTTCTCGAAGCCGGTTTTCTCGGGGTCATGCTCTTCGGCTGGAACCGGGTGGGGCCGGGGCTGCACTTTTTCGCCACCTGCATGGTAGCCCTGGGGACCATCATCTCAACCTTCTGGATCCTCGCCTCCAACAGCTGGATGCAGACTCCGCAGGGATTTGAAATCGTCGATGGCCAGGTGGTGCCCGTCGACTGGCTGGCGGTGATTTTTAACCCGTCGTTCCCCTACCGCTTACTGCACATGACGGTGGCGGCATTTCTCAGCAGCGCGCTGTTCGTCGGCGCCTCGGCGGCCTGGCATCTGCTGCGCGGCAATCAGTCGCCAGCGATCCGCAAGATGTTCTCCATGGCGCTATGGATGACGCTGCTGGTCGCGCCGGTCCAGGCGCTGATCGGCGATATGCATGGCCTGAACACCCTGAAACACCAGCCGGCAAAAATCGCCGCCATTGAGGGCCACTGGGAAAACCCGCCCGGCGAGCCTACGCCATTATTGCTGTTTGGCTGGCCAGATATGGAGCAGGAGCGCACCCGCTACGGGCTTGAGATCCCGGCGCTGGGCAGTCTGATCCTCACCCATAGCCTGGATAAACAGGTGCCGGCGCTGAAGGAGTTCGCCCCAGAGGATCGCCCAAACTCCACCGTGGTGTTCTGGTCATTTCGCCTGATGGCCGGTCTGGGTATGCTGATGCTGCTGCTCGGGGTGCTGGCCCTGTGGCTGCGCCGTGGCGACCGGCTGTACCACTCGCGGCCGTTTCTGCGCTTCGCCCTGTGGATGGGCCCCTCAGGACTGATTGCCATTCTCGCCGGCTGGGTGACCACCGAAGTGGGCCGCCAGCCATGGGTAGTGTATGGCGTTCAGCGCACCGCCGAGGCCGTTTCCGCCCACGGCGATCTGCATATGTCGGTCAGTTTGTTGACCTTTATTGTGGTTTATAGCGCCGTCTTCGGCGTTGGCTACAGCTATATGCTGCGCCTGATCCGCAAGGGGCCGCAGGCGGTGCAACCCGCGACAACCGGTACGCCAGCCCGCCCGCTGTCCGCCGCTACTGAAGGTTATCTGCAGAAGGAGTCCCGCTAATGGGTATCGAATTATCGGTGATCTGGTTCGTGATTATCGTCTTTGCCACGCTGATGTACATCGTCATGGACGGCTTTGATCTGGGCATTGGCATACTGTTCGGCACGGTCCAGGGCAGCACAGAGCGCGACGTGATGGTGAACAGCGTCGCCCCGGTTTGGGATGGCAATGAGACCTGGCTGGTGCTGGGCGGCGCCGGTCTGTTTGGCGCCTTTCCTCTTGCCTACGCGGTGATTATCGACGCCCTGTCGATCCCCCTGACCCTGATGCTGATCGGCCTGATCTTTCGCGGCGTGGCCTTTGAATTTCGCTTCCAGGCCACGCCGTCGCACCGGCCGTTCTGGGATCGCGCCTTTTTCGGCGGTTCCCTGCTGGCAACCTTCAGCCAGGGCGTGGTGGTCGGAGCGGTGATTAATGGTTTTACCGTCAGCGGTCGCACCTTCAGCGGCGGCATGTTTGACTGGCTGACCCCGTTCAACCTCTTTTGCGGACTCGGGCTGTGCGTGGCCTATGCGCTCCTCGGCGCCACCTGGCTGGTAATGAAGAGCGAAGGCGCGCTGCAGCAGCGGATGCGCAGGGCGTCGCGGCAGATGCTGGTCGCGCTGCTGGGGGTATTTGCCGTCATCAGCCTGTGGACGCCGCTGGCGCACCCGGCGATCGCCGCCCGCTGGTTCAGCCTGCCGAATCTCTATTTCCTGCTGCCGGTGCCGCTGCTGGTGCTCCTGATTAGCGCCTGGCTATGGCGCACGCTACCTCTGCATGACCGCCATGTCTCGCCTTTCACCCTGACGCTGGGCCTGGTGTTTCTCGGCTTTAGCGGACTGGGGATCAGCATCTGGCCGCATATTATTCCGCCGTCGATCACCCTGTGGCAGGCCGCCGCCCCGCCGCAAAGCCAGGGCTTTATGCTGGTGGGCGCGCTGCTGATTATTCCGGTTATTCTTGGCTATACCTGCTGGAGCTATTACGTGTTCCGCGGCAAAGTCCAGCCCGGGGAGGGGTATCATTGATGAAAACCGTCTGGTCCAAACGTCTGCTGTGGCTGATCGCGCTGTGGGGAGGCAGCGTGCTGACGCTGGCCGCCATCAGCCTGCTGTTTCGCCTGCTGATGACCGCCGCAGGTCTTAAAGTTTGAACCGGGATGCAGAGTATTCCGGATCTGGACTTCTCCATCTTGTCTTCACTTTTACCTGCTGAAATACGCGGACACATCAGAATAAAGGATATTGCTATGAAGAAGTTAGCTTTACTCTCCGCCGCGTTGACGCTGGGAATATCGTCATGGGCTTTCGCTGCCGACAACCCGCCGCCGCCGCCAGAAAAAGGCGCGCACCATCAGGGTAAATTGCCGGCGAAAAAGGGCCAACACGACGGTAAGCAAGTGCAACACAACGGCAAGCAGCCGCAGCATGATGGCAAGCAGCCGCAACGAGACGGCAAACAACCGCAGCATGGTGGTAAGCAGCCGCCAAAAGGCGGCGAGCACAGCGGGAAACCACTGCCGCCAAAAGCGTAATCCCTCAGGCCTGGCCTTCTACGCCAGGCTTTTTTCACCCTCTTTCAGTAGACATTGACAAACCCTTGCCCTTCTTTGATAAACCGGGAAAAAAACCTGCACAGCCCCTGGCATAGTAAGCCCACGCCATTGATTCGCAGAGAAAAGGTATGTTGAGAAGAAGCACGAGTGCCCTGCTGTTGTTGTGCGCGCTATTTTCCGGGCATCTGCTGGCCCACCGTCAGGGGCACGATTACTTTCCGGTACAGGGTCTCGAACAGCAGCTGCTGCATGAGGCGGATAGCGATGAGCTTCGCAGCCGGTGCGAAGAGAACGCCGCCGACCTGCGCGAGCATCACCGCTGGCAGGACGCCCGCAAACCGCGGGCATCACACAGCCAGTAGCGTCGCCGCAGATCAGGCCCCTTTGCGCTTCGGCAGGGTCTTCATCAGCTCGTCAGGGCTAACGGAGGCCACGATGCTCCCCGGATGCGGCATTTTGAGGATATGGTTTTTGATCTTGCCGACCACGTGCATTTCGCACGGACGGCAGTCAAACTTCAGGGTCAACACTTCATCGCCATGGATCAGCTGCATCGGCGTGGCTTTCCAGCTCTTGATGGAGCCTTTCGCCTGTTTCGGACAGAGATTGAAGGCAAAGCGCAGGCAGTGTTTGGTGATCATCACCGGCACATCGCCCTTCTCTTCGTGCGCTTCATAGGCGGCATCAATCAGCTGCACGCCATAGCGCTGGTAGAACGCCCGCGCCTTATGGTTATAGACGTTGGCGAGGAAGGAGAGATGGGTCTCCGGGTAAACCGGGGGCGGCACGGAGACCGGCTTGCGGGTACCGCGCTGCCAGGCGTTGAGACGCGCGTCATCCAGCATTTCGGCGGTTTCACGACGCAGCTGGTTGAGCAGGCTGTTGGGAACAAACAGCGGCGGCAGGTTGACCTGCACATCGCGCGCATAATAAATGGTTTGCCCCAGTTTTGTGACACTGTCACGCAGGTTGGTTAGCGCTTTCTCTGCCTGGTTAGCTTCGGCAAACACCCCGTCAAGGGTATGGGTCACGCTGACGCCATCTTCACAGGTCATGGTGAGAACCAGCTGCTCCTGCCAGCCGCTTAGGGTGACGTCTACGGCGATGCGGCGTTCGCTGGAGGTCTTCAGCAGCGCCTGCTGCCAGTTGTGGTCGAGGTTGCGGTTAAGCGCCTGATGCGGACGCACTTTATGCAGATCCGCAGGCATCTCGTTCGGCCACACTCGATAGCGATTTTCGCCAGTTTTTTCCACGGTATTGGCGCGGAAACCCACCACTTCGCGCTTAATCATCACGTTAAGGCCGTCGCCGTTGGTTAACGGTTCGCTAACCTCGACGTCGAGATGGTCTTTACCCACCTTCAGCACTTCGCCCACCGGCAGTCCGATAAATTTTGGCGAATCAAAGGCGCCGATATCGCCTTTACGGGCATTAACGAAGTAGTCGGTGCTGCCGCGGTGGAAGGTTTTATCGGTGGACGGGATAAAGAAATGCTCAGTGCGGCCGGCTGAAGCGCGCGCGAGGTCGCCGCGGTCTTCGATTATGGCGTCCAGCATCTGGCGGTAGTGAGCGGTGATGTTTTTCACGTAGCTCATGTCTTTGTAACGGCCTTCAATTTTGAAGGAGCGTACCCCGGCGTCGATCAGCGCCGCCAGGTTGGCGGTCTGGTCGTTGTCTTTCATCGACAGGAGATGCTTTTCATAGGCCACCACGCGCCCCTGATCGTCCTTCAGGGTATACGGCAGGCGACAGGCCTGCGAGCAGTCGCCGCGGTTGGCGCTGCGTCCGGTCTGGGCGTGGGAAATGTAGCACTGGCCGGAATAGGCCACGCACAGTGCGCCATGGATAAAGAATTCAATGGTGGCGTCAGTATTATCGTAGATGGCTTTGATTTGACTGAGGTTCAGCTCGCGCGCCAGCACGATCTGGCTGAAGCCGGCGTCTGAGAGAAACTTTGCTTTCTCCACGCTACGGATATCGCACTGGGTGCTGGCGTGCAGCTCGATTGGCGGCAGATCCAGCTCCATGATCCCCATATCCTGAACAATCAGCGCATCGACGCCCGCGTCATAGAGATCCGTGATCAGCCGCTGCGCCGGCTCCAGCTCATCGTCATGCAGAATGGTGTTCAGCGTCACAAAGACCTTGGCGCCAAAGCGATGGGCGAAAGGCACCAGCCCGGCGATGTCACTCAGGCTGTTGCTGGCGTTGTGGCGGGCGCCAAAGCCAGGTCCACCGATATAAACGGCGTCAGCGCCGTGAAGGATCGCTTCGCGAGCGATACCGGCGTCGCGGGCAGGACTAAGAAGTTCAAGACGATGATTGTGCAGGCGCATACGCGTGTTGTTATCCAGTATAAGGGGGTCGAAATGGCGGCTATTGTAGTCAGAACCGGGCGCAGACGAAAACCTTTTCCGCCGTCATGGGACGACGAATTTTCAGTTTTCAGCAAAGTATTGAAGGAAAAGATATTTCCTTCAAATCACCGTACAGAGTACTGTCATTACGTATTCCGGATTTTCCTCGTCACGTTGTGAGTGGTTATCATCAGTCATCTTGTCTGGCCGCGGGTTCGCCCGCGGTTTTTTCTTTTGGATAATGGATAAGCGAATGGAAATGAGCCGCCAGGACGCCGCTGTTCCGATAGGCATGCGCCGCATCGCCGGCAAAGCGCCGACCCTCACCCGCCTGCAGCGAGTGCCATTCCCCCTGTAAGCAGAGCTCCAGAGTACCGCTAATCACCACCACATGCTCAATCACCCCTTGTTCATGCGGCGTCGATTCACTCAGCGCCCCGGGAGCGAGGGTTATCGAGAAATGATCAAAGCGCAGCTCCGGGTCCCACGGAAAGACCGGGGTTACCACCATCGCCTGCTGCTGCGGGTCAAACGCGGAGGGCGCCACGCTGTCATCCGGAACGATAAATGCCGAAAACGGCACGTTCAGCCCGGTGGCAATCTTCCACAGCGTCGCTACCGTCGGACTCGATTCATTCCGCTCTATCTGCCCGAGCATGGCTTTCGACACCCCGGTCTCTTCCGCCAGACGCGACAGGCTCCAGCCGCGCTGCTGACGCAGATGTTTGAGGGTGGCCGCCAGATGTTGCGCAATATTCATCCTACCTCCTGATTTTTCAGCCCAGAGTATACCCCCATTTGCCTCATTCTACAGGGCGATTAGCGGCATCGCGGGCCGTTTGCGACGAGCGCCTCGGTGGCGCTACCCTCACGCCGCGGATAGCTTGTACGCTATAACGTACAATGATAGAGTAAACGGACGTTATAACGCACAAGAGAAAACTATGCGCTCGTTTACCGTTCCGCTTCCCACCCTGTTCGCCGGCTTCGTCGCCGTGCTGGTGGGCTACGCCAGTTCTGCCGCCATCATCTGGCAGGCCGCCGCGGCCGCCGGCGCCACGCCCGGGCAGATCGCCGGCTGGATGACGGCCCTGGGCCTCGCCATGGGCGTCAGCACCCTCGCGTTGAGCGGCTGGCGAAAAGTGCCGGTGCTCACCGCCTGGTCAACGCCGGGCGCCGCCCTGCTGGTCAGCGGCCTGCAGGGGGTGACCCTACCCGAGGCGGTGGGGGTATTTATCTTCGCCAATGCGCTGATCGTCCTCTGCGGCGTCACAGGCCTGTTTGCCTGGCTGATGAAAATCATTCCCCATTCGCTGGCCGCCGCAATGCTGGCCGGCATTCTGCTGCGTTTCGGTTTGCAAGCCTTCGCCGGCTTACAGGATCATCTGCTGCTGTGCGGCGGCATGCTCGCCGCCTGGCTTCTGTGTAAGGCGCTGTGGCCCCGCTTCGCCGTGGTGGCCGCGCTGGCTGCGGGGGCGCTGATAGCCGCGGTCTCCGGGGAAGTAGCCAGCGCCGCTGTGCCGCTGGCGTTTGTCGCACCGGAATGGATCGCCCCGCAGTTTACCCCGGCGCTGCTTCTCAGCGTCGGCCTGCCGTTCTTCCTCGTCACCATGGCTTCACAGAACGCGCCCGGGTTCGCTACCCTGCAGGCAGCAGGCTATGTCGTACCGGTCTCCGCGCTGATCGTTGTCTGCGGGGGGCTGGCGCTGCTGCTGGCGCCGTTTGGGGTCTACTCCATCTGTATTGCGGCGATCACTGCCGCCATCTGCCAGAGCCCGGAAGCGCACCCGGATCCTCAGCAGCGCTGGCTGGCGGCCATGGCTGCCGGCGGTTTTTATCTGCTGGCCGGTCTGTTCGGGGGATCGATCACTGCGCTGATGTCGGCCCTGCCGACAGCGTGGATCCAGATGCTGGCCGGCCTGGCGCTGCTCGGCACCATCGGCGGTAGCCTGTTTCAGGCGGTACACCAGGCCAGTGAGCGCGACGCGGCGGTGCTGACCTTTCTGATCACCGCCAGCGGGGTGACGCTGGCGGGAATTGGTTCGGCGTTCTGGGGCGTGATGCTCGGCGGAGTGAGCTACGGCGTGTTATCCGCGCTGCGCCGCCCGTAGCTGGGAGGGCGTCAGGCCGGTGGCGGCTTTGACCCGATGGCTGAAATGGCTGGCGGAGCTGAAACCGCATGCCAGAGCGATCTCGGTGAGCGGCAGCGCGCTGTGGCAGATCAGGTTTTGCGCCTTCGCCATTCGCTGCTGCATCACATATTGATGCGGAGCCATATTCAGCGACTGGCGGAACATACGGGCAAAATGAAATTCACTCAGTCCCGCCTGCTGCGCCAGGTCGGCCAGGGTCAACGGCTGATCGAGATGAGCGTCAATCCAGGCCAGCACGTGACGCTTCACCCCTGGCGCCAGTCCTCCTGTGACCGAGGGCAAGCGCCACTGCACTGTGGAATAGTGCTGGATCAGATGGGTGAGCAACAAACTGCTGGCGGCGCTAAGTGTCAGCTGGTTCGCCGGCTGTCGCCAGTCATTAGCCAGCAAAAACTGACGATACACGCTGGTGATTTTGTCATCGCTGGCGAAGGTTTTTTCCTGCAGGGTGAAGTTAGCCGGGCTGCGATCCCACACTTCCTCCCCAACGCGGCGCAGATGCGCATCGGTACAATAGAGATGGACAAACGACAGATCGCCGCGGATATCCCAGACGCTTTCATCGCCTTTCGGCATCAGGCAAAAGCGATCCGGGCCGCCGCCATTCTTCCAGCCGTGCGGCGTCTTTTGATAGCTTTCATAACCATCGGCGATGTACAGGCTTAAGGTATGATGATCGCTGCGCACCGTCACGGTATCGCAGTTGTTATACCACGCGGCCAGTTGAATACCGGAATTCAGCTCCACGGTGCCCTTCAGCACCGCATTCTGTCGCCGTAATGTTTCAAACGTCCCGTAACCCATCGCCTTCACACATCTGTTCTGTCAAGAAAACTCTAGTCTAGGGAGACTGCGATGCGGTTTCCAGTCCTCACCGCCGGCAAAAGACAAATAAGCGCAAGAATTTGCAAGCCGACAACAAGCGGATGAAAGCCGCAGGTTGCGGCAGGCGGCATACTCCTCCGTTCAACAAGCAGAGGAGAACCAGGGTGAACGCATTACTTTATGCACTCGTTGTCGTTATCTGGGGGACGACGTGGATTGCTATTTTTTTACAACAGGGGTCGGTGGCGGCGCCGGTATCGATATTCTGGCGTTTCGCCGTGGCCAGCGTCACAATGCTGACGATTCTGCTCGTCACACGACGTCTGCGGCCGCTGGGCGCGAAGGACCATTTCTGCTGCCTGCTGCAGGGCTGCTGCGTCTTCTGCTTCAATTTCTGGTGCTTTTATACCGCCGCCGCCTGGATCAACACCGGTCTGGAGTCGGTGATCTTTTCCATGGCGGTACTGTTTAACGCCATCAACAGCTTTCTTTTCTTCCGCCAGCAGCCGCCGGGACGCTTCTGGGCTGCCGCCGCGCTCGGTCTGGCCGGTATCGTCACCCTGTTCTGGGATGACCTGCTGGCCAACGGGCTAAACGCTACGCTACTGTGGGGGATCGGTCTGAGCGCGCTGGGCACCTATGGCTTTTCGCTGGGCAATATGTTCAGTATTCGTCACCAGCGGCGGGGGCTGGAGACGCTGACCACCAACAGCTGGGCGATGCTGTACGGCACGCTGGTGATGGGGGCTATCGCTCTGCTCCGCGGGGATAATTTCATGCCGGAGTGGACCGTCAGCTATCTTGGCGCCCTGCTTTACCTGGCGCTGTTCGGCTCAGTTGTCGCCTTCGGCGCCTATTTCACCCTTGTAGGGCGCATCGGCGCCAGCAAAGCCGCCTACAGTACGCTGCTGTTTCCGCTGGTCGCCCTGTCCATCTCCACCGTCTATGAAGGGTATGTATGGCACAGCAACGCCGTTATCGGACTGGCGCTGATCCTGTTGGGTAATCTGGTGATGTTTGCCAAACCGGAACAGCTGCTGCTGCGCCGAAAGCTGGCCTGAAACGGCGGAAGATAAATCAGCGCCGTCGGCAGACGGCGCTGACGAGATTACCGCTGGGAAGGGTCGAATTTGACGGCGTCTACCGCCATATCATCGATCACCTGCTTCATGGTTTCGATAGTCAGCGGCGTGTTTTCATTGGCCAGGGTTTTGCCCTCACCTTTACGAACCACTTTGATCACTGGCTTGTTGGTGCTGGCGTCAATCAGTTCGGCTTCAAAATAGAGGTCGGTGTCCATCGTACGATGGCCGGTGGCGGCTTGAGTACCGGCAACAATCATCGCTACCGGAACCACTTCATAGAACTGCAGCCCTTCTTTGCTGGAGTCCACTCCGGTAATCGCCCCGCGGAAAATAAGGCTACGCTTGCCGGCGGTGGTTGCCAGCGGTTTACGCTCGGAAATGGCCTGTTTGAGCTGTTTGTTGGTGTAATTCAAAATATCCTGCAGCGCCTTTTCACCCACCTGGGTCGTCGGCTTCGGTACTGGATAGTACGTTACCGGATGGTAGACGACATTATCGTAGTTGGCCGGATTGTAGTTTGGATCGATCCAACGCAGCTCCGACTTACCGGAGGCAGTGGTGGCTTCTTTCAGGTTGGAATAGTCTTTTAAAAAGCCCGAATACTGATTCGGTTGCGCCAGTTTGGACGCACAGCCCGTCAACGCTAACATCCCCGCCAGAGCGGCGACTTTAAATAACACGCGAGTACGCATAAAGAGATCCCTGTAAATGCAGTTTTTTCGGCAGACGTTATAGCAGATAAGACCCACTAGTTTTGTGACAAAATGAGGGCTTCGTCAAGGAAGATATACAAATATTGATGGGATCAACATTACGTTATTAAATAATTACTTAAAACGTTAACAGGTCGGCTTTAACCCTTCTTTTCAGCGAGGATTTTCGCGCTTCTTGATCCGAGGTGTATTCGTGAGAGGCGGCGCGGTCAATCTCAGTAATTTCACGCGCCGCTGAGGATTATGTGGGCTTGCGCGCCAGCAGCGTGGCGAAGCGCAATTTGATCCGGTTGCCGCTGGCGTCGGTCCGATGCAACTCACCGACGTCCTCATTGTATTTCAGTAATTCCCAGTCCCGGTAGTACTCCCGAAGCTCATCGGGTTTAAAAGCAAACGGGAAGCCGACGGTGCAGGGATAGTCCTCAGTGTCCATCGCCGCGACAATCAGGTTATAGCCCCCGGCGGCGGTGCAGCGCTGCATATTGCCGATGAGTCCAGGGATAGTGTCGGCCTCAAGGAACATCATCACCACGGTGGAGAGGATCAGATCATACTCGCCGTCAAAGGCCAGGCTGTTGAGGTCTTTCACCGCGGTCTGCAGATTATCCAGCCCTTCGGCGGCGCGAATAGTCTCCAGATTGTTGATGCTCATCGCATTTTTATCCCACGCCGTCACCGTGAAGCCATTCGCCGCCAGATAAAGACTGTTACGTCCGTTGCCGCAGCCCAGATCCAGCGCCCTTCCCGGCGGCACAATCGTCGCGGCATGCAACACCTCAGAGTGGGTGCGGGTCAGGCCATATTTTTCACTAAAATAATCCGCGTCTCGCGTTGTCATGATCCTTCCTTCTTATTCAGGAGTGTTTCCCGGTCGACCTGTAGCAACAGTTTCCCGCTGACCAACAGCAGCCCTGTGCGCAGCAGCAGCAGGCCGATGACCAGATTGCTAAAAATAAAGAGCGGCAGCGCCAGATGATGAAAAAAGCCGTCCGCCTTCGCCTGGCCCAGATGCAGGCCGGTGGTGGCCAGGGCGGAGATACCGAACGAGAAGCTCCAGAAAGAAGCATTGAACGGCTGGCGAAGATACCAGGGCATCAGACGCAGCATAAACAGCAGCTGCAACAGACCGTAGCCGAACAGCAGCTTAGCGAAGGTATCGGCCTCACCGCCGTTAACGCTGAGCCAGGCGCTGCAGGCCACCAGCGCAGGCGCCAGCTGGATCCCCAGCGACGTGCGCAGCGCGGTCGGCAGTTCGCCTGCGCTGCGCAGACGATGGAGGATAGCCGGCTCGAGGCTCAGCCAGGAGAAGACCCCGGCGCCAAGGAACACCAGTCCGGCGTCGGTAAACCCCAGCGCGCCGCAGGCCATCGCGCTGATAAAATTATTCGCCACCGTGGGCAGATACAGCCCCGGCGTAGTGGCCTCGCGAGGATGGTTTCCCCGCCACAGGCCGCCGCTTTGCCAGGCGGCATAGGCCAGCTGCAGCGCCACGCCCGGCACAAACAGCCCGATGGCCAGCGGTCGGCACCAGGGCACCAGACCAATCGATACCAGCAACGTGGTGGCGGGAAACAGGCTGACGAAGCTGCTGCTGACCGGATGTCGCATCTCCTGCAGCACACTCGCCGGAAAGCGGATCGCCCGGCTGATAAACGCCATACTGAGCAGGACCCATATCGCTATCGCCAGCGTCACCAGCCCATCACCAATACTGCGGCTGACCGGCCAGAGGGTGCTGGCGTAACGCCAGGCAAAGCCCAACCCGATGGTGCCAAGCACCATGCCAAAATATCCCGCCGGCAGGTTAAGCACCTGCTGCGACCTATACGTTTTGTTCATTTTATTGATGTTATCAATTAAATTTGAAGTTGCATTCTAAAGGAACCTTATACCACGCGCTACGGCGATCTTTGCTATGTTTATGTTAACCATAAGTAATGAGGATCGGGAATGCGTAAATACCGTCTCAGCGAACAGACCCGGCAGTATTGTTACCAGGAAGAGGATGGTAAACAGTGCGTCACCGTGCGCCAGATCGTGGCGCTTATCGATTTCGCTGACGTCAAAGCGGGCAGCGAAGGCGGCTGGGTGGATGAAGAAAGCGCCCTCAGCCAGCAGGGAGAGTGCTGGATCTACGATGCCAATAGCGTGGTCTTCGCCGGGGCGCGCATCCTCGACGATGCCCAACTCAATGGCCCCTGCGTGGTCAGCCATGGGGCTATCATCAGCGGACGGGCATCCATTCACGCCTCGCAGGTCAGCCATCACGCGCAGATTGGTGACAACGTCACGATTAGCCAGAGTCTGGTGCGCGGCTACTGTCGCCTCGCCGACGAGGCGCGTCTTCTGCCCCACTGTCAAGTCATTGCCGCCCGTGGGCTGACCGCCGATCGCGACAAAGTGCTGCAGATTTATCAGCGAGCCACCGTCAGCGCGTCGCGCATTCTCCACCAGGCGCAGATCTATGGCGAGGCCTTCGTCGAACACGCTTTTGTCGAACATCGGGCGGAAGTCTTTGAGCATGCCAGGCTCGAGGGAAACGAGGAGAACGACGTCTGGGTGTGCGATAACGCGCGGATTTACGGGCATGCCCGTCTGATCGCGGGACGCGGTGAGGACGCCATTCCCACCGTGCGCTACAGCTCGCAGGTCGCGGAGAATGCGGTGATTGAAGGCAACTGTCTGCTAAAGCATCGGGCGATGGTGGGCGGCGAGGCGCAGCTGCGCGGTGGACCGATTCTGCTTGATGACGACGTGCTGATCCAGGGGCGGGCTGTCATCGTCGGCGATGTGATCGTTGAGCACCAGGTCACTCTTGGGGACGAGGTGCAAATCGCCGCACGGGAAGGAGAAGCCATTCACCTGCGCGGCCCGAAGACCCTCGGCGGCCAACAGCAGATCACCCGAACGCCGCTGTTAGGCGCCCTGTAGCGCCTCGTCGCGGTCAATAATACGGGCGTAGATATTCTGATCGTCATAGCTGCCGTTCAGATACTCGGCCTGTCGGAGACAGCCTTCCAGAACAAACCCGTTACGCAACGCCACCTGGTTGCTGCGGGTATTCGCCACCCGACATTTGATCACAAACCGGCGCACCAGCCCGCTGCGGGCATAGTGGTGGATAAAGGCCTGCAGGGAACGGGACAGATACCCCTGCCCCTGGTGATCCTCATCGATCCAGTAGCCAATATAGGCCGTCTTATTCTGCGGCTCGATCTGGTTAAACGACAGAACGCCAATCGGCCGCTTTTCGAGAAACAGCAAAAACATTTTGGCGTAATCCCGCTGATGCAGCATCACGTTACCCTGCACATGGCGGCGGGTCTCCTCTTCGCTGCGCACCTCGCCGGCCCAGCTGAGCGACTGCTGTAGCCAGCGCTGGTTTTTCACCACCAGCTGGTGCAGGTCGCTGACGTAGCGTTCATCAATGGCGATAAGCGTCAGCGCCTCGGTCACCGGGATCGACTCCGGTACTGCTGGAATGTCTGTGGTCATGGGGCTCTCTACGGGCCCGCAGGGGGTGCCTGGGGCCACGGCTGTCACGGGGTTATTTCATGATCCGGTCGTCAATGTAGTTACGTTTATCCGGCGCCGGCGGGAAGTACTGATAGAGCCAGGTTTCGCTGATGGCTTCTCCCTGACAGCGCAGGAACAGACGCATCTCCACCGGGTCGGTCGAGTTGGAAGTCGGATACCAGTCGAAGAGGATCCGGTAGCCATCGAACGGCTCGACGTAGAGGATTTCAATCTGCTTCGCTTCGCCGCTGGAGAGGGTGATCACCGGTTCAATACCGCGCGGCGCGGCCGCTTTCAGATCGCCGCCAACAAAGTCGATGGCAAAACGACGCGCCCACTTGTCCGGGTAGTGTTCGCCCGGCGCCCACCCCTCCGGGAAGCCCCCCATCCCGGTGCGGGTGGCGAGCACACGCGCCAGCGGTGTGCTGACCGGCGGCTGTGCGCTCCAGTAGAGACGGTAGCTGAAGTCGAGTTCGTCGCCCGCCTTCACTGCCTTTTCCGGCTGCCAGAAGCAGACGATGTTATCCAGCGTTTCACCGGTGGTCGGGATCTCCATCAGGCTGACCGCCCCTTTGCCCCACTGGTTACGCGGCTCAACCCACAGGCTGGGACGCTTGTTATACCAGCCCATCACGTCCTGGTAGTGGGAGAAATCACGGTCCAGCTGCAGCAGACCAAAGCCGCGCGGGTTCTTGTCCTGGAAGGCGTTGAACTGCAGCTTCTGCGGGTTGTTCAGCGGCCGGCAGACCCATTCGCCGTTGCCCAGCCACATCGACAGCCGATCGGAGTCGTGGATCTGCGGGTGGATGGTATCGCACATCCGACGCTCGTTGTTGCCGCAGCTGAACATGCTGGTCATCGGCGCGATCCCCAGCTGTTTGATATCCTTGCGGGCGTAGAGATGGTTCTCCACGTCCATAATGACCTGGGTATCCTGGCAGTGGATGGTGAACTTGTAGGCGCCAGTGATGCTCGGGCTGTCGAGCAGGGCGTAAACGGTAAAGACCGTGGCGTCCCCTTTGACCGTTTCGAACCAGAAAGAGGTGAAATCGGGGAACTCTTCCGGGGTATCGGTAAAGGTATCCACCGCCAGCCCACGGGCCGACAGGCCATACTGGTAGGTGCTGTCTACCGCGCGAAAATAGCTGGCGCCGAGAAACGCCACGATATCCCGGCGCGCCAGCTCAGGTGCTTTAAATACCCGGAACCCGGCGAAGCCGAGGTCGGACTGCCCTTCCAGCTGCCGGGTATCTACCCCGGCGTCATTGTACTTGAACAGCTCCGGACGGAAGTGGATCTCGCGCGCCTGCTGGGTGGCGGCGTCTAAAGAGAACATGCGCACGCGGCGACGGAACCCCATCCCGACGTGGAAAAACTGGATATCCAGTTTGCGTTCTTCAATATTGTTCCATAGCGAGTGGTTAGCGTCATACTGAATGCTGTTATAAGCCTGCGGGGTGAGATTGGCCAGCGTCGGCGGCAGATCGCGCGGTGCCCCGCCCCACGGCTGGCGCGCCAGATCGTGGGCCATCGCCTGCAGCACGGCATAATCGAACCGACGCGTCTGCCCGTCGGCAATGCCCGCGTCTTCAGCAAACGCGGCCTGACTGAATAAGGAAGCGACTCCTGACGTTCCGCATACGGCGGCAACAGCCATGGAAGATTTAAGAAAACGTCTGCGGTTCATGCCTGAGAAAGCGTCCTTCTGCACGGGTGAAATGATTCGCAACGCGTCATCACGCTGCGTGATAATTTCCGCCCACTCTAGACAAAAACGATTAATAATCCAATTGTTGCCAGCAGAAAAACGGTAAAAAAGCCCTGTCTACCAGAACAGGCTGTTTTTTCATCGCCGGCGGAGGGAGAGCGCAATATCTAACGCAAACCCGCCTTAAACAAAGCGGACAGCACTCTCCCGGCGCCCTGTCTCATCGCCGGGCCGTTTCTTAGCCACCCGCGGCCTGCAGCAGGGGCGTGCCCCGCTGAGCCGCCCCCATCCCCTTTATTCGAGGGTCACGTGGTGCTTCATCACCCGGCGAAACAGCGCCAGCCGGGCGCGCATAAAGCGATTCTCCACTTTAAACCCGGCACGCTTATGCAGGCCAATGCGCAGCAAACGATCCCGTCCGCGCAGGCACGCCGGCCAGCGCACCGCGCCGGCAAGCACCTGCTCGCCGCTGGCGACGCGGGCAAACTGGACCCAGTAGTCAGCGACCTGAGCGGCGAAGGCCAGATCCGCTTCACTGGCATACTGCCGCACCGGGTCGGTGAGCCGCAGGTTATCAAACACGTAGGGCACCTCGTTGCCGTGCCAGGCGCCGTGCGGATAGGCGTCATGTTCCGCTTCCGCGACATAATCGAACCAGTACCGCCAGCATGGCTGGCCCACGCGCTGCTGGGCCTGCATCACCACATAGCCGAGGGTGGTAAACGCCATATCCCGACAGACTTCCCGCCCCAGCGCTTCATCGCCTTTTACGCCGGGATAGAGGAGTTTGATCAGTCCCAGACCCAGACGGCGCTCACGGCGCAGTTTCTGGATCTGCCCGGCGATGTCGACGCCAAACACAGCCATCACGCTGGCTTCATCGCTGTTGGAGCCGATGATCACCGGCATCGGATGCTGGCGCCCGGCAAAAAAGGTCTCCAGCATCGGCTGCGGGAGCACGATATCGCCTGCAATGGGCGCTGGCCCGATATTCAGCGGGGCGGAAAGCGACCAGAAGGCCTCCGCCGGGATTGCCCGCAGTTGCTCAGCGCTGGCCTGTGGTAAGGCGAAATGCTCCGCCAGCAGACGGCCTTTCTCCAGCGCCTTTTCCCGCGGCAGATCGGGTAAGGTATACCCGCTCTGAATAATCGCTTTATGGAACAACCCTTTCGCTTTCGGCGAGGCCATCAGCGACAGCACGCTGCGCGCCCCGGCGGATTCGCCAAACAGCGTGACGTTGGCGGCGTCGCCGCCGAAGGCGTGAATGTTTTCCTGGACCCACTGCAGGGCGGCGATCTGGTCGAGCAGCGCGAAGTTATACAGCCGCTCGCCCGCCTCTTCTTCCAGCGCCGGGTGGGCGAAAAAGCCGAGGTGGCCCAGACGGTAGTTGACCGTCACCACCACCACGTCGCGGCTGGCCAGCGCCAGGCCATCGTAAGGCGGCAGGCTACCGGCGCCGATGGTAAACCCGCCACCGTGCAGCCAGACCATCACCGGCAGCGGCTGCGCTGCGCTGGCGGGGGCCCAGACGTTGAGATAGAGACAGTCTTCGCTGAAGCGACCGGGATCCCCGCCGCCAAGTTCGCGGCAGTAGTCAATGTCCTGCCAGCTGGCGGCGGAAAAGGCGTCGGCCTGACGCACGCCCGGCCAGCGGGCGGGAGGCTGCGGCGCGCGCCAGCGCAGCGGCCCCACGGGCGGCGCGGCGTACGGAATGCCGCGCCAGATATGGATCCCCTGCTCTGCACTCCCGGCCAGCGTGCCCTGCCGGGTTTTCGCCAGCGGTTTCGACGGATGTTGCATAACCTGCTCCCTGTAAGGCTGATGCCAGCAGGTTACTGATTTTACAGCAGACCGCAACGTCGTTTGCTGCGCTCCTCCGCCTGCTGGTACAGTTCAAATTCATCCTGCACCGGACAGCCCAGCGCCGCTTCAAAGGCTTCGCGGCTGGCATTCCCGTGGCTGCGGGCCTGGGTTTCGTTACCCAGGTTGGACTGAAAAATGCCCGCCGCGCTGACCGGTAAAAAATCCTCATAGACGATAGGCTGGGCCACTATCCACCCGCGCTCGATCAGCGGCTGGGGATCGTCGCCCGGGCGAAACGCGTGGCGATGGGCCTCGCCAGCCGGCGTCAGGCGGTAGCGAAACCAGGCCAGCCCCTGCTGACGCAGCAGAAATTCGCTGTCGGGAAATTCGCGGAATACCTCCTGCAGATGCAGCTGGTGGCTGAGATTGTCTTTGCCGGTCCCTGCTGCCTGCAGCAATCGGTCGTATAGCGCGCGTCCTTTTGGCGTCAGCGCCACGCCGCGCTGCTCAATTTCGCCGAAGCGGGCGCTGTGAGTGCCGCGGTGTTCGCCGGCGAACATTACTGGCTCCTCAAGCGCCTTGAAGCTGGTCTGTCGCAGGAGGATCGGTACCTCCCGGCGCGGCGGACCTTCGATCAGGGCCTTTGGCTCAATGCCGCACTCCGGCATCAGGGCCTGCGCGCGGTCAATATCCAACGTTCGCGGCGTGAGGTGGTTGATATGGCATCCCGGGAAGCAGACCACATCGGCTATCAAGCGATGCTCGCGATGCAGCGCGTGGTAGGTCTCCTCATCGACGGTGGCATGCCGGTGCCAGCGGAAGGTCTCCAGCGCCTCCTGCACGAACTCGCGGGCTTCCGCAGGGGTGAACGCCCCTTCGGCCTCATGCCGGGCGATCAGCGCCAGACAGCGGGGAGTGAATATGTTGCGCCGGGCGAGGATCGCCTCGGCTCGCTCACGCAGAGCGCAGTTTTCGATCAGCTCCAGACGCAGCAGCGAGGTAAAAACCCGAAACGGATTGCGCGCCAGCGCAGCATCGTCGACAGGACGAAACGCCGTGGAATGAACCGGCACGCCGGCCTGTGAAAGATCATAATAGCTGACGGGATACATCCCCATGATGGCAAACATGCGACGCAGCGTCGCCAGTTCCTCCGCTGTGCCCACGCGGATCGCCCCGTGGCGCTCAACGTTCAGGCGAGCCAGCTCGTCGGCGTTGGCCAGTTGTTCATGCAACTTCGGATTATTTTCCAGTACCGCCAGGTTGACGTCAGCCACCAGCTCCAGCAGCGTCCCGTACTGCGGAACTTCCTGCTGGTACATGGCCGACATGGCCTGCGAAAACTGCTCCCGAATCTCATCAGCCGTGATGGTGTTCGCCATGATGTGTTACCTCCAGTGAATACTTCCTGGAGTGTAGGAAAGCTGCCTCCCGGCGGGGGGAAGAATTTACAAACTGTGATGGCGATAACCTGCTTCCGGTCATGGGCATGGCGCAGGGCATAACCGACGGTTATGAAAAACACCCGGTAATTTCACTTTAAATTAACAATATATTTACACACACTGTTTCTGGCGACATTACAACAACATGCCTCTCTACCCTCTATACGGAGTACCCGATGAACGATAAATGGTCCCCGCGCGAGGTTATCCATCGCGATTACAGTAGTCACCCGCCCGCTTACGCCCCGGGCTATAAAACCAGCGTCCTGCGCTCCCCGAAAAACGCCCTAATCTCCCTGCAGAACTCGCTGTCAGAGATCACCGGCCCGGTGTTTAGCCGCGACGACCTGGGCCCGCTGGATAATGACCTTATCCTTAACTATGCCAAAGAAGGCCTGCCGATTGGCGAGCGGATCATTGTGCACGGCTATGTGCGGGATGGTTTCGGCCGACCAATGAAAAACACCCTGGTGGAAGTGTGGCAGGCCAATGCCGGCGGTCGCTATCGACATAAAAAAGATCAGTATCTGGCACCGATTGACCCGAACTTCGGCGGCTGCGGTCGGGTGCTGACCGACGAGAACGGTTATTACTGTTTTCGCACCATCAAGCCCGGCCCCTACCCCTGGCGCAACCAGGCCAGCGACTGGCGTCCGGCGCATATTCATTTCTCGCTTTCAGGCGACGCCTGGGCCCAGCGCCTGATCACCCAGATGTATTTCGAAGGCGACCCGTTGATCAAGCAGTGCCCGATCGTCAGGACCATTAATAATGACGACGCCGTGCGCACCCTGATCGCCGAGCTGGACATGCACGCCGCCGTGCCGCTGGATTGTCTGGCCTACCGCTTCGACCTTGTTCTGCGCGGCCATCGCGCCACGCTGTTTGAAAATCGCACTCAGGGGGCCGCCCGATGAAAGAGTATCTGCCTGAAACTGCCTCGCAGACTGCGGGACCCTATGTTCATATCGGTCTGGCACCGGACGCGGCGGGTTTTCATATTTTTGAAAAAAATTTTGGTCCGGTTCTCACCACCGCCGATACGGTCGGGGAACGGATCACCATTGAAGGCCGGGTTATCGACGGCTCCGGGACCCCGGTCCGCGACGTGCTGCTGGAGATCTGGCAGGCTAACGCCGCGGGACGCTATAACCATCCTGAGGACCGTCAGCAGCAGAAAGCGGTCGACCCAGGCTTTCGCGGCTGGGGGCGCACCTGCTCTGACTTCACCTCCGGCGTCTGGCGCTTTGAAACCATCAAGCCCGGCGCGGTGGTTGGCCGCGACGGCCGTCTGATGGCGCCGCACGTCAATCTGTGGGTGGTGGCGCGGGGGATCAACATTGGCCTGAATACGCGGATGTATTTCGCCGATGAGCACGAGGCCAATGCCAGCGACCCGGTGCTGAATCTCATCGAATGGGAGGTGAGACGCAAAACCTTAATCGCCGAGCGCGAGGTTCGCGGTGCGGAAGTGGTCTATCGTTTCGACATTTATCTGCAGGGCGAGAACGAAACCGTCTTTTTCGATATCTAGCGGCCATGCTGACCACCGCCGTCGCCCCGTACAGCCGGGGCGACGGCGTGTTAAACCATAGGGAAAGATCTTGTAATGTAATCAGCTCAAATGTTAATAATATTTTGCTATCTGGTTATCAAATTTAAACAAGGCCGCTTGTCTCTTTCACCGCTGTGTTTTTAACATCATCTTACTATGGAAAAAAATGGTCTCTTCAGTCAGCGCATTCGCTTGCGCCATCTACACACCTTCGTGGCCGTCGCTCAACAGGGAACGCTGGGGCGCGCGGCTGAAACTTTAAATCTGAGCCAGCCAGCACTTTCAAAAACGCTTAACGAGCTTGAACAGCTGACCGGTACCCGTCTGTTTGAGCGGGGACGTCTGGGGGCGCAATTGACCCTGGTCGGGGAACAGTTTCTGACTCATGCCGTGAAAGTGCTTGATGCCCTTAACTCGGCGGGCCAGGCGCTGAACCGTAAAGAGGGGCTGAATAACGATATCGTGCGCATCGGCGCGCTGCCTACCGCCGCGCTGGGGATCCTGCCGACGGTG
Source organism: Klebsiella sp. GB_Kp047 (assembly GCF_040065235.1). Classification (NCBI taxonomy): domain Bacteria; kingdom Pseudomonadati; phylum Pseudomonadota; class Gammaproteobacteria; order Enterobacterales; family Enterobacteriaceae; genus Klebsiella; species Klebsiella sp. GB_Kp047. The sequence goes on along the minus strand of NZ_JBEAJG010000041.1, from coordinate 16,149 downwards.
ATCGGCCAGCTCCATAAGCAGCAAAAAGATATCACGCTGCAGGTCGCCACCATGAACAACACCATGCTGCTCGCCGGCTTAAAATCCGGGGAGATCGACATCGGCATCGGACGGATGTCCGATCCGGAGCTGATGAGCGGGCTGCATTACGAACTGCTGTTCCTGGAATCCCTTAAGCTGGTGGTACGCCCGGGACATCCTCTGCTGCAGGAGACCGTGACCCTCAGTCGGGTGATGGAGTGGCCGGTGGTGGTCTCGCCAAAGGGCACCGTGCCGCGGCAAAACGCCGAAGCGCTGCTCCAGAGCCAGGGCTGTAAAATGCCCGCCGGCTGCATCGAGACCCTCTCCGCTTCACTGTCGCGCCAGCTGACGGTCGATTTTGACTATGTCTGGTTCGTCCCTTCCGGGGCGGTGAAAGACGATCTTCGCCGTGGCGTACTGACCGCCCTGCCGATTGCCACCCAGGGCGCCGGGGAGCCCATCGGCATTCTAACCCGCGTCGATGCGACGCTGACCCCCGGGACACAAACCCTGCTCAGCGCTATTCGTAAATCAATGCCTGCCTGATCCGATGATCCCCCGGCCCGTAGCGGCCGGGGAGCCAACGCTGACTGCGTCACATTCAGCAAAATAATCATTTAGTGCGAAATTATTTATTAACATTTGCGCAAATTTCTTTAACAGATCTATCATATCGCGATTTCACCAAATGGTTCATACGAAATCAAAACAGGCAATAAATTTGGCTTTATGAAGATACAAACCACTTCATTCAAAAATAAAACAAAATAACTTTATTTCATTTGGTTCGCACTGAGGTGGCTGGTGTGGTTAAGGAGATTTCATGACAACTGGCAACGCGCCGCGCGGATTCCCCCGGATCCTGCAGTGGCTTCTCGCCGGACTGATGCTCATCATCGGTCTGGCTATCGGTATTCTGGGGGTAAAACTGGCTCTCGTCGGCGGCACGCTGTACTTCGCGCTGATGGGCGTGGTGATGGTTATCGCGGCGGTGCTGATTTTCCGTCGCCGCCGCGGGGGTATTCTGCTGTACGCCGTGGCGTTTATCGCTTCGGTGATCTGGGCGATCGGCGACGCTGGCTGGAACTTCTGGCCGCTCTTCTCGCGTCTGTTCGCCCTTGGCGTGCTGGCCTTCCTCGCCGCCCTGGTCTGGCCTTTCCTTGCCAGCTCGCCGGCGAAAAAAGGCCCGGCTTTTGCCATCGCCGCCGTGCTCGCCGTGGCGCTGGCGGGAAGCTTTGGCTGGATGTTTAAATCCGAACCGCTGGTCAGCGCCACGGAAGCGGTGCCGGTGAAACCCGTCGCGCCGGGCGAAGAGCAGAAAAACTGGGCGCACTGGGGCAACACCACCCACGGAGACCGCTTCGCCGCCCTGGATCAAATCAACAAGCAAAACGTCAACCAGCTGCAGGTAGCCTGGGTGGCGCATACTGGCGATATCCCACAGAGCAATGGCTCCGGCGCGGAAGATCAGAATACCCCGTTGCAGATTGGCGATACCCTCTACGTCTGTACCCCTTACAGCAAAGTGCTGGCGCTGGATGTCGACAGCGGCAAAGAGAAATGGCGCTATGACTCCAAATCCTCTTCGCCTAACTGGCAGCGCTGCCGCGGCTTAGGCTATTACGAAGATAGCCAGGCGCAGACGACGCCAGCGTCAGGCGCTCAGCCTGCCGCTTGCTCCCGTCGTCTGTTCCTGCCAACGATCGATGCCCGCCTGATCGCCATTGATGCCGACACCGGCAAACTGTGCGAGAGCTTCGGCGATCGCGGTATTGTCGACCTTAGCGTCGGGATGGGCGAAGTCAAAGCAGGCTACTATCAGCAGACCTCCACCCCGCTGGTCGCGGGTAATGTGGTGGTGGTCGGCGGCCGCGTCGCGGATAACTACTCTACCGGCGAACCGCCGGGGGTGGTCCGTGCGTTTGACGTCCACACCGGTAAACTGGCCTGGGCGTGGGATCCGGGTAATCCGGCGCTGACCGGCGTACCGCCGGAGGGCCAGACCTATACGCGCGGCACGCCGAACGTCTGGTCGGCGATGTCTTACGACGCGAAGCTGAACCTGATCTATCTGCCGACCGGTAACGCTACGCCTGACTTCTTTGGCGGCGAACGAACCGCGCTGGACGATAAATACAGCTCTTCCATCGTCGCCGTGGATGCCGCTACCGGCCAGGTACGCTGGCACTTCCAGACCACCCACCACGACCTGTGGGACTTTGACCTGCCGTCCCAGCCGCTGCTGTACGATCTGCCTGACGGCAAGGGCGGCACCACCCCGGTGCTGGTGCAGACCAGCAAGCAGGGCATGATCTTTATGCTCAACCGCGAAACCGGCGAGCCGGTGGCGAAAGTGGAAGAGCGGCCGGTGCCGGTGGGCAATGTCAAAGGCGAGCGCTACTCGCCGACGCAGCCTTACTCGGTGGGAATGCCGATGATCGGTAACCAGACTCTGACCGAGTCCGATATGTGGGGAGCGACGCCGATCGACCTGCTGCTGTGCCGTATCCAGTTCAAAGAAATGCGCCATCAGGGCGTCTTTACCCCGCCGGGGGAAGACCGCTCCCTGCAGTTCCCGGGCTCGCTTGGCGGCATGAACTGGGGCAGCGTCTCGGTGGATCCCAACAACAGCCTGATGTTCGTTAACGATATGCGTCTGGGTCTCGCCAACTATATGGTGCCGCGCGAGAAGGTGGCGAAAGACGCCAGCGGCATCGAGATGGGCATCGTGCCGATGGAAGGCACGCCGTTTGGCGCCATGCGCGAACGTTTCCTGTCGCCGCTGGGCATTCCGTGCCAGAAGCCGCCGTTCGGCACCATGTCCGCGGTGGATCTGAAAACCGGGAAACTGGTGTGGCAGGTGCCGGTAGGTACCGTAGAGGATACCGGGCCGCTGGGGATCCGCATGCACATGCCGATTCCAATCGGTATGCCGACCCTTGGCGCGTCGCTGGCGACGCAGTCCGGGCTGCTGTTCTTCGCCGGCACTCAGGATTTCTACCTGCGCGCCTTTGATACCGCTAACGGCAAGGAGATCTGGAAATCCCGTCTGCCGGTTGGCAGCCAGTCAGGCCCGATGACCTACGTGTCGCCGAAAACCGGTAAGCAGTACATCATTATCAATGCGGGCGGCGCCCGTCAGTCTCCGGATCGCGGCGATTACATTATCGCCTACGCGCTCCCTGACCATCACTGATTGACTTAAGCAAAAGGGCCCATCCGGGCCCTTTTTTGCTGTTGCCGAAACGCCTTGCGCGTTAGCGATTACTGGTCGCCAAAGTGGATCACGGTGCGAATCGATTTGCCTTCATGCATCAGGTCAAAGGCCTCGTTAATCTGCTCCAGCGGCAGGCGATGAGTAATAAACGGGTCGAGGCGAATTTTACCCGCCATCGCGTCTTCCACCATTCCCGGCAGCTGGCTACGGCCTTTCACGCCGCCAAAGGCGGAGCCGCGCCACACGCGGCCTGTCACCAGCTGGAACGGACGGGTCTTGATCTCCTGCCCGGCGCCGGCCACGCCGATAATGACGCTCTCGCCCCAGCCCTTATGGCAGCACTCCAGCGCCGCGCGCATCACATTGACATTACCGATGCACTCGAAGCTGAAATCCACCCCGCCGTCGGTCAGCTCAACAATCACATCCTGAATCGGCTTATCGTAGTCGTTGGGGTTGATAAAGTCGGTAGCCCCCATCTCTTTAGCGAGAGTGAACTTATCCGGGTTGGTATCGACTGCCAGAATGCGCCCGGCTTGCGCCTGCACAGCGCCCTGGATCACCGCCAGGCCGATGCCGCCCAGACCAAAGACCGCGACGGTATCCCCGGCCTTAACCTTCGCCGTGTTGTGCACCGCGCCGATACCGGTGGTCACGCCGCAGCCCAGCAGACACACTTTATCCAGCGGCGCCTGCGGATTGACTTTCGCCAGCGAGATCTCAGCGCAGACCGTGTATTCGCTGAAGGTGCTGGTGCCCATGTAGTGATAAATCGGTTCGCCGTTATACGAGAAACGGGTGGTGCCGTCCGGCATCAGCCCTTTGCCCTGGGTAGCGCGTACCGCCTGACAGAGATTGGTTTTACCCGACTTACAAAATTTGCACTCGCCGCATTCGGCGGTATACAGGGGGATGACATGATCGCCCGGCTTAAGGCTGGTGACGCCCTCGCCCACTTCCACGACCACGCCGCCGCCTTCATGGCCCAGCACCGCCGGGAAGACCCCTTCCGGATCGTCGCCGGAAAGGGTGAAAGCATCGGTATGGCACACGCCGGTATGGGTGATTTTCACCAGAACTTCGCCTTTTTTCGGCGGCGCGACGTCAATCTCTACGATTTTTAACGGCTGACCGGGGCCAAAGGCCACTGCTGCGCGTGATTTCATAACTGTCTCTTCCTCGTCGTGATGTTATTTTAAATAGGATCGTAGCAGATGACCGACCTCTGCCATTCTCGCGGCCCGCTGGTCCGGGGTGGTGTCGCCGCTGACCAGCTCGTCCTGCAGGTGGATCTCCACCATTTCGCCCATCAGACCGTTTGCCGCCCCGCGAATCGAGGCGATCTGCTGCAGGATGGTCATACAGGGCTCGCCGGACTCCAGCGCGCGTTCAAGGGCTTCAACCTGGCCGCGGATGCGTCGTACGCGGCTGAGCGCCCGTTTTTTATCTTCAGGTGAATGTGGCACGATAACGCCTCCGTATCATATAGGGGGGTATACTATATTTTATTTACCACAAAGGCAAAAAAAAACCCCGTCTCGGGACGGGGTCTGAATGTTGAAGCAAACCCTTCAGCGCTTACGGGGCATCATTCGCAGCAGGGTATTATCTTTCCACCAGTAATGATGGAGCAGCGCAGCAAAGGCATGCAGGCCAATCACGAAGTAACCGGCGTTCGCTAACCATTCATGGATCGCTTTCAGGGTGTCCACCCGCTCAAAATCGCTCTGCGGAGCATACGGCATCGTCAGGCCAAAGGCGTACCAGGGATTCCCGCGCCAGTACATCATTACCATGCCAATCAGCGGCAGGCCGATAAACAGCAGATAGATAATCAGATGGCCGAGATGGGCGAAACCAGTCATCATCGGTGAGGGCTTTGGCACGATCGGCGGCGTCGGCATTTTCAGCCGCACCAGCAGACGCGCCACCATCAGCACGCCAATGGTGATTCCGCAGGAAACATGAACCATATTGATCAGCGGCCGATCGCTGCGGGGGAAAAATCCGCGCAGCTCCATCGCCGCATAGGCCACCACCACCAGCAGAAAGACCAGCCAGTGGATGCCGATCTGCAGGCCGGAATATTTATCGCGCATGGAATATCCTTAATGGAAAGTGTGATTGTGCCAACATAGCGGCCTTCTCTTAAATTTTCATTAACCTTTACGTTGAATTAACAATTGATTACCGCATTGTGCTGAGCCGCTGCACCCGGACCACGCAAACGGGCGCCGGATACCATCCGCTATTACAAAATTAAACATTTTTGTTACCTGCCGCCGCGCTCTCCCCTCTATAGTTGAGAACATCTGTCGGCCACGCTGCGTATGGAGATGAAAATGAAGAAAATCAGCTTACCGCTATTGCTGCTGACCGCGCTGGCCAGCCCGACTTTCGCCGCGGACTGTCAGCCTAACGGCATCGGCGGCTCATTTTGCATTAACGATGACGGGACCACTACCGACACGGTGCCGAATGAAGTCAACGGTATGGATACGTATTCGAATAATGGCGGGTATAGCAGTTCTCTGCCCGACCAGTCGGGGGCAGAGGAAGCGCTTGAAGGGTCAACGCTGTCGACGCAGCAGGACAGCGTCGCCAGTAGTGGTCAGAGAGACAGCGCCCTGGCGGGTCGCGACTGGCATTCGCCGTCCAATCTGAATGATGGCGCCGCCACCTCCAGTATGAGCCTGCTGGATAAACCCTGAGGCCTGGCGTCAGGCAAAGCTCCAGCCTGCGGCGCCGATGGCGACGGCGAACAGCAGGCAGGCCAGCGCCGTTTTGCGTAACAGCATGGTATAGAAGGAGATCGCGACGCCAACGAATACCACCAGCAGAATGGGCCACATGCTTAATAACAACAGCAGAAAACCCTCAATATTATTATGGATTACGCTTTCCACATCCGCATCCCTGCCTCATCGTCGATAAAGTAAGCAGAATTTAATATGTAACATGAATACATTCAAATAAAATATAAATGTAAATGATTATGCGGCTGGCGGCGGGTCACTGTTACGCGTCCGGGGAGTTAGCATCAGAAGCAGTGCGCAAAAAATAGGTCAGGATTGTTCCACAACCCTTTAGCGGTACGATCGTATTCTCACTAGAATTCCGCAAACCCTTCACGACATTATTCGGCGCTGGTATCTGATACAACGCGCCGGCGATGACAGTCGCCTGGTTGCAATTTATCTCCCTGAGCGGAACGCACATCCAGATATTGAAGCGGCTGGCCGTGTTCGTTATCCAGCAGGACAGAGTAGGTTTCTCCCTGCTCAAACATATAACGCTCTCCCCATTGACGCATCGCCACAACAATGGGAAACACGGAGCGCCCCTTTTCAGTCAGGACGTATTCCTTATATGCGCTGCCATCCGATGCCGGTAAAATCTCGAAAATACCGATCTCGACCAGGTGCTTCAGGCGCGCGGCAAGGATATTTTTGGCCAGCCCTAAATTTTTTTGAAACTCGCTGAATCTCCGTACATCGTCAAATGCTTCGCGGATAATCATCAGGCACCAGCGTTCACCAATTGATTCCAACGTTCTCGCCACCGGACATTCACTGGTTCTGAGTGATTCCTGTTTTGCCATCTGCGCGCTCCTCATCAATCTGTCTACTAATGCTAGCTTAATCTTTCGTTTTACCAGTTGCAAAAAAAAACCACTATGGCTATTTCTATAGGTAAACGAGTTTTAAAAAGCAACCAGATAGAAGGTCTCTTATGAAAGATAAGACAAGCAGGTGTACCGGCCACGGAATTCAAACCGCGTCAGCCCCTGACGCGATGCTCACCGCAGGGATAACGACGTTGTTTTCACTGACCTGCGCGCTGGCGGTAGCCAACGTTTATTCAGCTCAACCTTTACTCGACTCGATGGCGGTCAGCCTCAAGGTGGCGCCAGGCATGATTGGCGGCGTCATCACCGCTACGCAGTTGGGCTATGCCATTGGCTTACTGTTCCTGGTTCCGCTCGGGGACTGGCTGAACCGTAAATACGTGGCGATGACTCAGCTGTTGCTTTCAGCGGCGGCGTTAGTTGTAGCAGGGTTATCCCCCAATATAGCCACTCTGTTTGGCGCCATGCTGATCGTTGGCCTGATGGCCGTTGTGGTGCAGTTGATGGTGGCGTGGGTGGCAATACTGGCGACACCGCAGAAACGAGGCCAGGCGGTGGGTACCCTGACCAGCGGAATTGTTTCAGGCATCCTGTTGTCTCGGTTTATCTCAGGCGCGATAGCCGATATTGCCGGCTGGCGAGCCGTTTATCTCACGGCTGCCTGTATGATGCTGTTGATGGCCGGTGTCGTCTGGAAGGTCATGCCTCCGCCCTCAAAGCAATCGCAGCCACAAAAGTCCACCTACCTTTCCTTATTGAAGTCAGTGTTTCAGCTATATATCACTGAACCGCAACTGAGAAAGCGCGGCATACTGGCGCTTCTTATCTTTGCCGCCTTCAGCATGCTATGGACAACTATGGTCATGCCGCTTACCGCCCTTTCCCTCTCGCACACCCAGGCGGGGATGTTTGGCTTAGCCGGCCTCGCTGGCGTGCTGGCCGCCTCAAGAGCGGGAAAGTGGGCTGACCAGGGATGGGCTCAGCGTACTACCGGCTTGGCGCTGGCGCTGCTGGCTCTCTCATGGCTGCCTATCGCCTATGTTGAAACCTCTTTGCTCTGGCTGTTAGTTGGCGTCATTGCGCTGGACTTTGCGGTACAGGCCGTACATGTCTCTAACCAGAGCCTGATCATTGCCGCCAGGCCTGCAGCGGCAAGCCGCCTGGTTGGGGCTTACATGTGTTTTTATTCGCTGGGTAGCGCGGCAGGGGCTATCGTTGCCACACAGCTTTATTCCCACTGGGGATGGCAGGCGGTCTGCCTTGCGGGTGCCGCGGTTAGCACGTGTGCTTTTCTTGTCTGGTCAGGATCGCGTCGATCATGACATTCGGCCCCTGTTTTGAAGGGGCCAGTCAAAAAGCGCGTAAAAATGACCTGATTGCCCCCAGCTGTTTGTATCGCATAGATTTTTTCAATGCTTTTAAACAGTTATGCTCATGTTGTATAATGACGTGCACTTTAACTAAAAAAAGAGTGCGACCATGATTGATTCCTCATTGCCATTAACCGACATTCACCGCCACCTTGACGGTAACATCCGGGCCCAAACCATCCTCGATCTTGGCCGCGAGTTTAATATCACCCTTCCCGCTACCACCCTTGACACGCTGCGTCCCCACGTCCAGGTCACCAGCCTGGAGCCCGATCTGGTCAGTTTTCTCGCCAAGCTCGACTGGGGGGTGAAAGTCCTGGCCTCGCTGGAAGCCTGCCGTCGCGTGGCGTATGAGAACGTCGAAGACGCGGCGCGCAATGGCCTGCACTACGTGGAGCTGCGCTTCTCCCCACGCTATATGGCGATGACCCACCAATTGCCGGTTGACGGCGTGGTAGAGGCAGTGATCGCCGGGGTACGTGAGGGGTGCCGCGATTTTCAGGTCGACGCCCGCCTGATCGGCATTTTGAGCCGCACCTTTGGCGAAGCGGCCTGTCAGGAAGAGCTGGCGGCGCTGCTCGCCCACCGCGATGGCATCACCGCCCTCGACCTCGCTGGCGATGAGCTGGGCTTCCCGGGGGCGCTGTTCCTCAGTCATTTTAACCAGGCCCGCGATGCCGGGTGGCATATCACCGTTCACGCTGGCGAAGCGGCCGGCCCGGAAAGTATCTGGCAGGCCATTCGTGAGCTGGGCGCCGAGCGTATCGGCCACGGGGTAAAAGCGGTACAGGATCCCGCCCTGATGGACTATCTGGCCGAGCACCGCATCGGGATTGAATCCTGTCTCACCTCGAACGTGCAAACCAGCACCGTACCCTCTCTGGCCCAGCATCCGCTGAAGCAGTTCCTTGAGCACGGCGTGCTGGCGAGCCTCAACACTGACGATCCGGCGGTCCAGGGGGTCGATATTATCCACGAATACACCGTGGCGGCGCCGGCGGCGGGCCTGAGCCGGGAGCAGATCCGCCAGGCCCAGATCAATGGTCTGACCCAGGCGTTTCTGAGCGAACAGGAAAAAGCCGCGCTCATTCAGCGGGTGGCTAAAGGCTGATAGCCGGCCCGGCAGCCGCGCTGCCGGGCTATCTCTTACACAAGGCTGAGCGTGGCGCGATGCCGGGCCGACTCGATACCGAGCTCAAGCAGGGTCATGATTTGAATCGCCTCGCTGGCCGGAACCGGGTTTTCTCCCACCCCATTGAGCGCATCGCGGATAGCGGCATAGTAAGCGGGATAATTGCCCGGTAGCGTCAGCCATGTCTCCTCGCTACGTTCGTCGCCTTCGGCGCGGGTCAAGGTACCGTCACGCATATCATACCCCCAGTCCTCCTGCGGCAAACGCTCGCCATTTTTCAGCCGCTCCTCCTGCGGGTCGAGACCGTACTTGATAAAGCTGGCCCGCGAGCCGTGGACGATAAAGCGCGCGCTCTCCGCGGCGGCGAGCAATGTGCCGTGCAGCACCACCCGCCGCTGTGGATAGGCCAGCACCGCGTGAAAATAGTCGGTGGATTGCGCGCCGGGCCGAAGTTGAGCGAGATCCACCGTGATGCTCACCGGCAGACCAAACAGCACCACCGCCTGGTCGAGCAGATGCGGTCCGAGATCATACCAAATTCCACTCCCGGGGCCCGCCTGTTCCCGCCAGCGCTGGCGTACCTGCGGGCGGAAGCGGTCGAAATGGGATTCGAAGTAACACACCTCTCCCAGCAGGCCTTCGTCGATTAACGTTCTGACCGTTAAAAAATCACTGTCCCAGCGCCGATTGTGAAATACCGACAGCACCCGGCCACAGTGCTTCGCCAGGCTCTCCAGCTCACGAGCCTGTGACAGTGTCACGGTAAAGGGTTTATCCACCACCACGTGCTTACCGGCCTCCAGCGCCGCTTTCGCCAGTGGGAAGTGGGTGTCGTTCGGCGTGGCGATGACCACCAGATCGATCTCCGGGTCGTTCAGCAATTCACCCGCCGCACTAACCACCTTCGCGCCAGGCCAGTCGGCATGAACTTTGGCCGCGTCGCTGCTGGAGACCGTCGTCAGCGCCAGGCCCGGCGTGCCGCTGATTAATGGCGCGTGAAACGTTTTGCTGGCATAGCCATAGCCCACCAGCCCCACCCGGATCGCATCACTCATTTAACCGCCTCTCTTATTCAGCTGATGTCAATATCTGACTAATGAGAATATTCTTACAAAACGTGAATAAAACTTATCATTTTTTCACTTAAGGTTTTAACGCATGCGTGCAAAATCAGACAGATACCCCTTGTGATCTGCTGACCATAGAGTAACATTTCCCACTGTGTTCAAAGGATATTGAAGTGTTATGACGACTGTTTTTACTCGTATTGTAGAACTTATTGGCTGGATTGTTTTTGGGATTTCCGCACTGCTTTTGGTTATCGCGCACCATATTGATAACTACCAGTCGCCACCGCCAGCGGATGTGGTGCAGACAAAGTAGCGCCGCCGTGAAACAGTGACCCGCTTCGCAACTGTGCAACCGGTTTCAGAAACCGGTTGCACAGTTATCCTTGCTTTGATTACACTCCCTCTATCATCAGACTGGGAGCTTTTTCATGGCCGCTTTTCCGCAACATTTTTTATGGGGTGCCGCTACCGCAGCGTATCAGGTTGAAGGTGGGCACGACGCTGACGGTAAAGGACCGTCAATCTGGGATATCTACTCTCACCTGCCGGGAACCACCTTTGAAGGGACCACCGGCGATATCGCCGTCGATCACTATCACCGTTTTCGCGAAGACGTGGCGTTGATGGCCGAGATGGGCCTGCAGAGCTATCGCTTTTCCATCTCCTGGCCGCGCCTGCTGCCCACCGGGCGCGGCGAGATTAATGAAGCAGGCGTGCAGTTTTATAGCGATCTGATCGATGAACTGCTGGCGCATAATATTGAGCCGATGATTACCCTCTATCACTGGGACCTGCCGCAGGCCCTGCAGGATGAGGGCGGCTGGGAAGCACGCAGCACCGCCGAAGCCTTCGCCGAGTACGCCCGCCTGTGCTACGCCCGCTTTGGTTCGCGGGTGAAGCTGTGGGCTACCTTTAACGAGACCATCGTCTTTATCGGCCACGGCTACATTAACGGCCTGCATCCGCCGGCCGTTCGCGATCCGGCGCGCGCCATCCAGGCCTGTCATCACGTGTTTATCGCCCATGCGCTGGCGGTGAAGGCGTTTCGCGAGATGGCCGTGGCGGGCGAGATTGGTTTCGTCAATGTGCTGCAGCCGCATACCCCGCTCACCGACAGCGAGGCGGACAGGCAGGCTACCGACCTGGCTGACGCCATCCATACCCACTGGCTGTACGATCCGGTGCTAAAAGGCACCTATCCTGCTGCCCTGCTGGCGCAGACTCAAGCCCTGTGGGGAGTACCGCGCTTTGCTCCAGGCGACGACGCGCTGCTGCGAGACAACCGCTGTGACTTTATCGGTCTGAATTACTATCGTCGGGAAACGGTATCCGCCCAGCCGCCCGAAATCCCCACCGGCGGCGAGCCTGGCGTGGAGGGGTTATTCTATTTCGTGCGTAATCCGCAGAGCACTTATACCGAATGGGGCTGGGAGATCTGGCCGCAGGGGCTAACCGACGGCATTATGATGATCAAGGCGCGCTATGGCGATATCCCGATCTATATCACCGAGAATGGCCTGGGAGCGAAAGACCCGATTATTGCCGGTGAGGTGGTCGACGATCCGCGAATCGACTACCTGAGCAGCCATATTGGCGCTCTGGAAAAGGCGCTGGCGCAGGGAGCTGACGTTCGCGGCTATTATCCCTGGTCGTTTATCGATCTGCTTAGCTGGCTCAACGGATATCAAAAGCAATATGGCTTTGTCTATGTGGACCACCAGCAAAATCTGGCACGGAAACGAAAGAAGAGTTTTTATTGGTACAAATCTGTTATTGCCAGTCGCGGCGAACAGCGTTAATCTTCTCCTGCGGGCGCCATTCGGCGCCCGGTCTGATTTAGAATATTCTTAAACATCTCCCTGCTCTTCAAGGCTGGCTTTGCCCCTTGTCATGGGTTTATATAACCTGAAACATTCCACGCGGCCCCGGCAGAAGGCGCCGTTGGTTGAGAGTAGGTTTAGTGAATGCTGATAATATTCAACGTAATTATTCCGATTATAAAATGGATACGAAAATGACCGTTCTGGACTATTTATTAAAATTCCGCAAAATCAGTTCGCTGGAAAGTCTTGAAAAACTATTTGATCACCTTAACTACTCCCTGACTGACACCGAAGAGATCGTTAATATGTATCGCGCCGCCGATCACCGCCGGGCAGAGCTGGTTTCCGGCGGTAAATTGTTCGATGTGGGCCAGGTGCCTAAATCCGTTTGGCGATTCGTGCAGTAAGACTGTCATCCTTCACGCCAGTTGCTTATACTTCCCGGCCTGCTTTTATATACTGGCGTTAAATAGGGGAGAACCATGACGTCTCAATCTGCGGAACGCATCGGCGGATGGCTGCTGGCACCGCTGGCCTGGTTGCTGGTGGCGCTGCTGAGCGCCTCGTTATCGCTGCTGTTTTTTGCCAATGCCCTCATGTCGCCGCAAACCTGGGCCCTGCTGCGCGCCATGAGCACCGGACACATGGCGCTGTGGGTCGCCTCGTTGCTGTTTGCCCTCGCCATGTGGTTTTATACGCTCTGGCTGACCATCGCCTTTTTCAAGCGGCGCTCGCTGGTGCCGAAACACTATATTATCTGGCTGCTCATTACGCTGCTGCTGGCGATAAAGGCGTTTGCCTTCTCCCCCGTTTCGGATGTCCTTGCACTGCGTCAGCTACTGTTTCCGCTGCTGGCCGCCGCGCTGCTGGCGCCCTATTTTCGCCGTTCACAGCGGGTAAAACGGACCTTTGTTAATCCGTAATAACCCCACACTTAACCTGTTGTCGCCGGTATCGTTTTATTCGATAATAAGCGGCTTTTTTTCGTTTCAGGTCGCATGATGGCTGATTATTTACTGCTCTTTATCGGTACTGTCCTTGTCAATAACTTCGTTTTGGTGAAGTTCCTTGGCCTGTGTCCGTTTATGGGGGTTTCCAAAAAGCTGGAAACCGCAATGGGGATGGGGCTCGCCACCACCTTCGTGATGACCCTGGCCTCTATTTGCGCCTGGCTGATTGATACCTGGATCCTTATCCCGCTAAATCTGGTTTATTTACGTACCCTGGCCTTTATTCTGGTTATCGCCGTGGTGGTCCAGTTCACTGAGATGGTGGTGCGTAAAACCAGCCCGGCGCTCTATCGCCTGCTGGGCATCTTTTTGCCCCTTATCACCACCAACTGCGCGGTGCTCGGGGTGGCGCTGCTGAACATCAACCTGGGCCACAATTTCCTGCAGTCGGCGCTGTACGGCTTTGCCGCCGCCGTCGGCTTCTCGCTGGTGATGGTGCTGTTCGCGGCGATCCGCGAACGTCTGGTGGTGGCCGATGTCCCCGCGCCGTTCCGCGGTAATGCCATCGCGCTGATTACCGCCGGTTTAATGTCTCTGGCCTTTATGGGCTTTAGTGGTTTGGTGAAGTTGTAATGAGCGCAGTCTGGATAGCCGTGATCGCCATCAGCCTGTTAGGGCTGATTTTCGGCTTAATACTGGGGTATGCGTCGCGCCGTTTCGCGGTGCAGGACGACCCGGTGGTGGAAAAAATTGATGAACTGTTACCGCAGAGCCAATGTGGGCAGTGCGGCTACCCTGGCTGCCGCCCCTATGCGGAAGCGGTGGGCGTGCAGGGTGAGAAAATTAATCGCTGCGCGCCGGGTGGCGAAGCGGTGATGTTAAAAATCGCCGCCTTGCTCAACGTCGACCCGCAGCCTGTCGATGGCGACGAGCAGGCAGCCGAGCCGGCCCGCATGCTCGCCGTGATTGACGAGCCGAACTGCATCGGCTGCACCAAATGTATTCAGGCGTGTCCCGTGGATGCCATTGTCGGGGCGACCCGCGCCATGCATACCGTGATGAGCGACCTGTGCACCGGCTGCAACCTGTGCGTTGCCCCCTGCCCGACCCAGTGCATTTCACTCGTTCCGGTGGCGACCACCCCGGAGACCTGGAAATGGGATCTGCACACGATCCCGGTGCGAAATATTCCTGTGGAACAACATGTTTAAGCTATTTTCCGCTTTCCGAAAAGACAAAGTCTGGGATTTTAACGGCGGTATTCACCCGCCGGAGATGAAAACCCAGTCAAACGGCACCCCGCTGCGCCAGGTTTCCCTGCCGCAGCGCTTTGTGATCCCGCTGAAGCAGCACATCGGCGCCGAAGGCGAACTGTGCGTCAAAGTAGGCGACCGGGTGCTGCGCGGCCAGCCGCTAACCCGCGGTTGGGGAAGAATGCTGCCGGTTCACGCCCCCACCTCCGGCACCGTTGCCGCTATCGCCCCGCACACCACCGCCCATCCATCCGCGCTGGCGGAGATGAGCGTGATCATTGACGCCGACGGCGAAGACCGCTGGATCGAACGCGACGGCTGGAGCGACTACCAGACCCGCACACGTGAAGCGCTGATTGAGCGCATCCACCAGTTTGGCGTTGCCGGCCTCGGCGGCGCCGGCTTCCCCACCGGCAGTAAACTGCGCGGCGGCGGCGATAAAATTAAAACGCTGATCATTAACGCCGCCGAGTGCGAACCCTATATCACGGCGGACGACCGCCTGATGCAGGACTGCGCGGCGCAGATTGTCGAAGGGATCCGCATCCTCGCCCACATTCTGCAGCCTGACGAGGTGCTGATCGGCATTGAAGACAATAAGCCGCAGGCCATCTCCATGCTGCGGGCTGTACTCTGCGACGCCCATGGCATTTCGCTGCGCGTGATTCCCACCAAATACCCCTCCGGTGGCGCCAAGCAGCTCACCCAGATTCTCACCGGGAAACAGGCGCCGCACGGCGGTCGTTCTTCGGACATTGGCGTGCTAATGCAGAACGTCGGTACAGCCTACGCGGTGAAACGCGCGGTAATTGACGGCGAACCGTTAACCGAGCGCGTGGTCACCCTCACCGGCGAGGCGGTAACCCGGCCGGGCAATGTCTGGGCGCGCCTTGGCACGCCGGTGCGCCATCTGTTGAACGACGCCGGATTCTGCGCCAGCGCTGAGCCGATGGTGATCATGGGCGGCCCGCTGATGGGCTTTACTCTGCCGGGGCTCGACGTCCCGGTAGTGAAGATCACCAACTGTCTCTTAGCGCCCTCCGCCAGCGAAATGGGCGAGCCGCAGGAAGAAAAAGGCTGCATTCGCTGTAGCGCCTGCGCCGACGCCTGCCCGGCCGATCTGCTGCCGCAGCAGCTGTACTGGTTCAGCAAAGGCCAGCAGCACGATAAAGCCACCGCTCACAATCTGGCGGACTGCATCGAATGCGGCGCGTGCGCGTGGGTATGCCCAAGCAATATTCCGCTGGTGCAGTACTTCCGCCAGGAGAAAGCCGAGATCGCGGCGATTCGTCTGGAAGAGCAGCGCGCTGCGGAAGCCAAGGCGCGATTCGAGGCCCGACAGGCGCGCCTGGAGCGTGAGAAAGCGGCCCGCGCCGAGCGGCATAAAAAAGCCGCCGTCCAGCCAGCCGCCAAAGATCAGGATGCGATTAACGCCGCCCTGGCCCGGGTACGTGATAAACAGCGCGACGCCGCGCAGCCTATCGTGATTCAGGCCGGCGCCAGACCGGACAACAGCGAGGCGATTGCCGCCCGCGAAGCGCGGAAGGCCGAAGCCCGGGCGCGTAAAGCGCAGCAGCAGGCCGCGCCGGCAGAATCCCCGTCGACCGACGCAGCCGATCCCCGCAAAGCGGCGGTGGAAGCCGCTATCGCCCGCGCCAAAGCGCGCAAAGCTGAACAGCAGGCCG